>NZ_JASDCT010000004.1:0-446326 GCF_030407735.1 Planococcus sp. APC 3900 | reverse complement strand
CTTGAGCTGATCAGTAAGTTTTGCGCGGGCCGCGTTCAACGGCCGTTGCTGTATGTTGACGTTTTGCTGTTCAGTTTTCAAGGTTCAGTTTGTCGCGCTCACTTGCGACTCAATTAATATACCATGCTTGCATTTAAGAGTCAACACTATAAAATAGATTTTCGCACAACTTTATTATAACAGAAAATTCTTAATAAAAAGATTACAAAAACGTTACAAATTTGAAAGGAAATCCACTCTTTACATTCAATCTTCCCCCTAACTTTCAATAGCTTCCCACAGCTGGTCCGCAATTGAAATTCCTTCTATAGAAAGCCCTCTAAAATCTTCAGCTTCTAAGTCTTCAAACCTATTTTCCAATAAACTTTCCTCAATTAAAACCTCAATAGATTTAAAGCTCCTTCTATATAGTAGAAAGCTCAGAAATTCAGTCAACTTAAAAAGAAAAAGCCTGCCGTTAAAACCGGCAGACTTTTTTTGCTTACGCTATGAAAATGAAATAGAGAATGAAAATCACAAACAACCCATACATAATAGGATGAACTTGCTTCCCTTTCCCAGCTACAATCATCGTAATCGGGTAGAAGATAAAACCGATTGCGATCCCTGTGGCAATACTATAACCAAGAGGCATAGCAATCATCGTCAGAAACGCTGGAACGGCAATTTCAAATCTCGTCCAATCTATTTTCCCTAAAGCCGAAACCATCAATACACCTACAATGATTAATGCTGGTGCTGTGACTGCACTTGTGATCACTTCAAGCAGTGGGTAAAAGAAAATCGAAACCAGGAAAAGCAGGCCAGTAACAACAGCGGCGAATCCTGAACGGGCACCAGCCGCAACTCCTGAAGTGGATTCAATATAGGAAGTTGTTGTTGACGTTCCGAAAATTGCTCCACTTACTGTAGCAATTGAATCAGCCATCAGCGCTTTGCCCGCTCTCGGCAGTTTATTGTCTTTCATTAACCCTGCCTGATTGGCTACAGCTACTAATGTGCCAGCTGTATCAAAGAAATCGACGAAGAGGAAAGTCAATACTACTACAAGGAACTGAATGTTCATCAATGAACCGAAGTCGTTGAAAATCGGCTCAAGCGCTACACCAAAAGTCGGCGCCATGCTCGGTACGTTGAAATCTACAATAGCGCTCGGCAAATTGACGACTCCGAAAATCATTCCAACTATTGCTGCAATCAGTATTCCAAAAAAGATTCCGCCTTGAACGCCGCGGACCATAAAAATGACTGTGACCACCAAACCAAAGATCGCCAGCAACGCTGAGCCAGCCGAAAGATCTCCGAGCCCGACCAAGGTATCGGGATTGCCCACAATAATTCCCGCATTCTGAAACCCGATAAATGTAATGTAAAGCCCAATGCCGGCACCTACCGCATATTTCAATTCAGCAGGGATAGCATTGATGATCAATTCGCGAAGACCGGTTAACGTAATGAGAATAAATATAAGACCGGAAAACAGTACGCCTGTCAAAGCTGTTTGCCATGGAATCCCATAAGTCAGAATAACCGTATAAGCAAAGAATGCATTTAAACCCATTCCTGGAGCAAGCGCAATTGGATACTTTGCCAGGATCCCCATAACCAGACAACCAATCGCTGCAGCCAAAGCTGTCGCCATAAAGACAGCGCCGTAATCCATCCGTAAAGCATCATCAAGATCCGGAACTGATTCCAGCGTTAACGTCAACGGGTTGACGACAAGTATATAAGCCATCGCTAAAAATGTTGTTAAACCTCCGATAATTTCGCGGCGGTAATTCGTCCCCAGTTCTTCAAACTGAAAATACTTTTTCATTCTGATTCCTCCGAATGCCTGCGTATAAATTCTACAAAAGAAAAACGCATACAGCAGATTGCCGTATGCGTTCGATTTATCCTTTCACTTGAAAACTGAAAGGCACCCTACTCTTCACTTGAGCGGATTAAAATCGTAGTCGAGTCATTTACGGTAACTCGGTAGAAACTTTCGGGCCATATCCCCGACATTATACGACAAGCTTATTTAATTTCATTTGTAATATATCATGTATAAAATAAATTAACAAGATTAAACACGAACATTTATATAAAATATGCAAATAAAGTTCGTAAAAAAAGGATGCCAGCTTAGTTAGCTGACATCCTTTGTAGTTTATTCCCATTCAATAGTTGCAGGTGGCTTGCTCGTAATGTCATACAGTACACGGTTGATGTGGTCGACTTCGTTGACCAATCGGACACTGATTTTCTCAAGCACTTCCCAAGGGATGCGTGCCCAGTCAGAAGTCATTCCGTCAATTGATGTGACTGCACGGATACCGATAGCGTAATCGTACGTCCGGGCATCGCCCATAACACCTACACTGCGCAGATCCGGCAACACAGTAAAGTATTGCCAAATATCACGATCGAGACCAGCTTTGCTGATTTCATCGCGTAAAATCCAATCGGATTCACGGACAATCTCCAATTTTTCTTCAGTGACAGCCCCCATGATGCGGATGCCTAGGCCAGGACCTGGGAATGGCTGGCGCCAAACAATTTCGTCCGGCATGCCGAGCTCTGTCCCTAGAACACGTACTTCATCTTTGAATAATGTATTCAATGGCTCGATCAATTTAAACTGCATGTCATCAGGCAATCCGCCTACGTTGTGGTGAGATTTGATGGTTTGTGCAGTTGTTGTTCCACTTTCGATGATATCGGTGTACAAAGTTCCTTGTGCAAGGAAATCCATGCCTTCCAACTTCGAAGCTTCGTCATCAAAGACATAGATAAATTCATTGCCGATAATTTTGCGTTTTTTCTCTGGATCCGTAACGCCTTCAAGTTTTTTCATGAAGCGGTCGCGTGCATCGATTTTGATGACGTTCATGTTGAATCCGTCAGCAAAAGTTTTCATAACGCTCTCGGCTTCTCCTTTGCGAAGTAAACCGTGATCCACGAACATGCACGTCAATTGATCACCAATCGCTTTATGAATCAACACAGCCACTACGGATGAATCTACTCCACCACTAAGTGCGCAAAGAACTTTTTTGTCGCCGACTTCTTCACGAATCTTTTCAATTTCCAAATCGATGTAATTTTCCATCGACCAGTCATCAGTCATGCCACAAACGTCGTAGACGAACTTGCGCAGAAGATCGTTTCCATAAATCGAGTGACGCACTTCCGGGTGAAATTGAACACCGTAGAATCCGCGGCTTTCGTCAGCCATTGAAGCGATCGGACAGCCAGCACTTGTTCCAATCACATCAAATCCCGGAGGTGCAGCAGTGACCAAGTCACCGTGGCTCATCCAGACAATCTGCTCTTCCGGAAGGTCTTTGAAAATCTTGCTCTCTTTCGTCAACTTAAGCTCTGCTTTACCGTACTCGCGGTTTTGGGATTTCTCCACATTTCCTTTCAAGTGCAACGCCATCAGCTGCATGCCATAGCAAATCCCCAAAATCGGCAAGCCCATTTCAAAAATCGCTTCATCGATAGAAAAAGCGTTTTTATCGTAAACAGAATTCGGGCCGCCAGAGAAAATGATCCCCGTAGCGTTCATATCTTTGATTTCTTCAGCTGTGACAGTATGTGGATGCAGCTCACTATAAACACCAATTTCACGGATGCGGCGAGTGATCAACTGATTGTATTGACTTCCGAAATCCAAAACGACGATTTTTTTCTGTTCTTTCAACATTGGACTAACTGGCAAAACCTTCACCTCTTCTATTCAATTCAGGTCTCAAAATAGCAAAAGAACGCGAAAATTGGACCTCGCGTTCTTCTGCTCTACATCAAAAAGGCGAATGCACATGTCAAAAAGCATGCGTCATCCACCTTCATAGTCAAGTCATTTCCGGGGACTTGGTAGAGACATCCGATCCATATCACCGGACATATATGAGGGCACCTGTAATCTTTAATTTTCTCAATTGTACAAGCTACATGCTGTAAAATCAACCGCTTGTCCGATTGATTAAATTTTCCCAACTTTCCCTTAACTCAAGCCAGTCAACAGATTCAGCATTGTCTCCATAAACTGCACGTTCATATGCTTCGGTCAGCTCAGTCATTTCCCGTGTCCCAAAAAACGAATCAATGTATGCGGCATAGGATTTCAAGGTTTGGCCCGGATTTCTATGGATGCCATACAAATCCAATTGCTTCAAAAGCCGCAAATACGCTTTTTCAAATTGCCCACTCCCACCGCCGCTTTTCCGGTAATAGGAAACCAGTAGCTTGGGCATCCATTTACGACGAATTTTAAAGAGAACGGATGCAGCAACACTCACTCCAAGCAATCCCCAAATCAATTTCCCGCGATTTTTTGAAATGAAATCTGCAACGCGATCTCCAAATGAAGGACCGGCTGCAACAGCCGTTTCTTCTTCCTCAGCTGTTTGAGGATTATCTTCAAGGGGAAGTTCTTCTGGTTCAGGCTGTACCGGATCTTCCGCATCCAGCTCTAAATCGAAATCGATGGAAGCAGCGCCAGTAAAGCCGATAGTTGGTTCGAACAGCATCCACCCGACCCCAGGCATATAGGCCTCTACCCAAGAATGGGCATTATTGTTCGTCACTTGATACGTATCAATCTCGCCAGTGGTACCGATCAGTTCTCCTTCATTGAAGCCTTTGACCCAACGGGCAGGAATATTCAAAGAACGCAGCATCACTACCATGGAACTGGAAAAATTATCGCAATACCCTCTTTTGGTTTCAAATAGGAACTGATCTACATAATCCTGATCAGCTTCAGGTACAGGAATATCGGATTGACTGTATTCAAATCCGGAGATACTGAAATAACGTTCTACAGCACGTGTTTTATCATAGACAGTTTCTGCCCCTGCCGTAATTTCAGCAGCCAGATCTCTGACGCGTTCCGGCAGTTCATCGGGCAATTGCAGGAAACGGTCGAAATCGCCCGACAGCTCCGCTAAATCTTCATCGCTCGTTTCCCGTAATGCAGTTAAGCTATAACTGGGCTCATTGAAAGCTATTTCATAAACTTCAGGCTCGAATTCCCGTCCATTTTGATAGGTTTCAAATCGTTGATCTGCCGGGCTGTATTGATAATCCGGTGATTCTTCCATGAAAAAAGAAGCAGTCCCATAAGGATAAAGAACAAACGGAAAATCTTGCTCCATCGACAAGATAGCCAAATCCATTTCTTCTTCAGCCGGATCAAAGCCGGTATCAACCGTTTCGTCATTGCCATAGAAGATGGACTCATCTACGTTTTCGGTTAATTCCCATCCTTTTGTCGTGTACACATCTTTCGACTCGACTTTCCAGTACTGCCCTTCTGATACCTCTGCATGAAAAGCCACAGTATCGTCACCAATAAAGGATCCACCGAGACGCGAATCATCGACTCCGTATCCGATACGGCCGACATTGCCACCCATCCCCGCACCTCCTTGTCCGGAGAATGAAGTGAAAAACGGCACAGGATCAGGCCAAATCGGTCCGGCTTTAGGCAGGTACAAGGCTAAAGCCGTCGATACTGCCACCAATAAAACCAGGGGCACGGCAAAGGCGGCCAATTTATCTGTCCGCTCCAGAATGCGGTGCCCTTCCATCCAACGGGCCAAATGCAATAATCCGGCTAAAAGCAGGCCAATCACCATGATGCGGACAATTGCCGCGTCTCCGGAATAAGGGCTGAACGTATCCAGGACTGCTATGAAAATGACCGTCAGCAAGTAAAATAAAAAGATGCTTAATCTGAAACTTACCCAGTAATGAATCAAATAAATAGCCATCCATAATAAAGTGAAAAATAATACCGTACGGAAAACATCCGTTGTCTGTGCCCAATTTTGAGACATCAGAGCAGTAAAATTAACACTGAAATCCGTTCGGAGAAATGAAATGGCTTCGCCGGTAAAGAACAAATCCCCTGTATAGACGTAGACAATGAACCAGAGAATATAGAGAATCTTGATGGGTCCTGAAAACCACCAAGGCGCTCTCAAGAAAGCCATTAATAAACCGACAGCGATGAAAAACAGAAACAATGCTTTATGGCCCGTTTCAGTCAGCACAATGACGGGCGTCAGCCATTCGGCAAGCATCAGAAAAACCAGCACATACAAAACAGCCATGAACAGTTTGTTTTTTCTTATGGAAGTCATTGTCTGCTCACCTCCGTAAACACCGCTGCAAAGTTCTCTGGACTCACACGCCTGACAATAAATCCTTTCGAGCGGGCAAACTGGTGCACGTCTTCATCTTTTTTACTTAAAGGTTCACCTTTATTGGCGATGACCAGACAGGTACAATTGCTGAGGCTTTTCGCATTTTTTCGGATGGCCTGAACCATATCTACCGACAATTCGCTGGTCACGTAGAGCAAACTTGATGTATTCATCCGCTGAAGCTCGCGGCCAATGGCCTGTTCTGCCGGCTTATCCAAGTCATCTTGTACTTTGGCTAAATGATACATGACCCGCTGCAAATGCTCTTCGGTTTGGATAATCGGGAAATAATTTCGAGTGTGTCCGACCGATAGATACGCGACGCTCGAATTGGCGCGGACGATTGACTGCAGGATTGATGCCACAAGCTCCACCTGCGACTCGAATTTTTCTGAATTTCTGCGGTCATCCAGCAAAAATAAGTCCTGCGACTGGCGGTCTTCGAATTCTTTCGTCCGCAAAGTTTGGGTACGCGCGTATGATTTCCAATGAATCCAGGACACTCGGTCCCCTGGCTGATAATCACGGATTCCGCTTGCCATGGTGGTATCTTTTACCAGCGTAAAAGGAGCAGCCGTCGATCCTTGATCATAACGGGATTCCATGGGACGATAAGCGATTTCTACAGTATTTGGATACACTAGCACCGTTTGTTGAATCGGCAAAAGGCGGCTTTTTTTCACCCACCCAAAAAAATCAGCAATTTCCAGATGAACACCCTCCAACACATGCTCACCTCTCGGCATCTGCTCCACAGCATATGTCCAGGAAACCTTTTTCCGAAATCCAGGGACAATCATTTTTTGCTGTTGGCCAGCCAACCTCTTATTCAAGGAAGGCGAATTGGTTTGTTCGCTTACCACTGTATAAAGCAAAGGGAAAGGGTACTTTCGGTAAATCGTGGTAGTGGCGGAAAAATCCCCCCCTTGTCTAACCTGGGCAGTATGTATTTCCCGATTGGCTTCAACGTCCTGCAAAGGATAGAAAGTAAGCAAAATTGAATACACAATAAATGGCAGCGCCATATAAAAAATGAACCAGCTGACAAATCCTCCTTGAAACATGGCAAAAGAAAAAGTAAGGAAAAGAAAGAACACCACAAGAATCAGCCGGCCTGAAAGACCCGTAATTTTTTTCAACCGATTCATTGGCCAACAAGCCTTTGGACAGGCACACGGGTTTTCGCTAAAATACGTTCAGTAATTTCTTCGGCGGTTATTCCATCATAACGGGCTTCCGACCGCAGCATGATGCGATGGCCGAAAACAAACTTCGCCAAATATTGCACATCATCAGGCGTTACGTAATTTCGTCCTTTCAATAAAGCATAGGCTTGGGAAGCTTTCATGAGTGCGATGGATCCACGCGGGCTTACCCCCAAATAAACATAGGAATCTTGACGGGTCTGTCTGGACAAATCAACAATGTAGCTGCGGATGGTTTCGTCCACTTTGATCGTCTTCACCTGTTCCTGCAGTTCCAGCAATTCATTGAGCGAAATGACGGAAGTCAGTTCTTCAATCGGAGCAGCAGACTGCGCGCGGTTCAACACTTCCATTTCTTCTTTAGGCGTAGGATACCCCATCTTGATTTTCAGCAAAAAGCGGTCGAGCTGCGCTTCCGGCAACGGATAGGTCCCTTCATATTCGATAGGGTTTTGTGTGGCCATGACAAAGAATGGTTTAGGAATCTGCATTGTGACACCATCAATGGTCACAGAAGCTTCTTCCATCGCTTCGAGTAGGGAAGATTGTGTTTTCGGGGAGGTTCTGTTGATTTCATCGGCTAAAATGATGTTGCCCATAATTGGACCGGGCCTAAAATGGAATTCCATGTCTTTCGGGTTATAAATGGAGACACCGATTACGTCCGATGGAAGAAGATCGGGTGTGAATTGTATGCGCTTAAAATCTGCTCCTACAGATTTTGCCAATGCACGGACCAACATCGTTTTTCCAACACCGGGAACATCCTCAAGCAGGACATGGCCATGCGACAGCATCGCGACAATGCTGAGTTCAGCAATATTGCGTTTGCCGATGATGACTTTTTCGATATTATCAATTACCTGTTCCAATCGCTCTTTTGCGTTCATCTATGGTTCCCCCAATATAAATCAGAAAATGTTTGAATTGTCACAATCTTATCGTAATCATAACGAATAATGGACAAGAACTCAACTACACGGATTGTTTCATCGGACCTTTTTCCCAAAGAAAAAGCAGGGACTCCCAAAGGATCCCTGCTGTTCTTCACTTTTTCCAAAAATCATCAAATATTGTAATCGGCAAATGACGTTTATGCTGCGTTCTCAAATAATAACCTTCCAATTTTTCCTGAGCATCTGTTGGGATCTTTTTGCCTTCCAAATAATCATCGATCATGTCGTAGGTTAATCCAAGAGCCACTTCATCTGGAATTGCGGGTTTGTCTTCCTCCAGATCCGCAGTCGGGATTTTCGTGTACAGGTGTTCCGGAGAACCGAGTTCCTTCAGCATTGCCCGCCCTTGACGTTTATTTAGACGGACTAACGGCGTCACGTCAGCAGCGCCATCTCCGAATTTCGTGTAAAATCCAGTGATGGCTTCCGCTGCATGATCAGTTCCCAATACAACTGCATTATGCATCGCCGCTACTGAATATTGGGCTTTCATCCGTTCACGCGCTTTTTCGTTGCCTTTAATAAAATCGGTCAATTCAATACCGGCCGCTTCCAACGCGCGGTCACTGGCATCAACAGCTTCTTTGATATTAATGGTGTACACTTTCGTCGGCTGAATAAATTCCAGCGCATCTTTCGCATCGTGTTCATCGAATTGGACGCCGTACGGCAATCGCACTGCGTAAAATCCGTACGTATTATCTCCTGTTTCTTCATTCAACTGATCGACAGCCATCTGAGCCATCTTTCCAACTAATGTAGAATCTTGTCCACCAGAAATCCCCAATACATATCCTTTTAAAAACGAATGGTGCTTCAGGTATTCTTTCAAAAATGAAACGGTACGCTCGATTTCTTCTTTTGCTTGAATGGAAGGCTGAACTTTCAGCTCTTCAATGATTTGCTGCTGTAAAGTAGACATTTGACTCCTCCTCAGTCTCCGATATAGTCATGAACCGCCTGCCGAACCTCTTGAATGTTCTTCATCTTATTGTCCCAACATTTCTGGCTGAGATCTACTGGATATTCCTCAGGGTTCAATGAGCGCTTGTATTCATCCCATAACAGTTCCATGTTTTGAATCCCGTAGAGCTGCATTTCCTTAAGGCTTGGATTGTCATAGATAACTTCACCATTTTCAATGACTTTCTGATGAATGTTGACTGCATCGAAATTCGTTACAAATTTCGAGACAAATGTATGGACTGGATGGAACATTTTCAAGCGCTCCTCAGAAGCAGGATCTTCATCTTGCATGGCAATGTAATCACCTTCTGATTTCCCATTTTCCCTATCTATGATTCGGTAAACGTTTTTCAATCCGGGTGTAGTAACTTTTTCTGCAGTTCCCGAAATTTTAATGGTATCTTCCATTTCGCCGTTTTCATTTTCAATAGCCACAAGTTTATAAACAGCGCCCAGAGCCGGCTGGTCATAAGCAGTGATCAGCTTTGTCCCAATTCCCCATGCATCAACACGTGCGCCTTGCGCTTTCAAGTTCAGTATTGTGTATTCATCCAAATCATTGGATACTACGACTTCAGCGTCAGGGAAACCGGCCGCATCCAACATTTTTCTTGCCTCTTTAGATAAGAAAGCAATATCTCCACTGTCCAGGCGAATTCCCTGGAAGTTGATCTGGTCGCCAAGTTCCTGTGCCACTTTTATGGCAATGGGCAGGCCTGATTTCAAGGTATCGTATGTATCGACTAAAAAGACGCAGTTTTTATGTCGCTTTGCGTATGCATGGAATGCTTCGTATTCATCTTTGTAAGCCTGCACCATTGAATGGGCATGCGTTCCTGCTACCGGAATTCCGAATTTTTTCCCTGCACGTACATTACTGGTCGCTTCAAGACCGCCAATGTAAGCTGCACGCGTTCCCCAAATAGCCGCGTCCATTTCCTGTGCGCGTCTTGTTCCAAATTCCATTACCTTTTCTTTTTTCACAATTTGCTTGATGCGACTCGCTTTCGTCGCAATCAAAGTTTGGTAATTGACGATGTTTAATAAGGCCGTTTCGATCAACTGCGCTTCGACAAGCGGAGCTTCCACACGAATCAACGCTTCGTTTTGGAAAACCAATTCACCTTCAACAACCGAATAAACAGTACCCGTAAATCGAATGGTACGTAAATACGCAATAAAATCTTCTTTATAGCCCAGCTCTTCGTGTAAATATTTCAAATCACTTTCTGTAAACTTGAAGTTCTTTAAATAATCCAGCACACGTTCCAACCCAGCAAAAAGTGCATAGCCATTGCCAAACGGCAATTTGCGGAAAAACAATTCAAATACCGCTTTCCGATTGTGCATGCCATCTGCCCAATAAGCTTCCGACATATTGATTTGATATAAATCTGTATGTAGCGCCAAACTGTCATCCGTATAATGCTTATCCATAAGAATCTCCTTCTTCCGCATCCGTAATGCCTACAATTATACACCAATACTGGTGTGACAATAAATAAAAGCTATTTGCCTGCTTTTTAATTGGTTTGAGGGCATATGACCAAAAGGCAATCGATTTCGTGTTATACAGTTTTGGTAAGCATCCTGCAGACTAACTCTTTGACACCCATGAATAAATGTGAGATACTGAACTAGTTAACACAAAGGTAACTGGTAAATTTTGATAATCTGGCATTCTACTATAGAAGTTTTTGAGAATACTTATTCACACTGGCGCGATTTAAGGATCGCAAGGACGTAAAAGAAGGTAGGGTTTACGTTGCTTAAGTTAGAAAGCAACCAGTGGAACAATGACCGCGGTACTGGAAGTAACACTTTCAATGGAAATGATTCCCCGATAACACGGGTTGAAAAATTGAGTCAAAATAAATTATAGTTACCTTAAACAAACAAAGGGATGTCCTCTACACAGAGGGCATCCCTTTTCCAATTCCATGCGTTAGTACTTCAGCGCTACATTTTTCAAGATGGTGTAATTGCGCAAAGCTTCGAGCCCTTTTTCACGGCCAAATCCACTTTTCTTATAGCCGCCAAATGGCATTTGAACCCCGCCGCCTGCACCGTAATTATTGATGAACACCTGGCCTGCACGAATTTTGCTGGCTATACGATGGGCCCGCGCTCCATCTTTTGTCCAAATTCCTGTTACCAATCCATAGTCTGTGCCATTAGCCAGATCAATCGCCTGCTGCTCTGTATCAAATGAAAAGGCAGCAACCACCGGCGCAAAAATCTCTTCCTGCGCGACATAGCTTTTCGGAGCCAGGCCATCGATGACGGTCGGCTGGAAAAAGTAGCCGTTTTCAAGGCCGGCAGTTTCCTGCCGCTGTCCTCCTGTTAGGAAAGTTGCCCCTTCTTTATTGGCGACATCCATGAACTCCAGAATTCGGTTGAATTGTTTTTCATTTAAAATCGGGCCCAAGTCAGGGTCATCTACTCCTTTTCCGATTTGGATCGCCTGCATTTTTGCTACAACTTTTTTCAGGAATTCATCCTTAATCGATTGCTGCACCAGAAGACGTGAGCCCGCTGAACAGGTTTGTCCCGCATTTTGAATGATGGACCGCACAACCCAATCCACCGCTTCTTCCTGATCACAATCTTCGAAGATGAGGTTCGGTGATTTCCCGCCCAACTCCAACGTCACCGGCTTTACATTTTTAGCCGCACCCATCATGACGGCCGATCCTGTTTGGACAGAACCCGTGAAGGTAATGTGGTCAACATCCGGATGTTCGGAAATTGCCGACCCTGCTTCAAAACCATAACCTGTCACCAAATTGAATACGCCTTTCGGCAGAGCAGTTTTATCAAAGATCTCCGCCAGTTTAATGGCAGTCAACGGGGTATCTTCCGCTGGTTTGGCAACAACGGTATTGCCGGTTGCAATCGCAGCCGCCGTTGAGCGGGAAATGATCTGCAGCGGATAATTCCAAGGAATGATATGGGCAGTAACGCCAATCGGCTCCCGCAAGGTATAATCCAGAATCCCCGGTTGAACTGGTATGGTTTCCCCGAAAATTTTATCCGCCATTCCTGCATAGTACTCGAAATACAGCGCCGATGCCTCTACATCTTTACGCGCCTGCGTTAATGGTTTTCCGGTATCCAAGGTCTCCAGCAAAGCGATTTCTTCCGCATCTCTCCTCAATGCGTCAGCCACTTTATGCAGAATCCTCCCTCTTTCAATCGGTGGAAAGGATTGCCATTCCTCTGATTCAAACCGGTTGCGTGCCGCTTGGACCGCTGCGTCCACGTCCTGTTTTTTGCCTCTTGGAATTTGCGCCAGCACTTCGCCGGTACCCGGATTTATTGTTTCAAAATATTCCTCTTCGGCACTGTCCAGCCACTGGCCATTGATATACATCTGTTGTTTTTTCACGTTTTTCACCTCTTTCCAATTAAATTCCGCGTCCTCCATCAACGTTCACTACGCTGCCCGTCATCATTTTCGCCAAATCAGAACTTAAGTATAGAACACAATTGGCAATAGCCTCAGGTGTAATCAATTCACCGAGGGGCACACTTTTACGGAAAATATTTTCTTTTGCTTCGCCTTCATTGCCGCCGGCTGTGGTGAATTCACCCAGCATTTTAGTATCGGCTGGCCCTGGATTGATGGCATTGACCCGTATGTTATACGGAGCCAATTCAATCGCCAGCGCTTTCGTCAAAGAAATCGTTGCTCCCTTAGAAGCTACATATGCATTCAATCCTGGTCTTGGCCGATCCACGGACACCGATGCGATGTTGATGATGGATCCGTTTTTTTGCTGTTTCATATAAGGTACAACCGCTCGGGAAGTTAAAAAGACCGCTGTCGAATTGATGGACATGATACGCTCCCAGTCTTTCAATGAAACTTTTTCGATATCTGTTGCCGCTTGGGCAATGCCGGCGACATTGGCCAATACGTCAATCTGACCGAAAGTTTCCGCTGTTTTTTTTATAGCCGATTCGACACTTTCCTCGTCTGCCAAATTTCCTTGTATAACCAGCAATTGTTCAGGATATCGAGATTCCAGTTCGGCTAGGCCGGCAGTTTGAATATCGATTCCCGCCACTTTTGCGCCTTGTTCAAGAAATTGTTCGACAACCACTTTTCCCATTCCGCCTCCTGCGCCTGTTACAATCGCCACTTTCTCATTTACATTCATTTGATATCCTCCGCTTCTATTTAACAATCAGCTGTTGAACCTTTTCCGCGATCGCCGAGCCAAGCTCCTGCGTCGTTGAAGTTCCGCCTAAGTCCGGCGTCAGTACCCGGCCTTCTTGCAATACTTGTTCAATGGCATCGACAATTGCCGTGGATAGATCCGGCCGTCCCAGATGATCCAGCATTAGAGCGGCTGACCAAATTTGTGCAATCGGATTAGCGATTCCTTTTCCAGCAATATCCGGTGCTGATCCATGAATCGCTTCAAACATGGAAGGAAATGTCCGGTCCGGATTGATGTTGCCTGACGGCGAAACACCTAAGCCCCCTACTAAAGCAGCTCCAAGATCCGTCAATATGTCTCCGAATAGATTCGACGCCACCACTACCTCAAACGATTCCGGACGCATCACGAAATAAGCTGCCAGCGCATCGATAAAATTGCTTTCGAGTTCAATCTCGCCATAGTCTTCTGCTACTTCCTTCACGACTTCATCCCATAACTTCATCGAATGGATAATGGCATTGGATTTCGTGGCGCTTGTCACTTTTGATTTATTGTTTTTTCTGGCATATTCAAAGGCATATTTAGCGATGCGTTCTACACCTTGCTTCGTAATGACAGTGTTTTGAATGGCCATTTCTTGGGACTGCTGTTGATAAAGCCGTCCCCCGATATTTGAATACTCTCCTTCCGCATTTTCACGAAATACCATAAAATCAATGGGCTGTTCATTTTTCAAAGGAGATTCAATACCCGCCAAGCGTCTGATGGGGCGCATATTGACATATTGCTGAAAGTTTTTCCGAATGGGCATAATCAATTCCCAAATGGTGATTTCATCCGGCACCCGCTTATCTCCCACTGCTCCAAATAAAATGGCATCAAAACTTTTCAATTGATCCAACCCATCTTCCGGCATTATCCGACCGTGTTCCAAATAATACTCACTGCCCCATTCGAATGGCCGAAATTCGATTTTAAAATCAGGATCCTGCTGTTTCAGCGCTTCCAGCACTTTGATAGCTTCGGCAGTTACATCCGGTCCGATTCCATCCCCCGGAAGAACCGCTATTTTATACGTTGTCATAAACTCTCCCCCAATTAGTTAATCTCCAAGAAGGAATAAGCTGATCCCTGGAATAAACGAAATTATAATGACATCTACAATCATGATCAGAATAAACGGAACAATCGCTTTCAAGAGACTTTCGAATTTTGTTCCTGCGATATTGGCTGCAACAAATAAATTGACGCCTACTGGCGGTGTAATGAATCCAATTCCAAGGTTGACAATCATAATGATTCCGAAATGGACCAAGTCAATGCCCAGGGCACTGGCGATCGGCACGAGAATCGGCGTTAAAATGATGATGGCAGCTGAAGTTTCAAGGAAAACGCCGCAGATCAGCAATAACAAGTTAATGATCAATAAAGCGATGATCCAATTCTCGGTAACCCCGAGCATCAGCTCGGTCAATTCAGCTGGAATCCGTTGCCGCGTCAAGTAATAGCCGAATACGGAAGCTCCCGCAATGATGAACATAATGACCGCTGTCACCACGACGGAGGAAGAAAATATATGGATAAGGTCTTTAAATTTGATTTCCCGGTAGATAAAGATCCCGACAATCAATCCGTAGACAACTGCCACAACGGCTGCTTCCGTCGGAGTGAAGATCCCCCCATAAATCCCGCCTAATATGATGACCGGCATCATCAAGGCCAAGAAAGCATCGAAAAACGCTTTAAAGAAATCTTTGAAGCCGAATTTTTCGCCTCCGCCATACCCTTCTTTCAAAGAGATCAAATAAACCAACAGAATGAGCGACACCATAACGAACAGTCCAGGAACAATTCCAGCGATAAATAAGTCACTCACCGAAACACCGGCTGCTACTCCATAAAGGACGAGCGGCACACTCGGCGGAATCATAATGCCGATAGTTCCCCCTGCAGCTTGGATTGCTGTTGCAAAACTTTTGTCGTAGCCTTTATTGACCATTGCCGGAATCATCAATGCTCCGACTGCTGCTGTAGTGGCAGCAGCCGAACCTGAAATAGCCGCAAAAAACGCACAAGCGACAATTGAGACAATGCCTAGTCCCCCTTTGACACGGCCGAAAATAACATTGGCCAAATGAATCAAACGCTGGGAGATCCCTCCGCTTTCCATCAATTTCCCTGCCAAAATAAAGAAGGGAATAGCCATCAAAGGGAATGAATCTACAGAGTTGAACATCCGTTGAATGATCACAATCAACGATACATTGCCATCGAGAAAGAAGACAAGAGTAGAAGCAAGCCCAAGAGCTACTGCAATTGGAACATTTATTAAAAATAACACCATCAATAAGATAAACAGTACCAATGCCATCTTCAGACACCCCCGCTTTTAAAGTCTTTTGAAAACTGCGAGGCCATATTGATAATTAAAATCGCACCACTCACTGGAATGACCATATAAATCATCCCCATAGGAATTCGTAACACCGGCGATAATTGTGACATCCCTTGCATCGCCAAGTCATAGCCTTCTATTACCATCAACAGGAAAAAAAGCAGACTGGCAAATGTCGCGATGATGTAGAGTGCTTTGCGGATAGAGAGGCTAAATAAATTCACAAAAAATTCCATCCCGATGTGCGCCTTTGAAGACATTGCATAAGCTGCTCCTAAAAAAGTCAGCCAAATCAAGCTGTAACGTGCCAATTCTTCAGTCCAGGCAAGCGGTGAATCAAGTGCAAAGCGGAAAATCACCTGCAGAAAAACCACAACGACCAACAAAGCCATCAAAAGGTTCAATATGTGCTTAATGCCCCAGTTCATGTAATCGACTAATTTATTCATCGCCTTTCCCCCGATAGAAAAAAGAGAGAATGGATTCTCTCTTTTTCAGATTTCCTTATATCCCCTTGCTTTAACGAACAATAAAGATAAAGAAAACTTCTGTTAAAAGTTTTCCTCGTTCAGTTATTGGGCTTCCAGAATTTCATTGAGCAGATCCTGGTGCTCGATGGTTTCATAAACCGGTTGAACCGCTTCCTGGAAAGGTGCAGTGTCGATGTCTTCGATGATTTCCACGCCGTTATCTTTCAAGTTCTGAATGGATTCCTTCTCCATTTCGACAATCAAATCACGTTCTTTCGCTCCTGCTTTTTGCCCCTCTTCGACAACGATGTCACGCAAATCTTCAGGCAGTTCGTCGTATGTTTGCTGGCTCATCATATAGATGGCAACGGAATAAACATGTCCTGTTAAACTCATATATTTCTGATTGGCATCGTAAAGACTGAACTGATCTGCGACAATTGCCGGATTTTCCTGTGCATCAACAACCCCTTGTTGCAAAGCTGTAATCGCTTCAGTCCAAGCCATCGGTGTCGGTTGCGCACCTAATGCTTCAAAAGCAGCTAGATGGATCTCATTTTCTTGTGTTCTAATCTTCAGGCCTTTCAAATCTTCAGGAGTTTCAACTGGACGTACTGCATTGGTGATGTGGCGATAGCCATTTTCTCCCCATGATAAGCCGATAATGCCGTTTTCCTCCATTTTGGCGAATAACTCGTCTCCAATGTCGCCTTCGAGAACCTCTACTGCGGATTCACGATCTTGAAAAAGGAATGGCACATCCAATACGCCCAACTCCGGCACAAAGTTAGTGACTGGTGCGGTTGAAGAGACCACCAAATCGACTGTCCCCAGTCCCATTCCTTCAGTCAACTCACGTTCCGCACCAATCTCACTGTTCGCAAACACTTCAATTGTCACTTGGCCATCTGTACGTTCTTCTACCGCTTCAGCCATCTCTAAAAAGCCGATATGGTAAGGGTGGTCATCTGGCAGCGAATGTCCAGCTTGAAGGACATAGGTTTCTCCTGAGCTTCCTTCTTCTGAAGATGAACTGCTATCGGAACCTCCACATGCCGTTAATGCTAAAACACTGGCCATCATCACCGAAATAAATCCGAACTTCTTCTTTGCCATACTTTTGCTTCCCCCTTTTTTATCGCGCTTTACCGATGAATTGAATGCTCTTATGGAAGTTGGGCATCCATTCCTCGTGAAAGTCCATATGGTGCGTTACATTTCTGCGGAATATAAACCCCTGCAGAATAGAGCTTTTTAATTTAACTGGTAATCAGCAATTTCATAATCCTGCTGACTTCTTCAGTTTCCAGCAGAAATATCATTAGATTAAGCAAGATAGGCCTATGATAAGAGCACAGCTCCAAAACAATATTTTATTCAATATTTCGTCTATTTAGATCAGAATAACTCAGCGGGAATGTGAACTCCCACCGAGTAAACTTATCGATTCAAATAATCTGTAACTGCTCCTTTTGAAGAACATGACACGTTATGTGCATATTTTCCAAGAACGCCTTTTTTATGAAGCGGTGGCGCTACCCATTGTTTACGTCGCTCTTCCAGTTCTGCTTCGGAAACATCCATGGAAATTTCCTGCAACTCCGAATCGATTGTCACCAGATCGCCTTCCTGTAAAAAGGCGATCGGCCCGCCAACTTGTGCCTCAGGTGCAATATGTCCAACGACAAGGCCATGGGTTCCCCCTGAAAAACGCCCATCAGTCAGCAAAGCGACGGATGCGCCCATGCCTTTACCAACCAGAATTGCAGATACCGATAGCATTTCCGGCATTCCCGGACCACCTTTTGGTCCTACATAGCGGATGACCAATACGTCTCCATCGTTGATTTCATTGGCCATAACGGCTGCCGTTGCTTCTTTTTCGTTATTATAAACGCGAGCAGGACCTGTGTGGCGTTTCACTTTTACGCCGGACACTTTCGCTACTGCGCCGTTCGGCGAAAGATTTCCTTTCAGGACGATCAGTGGACCATCTTTACGTTTCGGATTATCGAAAGGCATGATGACTTTTTGCCCTTCCTGCAATCCAGGCGACTCCTGCAGATTTTCAGCCACTGTTTTGCCTGTGACCGTCATGCAATCCCCATGAATATAGCCTGCTTCAAGCAGCATTTTCATGACTGCCTGAACTCCGCCGACCTCGTGCAAGTCCTGCATGACGTATTTGCCGCTCGGCTTCAAATCGGCCAAATGCGGAACCGTCTTCTGCAGGCGGTTGAAATCGTCGATTGTCAAATCAACTTCCGCAGCATGCGCAATAGCCAGTAAGTGCAAGATAGCATTTGTTGAACCGCCAAGCGCCATAACAACGGTGATGGCGTTCTCGAACGCTTCTTTCGTCATAATGTCTTTCGGATAAACTCCCAGTTCAAGCAAGTTATGTACTGCTGCTCCAGCTTTTTCACAATCTGCCAGCTTTTCAGCAGATACTGCCGGATTCGAAGCGCTCCCTGGCAAACTCATGCCCATCGCTTCAGCCGCAGATGCCATAGTATTTGCAGTATACATGCCGCCGCATGATCCTGCTCCTGGACAAGCACCGCATTCAATATTGCGAAGCGTGTCATCGTTGATGTCTCCATTATTATGCTGGCCGACACCCTCAAATACCGAAACAATGTCGATATCCTGCCCATTGTGGCGTCCAGGCGCAATCGTACCACCGTACACAAAAACAGCTGGAACCTCTGAATTGGCAATGGCGATCAAGCAACCCGGAATGTTCTTATCACATCCGCCGATGGCCACTAAACCATCCAAACTTTCCGCCCCTACTACAGTTTCAATCGAATCGGCAATCACATCGCGGCTTGAAAGAGAATATTTCATGCCTTCGGTTCCCATGGAAATTCCGTCAGACACTGTAATCGTATTAAATATGAATGGGACACCCCCAGCTTCTCTAGCACCTTTTTTTGCACTGATCGCCAAGTCGTCAATATGTATATTACACGGTGTCACTTCGCTCCATGTGCTCGCGACACCAATCATCGGTTTCTTGAAATCTTCATCTGTTACACCCACTGAACGAAGCATGGCACGGTTCGGTGCTTTCATTGCCCCTTCACTAAAAACCTTACTGTTGATGCGCAAATCTTTTTTCATAATTATCCTATCCTTTCTTTTCTATTTATTATAGAGCACATTTGTCAGAATTCAACGAATAAAAAAATAATAATTTCATTATTTTTATAATCGTCAAATAACTTACACATGTATGCGGTTTCATCAATAGCTTCTAAATTTCTTTCTTGCTGTATGCAATATATTTCTTTATAATTACCTTGTCTACAATAACTTTATGAAAGCAATATAGTTTCATTCACTGCCTGAAGCATTAGTGAATCCGCGTTTTTATGAACACACTTGGAATCACGTTATTCCCCGAACAATTTAAAAGAATCAGAAGTGCAAGCTAAAGGAGATGATCATGTGTTGATCCGACAAGCTAAAAGCAGTGAATTTTTTTTATTGAAAGAACAACGATTGTCTTACTATCAGCCATATAAAGAAGTCCTTACACTAGAACATTGGGAAATGCTGAAAGCCAATTTAGCTTCCACCAACGACCAGGATCCTGGTGTTGAAGTATTCGTCGCAGAAATTGATGGCCACATTGCTGGCAGTGTGGCCCTGTTTCCAGCTGAGTCCATTGCATATGGATGGGATACCCAAAAGATTGAATATCCTGAAATCCGCATGTTGGCTGTCAGTGCAGAATTCCGTTCCCGAGGCGTCGGCAAAACTTTAGTCGAGCATTGCATCGATATTTCTAAAATTCGCCGGCAAAAGTTCGTGGGTCTCCATACCGGCAGTTTTATGGAAAACGCCATTGCACTTTATGAAAAAATGGGATTCCAGCGTGTACCTCAACTTGACTTTGCTCCTCTTGATGACGGCATTGTCGTTCAAGCGTTTCGTTATAATCTATAGCTATAAAAAAACAAGCCATAATTTCTATGGCTTGTTTTTTATAGCTACCCAGTTTTACTGGCGAAATGGATTTTTCCACTCCATCAGCAATGCGTAATCGGCAGATTCTTTGTCTTCTACATAATTGGACACCACTGCTACCGGCGTTCTCCCACAACGCAGAAGAAACGAAATCACGGGATCTTTCAGCTTTCCGCCGATGACTTGTTCTGCGTACTGTTCGGCTGTAAACCGGTCAGAATAATTATGGTATCCGGGCATTCTGCCCCCGCCAAGCAGACGTTCCAGCCCATCGTGCACCACTCGCTCATACATCGCCTGCATCAGAAGCTGCCCCAATTTCAACGACCGGTATTTCGGATGAACACAGATATCAACGATATACAATGTCGCACCATCCGCCTTATGGTTTTGTATATAGCCGTTGTCCGTCGCCTCTTGCCATGTGTGCTCCGGATAAGCAGGATCAAAATCCGTCAACAATGCCGTCATCGAACCCACTACTTCTCCTTCAACTTCAATGCACAGTGCTCCTTCGGGATACAGAGCTACATGACTCGCTAATTGTTGTTCATTCCACCAGAGATCTGAAGAGAATGGGGGCGGAAAACTTTCCTTTTGAACGGCAATCAAATCCGGAAAATCAGCCTTTCCATAATTACGAATCTCTGCCTTCACCGGCTTTTCATTGTCAAAGACATATTGCTTCTTGCTATACACATGCCTCTCCCCTTTCTTACCTCCATCATACGATATCGCTGGTTACAGAAACCACCATGCTTCCTGGCAGCGGGAGCTTTCCCATGAAAATAGCTACAGGCAAACTCAGTTAGAATGAGTTTGCCTGTAGCCTGAAAAATGCTCAAAGTTGAGCTGCTATTTATTGAATCGATTAAATTGGCGGCAGGATATTTGGACCGCCGATGACCATCACACCCAATAAACCAGTGGACAGGGCTGATAGCAGAAACAGTTTTGTTCTCATCATTTCAATTCACCGCCATTCTCTTCCCGATAAGATTGGTAAAAATAAGCTTTTTCCCAATCCTCTTGCTTTTGGTAATAAGCTGCTAATTCAGCTGCAATAGTTTTGGTTTCCTTTATATAACCATGTTTTCTGAAAAATGGAAACATTTTTTCCTCAGAATAGGTCAAAAGATCTGGTTGGGAAAAATTTCTTTTATCAAAGTAATTGGCATAAATATGAAAGTATTTATCCTCTAATGGATTGCTGATCGCTTTCAGTTCCTCGATCAGCAAGGCGGCATTCTGACCTGTTTCAACCATCGCTTCCAACAGGCTCAACAATACGGCTTTGTAGAAATAGCTGTCAGGAGTGATTTTGTCTTTTAATGCATGCAGAATTTCCAGCGCTTCCCCATGCTCACCTTTAGTTTTCAACAGTTCGGTGTAGTTGTAGAGTGTTTGATTGTGCAATTCCAATTGCTTAGTCAAATGAGTATTGCGGATCAGCACTTCGTAAATGCTTTCTGCCTGTACCAGCAAGTTTCTCCGGGTATAATTGATGGCCAACAGCATTTGCGCATGCAGGAGCCGGATGTAATTATGGTGAAGCTGGAAAAATCGTACCGCCAGTTCTGCGTAATGCGCAGACAACTCATAGCGGTCAGCCAGCACCAGCATGCGTGCCTTCTGATAATAAAATTCTCCTTCAAACTTTTGAGGAATGCTTTGGATCCCCGAATCCAGGTTGTTTAGGAATTCGAGCGAACGGCTGTTGTCTCCCAACATCGAGAAGTACAGCGATTGAAAAAACTGATGTACCCAAAGCTCTGCTGCCAAGAAAGAGGCTTTCATGCGCTCCAGCAGCTTTTTTTGCCGCTCTGCCTTGACTCTGTCATTGTCATAAATATAAAAACGGAATTTATACAATTCGTACTGGTTCACCAACCCGGTGGATTGTATATAATCATTTTCCACTTCAAGCTGCTGGTACAAATTGCGCATGGTTTCAAGATCGTAATGAAGAGAGCAGTCAACAAATCTCCCGAGCAGTTTTTCCAGCCGCTTATGCTTTTCCAGTTCTTTGTTCAATTGGACGCCCATTTTCAACAACAATGCCTTGATAGTGGATTCGTGCGGCAAATAAGCATTGGATTCGATTTTGCTCAAATGAGAAATCGAACAGATGCCATCTGCCAATTGAGATTGCGTTAAATTGTTTTTCGAGCGGTAATATTTGATAATCGAGCCGACGTTCATAATTTCACCCTTTTTTACAGATTAAAAGAAATATACCATAAAAAAACAATCCCTACATTTTTGAAGGGATTGTTTGGCATTTAAAGTTGTAACTGCTTATTGTACACGTGAGAAACCAAAGCCTGATGCATAATCATCGCCAACGCCAGCACCTGATCCAGAAAGGATGTCATATGCTTTTGCACGATTTTGCAGGTTTGTACGAATTTGGACGTTTGAAGAATTTGGAGTTGTTGCCCAAATTTTTGCTGCAAGGCCTGCTGCATGCGGCGAAGCCATTGAAGTTCCGCTGATTGTTGCATAGCCGCCTGTATACCAAGCAGAGTATACCGCTGCTCCAGGAGCTGAGACTTCAACATCGTATTTGCCGATGGAGTAATCGCCATCTGTAGAGCTATAGCCGCGTGAAGAGAAATCCGCTACACGGTATGTGCCGTTCTGGATAACGTTCTCAAGTGCCGCAACTGCTACGGCATTCGGCAATGCGCCCGGGAAGCCGATTGACCCTTGTGCAGGACCTGAGTTACCGGCTGCTGCAATGATCAATACCCCTTTGTTATATGCATAGTTGACTGCGTTTGAAATCAAGCTGCTTTCCGCAGAAGATCCTAAAGACATATTGATGACTACTTTTGTTTTTAAAGCAGTGGCCTGGTCTGCAACGTGGCGAATCGCTGCAGCGATATCATCGGAAGAACCTGACCCATCGTCGCCTAATACCTTATAAGCCCAAAGATCGGATTGAGGAGCAACTCCATATAATCCTCCATTGCCATTCGCAAGAGCCGAACCGGCTACGTGTGTACCATGCCCCTGACGATCGGTACAGGTGCCGTTTGTGATGCTCGCGCTGAGAGTAAAGTCTTTACATTGTTCAACATTGCCCGACAGATCAGGATGGTTGACGTTAACTCCCGTATCCAGAACGGCGATATTGATGCCCGCACCACCTGATGTCTTGGCCAGGCTTGAGTTGTTGTAGATTGCTTTGATGCCCCATGGTGTTGCTTGAGAAGCAGCCATTGTTGAATATTTAGCAAGCGGTTCAGAAGATGTCGCTTCAATGCTGTATTCAGGAACTTTTTCTACTTTTATGTTTTTGTTTTTCTGGAGAGCCTCATATTGCTTTGCGTTCATATTGGTGGTGAATCCTTCACCTTTAAAATCCCATTGGACCCCGTATTGGTTTTTAGCATTTTTCAGGTCCTGTTGATTCGCCGAATCGACGAGTACACGGAATTTCTCATTGCCGTTCGCTTTTTCAGTGGATTCCCCGTTGGCGCTGACGCCCATTGCCGGTATTAGCAAAGTAGCTGCCAACATTGCCGTCGTAATGAATTTTGCTGATTTCTTCATCGTTCAATCCCCTTTTCCAATATGGTATATGGCTGTTAGGATCCAGGAGCGGCGTCCCGCACCTTAACGTAATCCCGGTTGGTGAACCTGCCATACACTTACGTTAGCAGAACATCTGCTTTTCCGTAATTGGGAAATTCTCAAGAAAATTCCGGCCATAAAACGATTATGAGCTTATATACTCATACATTTGTACCTATTTATTTTCCACATCAAAAACCTCCTCATTGTTAAGTAAAACAATGAGGAGGCTTAATTTACCTGCTATGCTATCCATAAATTTCTTTTTTCATAAAATAGATGCATGCTTCATAAGGTTGAAGCACCCCTTTAACCCGTTTTTCGTAATTGGTCAGAAGAAGTTCAGCATCATACGGCGTATTCCATGTGCAAGGGCGTTCGCTTAAATTGGAAGCAATCAGCATTTTGGTATAGCGGTCTTCCCGTACATAAGCATAGACATCGGGGCAACCGGAATCCGTCAAATTGGTCGTTCCGTAGACCAGCACATCCCAGTTTTGCCGCAGGTGAATCATCTTTTTATAATAAGACCAAATGGATTTCGGGTCGTCTTTCTGAGCTTCTACATTCAGCCATTTATAATTTGGGTTTACTGCCAGCCATGGTTCGGCAGTTGAGAAGCCACCGTATTTCCTGCTGTTCCATTGCATCGGCGTACGGGCATGGTCCCGGCTGATTGTTTTGATGATTTTCATCAAATCTTCATGGGGAACGCCTTCTTTGCGGTTGTACCGGTACATATTTTTGGTTTCAATGTCATTGTACATATCAATATCATCAAACGGCGCATTGGTCATCCCGATTTCCTGCCCTTGATAGATGAATGGCGTGCCCTGCATGAAAAAGTACATGCATCCCAATGCCGTTGCGCTTTCAAACCAATAATCCCGATCATTCCCCCAAATGGAAACCGTTCTTGGGCGGTCATGGTTTTCAAGGTACAGGGAGTTCCACGCGACACCGTGGGCTGCTTTTTGCCAGCGGTCCAGAACTTCTCTTAAATCTTCTACGTCCAATCCGCCATTAACTTCATCACTGGCTGCTTCCAAGGCTTCTCGATGGAAAATCATATTGAATTTTCCCTCATGCTCACTGATCCATTGTTCCATGTCATGTGATTTAACGCTGTTTGCTTCGCCAACTGTGACAATATCATAACCCGAAAAAGCTTTCTCTTTCAATTCTGCCAGCATTTCCTGCAGACCTTCCACTTCCGTGAATTTTTCCCAAGCTGGAACATACGGAAGGTTTTTAGGATTTGGCATATCGCTGTATTCTTTCTTTATATGGTTGATAGCATCTACACGGAAACCATCAACTCCTTTATCCAGCCACCAGCGGATCATTTCATAGACGGCTTTGCGCATATCTTCATTTTCCCAATTCAAATCCACTTGGTTTTTGGTGAAGATATGGAGATAGTATTGATTGGATTTCGGGTCAAAAGTCCATGCTGGTCCCCCGAAAATACATTCCCAATTGGTTTGCTGGTCCCGCCAGACATACCAATCGCGTTTTGTGCTGTCTTTAGAAGAGCGCGATTCCACAAACCACGGGTGCTGGTCACTTGTATGATTAATGACCAGATCAATGATAAGCCGCATTCCTCTTTTATGGACTTCCTCGAGCAGGCGTTCAAAATCCTCCATTGTTCCCATTTCTTCCATGATGGCCTGATAATCACTGATATCATACCCATTATCTACATTTGGGGATTTATACATTGGACAAATCCAGATGATGCTGATGCCCAAGTCGTTTAAATAATCCAGTTTTTCTGTCACGCCATTTAAATCCCCGATGCCATCCCCATTTGAATCATTAAAGCTCCGTGGATAAATTTGATAGACTACGGCTTCTTTCCACCAGGTTTTTTTCAAGTTCCTCTCCCTCTTCCTAACATTGGAAATCGCTATTATCGGTTCATTTTTCCTGATCAGCTTCTAATTTACTTTTGCCACTTGTGCTTTCAAATTTTCCGGCCATTTCCAACCACTGATGTCCGCCGCCTCTGAGACATGATGCGACTTGCTTGCACCTACGATTGCAGAAGTAACTGCCGGCTGGTTCAGCGTCCATGCCAATGCAAACTGAGACAATTGACAATTCTGCTCAGCTGCCAATTCTTTATAGGCAGCTACCCGTTCAAAATTAGCTTCCGTAAAATAACGCTGAATAAGATCTTCTCCTTTTGCTGCACGGCTGCCTTCAGGCATATCGCCTTTTGCTTTATATTTTCCGGACAGCATGCCGCGTGCCATAGGGCTGTAGACCAGCAGACCCGTTTTCTCAGCTGCGCAATAAGGAACTACCTCTCTTTCCAATTCGCGCGATAATAAATTATATTCGGACTGGCTCGAAACGAAATGCTCGAGACCATGAAAATCACTGATTCCTTTTGCTTTCGCCATTTGCCAGGCAGCAAAATTCGAACAGCCGATATAGCGGACTTTGCCCTGTCTAACCAAATCCGTCATCGCAGACAAGGTTTCTTCCAATGGAGTCGTTTCATCAAAGCGGTGCACTTGGTACAAATCAATCCAATCGGTTTGTAGACGCCTCAACGACTCTTCTGCCTGCTGCATGATATGAAGCTTTGAAAGCCCTTGTTGGTTCGGGCTTTGGCCCATCGGCAACCCGACTTTTGTGGCTAGAATTGTCTGATTCCGTTTTCCTTTCAAGTACTTGCCGACGATTTCTTCGCATTCTCCTGTCCCATATTTAAACGGTTCATCCTGTCCCTTGCCGTAAAAATTGGCGGTATCGATTACATTGATTCCTCGATCCATCGCTACGTCCATGATTTCAAATGAAGCCTGTTCATCTATCCAACGCCCAAAAGCCATGGTGCCCAAACTTATCGCTGAAACCTTCATTCCCGTTTCCCCTAAATGTCTGTATTCCACCCAATCCCCCCTAACGAATATGGTCCGTAATTCCGCAGCAATTCCTTTACCTTTTCTATTCAATATTCATATGGGAATTCCTGCAATTAACCCTTTTATTTATCGGATAATTCCAAATACTTTGCTTCGTAAAATAAAAACAGCTACCTGAAGAAAGGGTAGCTGCTGCGGTTATCGATTCTGCTTATACTCTTCAAAGACTTTCGCTGCAAATCCGGCGACATAATCACTTCCGCCATTGTCTTCAATAGATTCAATCATCATTGCGAGAATAAAGTCCGGCTGATCGGAATCATACGCAACGAAAAAGCCGTTTTCCTGACCTTCTTCTCCGATTGCACCTTTCAATTCAGCAGTACCGGTTTTACCGGCAATTTTAACAGAAGAACTATTGGCTGACTGGGCGTAGCCGTCCACTACAACATTACGCATCCCTTTGCGCAGTATCGCAGCATTTTCTGCACTCAGCACTCCCTCTTTCCATACCTGCCCTTTCTCCTCTTCCATATACAGCAGCGGCTTATACATGATGCCGTCTGTCAGGAAGGGCTGATACATCGTAGCCAGATGAAGAATATTCGTCAGCATCTGTCCTTGGCCGAAAGAAGTATCGGCCAGTTGGCCTTCAGATCCTAAAGTGCCTTCATTGGAAATCTGTGAAGGCTGCAATTCCAGGGCAAAGGGAATTTCCTCACCAAACCCGAAGTTCTTCAAACCTGCTACAAATGTTTCATTGCCCATTTCGAGCGCTTGGCGGGCAAAATAGATATTGTCCGAATACACCAATGCTTTATTCAAATCGATGGGATTCGGTGCTTCCGGATGCAGTCGGGATACCCGGTAATCTCCCCAAGAACCATCTTTTTGCCAGGTTGCTCCGTCAATCTGCAGACCTTGCGCCGGATCAAGCGCCCCCGCTTCCATGCCGATAGCGGCTGTCACGGGTTTGATGGTCGAACCTGGGGCATATGCTGCTCCAAAACGGTTGAAAAGCGGATTCAAGGGATCTTCGCTCAATTCCTTGAAGCGGCTTTCACTGATGCCCAACATGTATTCGTTCGGATCATAAGCCGGTGAGCTGACCAATACAAGCGTTTCTCCCGTTTCCGGATTGACCGCTGCACTGGTGCCTGCTTCCCCTTTCATCGACTCATAGGTCGATTTCTGGAGTTCGGCATCAATCGTCAAGATGATTGTTTCCCCGTTTTCAGCCGGCGTTTCAGCGACCGTCACCTCTTCCCCGTTCTCCCCTTGCTTGGCAATGACGATTTTTACGCCGTTGGCCCCATGAAGACGCTCTTCCAAGATTTGCTCGAGGCCTCTTCTGCCGATCGAGTCAGTATCTGTATACCCTTGCTCTTTCAATTCCTCTAACTTTTCAGCAGTGATAGGTCCAATGTAACCACTTAAATGGCCGAGAGCTTCCCCGTATGGGTATTCACGCATCGCGGTTTCCTGATAAGTGGCGCCTGGAATCGCTGTAGCTTTTTCCAATAACTCCGTATCGTTTTTAGCTGCTTTCGAAATCGGAACAAACTGATTGTCCTGAACCCAGCTTTGCCCCAGTTTCTCATCGATAGAAGCCACCGAAACCCCTAGTACATTTGCCAGGTCTTCTTTGGCAGAGGCTTCCGTAAAGTTCTCAGGAACCACCCCGATATTAAAGCCGGTTCCGTTGATGGCAATCGGCTGCTTGTTGCGGTCCAGTATTTCTCCGCGCACCGATTTTGTTGTAGATACTTGAACCTCATCTCCTTTTTCCAACTGCTCAAAGATAAAGGACGGATCCCATTCAACAAACCAATCTTCAGTTTCTTCTTTCGTTTCAAATAACAATGTCATCGACTTCTCAAATTCAACCGGCCCTGCCAGTGTATCCATCTTCACTTGCACAGGAAAGTCTGCTGGTTTTTCCGTATCCCATTTTGCATCCTCATCCGGTTTTGTATAAGTCACTTCAACATTCTCAATTGCCAGATCTTCATAAAGCTTTTGCTGCCGTTCGACAAAATCTTCTGAAGCATAGGCTTCTTTCGTACCGCTATTTAAATAAGCGGTGTACATCTCCGAAAACTCTCCATTGTTCCAATGCTCTATGTATTCCTTCAGCCTGTCTTCAGGTGTCGCCTGCTGCTGGCAACCAGCCAAAAAAAGCAGGACAGCTAACGCCAGGATGATTGAAAATTTCTTCGCCATACAATAACCCCCAGTTGTTTTCTTTATTTTACCAATAAACAACAGCAAGGTGAAAGAATAAAAGCTTTAATTCAAAAGTGGAAGAAGAAAAAGCAGATTATTTGCCAATCCATCTGAGTACTGGGCAGTCGATTTTTCTTAAAGAGATCTTTGAACGCGCTTTTCATAGCATAAAACTTCCGCTATTTCCGGTTTTAATATGGTAAACTGATTAACAAAAGACAGGAGGGTGAATATGGTTAAAGTTACATTTTCAGAGTCTATCGGCTCTGTACTGACACTTGAAAAAAGAGCGCAATTAAAACAGATTCATGAAAACCTTTATAAGAAAGAAGGAAAAGGTTCAGATTTCCTTGGCTGGCTGGATTGGCCAAGTACACTCGATGAGGAATTCTTGGCAAAAGTCGAGAAAACAGCTGCCCAAATCCGTGACAATGCGGATGTACTCGTTGTTATCGGCATCGGCGGTTCGTACCTCGGCGCCAAAGCCGTGTTATCAGCTTTGGATCCTTATTTCAAGAAGGAATCGGGGCTGGACGTCGTATTTGCGGGACATCAGGTCAGCGGTGAATACTTAAAACAATTGCTTGCACATCTTGAAGGCAAACGCGTCATGGTGAATGTCATTTCCAAGTCAGGAAAAACGACAGAGCCCGCTATTGCGTTCCGTTTCCTGAAGGATTATATGGAAAAACGTTACGGCCAGGAAGCAGCTGAACGGATCATCGTCACAACTGATGCGGAAAAAGGCGCATTGCTGACACTTGCTGAAGAAAATGGCTATGAACGTTTTGTGGTACCTGCAGATGTGGGCGGCCGCTATTCTGTTTTCACCGCTGTCGGATTGGTGCCGATTGCGGCGGCTGGCTATTCCATCCGCGAGTTGATCGCAGGAGCTGCCAATGCTGAAGAACTGTACAACAACACGGATGCGGATGAAAATCCTGCACTGCAATACGCAGCCATCCGTCACCAGCTTTACGTGGAAGGCTATACCACTGAAGTGATGGCAACTTTCGAACCAAAACTTTCTTTCGTTCAGGAATGGTGGAAGCAATTGTTCGGTGAAAGTGAAGGCAAAGAAGGCAAAGGGATTTTCCCTGCCTCCGTCTCCTTTACAACAGATCTTCATTCTATGGGACAGTACATCCAAGATGGCAAACGCAATTTGTTTGAAACTTTCCTGCTGGTCCAGGAAGCAAATGAAGACCTCACAATTTTTGAAGCTGAAAATGATGATGACGAATTGAATTATATGGCTGGACTTTCCTTGCAGGAATTCAATCATGTAGCCTACAAAGGCACATCAAGCGCACATTTGGACGGCGGCGTCCCTCAACTCAGTCTGACGATTCCTAAAATCAACGAATATCACCTAGGCCACTTGCTGTATTTCTATATGCTGGCATGTGCCTACAGTGCCTATCTGCTCGATATCAACCCGTTCGATCAGCCAGGAGTAGAAGATTACAAGAACAACATCTTCAAACTATTGAACAAACCTGGATTTTAATGTAATAAATAAAAGCTGACCTCAAGGGGTCAGCTTTTTTTGTGTTTGATTTGTGTTAACTAAAATAAAAAATAGGTTGACTTAAATATTTTATCTGATTATACTCAATTTATAATAAATAGCAGGAGGCAAATTGATGACAACCACAACAGTCCGATCAGCCAACCATTCCCGTACTTTGCAATTGGTACATATCGCCATGTTCGCAGCCTTGATGGCTATTGGCGCAAATATCGCTTCATTCTTAGTTATTGGCGGCGTTCCGATTACGCTTCAAACTTTCTTTGCCATTTTGGCAGGTATTTTGCTCGGCAGCCGGATTGGTGCCATCTCTATGATTGTGTATGCATTTATCGGCCTTGCCGGCGTTCCCGTCTTCGCAAAATTCTCAGGCGGCATGGATACCTTGATCAGCCCGACATTCGGCTTTATTCTTTCTTATATTTTCGCCGCTTTTGTTGTCGGATTGATTGTGGAGAAATGGCCTTCCAAAAAAGGCTTCATTATTGCGGCGCTGACCGGAACAGCCATCAATTATTTATTTGGCACCAATTGGATGTATGCAGCCTATAAGCTCTGGTTTGCTGCTCCTGAAGGCTTCACGTATCAACTGGCTTGGGCCTGGATGGCCGTGCCGCTTCCAAAAGATTTGATACTGGCAGTACTCGCTGGATTATTTGGCTACCGCTTACGGCCGATCATCCAAAAATATCGATAGAAAAAACCGGAGGCCCTTGAGGCCTCCGGTTTTTTATTGTTTATTTAGTTGGTGCAGATTTCCACTGGTCTTCCAACCATTTTTCGAAATCTTCGCCTTTATCGCCTTTATACGTGTCGTAGATATCCACACGCATTTTTTGCAGTTTCACTTTGAAGTCTTCATAGCTGTGGTCTGCAGGCAAGCTTTTTTTGATGCGTACAAGCACTTTGGAAGTATCTTTGATCAAATCAAATTTCTTTCGTTCCGGCATATGGACATTTTCGCCGAAGCCTTTTAATTTCGCATAAGCTGCTTCTTGCACCTGATAGACAGGGTCATGGTTCATGCGATGTGTCAAAAGGTCGATCGTTGGATCGCTTTTCCAGTTGCCAAGCTCTTCAACCGCAGCCAAACGCTCTTTCCAGTTGGCTGTCCGGTTCGCCGCTTTTTTCAATTCGTCGTAATTCGGTGGTAAATTCGGTGTGTTTTTGTTCGGTTGTTTCAAAAATTTCATTCTCCTTTGTTCATCTCCCTTTGCGGGAAATGGTGTAATGCTCTCCGTTGACGGAACAAGTTCCCACCAGTATACCACCAATTGAGGCAAAAAGAAAAAGGTCGACTATTCATACTACAGTTTGACTAGTTCTTCAACTCCAGTAATCAACCGCTCCACTTCCTCTTCTGTACTGTAAGGTGCAAGTCCAGCCCGTACCCAACCGCCGCTGTCATGGACGCCCAGTACATCCCCCAAAGTCGAGGCATAAAAATGGCCGGACGCAACAAAAATACTGTACTCTTCAGCTAACTTCCTGCAAACTTCTCCAGGTTCAATGCCGGTTACCTGGAAAGCGACTGTCGGTGTTTTTGGCACATCGGCTCCCGCTTGGGTGACCGTCACCCCTTGAATCGCTGCCAATCCGTGCCTCAACTGATTCGCCAACCGATTTTCATAAGCTTCAATGTGCTCCATTCCACTTAAGATTCGTTCTCTGCGGGTTTCACCTTCACCGAATCCTGCAAAAAATTCAATGGCCGGACGGATACCTGCGATGCCTTCGTGGTTTTGCGTACCGGTTTCCAATTTGTCCGGATAATAGCTCGGCGAAGTAGTCAGTTTAGAAGGTTCGAGGTCCTCGAAAACTTCTTCTTTGATGGCTGCAATGCCGATATGCGGACCGAAGAACTTATAGGCGGAGCACAATAAGATATCAATCGCCTGCTGGTCCCGGTCAATCGGCAGATGCGGAGCCGCATGTACAGCATCCGCTACCATCAAGGCACCGACTTTTTTCGCCCGTTCAGCGAAAGGCTGGAGATCGACGACCGTGCCAATGGCGTTGGAAGCCATTCCGACCGCAATAACTTTCGTTTTTTCATTAATCAAATTATCCAAGTCCGTCAGGTCCAAGGTTTTTGTTTCGGTATCGACTTTGACCCAACGAACGGTTAATCCGCGGTCTTCTGCCATCATAATCCACGGATCTACATTGGCACGGTGATCCATTTCGGTGACGACGATTTCGTCACCCGCTTTGAATTTTTTGCCGAGTGCATTGGCAATGGCAATCGTCAAAGTCGTCATGTTGGCACCGAAGGCCACTTCCTTTGCTTGGACATTGAGAAAATCAGCGACCGCCGACCTTGCCTCTGAAATGATTTCCTCGGTTTCCCAGCTGGATGGGAATGTACCATGAAGATTGCCGCCCCCTCTTTCCATATAGCCGGCAATTGCCTCGATTGCTGACTTGACGACCTGTGATCCTCCTGGGCCATCAAAATAAGCTACGGGTCTCCCTTTATACGTTCTGGACAAAGCCGGGAATTGTTCCCGAACTTTGGTGATTGGAAAAGTCGTTTTGGTGGATTTCATTGTTTGCAGCTCCTTTTTGATTAAGTTACTGTTAACGTATTCAATTTTCCATTCGAATCTCCTTTATTTTTGGATGATTTACAGAATACGATCCATTCAGGATGAAATACAATCGATTCGATACCAAATACGATCCATCGGGCCTGAAATACAGTCCGTTTAAGCTTAAATACAGTCCAATGCATATAACAGCTGATTCCATCACCATTCAGTCAACAAAAAAACGCCGCAAATCGCGGCGTTGCCTTCATTCCGTTAAACTGCTTTCTGGCAGACCAGAATTTCACGCAGGAACATCCCTTTTTTTGCGATGCAGCGGTCTGTGACCACAAATCCAGCCGCTTCCACCATATGGTCCATCGTCTCAATCGTGACGACCAGCAGTTTCTCCGTAAACGGATGGGCATCTTTCAAGATCGCCAATTGGTCTGCAGGGGTTGCATGTGTGTATAAATTATAGGGCATATCGATGATAGCTACATCGTACCGCTCTTCGACTTCCGCGATCGGACCGAGATTGACGTCGCCTGACAAACCGAAATGAGCGATATTTTCACGTGATCCTTCAACCACCAGCGGATTGATGTCACGACCAACAATGTCAATGCCCATCGATAATGCCTCCACCAAAACCGTGCCGATGCCGCAGCATGGATCGATCGCTTTAACGCCTTTCGGTTCCGGCACTGCAATATTTGCCACAGCCCTGGCAACCCGTGTACTGAGTGCCGTTGAATATTCCCTTGGCTTTTTCATATGCTTAAACCAAATCGGTTCACTTTGAAGATAACGCCCGAAATACCAACGCCCTTCAAAAGGAATCAAACCGAATGTCACATCCGGATTGTGAACATCCGCCTCTCCTGTAATAGCCGAACCGATCTGCCGTTCAACATCCCGTTTCCCTGAATAATCGACTTGGTCCTGTTCAGACAATCCATTGATCTTTAGAAAAATCACTTTGAACGTCGTTTCGCTCATGTCTATTTCCGTGGATTTTTCAATGATCGCCTGAAGACTATCGGCTTCAAAAAACAATTCGATGCGTTCTTTAATGAACGGGCTTCGGCTGGGATTGATGGCCACTCCGCTTTTGATGATTTTTTCAGTCGTGTCTTTTCCGAAAAAAGACCGCATTTCCAATTGGCATAAAGCTTCTTCATCATTTGTGTAGGCATACGTATAAAGATAATCACCTGTTGCAGTTAATCGATTCAATTCATCCCGTCCTTATCTGCCCTTTTGTGCAGGACAATATCCCTTAAGTATAGCAGAATTTGTTGGCAGTTAGTCGACTTGAAGATCATAATTCGCTTCAATGACTTTTATGATTCCTGTTATCAAATCATTGTAAGGCGTTTCAACGCCATGCCGCTTGCCTAGTTTTGCTACAGCTCCGTTGATGGCATCGATTTCCGTTTTCCGTTTATGCAGGACGTCCATCAGCATCGACGATTTATTGGCGCCAATATCTTCCCTGCCCATCCGCAGGCAATTGGCGATAGTTTGTTCTGCATCCACCGTAACGCCTATCCTTTCCGCTACTTGTGCCGCTTCTCTCACGACATTCCGCAACAAGTCCTGTCCTTCATCGGTATTGAGGATGTCACCGTTTCGCAACCGTGTCAATGCGGTCAGCGAATTATAAGCAAGGTTTACGAATAATTTATTCCAGATGACGGTTTGGACATCTTCTGCTACATCTGTCTGCAGCCCTGAACGATTCAGCAAGGCAATAAAGTCCAACAGCTTTTCCTGTGCAGCCGTCTCTTCAACCGGGCCGATGTAGTTTTTCCCCCAGCCCCGATGAAGGATTCGTCCGTCACTTTCAACACTGGCACCACAGCCCATCGTCCCTGCCGCCGATGGATTATTCGGGAAAAGTTCTTTGATCGTTTCCAGATTTCCAAGGCCGTTTTGCATCGTAATAAACAAGGCATCCGGAGAAAAGGACTCTCTCATAGGTTCTAATACGGCTTTATTGGCATGTGCTTTCACCAGCACCAAGACAACATCATAGCCATCTTCTTTGGCAACAGCTTGTACAACTTTTAAGGGTATGGTTGTTTCCTTGTCGTCGCGCTCGACAATCACCAATCCGCTTTGATTGATCTGCTCCACATGCGTGTTGTACCTATTATATAGAAGAACGTCGGCTTGTTGTGCTTTCAAGCGGCCAGCAAACAAACAACCCATGGCCCCTGCACCAATCACCAGTATTTTCATAGAACCCCTCTTTTCAGGCAGTTTCACTACTGCCGGTTAGCTTGAATATACCATACTATCAGGGGGTTTTTCATCATCTCTTCTGATGGCGAGCACAATAAAAACCAGCTGCCTCCATAGCCGAGCAGCTGGTTTAGAAACTTACTTCTTTCCGACTTCGCGGATATTTGCGACTATCAGGGCTCCCACTAACAATAAGCCCAAGTAGCCGACGACCGGATAGAACCAGTTGACAAGTGCGGTAAATCCGAGAAAGCTCAACAAAAATGCGGCAGCTCCTGTAATGATGACAAATAGACGGAAACGACCTGTGCCCATCTTCATGAAACGAGCTGAAAATGACAGCAATAAACTAACGGCCGTATTGTAGATCATCGCGAATATGACAATTGCCATAACGATCCCTAAAATCGGTGAAATAGTATCTGCCAGCGCCAGCATCGGCAAGTCCGAACTGCCGATCACATCGACTTTTGAGAAAATCGCGTAATAACTCAGCAGCAGCAAAGCTCCAAAGCCAAGTCCGCCGAGCAAGCCGCCGCGTGCCGCTACTTTTTCGTCTTTCTCTGCCCCGCCCATTACCAAGGCCATGGGAGCGCCAAGCGCGATGGCTAATGCAACGTAGTTGATGGCAGATAGCAGCCAATGAGGTGTTGAAGACAATTGTTCTCTGGCAACCGGTTCAAGCTCGGCAAAACTTGAATTCATAGTAAACAAACTGTAGATGGTAATTCCAACGACCAATAAGACCAAAAATGGGGTGATGCTGCTGATGATTGTAATAACTTTTTTGACATTCAGCATGATGGTGAGAACAACGAGGGTGATCATAATGCTTCGGCCAAATGCTGGTGCGAGACCAAATTGCTGGGAGAAAATCGAACCTGCTCCGGCTATCATCACAACAAGGATTCCGAATAAGGTAAGAATCAAGGTATAATCAATCACTTTTCCAAGTGTTTTTCCGCTTATGGCATAGATTACATCTTCATGGGATTTTGTATTCATCCGGCTGCCAAGGCGCGTCAAAATCATTCCTATATAACCGAACAGGGCTCCGGCAACCAAAACTGCGGCCAATCCCCAATAACCAAAGCTTGTGAAGTACTGAAGGATTTCCTGCCCGGAAGCAAAACCTGCTCCTACTACAATACCGATAAAAGCACTTGCAATCTTTAAACTTCTATTCATCATCTCTTCCTTTCATTTTTAATAGCGCGTTTCTAATCGCTCTCATTCAAGCTATTTCCTTATTTTCAAATAAAGCCACTTCTTCTCTTTCCCCGTCTGTTTAAAGCATAAACCCAAAATTCAAGAGATGTCTGTCATACTCCTTGCTTTTAAAGTCTTTTTGGCTTATCCTTCCTTATTAGTAATCACATTTAGAGAGGTCGGAACCGTATGGAGCAATTCGATCAATCCCTCGAAGTATTTATGGACAATGTCGGCTGGCTGGCACCGTTTCTCTTTATTCTCTTGCATTTATTGCGTCCCTTGTTGTTTTTGCCGGTTATTGCTGTGTGTATTGCAGGCGGCTACCTTTTCGGTTTTCTCGAAGGCGCTTTCTTATCCTTTATCGGATTGACATTAATGAGCTGGATCTCTTACCTGCTGGTCAATAAATTCCCGAAATTCCGCGGGAAAATGTCACGGCTGAAAGAGAAGATTTTTCCTGACCGCACTTTGTCGGTCGCGCAAGTCATGATTTTGCGCATCATGCCGTTTGTTCACTTTCACTTGCTGTCCTTGTATTTGATTGAAATGACCAAATCTCGGAAAGAATATATGGCAATCTCTGCTTTAGGGCTGATCGCCCCAGCCATACTTTACACGGCTTTCGGCCAAGCCATCTCGGAATTCCCCTGGTACACGACTGTCAGCATGTTCCTATTGCTTGCCGCCATCTTCAGCTTTATCGAGAAATGGCAAAATTCCAGGACACAGTCCAATTGAATAAAAAGCGTTCATGTCAACGAACTGTTACTGAACCCCCGAAAATTTTTAGCACAACTCTTTGTTGTGCTTTTTATTTTTCCCTAAAGTTAATTTCTTTCAGTACAGGGTATAACGTTACAAGAGAAGTTCAAACTGTTTGAGGAAAAGAGGATTATTTATGCCTACATTCACACGTAAGGGGATTGAATTATATTATGAAGATATTGGTGAAGGACGGCCGCTTTTGCTGCTGCATGGATTGACCAGCAACTCTGCGATGTTTTACCGTGAAATTGAATTTTTCAAAGATAAGCAACGCATCATAGCAATGGATTCGCGTGGCCATGGAAATTCGAGCCGCCAAGACTCTTATACATTACAAGATCATATAGAAGATGCCTACGCCCTCATGTCTTATTTAAAACTGGAGACTGTTGACGTTTTAGGGGTTTCGATGGGCAGCTATATCGCACAGGGGTTAGCTATCAAATATGCAGAAAAAGTAAGTAAACTGATACTGGTCGCCACAAAATCCCACGGAAGGCAATCATCCATGGCTGAGCTTTTTGAACGCCACAAGGAGATTTTCGAAGGATTGAGCATGTTGGAGAAATTCGCTGCTTCCTCCAGTTACATTTACCATAACCAACCGCTGATTGATGAGTGGCTCAGCAAAACAGCTGAACAAAGCCGCCAACTGACGATGCAGGAGCAGATCACCGCTTCTGAAGCGTTGAAGGAATTCGACTTCCGCAATCAGCTTTCTCAAATTACTGCTGAAACCTTAGTCATCAGCGGGAAATTTGACGGGTTGAATCCGCCCGAAAAAGGGCGTGAAACAGCGGTCGCCATACCTGATGCCACTTTTATGGAATTTAAGCGATCCGGGCATGGCCCAAATGTAGAACAAGCCCAGTTGTTTCTTGCAGTTGTAGACAACTTTCTCGAATAGATCATGTCAAAAGCTCCGGTTTCACAAGACGGCTTCTGATGATTTAAAAATGAGTAAACGGGTAAAGGGTAATTAGCATTTACCATTATCCATTTATGGAGGAGGAAAAACATGGCGAAGCAATTGGCAATGCACGAAAAACTGGAAGTCCATGAAGTATTGACCTTTAAAACAGCCTGTGTGGCTAAAAATAAAGTATTCAGTGGACTTGTAAAAGATCCGGAATTAAAAGCGATTCTGGAAGAAGATTTGGAACTATCCAAAAAAGCCATTAAAGATTTCCGCAAACTATTGGCCGATTCAGAGAAATAACAGACAGCATTCAATGTGGAAGGATGGATCTCATGGCAAAGAAAAATGACACCAAAACAAAGAAAGCAACGGATAAGAATAGCGCGATAAAGAAAAAAGCCAAAAAGGATAATTTAGCGATTCCCGGATCGATGCTTGATGATATGGCCATTGCCACAGATTTCCTGATAACAGCAAAAGCAGCTGTGCGAAATCTTGCCGTTGCCATCACGGAAACCGCAACTCCCGAAGTGAAAAAATTATTGCGCCGCGAATTGGATACCGCCATCGATACACATGATAAAATTGCCCAATACATGATCAAAAATGAAATGTACCATGCCTATAATGTCGATGAGCAAATTGAACATGATCTTAAAAAAGCGGATATCGCACTTGAACTCATTAAAAACAATAAATTCGTGTAATGCAAAAGGAGCCTCCAATGGAAGCTCCTTTTACTGATTATAGGAAAACAATAATTGCCAGCACAGCTGCCAATACTAGTCTGTATATGGCAAACGGCATCAGCTTGATGCGTGAGATCAGTTTCAGGAAGAATCGGATGGAGATCAATGCAAACACAAAGGCGGATACGAATCCCACAATGTAGAAAGATAGATAGTCCATTGACAAGGTATCCCAGTTCTTCAATACCGAGACGAGACTCGCTCCGAACATGATCGGAACCGCCATAATAAAGGTAAAATCAGCTGCAACCCGGTGGTTCAAGCCGAAGAGCACCCCACCTGAAATGGTTGCACCTGAGCGTGAAAATCCAGGCCATAGGGAAAGGCATTGCACGAGGCCGATCTTCAACGCCTGAAAATATGTAATTTCATCCAACGAGTTGACGGTCGGTTTTTTAGGTCCGAACTTATCTGCAACGATCATTAAGATTGCTCCGGCCACCAATGCATAGATAACGGTCTCTACACCAAACAAATGGTCATCTATCAAGTCCTTGAAAGCAAATCCAAAAACCACTGCCGGCAACATTCCAATGATGACATGCAGGAGATTAAAGCTTGAGCTTGCCTGCTGCCCTTCAATTTTATAAAGTCCGACCAAACTAAACAATCGTTTCCAAAATACTACGACAACCGCCAGAATCGACCCCAGCTGGATGACAATCTTAAATGTATTAGCAGGGTATTTCCCTAGAAATTCCTGCGATTTTAACCACATATCATCAACGATGATCAAGTGACCCGTAGAAGAAACCGGTGCAAATTCTGTCATGCCTTCTACAAACCCTAAAATTAATGCCTTAAGCAAATCAAACCAATCCATGTCCATTAATCCTGCTTTCTATAATAAAATAAGTCCTGAATCTACTAGAACGCTCTGTTAGCCAAAAGGTTGCAGCCATTTCGCTTAGACCGGCTGCCTCCTCCTATTTATTTGCCTGCTTTTATTTTTACAGCAGATGCAATCGGCTCGTCACCTTGCACCACTTCCAGAATCTGCCCAGCTGTTTCCGGGTAATTGAGCAATTCCACCAATACTGCGGCCACATCCTCACGGGCAATCGTGTCATACATCAATGTATAGCCTAGATTCACTTTTCCGTTCCCAGCATCATCCGTTAAAGTGCCCGGCCGCAAAATCGTCCAATCCAAAGCTGTTTTCACTAAATCGACTTCCGACTGGCGTTTGATTTTCATATAATGTTCAAAACTAGCCGGCATGTCTTTTCCCCGTCCTGCGTCTGGAAATGCCGATACGAGTAAAAACCGGCGGACATCTGCCATTTCAGCAGCCTTGGCGACTTTCACTAAGCCTTCCCCATCAATAGCAGTGGTCAGCTCGTCTCCTGCCCCACCGGCACCTGCAGTGAACACTACAGCGTCGCATGCTTTCAGCAGACGAGTAAACTCCTCAATATCCGTCTCGATCAAATCAGCTATTACCGTTTGAATCCCTTGTGCTTCCAATTGCTTCGCCTGCTCTGCCTTACGGATGAACCCGATAGGCTCATCGCCGTTTTCTGCCAAAATCCTCCCTAACTTGCTGCCCACTTTTCCGTTTGCTCCAATAATTGCCACTTTCATCAAACGCACGCCCTTTCAGTGAATTGGTGGTTCCAGCCGTTCTTTCTTGTTTCACTTCCACCTCATTATAGCCTAAACGCCCCCACCTTAAACACATATTGCACAACAGCCATCATGCATGCAATAAAAATACCCGCTGCATTTTCATGCAGCGGGCTGAGTGGTTTCTATTGATTAGTAAGCCGTCCATCCGGCATCAGCCGTAATTACTGTACCATTGACGAAACTTGAATCATCAGAAGCCAAGAACAAAGCTACTTTTGCGATTTCTTCGGATTTTCCGTTGCGTGGGTTTAAAGCCAATCCATTTCTTATGCGTCCCATTCCCATTTCGCTGATGGAAGTCATCGATGAGCTGATGTTGGTTTCTACGCCGCCTGGTGCGATGGCGTTACAACGGATTCCTTCATTTGCATACATGAAACCAGTGTTTTTCGTAAAGCCGACAACAGCATGCTTAGAAGCTGTGTAAGCAGCGCCTGCACGAGCGCCATACAATCCGCCTGCTGAAGCGACATTAATGATGATGCCTTTATTTTTCTCAAGGAAAATTGGCAATGCTTTACGTGTTGCACGCATGACACTCGTTGTATTGATAGAAAAAATCCGTTCCCATTTTTCATCTTCAATTTCTCCAGCAGGCTCAAAATTATCCATGATGCCTGCATTGTTTACGAGAATATCCAAAGTTCCATATTCGCTTACTGCCAAGTCGATCATCGCTTCGATTTCATGAAGATCTCCTACATTGGTTTTCACCGATACTGCAGTACCACCATTTTCTTTGATGCCGGCAACTACTGTTTGTGCACCTTCTTCGTTAATATCGGAAACGATTACTTTTGCGCCTTCTTTCGCGTAAAGTTCTGCAATTGCTTTCCCCATACCGGATGCTGCTCCTGTTACGATAGCTACTTTTCCTTCAAGTTTCATTTTTCAGTTCCTCTTTTCATCGATTATTTTCTGGCATGAACAGATGTCCTCACCTATACAGTCACAGTATATTGTCCTATAATTTAGTTAGCAATCAGCAAATCAACCTCTAAATGTTGATTAACGAACATCCGCGTTTGATTTTGTGCAGTATTGCAAAACAAATGACGAAAGTGAGGTCATGCTCGATGAAAAAAGACCGAAGAATCGACAAGTCAAAATCTGCTTTGAAAGAAGCATTGATTTTCTTAATGGATGAAAAAGAATTCAAAAGCATCACCATTACAGAAATTGTCCAGTCCGCTAATCTGAATCGCGGAACTTTCTATAAGCATTACCAGACACAGGAAGAACTTCTGAATGAATTGATTGACGATGTCTTAATCGACCTGATCCATTCCTACCGCGAACCGTACGCAAAAATAAAAGACTTCAAAGTTGGCAAACTTTCCTCCTCTTCGATCAAAATTTTTGATCATGTCGAACGCTATTCCCGTTTCTATACCATCATCATCAACTCCAATGTTCTTCCCGGATTTCAAAACCGGATATGCCAGGTATTGAAGGAACTAGTCCAGAAAGACCTGCTCACCCCCCTGCCGAATCCTGATATTGATCCGAGCTTGCTAAGCAGCTATAATGCCTACGCCCTTTTCGGCTTGATCATTGAATGGGTGAATGGCGATTTCAAGTTCACTCCTCAAGAGATGGCAGACCAGCTGATTCACATCCTGTTTTACCAGACATCAAGAGCAGAAACGGATTCCATCTTTAAACTGGAAAACCCATTTTAATGTAAAGATGCTCCGCTTTCCCTAACCAGGAAAGCGGAGCATCTTTTCTATTCATTTTCTATAAGGCTGGCATAAACGATCAAACGCTCTTCCCGTGTCCCCCGGTCAAAATCGTAGGTGCCTGAACAAGTGATCAGAACCAGTTCCGGAGATGATGTATAACCGAAGACTGCCGAAACATCCGCCAAGTCCAACGGTACGGATTCCATTGTGTGAACCTTAAAAGTCAAGGTTCGGTCTTCATCCTGCACCAATACCTCGTCCCCTAATTGGAGCTCGGAAAGGTCCCAGAAAATTGCGGGCCCTTCGACACCATCCACATGTCCGGCAATAACAGCGCGGCCGTTTTGGCCTGGCTGGTAGCCTGGAGAAAACCAACTGACGTCTTCGATATTGTCCGGAACTGCCATTTCACCTGTTTTTGTCATTCCAAGATGCTGGACTTGTGCTTCCACATCAATTGCAGGAATTTTCAGAGTGTCGGGTTGAATACCTGTACGTTTTAATCCGTTGATGGGATTGCTGAGAGGAGCCGGCTGTTGAATAGTGACGGCAGCCGGTTCATCCAGTGTAAAGCCCACATTTTCTGAACGGATACTCACTTCATCAACAGGCTGTTGGCACCCCGCCAATAAGAAAAGAAGCAGGAGTGCCATCAGCTGCTTATTGAAACCGTCTTTTCCAAACAAGGGTACTTGTTCCAAAAAGAACGAGTGCTCCACCGATTAACAACCACATGGATTGTGACTGGTCAGGTGTTCCAAGTCCAGTAGTTGGCATCCCATCAGGAGATCCCGCAGCTTCATAATCAACCAACGCGATGACTTCCAACGAATCCACTGTGTTTACTGCAAAAACACTGTAGACAGTATCTGCGGCTAATTCAGTGCCTTCCAACGGCAATACTTGTGTTCCGTCCGGCAAACGGATTTCCAAATCATAAGTACCGGCATCCAATTCTGCATAATCCGTAATTCCAGGGAATTCTGCTCCACTGAATAAAGCGTCTCCACCGATCAAGCCGACATCAACTGCCGGTGCATCCGGTGACAAATGGCCAACACGGACTTTTGTTTTTCCTTCAGTGACTTCCATCGAGTCTTCTGCAACAACAAATTCAATCGATTCCAATAAGTTTGCTGCAGCAACGGTATACGCTTTGCCGGCTTCTACTGCAAGATCCGCCTGCAATACCCCTTCGCCTGCTGCATATTCTGTTCCACTAGCAAAAACTTCTACATCATGTGTACCGGCTGGTACTTCCAAATAACCTGAATCTGTTTTAAACGGTACCTCTTCAAGCGTTAAATCTCCGTTGACGTAAACATCGACAGCAGGAGCATCCGGTGAAGCATGGAGCACCCGTACTTTAGCAGTATGACTATCTGCCATAACTCCAGCAGCGAGAAGCGAAAATACGAGGGCCATTGCGACTGAGAATGAAACCAGAATCTTCTTCATTTCTTCCTCTCCTTCATGTGTATAGTTTTTGCACAATTATTGTACAACTCATTTATAACCTATACACAATCATTCCGCAAGCAATAAACTGACTATTTAGATATTTAATTAAATAGGCGCAGTAAACTATACAAACCTGGAGCACTTACCCTAATTTATTGAAGAAGAATTTAAAAAGAACCAGAGCTATATGCTCTGGTTCTGCAGACCGTATGAGATGCCTTACCGGATAACTTCACTGGTTGCCGCAATCGTTACGCCATGTAAAGCCTGTGTGGCTAATTTGTCAGCCTCTGCATTTTCTTTACGCGGAATTAACTCGTATTCGGCTTGTATACCCAACTTCGTTATTTTTTCTTCAATTCGATTGGCCCAAGGAATCAGCTGTTCTTCAATTGTAGGCCATTCATTTGTCAGTCCATTGATGACGATGCGTGAATCTCCCATAAAACGGACGGGCAAATGATGGACTTCCAGGTATTCGAGCTCCTGCAAACAGAAATGGAGGGCAGCGTATTCCGATTCATTATTCGATGTCAGCCCATCCAGTTTGGCATTGGTCCGCAAGCGATACGCTTTGCTGTTCTGCTCGTAATAAATCGCACAGCCAAGACCTGCAGTCCGGGTTGTCCGCTCATATCCTCCATCAAAATAGACAGTGATATTATGCGGTTCGGTTTCAATCCCCTTCAAATAAGCCTTGAGTTCCTTAACGGTCCAGCTGCTGTCGAACTGATCGGAAAAATGAAGATTTTTGACACGTCCGGTACGCTCCAAATCCTCTGCTATCACCAATGCTTCAGCTGCCGCCATTTCTTCAGAAACAAAAACCGCTTCCCGGCTTTTAGGAACCTTATAGGTCCACTCAATTCGGATTTTCAATCTCAGTCCCCATTTCCCGCCTATTCTGCTTAAGCATTCTTAAGCTTTGTCTTCCAGGCGTTTCAAATCGTCTTTATGCCCCATGACAATCAAAACATCACTTTGTTCAATCACTTCATCAATCGCCGGTGCGATATTGACTTCTTCCTGTTTTTTGATTGCCAATACAATGCAATTGAATTCTTTGCGGATGTTCAAGTCCACTAAGTTTTTATTGGCCATTTTTTTAGAGGCGACCAGCTCGATGATGCTGTAATCATGTGAAAGATCGATATAATCCACAATGCTTTCCGAGTCTACATGATGGGCGACACGTATTCCCATTTCCTTTTCTGGTTGAATAACACGGTCAGCCCCGACTTTGTGAAGGATTTTTTCATGCTGGAGATCGCGAGCTTTCACCCAGACCTTGGGCAATCCGAGTTCCTTCAACATCAATGTGCACAAAACACTGGCCTGGAGGTTGTCTCCAATTGCAACAATGGCATGCTCAAAGTTGCGGACTCCCAAAGAGTTCAGCTGATTTTTGTCCGTTGCATCTGCAATGACGGTAAAAGACGCATAATCTCTTAAAGTATCGACTTTCTCTGGATCTGTATCGATGGCCATGATTTCATGTCCCATGCTGTGCAATTCTTTACAAACACTGCTGCCGAAACGGCCTAGCCCAATAACCACAATCTGTTTTTTCACACGTTTTCCTCTTTTCTTTTCCAGTTCATTACATTCACTGTATTCTCAAATTGAAAAGATTGCAATAAAAGGTGTTGGACTTTTAAATGGCGAATTGATACAAAGAAAATCTAAAGTCTCACTATTCTAACAAAGGAGGGTATCTATGCAAACCTTGAAGTATACTTTAGTCGACGTCTTCACTGCAAAGGCTTTTGGTGGAAATCCATTAGCGGTTTTCCATGATGGATCAGGATTGAAATCAAAGACCATGCAAAAAATAGCCAATGAACTGAATTTATCGGAGACAGCCTTTATCTGTCCGCCCCAAAAACCGCAAAATCAGGTCAGTCTCCGAATTTTCACGCCCCAGGTTGAATTGCCGATAGCGGGCCACCCCACCATTGGAACAGCTTATGTACTGGCGTATTTGAAAATGCTGCCTACACAGGATGGAATCAATGAATGGACCATCGAAGAGCATTTCGGAGATATCAACGTCACTGTGCAAAAAGAAGCTGAGAAAATCATCAAAATTGAAATGATTCAGCCTCTCCCTGTTTTTGGCGAGACCTTGACGCGGCAAGCTCTCGTCGCGGATCTGCTGTCACTGCCAAAGAGCGAGCTGGACTTCCGTTATCCGATTCAGACCGTTTCTTCTGGGTTGCCTTTCCTGTTTGTCCCTATCCGTTCACTTGCTGCTATGCGGGAAATCAACTTCCGCACCGATGTATGGGAACGCCATTTTAGCGGAGATCCCGATCGCCAGCATATCTTCGCCTTTACTAATGAAACGGAAGAAGACAATTCCACTGTGCACTGCCGGATGTTCGCTCCTGCCATGGGCATTTCTGAAGATCCGGCAACAGGTGCCGCCTCAGGACCTCTCGGCGCATTTCTAGTCGAGCATGGTGCTGTTAGCCACATGGAAGAAGGGCTCTACACAATCCGCAGCGAGCAAGGCATCGAAATGGGGAGGCCGAGTTTTATCGACATTACGGTAGTGAAGAAAAAACAGAAATACAGAGAAGTGAAAATTGGCGGTTCCGCTATTGTGGTAGGGCAAGGGGAACTTTATGTTCCGTAAACCTGGCTGGACAGTGACTTTTAAAAAGCTCTGCGCCTGAACTCAATCAGAACGGACAAAACCTTCTTTTAGTAGAAGGTTTCTTCCGTTTCTTCAATATGGACTTTTTCTCCAGTTTCCAACGAACGGTAGCAGGCATTAATGGTCCGCATGTTCTTTAATGTCGAATCCGCAGTGATGGCCGGATCCGTATCCGTTAAAATCGCATTTGAAAACTGTTCAATTTCCAGCCTGTAACTATCGCCTAAAATTCGTTCTTCGCGTTTAACGCCATTTTTATGAACCAGTACGGTGCCGATATGGCCATTGAGATCCGGACGGAAAGCAAATGGCACTTTAAGGCTGCCTTCAGTACCAATCAGTTCATAGTCATTTCTGCTGACCATATCAAAACTGCAATCGAACAAGGCATGGACGCCGTTGCTCATTTTCATGCGCACAATTCCAGTCAAATCGATTCCAGTTGACGGATCAATATCGCCTTCTGCCTGTACTTCCACTGGTTCAGCATCTGTCAAATGGCGGATCGCCTGTATGGCATAACATCCGACGTCATAGATGCTGCCCCCTCCCATTGCGGCATCCATCCGGATATCCGTTGAACGATTCTCCAAATAAAACGAGTGGCTGGATTTCATCAATTTGATTTCGCCGATTTCTCCTGAAGCAATGATTTCTTTGGCACGGGCATGCTGCGGGTGCAATTGGTACATGAAGGCTTCCATCAATTTGACGCCAGCTTCCTTGCAAGCGGCAAACATTTCATCTGCTTCCAATTCAGACAATGCGATCGGTTTTTCACAAAGAATGTGCTTGCCTTTTTGTGCCGAGCGGATCACCCATTCTTTATGCAGATGGTTGGGAAGCGGAATATAAACCGCATCAATTTCAGGGTCATCCAACAGTTCTTCATAACTTTCGTAAGCTTTGGGTATTTGCAGTTCCTCAGCTATCGCATGCACTTTGCTGGTTCGGCTCGCTATGGCGATGATTTCAGCATTGTCAGCGCGGCAAATCGCTGGAATGACTTGCGTTCTTCCAATCTGGGCTGTACTGACGACTCCCCATCGAATTTTTTTCATAGCCTTCTCTCCTTTTAAACGTATAGGTATTCAAATAAACCGCTAAAGGGGCTGTTCTGCCCTTTAGCGGTAAGATTCGACTATTAGTACACGCCTCTGATTTCCGGGTGTACGCGTTCTTTATAGAATTGCGCCAATCGGTCGATTTCTTCAGCGGTATATTCCCGGGCATCCAATGCCTTCAGGTTGTCTTCTGCCTGCGCAACACTTCGGAATCCCGGAATAACGGAAGTGACCGCTTCCTGCTGCAAGATCCATTTCAATGCAGCTTGCGTCCGGTTTCCACGGCCGTCTGCAATCCATGCAAGCTCGTCGCTTAATTCTACGCCTTTAGCAAACTCAAGTCCCGCAAACGTTTCTCCGACATTGAACGCCTCGCCGTCACGGTTGAAGTTTCGGTGATCGTCAGCTTCAAACTGTGAATCCACCTTGAATTTACCAGTTAATAATCCGCTGGCAAGAGGAACACGTGCCAGTATGCCGACATTCTTTTCAATTGCTTTTGGAAAGAGTTGTTCCAGCGGTTTTTGGCGGAATAAATTGAAAATCACCTGCAGACTGCTGACATTCGGATTTTCCAGACAGAGAAGCCCTTCTTCCACGGTTTCAACGCTGACTCCGTATGCACGGATTTTCCCTTGCACTTTCAGTTTATCCAGCACTTCAAATACACTGCCATCCTGTAAAATTTCCATTGGCGGGCAATGAATTTGAAGCAGGTCAAGTTGCTCACGCCCTAGACGCTTCAAGCTCGCTTCAGTGTATTTTGAAACTTGTTCCATCGAGTAAGTCTTAGGGTCATGAATATCTCCAGCCCGGCAAAACTTAGTGGCGATATGGATTTCTTCGTGTTTCCCTTTAGTCGCTTTTCCCAATAACTCTTCACTGTGTCCGTCGCCATAGACATCTGCCGTATCAAAGAAATTTACACCTTGTTCCATGGCGTATTCCAATGCTTTTAAAGATTCCTGATCATTGGTATTTCCCCAAGACCCTCCAATTGCCCAAGTCCCGAAACTCAATTCACTGATTTTCATGCCTGTCTTGCCCAGTTCGCGATAGTTCATTCCAGTCACCTCTTCTTAAGATTGGGGTTTTATTACCCAAAAAACCTCAACTGTTTAGTTGAGGTTCTATTTTGGCAGTCACTTGCGAAATTCCAAAAGTTTGCTATTCAAATCTTTCGTGTTTTCATAAACTTGCTGATAAATTGGAAACAGCTTTTTATAAGCCAGAACATTTTCTTCGATCGGGAGATATTGCTTATCTTCCTGCAAAAATGCATCCGCGCATTCCTGCAATATCGGGAACCAGGAACAACCAAAAGCTGCGAGCATTGCTGCCCCCATCCCTGGGCCTTGTTCACTGGTTAGGCGAACAATTTTCGCATCGAAGATGTCGGCTTGCATTTGAAGCCAGTCTGCATTTTGTGCTCCGCCTCCGATGGATACAATGGTATCAATCGTTTTGCCGTTTTCTCTGAAGATCGAAATGGACTCTTGCAGCGAAAACGTGATTCCTTCCAGAACTGCACGCGCAAAATCTTTCCGGCGATGTGAGCCGTCCATTCCGATAAAACTGCCGCGAATCATAGCATCCGCATGTGGAGTTCTTTCCCCGACCAGATACGGTGTAAACACCAATCCATTAGATCCGGCTGGTACTTGGTCGATGTCAGACAACAGCTCATCAAATGACACTTCCGGCGCGAAAGTTTCTTTGAACCAGCTTAAGCTATACCCAGCTGCTAAAGTTACACCCATTGTATAGAATACATTCGGTGCAGCATGATTGAAATAATGGACTTTGCCGCCAAAATCCTTGTCTCCTTGCGCTTCATAAGATAAGACAACACCGGAAGTGCCGATGCTGCATAACGTTTTGCCTTCTTCTAAAATTCCCGCTCCAATCGCGCCACAAGCATTATCGGCACCACCAGCAAAAACGCGAGTAGATTCGGACAATCCGGAAGCTGAAGCAAATTCGCTTACAACAGTCCCCACTTCTTCATGCGATTCGACTAAGGGAGGGCACATCGAAAAATCCAGTTCCAATAAATCACAGATTTCCTGGCTCCACTGTTTGTGAGTGACATCCAGCAAAAGCGTACCGGCTGCATCCGACAATTCCATTTGGAGTTTGCCTGTTAATTTATAGCGCAAATAATCTTTCGGCAGTACAAAGGATTTCACCTTTTTGAAAATTTCCGGTTCATGTTTCTGAACCCACAGTATTTTCGGTAAAGTAAAACCTTCCAATGCCGGGTTTTTCGTGATTTCCAGCAGCTTTTCCTGTCCAATCACATCATAAATTTTCTGGCACTCGGCTGTCGTCCGCGTATCATTCCACAAGATGGCCGGACGCAGCACTTCATTGTTCTCGTCCAGCAAAACCAGTCCATGCATTTGGCCGGAAAAACTGATGCCTTCGATATCTTCTGCATTTCCGCCGAAGATGCCCAGCAATTCTTTTAGACCAGCAGCCGTCTGGTCCACCCAATGCTGCGGATCCTGTTCGCTGTAGCCGTTCTTTTCATGGATCAGCGGGTATGGTTTTGAAACCGTTTCAACGACCGTCCCTTGCTGGTCCACCAATAAAATCTTTACAGCGCTTGTTCCCAAATCGACGCCCATTACATATTTCATAAAGTCAGCTCTCCCACTCTGGAAACTTTCTTATTTCGCGAAAGCCTGCAGCAAGTATTGGTTGATTGTCGCTTTGATTTGTTCAAGGCGTCCAGACGTTTGCTTGATATCGGTAATGCCGAATGCATAATCTTCAAGTTGGTGGAAGTCCGTGTTGCCATTGACGATATCCAGTCCAATGCCAGATGTATACGTCTCGTAGCGGTTGCTGACTACATTTTCAAGCACTTTATCGTCAATCAGCTGCTGAGCGACTTTCAAGCCGACTGCAAAAGCGTCCATTCCTGCAATGTGCGCATGGAACAAATCGTCCTGTTCAAATGATCCTCTTCTTACTTTGGCATCAAAGTTCAAGCCGCCGCGCCCAAGTCCGCCATTTTGAAGGATTTCATACATGGCCAAAGTGGTTGACCACAGATCAGTCGGAAACTCATCCGTATCCCAGCCCAATAACGGATCGCCCTGGTTGGCATCGACAGATCCCAGCATATTGTTGATGCGTGCATAATGAAGTTCGTGTTCAAATGTATGGCCAGCAAGCGTCGCGTGATTGGCCTCGATGTTGAATTTGAATTTATCGTCCAAGTTATAGCTCTGCAAGAAAGCATGCGCTGTCGCTACATCATAATCATATTGATGTGTGGAAGGCTCTTTCGGTTTTGGTTCGATCAGGAATTGGGCATCAAAACCGATTTCCTTCGCGTAGTCCGCAGCCATGTGATAGAAGCGGCCCAAGTTGTCCAGCTCCAGTTTCATATCGGTATTCAACAGCGTTTCGTACCCTTCACGGCCGCCCCAGAATACGTAGTTTTCAGCGCCAAGCTCCTTACCGACTTCAAGTCCTTTTTTCACTTTTGCCGCAGAATAGGCAAAGACATCTGCATGGCTTGAAGTTGCTGCTCCGTGAACAAAGCGTGGATGCGTAAAGTTGTTAGCTGTATTCCACAGCAATTTCGCTTTGCTGTCTTTCATGTAATCTTTGATCATCCCAACGATTTCGTCCAAGTTTTTATTGGACTCTCTCAAATTGCTGCCTTCCGGTGCAATGTCAACATCATGGAAGCAGAAAAATGGTACATCCATTTTTTCATAAAATTCAAAAGAAGCTTCAACTCTCGCTTTTGCTAAGTCCATCCCTTGTAAACGATCCCATGAACGGACCATACTTCCGGCACCGAATGGATCAGAACCGTCCATTGTAAATGTATGCCAATAAGACACTGCATAGCGAAGAGTTTCCTCCATTGTTTTTCCACCGATTTTTTCTTCCGGGTTGTAGAATTTGAAAGCGAATGGATTTTTTGAAGTTGCTCCTTCAAATTTTATCTTTTCAATTCCTGTGAAATGTGCCATGTTCCATACCTCCAATATAATTTTAGTTCTACGAATATGTACTAATATTTAGACTTGTTAGTGAAAAGGCTTTCATTAAGGATTATAGCAAGTTATAATTAGTTTGTCTATTGATTAAACAAAGTTTCTATAAGCTTTTAAATGAGTTTTTTTGGCACGTGAGGTATGCTTTTATAAATCATTGAAATTTAGGATAGAGGCGGTTGTTAATGAATACTGTAAGCAATTATATCTATACGGCATTGGAATGGATCACCCGTTTCGCTTATTTGAATTTACTATGGGTTGTCTTTACCCTATTGGGTGGGGTCTTGCTCGGATTTTATCCTGCCACTACTTCCATGTTTGCCATTTGCCGTGAATGGCTGAAAGGCAATGCGGATCTTCAGCTTTTCAACTCTTTCTGGGAATTCTATAAGAAAGAGTTTCTGAAAAGCAATCTTCTTGGCGTCTTTATCAATGTACTGCTTTTGTTTATTGCGTTGGATATCTTCTACATCCAAACAAGCCCGAATGAACAATTGGATTGGACGTATGTTCCGCTTTTTGCATTCATCTTGCTATTCACTTTTTTTCTGTTTTATCTGTTCCCGTCCTTTGTGCACTTTGATGTCAAGGTGCCCCAGGTCATCAAAAATGCTTTTCTTCTTATGCTCGTCAGTCCAGTAGCCACTGCAGTCATCGTGCTATGCTTCGTTCCATTATTCTTTATCATGAGGTTGTTTCCAGCTTTGGCCTTTCTTTTCGGCGGCAGCTTATATGCTTTTCTTACCACGTGGATGGCGATGTATGCCTTCGGAAAAACCCATAAAAAAGCTTCACACCAAAAGGAATCTCTTCCTTAAGGTGTGAAGCTTTTTTTCATTTATCCCACTTTAACCTTTTACTGCACTCGAGGAAATCCCCTCAACCACTTTATTACTGAAGAAGATAAAGGCCACAATGATCGGCAGTACGCTGATGACCAACGTCGCTCCAATCGCCCCCCAATCGGTCATGTACTGTCCGATAAAGTTTTGGATACCTACTGTCAACGTCTTATACTTTTCTGAACTGATGAACGTGTTGACAAATACAAACTCATTCCAGTTATAGATCATGTTAATGACCACAGTTGTCGCCAAAATCGGTGATGTCATCGGCAAGATGATTTGGAAAAACATCCGGTGAATGGAGCAACCGTCGATTATGGCAGCTTCTTCTATTTCGTGAGGCAAAGTGTAGTAGAAGCCTAACAGGATCATTAAAGTGATGGGCAAATTATATGCCGTATACGTAATGACAATCGATATCGGATTGTCGATCAAATCCACACTCAAGAACATGCTGTAAAGCGGAATCAGGGCTGAATGAATCGGAATCATCAAGCCAACCATGAAAAGGCCGAGCACGAGTCCGCTCAATTTCCACTTTAACCGCGTAATTGCAAAAGCCGCCATGCTGGCAAAAAGGACCGTCAAAATGATGGCAAGCACAGTAATCCAAACACTGTTGAAGAAATAGGTTCCAATGCCGCCGTTCCAGACTTTCTCGTAATTTTCCCATCTGAATTCTGATGGCAGAGCAAATGGAGAACCCGCAAAAATTTCATTATTGTCTTTTAATGAGAATAGGAACAGCCAAATCAATGGCAGGATTTGAAACAATCCAACGATGATCAAAGCCAGGTAAAGAAAGAAATAACCAATGCGGCGCATTTTCATGCCTCCTTTAGTATTCGAGCTTGTCTTTGGTTTCGGTCAGTTTGCGGATGATCAGTGTAACGATCAACGTAATGATCAATAACAGGAAGCCGATGGCACTGCCGTATCCAAAGTTATAATTGGAGAAAGCGAGTTTGTACATATAAGATGCCATAACTTCACTGGCTCCGTTCGGTCCGCCTGCAGTCATTACATAAATCAAATCGAAGTATTTCAGTGATCCCACAATGGCTAACACAATTGTCACACTGACCACTTCTTTGATCAGCGGCAACTTAATGCGTGTCGCAATCTGGAAAGCAGAAGCCCCATCGATTCGGGCAGCCTCTATCAACGACTCGGGAATATTCTTTAATGCCGCATAATAGATCAAGATATAAAAGCCGGCATATTGCCATAGGATCGGAACGAATATGGCAAACAATACAATAGAAGGATTCGCTAACCACAATGGCGGATTCTCCACCCCGATGCTCATCAGGAAGACGTTTAGAATACCATTGGAAGGATTGTAGATTTTTACCCATAGTTGTGCAATGGCAACCGAAGACAACAGCATGGGAATCAAATAGATTTTGCGCAGCAAATCTGCTCCTTTAATTTTGGAAGCCAATATAAAGGAGACCGTCAAATAAATGACCAAACTTAACGTAGAAAAGATTGCCAGTAAAAACGAATGGAAGGCACTGTTCCAGAAAAGCTTGTCTTGAATTCCTTGGATGTAATTCTCTAACCCGATAAAGGTTTTTTCTCCTATGCCATCCCAATCCATCAAGCCATAATACCCTGATAAACCCAAGGGGATGAAAACGAGGATCAGAAGCAGGAGAAGAGCCGGTGCAATATAGAAAGCGATATAGAATTTATTGGACATTACTTTGTTCATACCATTCAACCCCACATCTTAGAAAATAGAAGGGGACATTCCACAAGTTAGGATATGTCCCCTCTTTTTAATTAGATTTTTTTAAGAAGCTTTATTACTCTTTCGACAGAGCTTCTTCATGATTTTTAGCGAACTCTTCCGGCGTTATTTCATTGCCGAAAAGGGCTTGAATTGAATCCAGGTGCACTTGAGCAACATCCGGGCTCATCTGAACATCTGCGAACAATGTAATGTTCGTTGCGCCATTCAATTCATCAAGGATATCTACATACATTTCTGGAAGATCTAAAGATCCAGCATCCACTTTAGTAGCAGGAATAACGCCTGCTTTGGTTACTGCTTCTTCTCCCCAGGCTTTAACAAAGTATGAAGCGAAATCTTTTGCTTCTTCTTTTACTTCTGATTCCTCAGCGACAAATAATCCAACTCCAGGTCCACCGACAAAGCTGCTTGTATCGCCTTCTCCATCAACAGTCGGGAAGTTCAGATAGCCGATTGAATCTCTGAATTCCTGTGGCACACTTTCATTGGTTGTGAAGTTAGGAAGATCCCAAGTGGCGATCAAATACATCGGTGTTTGCCCACTCATGAACATGGATTTAGCTTCTTCATCTGCAAGGCCGTTAAAGCCATTGACGAAAGCATCCATATCAACTAATTCCTGTGTTTTTGCAGCTGCTTCAACCAATGCAGGATCTTCAAAAGATCCGGAACGGTCAATTGCTTTATTCAAAACATCAGCGCCGCCAATTCGGTCAGCCAGGTACATATACCACATCGAGCCTGTCCATGAATCACGGTTCCCTAGAGCAATCGGCTGGATTCCAGCATCGTTGAACTCTTTCACTGCCGTCTCAAGTTCTTCGTAGGTTTCAGGAGGCGTAATGCCTTGTTCTTCGAACATTGCTTTATTGTAATACAGCGACACAATGTTTAATTCCAATGGCAATCCGTAAGTTGCGCCATCCATTGCATAAGCTTCTGTGGTTCCTGGTACAAAAGCGTCACTCAAGTCTTCTTCGATTACATCATCCAGTGGCGCAAACATATTCCCGCCAACGTAAGGCTCCAAGAATCCGGCAGCCCAAGTCAAGCCGACATCTGGAAGATCTCCGGACGTAGAGAGAACTCTTAGTTTATCTTTATATTGTTCGTTGCTTAATACTTCAAGATCCACTGAAACCCCTTCATTTTCAGCTTCGTATTCAGCAATAATTTCGTTTACTACATCAAAATGTTTTTTTGAACTGCCTTCAGGCCATAAATGCATGAATTTTATCTCTTTTTCAGCCGATCCCGATGATCCTCCTGCTTCTTCAGAATCTGAACAACCAGCCAATAACATTGATAAAGCTAAAGCAGACGATAGAAGTGTAAGCGTTTTCTTCTTCCCCATATTTCTCTCCCCCTTGCAAATTTTGTTATTACAACAATTTTCAGATTGTTGTATGCGGTTTCATTGTAGCAAAATTATTTTTGTTAGTCTAGTGGCTAAACAAAGTTTTATTTTCATGATAAACTACAGGCGAGAGTAAGCTTTTTCACATTAATTAAAGAAATCACGTTACAATGTTAGTAGAAATAGTTAAAACTTATAATTCCATTCCCGTGTTCAATTGTTGATTTTTATTGTGCCGCTCTGAAGAAGTAGCCGTCAACGCGATTGGGGAATATCGTCATGTTAAAAAAATTGCGCAGAAGGAGTTGATGGCCATGAATCCTAGAGTAAATAAAACCTGGAATCATCAAGTAGTCAAAGAAGGCAACAAATCCCTTGTACTGAAAAAAATTATCAACCACTCACCTATTTCCAGAGCAGCAGTGGCCCAGGAAGTCGGGTTGAATAAAGGGACAGTGTCTTCCTTAGTAAATGATCTTCTGGAAGACCATTTGATTTGTGAATCCGGTCCAGGCAAATCCAGTGGCGGAAGGCGTCCTGTCATGCTGCTTTTCAATGAAAAAGCTGGCTACTCTATCGGGATTGATATCGGAGTCAATTACCTGCTGGGCGTTTTGACAGATTTGAGCGGCACGATTTGCCATGAAAAAGAAGTCACTTTTAAAAACCTTTCGTATGAAGAAATTGAAAACCAACTTTTCAATACCATTGATTACTTGATGGCTTCCGCCCCTGAAAGCCCTCATGGAATTGTTGGAATCGGCGTTGGTGTGCCGGGAATCGTCGACAACCATGGCGAAATCCTGCTTGCCCCAAACCTCAAATGGAAAAACCTGAATTTAAAGTTGATCTTGGAAAACAAGTATCAGCTCCCTGTCATTATCGAAAACGAAGCAAATGCTGGCGCATACGGGGAAAAGAAATACGGGGCAGGGAAAGATTCCGAGCATATCATTTATGTAAGCGCAGGAATTGGCATAGGTGTCGGGCTAATCTTGAATGGATCATTGTATAAAGGCTCAAACGGCTTTTCAGGCGAACTTGGGCATATGACGATTCAAGTAAATGGCCCTACCTGCCGTTGCGGAAATAAAGGATGCTGGGAATTGTATGCTTCTGAACAGGCGTTGTTGACAGCTGCAGAAAAAATGCAGTTGACTCTTCCAACAAAGAAAGAATTAGAGCTGAGTGACCTATTGAGCCTTGCCGAACAAGGCGATCCAAAAGTAATTGCTTTGTTCGAACAAGCAGGTGATTTTCTTGGAGTCGGCATCAATAATATCATCAACAGCTTTAACCCCCAGCAAGTGATTATCGGCAACCGAATGGCTTCTTCTTACAAATGGCTCAATAAGACATTGACTGAGCGAGTGTCCAATCAGGCTCTGTGGTTCCAACAGAATGATTTGACTATCTGTTTTTCTGAATTGAGTACGTTTTCCAGCGCATTAGGGGCCTCCGCGTTTTCTATCGAGAACTTCCTCAGTGTCAGTATTCAGCAGAAAATTAGCATGAACGTTTAAGAATGCACACCCGAGTTGTTGGTTATGGGGCTGTCCCAAAAGGTCATGAAAAATGACTTTTGGTGACAACCCTTTTGTCGTTCCCGAAAGACCCGGCAGATGTCCATTGCGGCGGACGCGTTCCGCGGGCACGGCTTCTGCCGCTTCCATTCCCATCAGCCAGCTGTTCTCAGAAAACGTATTCCCCCATCAAATAACAGCGGGAGAAAAAGGCTTTCTTTCTCTCCGGCTGTTTTATTTTTAAAGACTTATAGGGCAGCGCCTTTTATCTTTTTAAGTCAACTTTTCAAATACTTAGTTTACTCAATAGACTAAGTAAGGTATGATCGGATATAAGTTAAATTTAAAAATTTGTAAGCACTTACATATTTGAATGGAGGATGAAGAAGAATGAGCGTAATCCAAAATCCGATTTTGACCGGTTTCAACCCTGATCCATCAATTTGCCGTGTGGGGGAAGATTATTACATTGCTGTCTCTACATTCGAGTGGTTTCCTGGAGTCGGCATCTATCACTCAAAAGACTTAAAGAACTGGCGTTTGATTTCCCGTCCACTAAATCGCCTAAGCCAATTGAACATGTCCGGAAATCCAAACTCAGGAGGCGTTTGGGCACCTGCTTTATCCTATAGCGACGGCCAGTTTTGGCTAATCTATACGGATGTGAAGGTGACTGAAGGGCAATGGAAAGACTGCCATAATTACTTGGTGACCTGTGAAACCATCGATGGCGAATGGTCTGAGCCTTCTTATCTGAACAGTTCTGGATTCGATCCTTCCCTTTTCCACGATGAATCCGGAAAAAAATATTTCGTCAATATGTACTGGGACCATCGCGTTGGACACCATGCTTTTTACGGCATTGTCCTGCAGGAATTCGATCCTGCAACGCGCAAGCTCGTCGGCGATTCCAAAATCATCTTTAAAGGCACGGATATCAAGCTGACCGAAGCGCCTCACCTTTATAAGATCGGTGACTATTATTACCTGCTGACTGCAGAAGGCGGAACAAAATACGATCATCAGGCAACCATTGCCCGCTCGCGTCAAATCGACGGCCCTTATGAGGTCCATCCGGAAAATCCATTGATTACTTCTTGGCCATATCCAAGAAATCCTCTTCAAAAAGCCGGGCACGCCTCCATGGTCCAAACACATACAGATGAATGGTTTCTCGTCCACTTAACTGGACGGCCCTTACCGCAGGACGGCCAGGCTTTATTGGATCCGCGAGGCTTTTGTCCGCTTGGCAGAGAAACGGCCATCCAGCGTCTGGAATGGAAAAATGATTGGCCCTACGTTGTCGGCGGCAACCAACCCGCTGCTCAAATTGAAGGCCCGGCTATCGAAGAAGTCCCATGGCCTGCAGACTTTCCTGAAAAGGACGACTTCGATTCTGCAGAATTGAACAGCCATTTTCAAACCTTGCGCATTCCGCTTGGTGAAGAAATCGTCTCTTTAACGGACAACCCTGGACACCTTCGCCTGTACGGGCGTGAATCACTGACCTCCAAATTCACGCAGTCCTTTGTAGCAAGACGCTGGCAGCATTTCAATTTCATTGCTGAAACAAAAGTCGATTTCCAGCCAACTACTTTCCAGCAAGGTGCTGGGCTTGTGAACTATTACAATACGGAAAACTGGACGGCATTGCAGATTTCCTGGCACGAAGAAAAAGGACGGATCCTGGATCTTACGGTATGTGATAATTTTTCTTTCGCGCAGCCGCTGCAAGGTGAAGAAATCAACATCCCTGAACATGTCGAATCAGTCTACATGCGTGTAGAAGTGAAAACCAAAACCTATACGTACTCCTATTCTTTTGATGGCGAGAACTGGACGACATTGCCGATCAAGTTCGAGTCCGCCAAGCTGTCCGATGATTATATTCAAGGCGGAGGATTTTTCACCGGCGCATTTGTCGGCATGCAATGCCAGGATCTATCCGGTCAGCAACTACCGGCCGATTTCGATTATTTCATTTATAAAGAAACAAACGAATAACCCTATAAAAGGCAGCTCCGGACTCATATGTCCAGGGCTGCCTTTTTGTATCATCCGATATTCTCTTCCGCTACTCTTGTCTGTTTCTTGTTTCGAGCCGCAACTATTTTAACAAACGGCACAATCAATACGGATAAGAACAAAATGCGAAACAGCTGAAACGCCGTCACGATGGTTACATCTGCATGGACCGATGCTGCAATGAGCCCCATCTGGTCAAGGCCGCCCGGTACCACACTTAAGAAGCTGGTTGAAAAACTGAGGCCGTAAAGGTCTTGCAAAAGAAAACTGAGGCCATAAGCAAAAGCGATCAGTACAGCGCTTGAGAAAAACGAATAGAAAATCATGCGCTTCGTCAATTTCAAGTCCTCTTTTTTCAACAAAAGCCCAATATAAATGCCGATAAACAGCTGCGCGATATGGAGCAACGAGCTTGGCATGATCGGCACCGCTATACCTGCCAGATTGAAAAGCATGATTAGAAAAACAGGACCCAGCAAAAAAGCTGTCGGCACTTTGACTTTCTGCGCCAAGATTCCTGCGCCGTAACACAGTATAAGCAACCCAAGCAACAGCAGGGAATAATTGCCTTGCCCCGACTGTTCCACATACGCCGGTTCACCGCTAGCCACAATAAACGGTACGATGGCAACTATCATCAAGACGCGAAGAATATGATAGAACGTGACAGCCGTCAAATCGATGTCTTTCTGCTCTTCAGCAAAAGTGATGATCTGCGATAAACCACCGGGTACACAGCAAGTCATTGCTGTTGCCTGATCAACTTTTGTCCGCGAAGCCATCAATGCACTGATGAATAGAAACAGCAGAAAAAAGGCGATATTGATTAATACCATAGCTCCAAAATAGTCTTTCATTCCCTGTAAGGCTTCTAAAGTGAAAGCAAAACCGATTACATAACCGGCCACTACCAATCCGCCGTTGCGGAAACGGGAATGCCATTCCAGTTTCACCGGCGTCAATAATTGCATCAACAAAACGGCAAACAAAGGGCCCAGTAACCAAGGCATTGGAGCTCCTGCCAGAACAAACACCCCGGCACCGGCTAAACCGATTACAAACGATTTTGCCATTGGGGAAATCATCATCTTGTCATCTTCTTTCTAAAACTTAGCTAATTTCTTTATTATAACTTTTTCAGGCTCCAAGTAAAACCGCTGTACCTTTTCCAGCTAAAAAGCCCTCTTTATGCGAGCTCACTTTTCCCTTCCGCGCTTTGGATGCCTGAGCATATTCTTCCCGCTTTTCGCTAGAGCTTATCCCCCATCTCGTGTAAAATGAGGCAAAGTTCAACTCTTCATTTATGGGATTCGGCTTGTCCAGTTGATTGCTTGCGCATTATTCAAAACCACTTTAAAGGAGCTTGAATCCCAGTGAATAAAAAATTATTGAAAAGCCGCATTGATGCTGCCAATAAACAACAAAAAGCTGATTTGGTCATTCGCAATGCTACTATCGTCAACGTATTCACAAAAAGCTTCACTACCGGCGATGTTGCAATCAATGGGCATACCATTGTTGGCATCGGCGGCTATGAAGGCTTTCAGGAAATCGATGCAGCAGGCAAATTCATTGCACCTGGTTTGATTGAGGCACATGTTCACATTGAATCTTCGATGGTGACACCACAGGAGTTTTCGAAAGTTGTTTTGCCTCACGGCGTCACTACCGTTATCACCGATCCGCACGAAATCGCTAATGTCAGCGGGACAGCGGGACTGGATTTCATGCTGAAAGATGCGCAATCGCCATTGCTCGATATCAAATTGATGCTTCCCTCCTGTGTGCCATCCACCTCTTTTGAAAATGCAGGGGCCAAACTTTCCGCTGAAGACCTGGAACCTTTCTTGAATCATAAGGCGGTATTGGGATTGGCAGAGGTGATGGATTTTCCCGCTGTCCTTCGTGGAGATGATGCGATGCTGGATAAGTTGATGCTAAGCCGACAAATCGATGGACATGCTGCCGGACTCAGCGAAAATGACATCAATGTCTACGGAACTGCAGGAATTCTCACAGATCATGAATGTGTCACAAAAGAGGAAATGATCATCCGCTTAGAGCGTGGGATGTATGTCATGCTCCGTGAAGGGTCCGTCGCTAAAAACCTTCACGCTTTGCTTGAAGGTGTAACAGAAAAAAATGCCCACCGCTGTTTGTTTTGCACCGACGACAAACATTTGGATGATTTGATTGAAGAAGGCAGTGTCGATTACAATGTCCGGGTTGCCATCAAACAGGGAATCGATCCGATCACTGCCATTTCGATGGCCACCATCAATGCCGCGCAATGTTTCGGACTGCGCGGTAAAGGCGCCATCGCTCCCGGTTACGATGCCGATTTTCTGTTGCTCGATAATCTGGAAGATTTGGCGATTGCGGAGGTCTATAAAGGCGGACAATTGGTGGCGCAAAACGGACAGTATGTGGGACCGGTTCAAGAAAAGACCGATGTATCAGCGGTAAAGGATACCGTTCGCATAGCAGAATTATCCAATGACAGTTTCCAGATTCCAATGGGCAGCAGCTCCAAGGCCCATGTTATCGGCATCAATCCCAACAACCTGATCACCGAGCATTTGATAATTGAAACACCTGTAATAGATGGCTATTTTATTTCAAACACAGAAAGGGATCTATTGAAAATTGCGGTGATAGAACGCCATAAAGCAACCGGCAATATCGGCCTCGGCATTGTCCACGGGCTGGGCCTTAAAAATGGCGCCATTGCGACTACCGTTGCACACGATTCTCATAACATCATTGCAGTCGGGACAACTGACCAAGACATCAAAGCTGCAGCTGAAGCCCTGCAAAACTTAACAGGCGGGTTGGTGGTCGTGCAGGATGGAAAAGTGTTGGCAAGCCTGCCTCTTGCCATTGCCGGCTTGATGTCTGAAGAGCCTTATGAAATCGTGTATGAACAACTCAAAGCCATCGGCGACAGTCTCTTGAAGATTGGCGCTAGTACAGAATTTAATGCCTTTTTAACCTTGTCGTTCCTGTCTTTACCGGTCATTCCACATCTGAAACTGACGGATTGTGGCTTGTTCGACGTCAACAGCTTCCAGCATATCCGAGTTGCTGTGGCCGAAGGATGAAGTGATTGGCATTTTGTGAAATGAAAAAAACCCGCGCTGCCTTCAAAGCCAGCGCGGGTTTTCATTCAGTTTCCAGTTACTAGTGGACAAGATGGATCGCTCGCCCATTCATTCATCGAACCGTCATAGACAGCCACATTTTTCTGCCCAAGCTTATTGAGCAATAAAGCATTCCAAGTTGCCGCAATTCCGCCGCCGCAATACGTAATGACTTTTTTACCTGGATCCAAGGCGCCCACTTTTTCGAATGGCTCCCGCAAAATCGAATCCGCATACACTTGTTTCGTTTGCTGGTCGCCATGGATGCCGAAGAAGATATTGACGCTGTTGGGTATATGCCCTTTTCTTGGGTAAGTATCTGTTTCACCTCTGAAATCTTCAGGAGACAAGCTGTTGATCAAGACGACATTGTCATCCTCCATCGCTTGCCGTACATCTTCTTTTGTCGCAATCAATTCCGGACGACGCTGTCCGGTAAAAACTGCAGGCGAATAATTTCCGGGAACAGCTGTCAACGGACGGCCTTCTTCTTTCCATTTCGGCAACCCGCCATCCAGAATCGCAATATTGTCATATCCTTCATACTGCATTTGCCAAGCCAGTCTAGACGCCCAATAAGCCGCCACCACTGGATTTTCCACCAATGCGCCCTGGTCGTAGATGACAGTATATGTCCCGTCCCCTACCCCCAGTTCCGTCATCTTTTTGACAAAATGCTCATGTGGAGGCGCCATAAATGGCAGCGATGATTCAGGGTCCGACAATTCATTCAACAAGTCCGCATACACCGCTCCTGGAATGTGTCCTTCATCATAAGAAGCTCTTCCTGACTCAACTGATGGCGGTCCGCCATTTTCAGGAATGTCCATGAACGTCGTTGCATCCACAATACGCAGTTTCGGATCATCCAATCGTTGTTCCAACCAATCTGTACTGACGATTAACGGTATTCTTTCCATTTAGCATTCTCCTCACTTTTAAACCGACCAATCCAATACGATTAACAAAAATGCGTTATACTAGTACAATAAAGTTTGGGTTTAACTTCGTCAACTGAAAAACTTCAGCGCGTACATTCCTTCCTATTCAACAATAGATCCAATGAAAACGCTGTTGATTCCATCATTTTAGAAAGGTTGTTTTCTCTATGAAACCATACAATAATATCATTGAACTGATCGGCGATACGCCGGTTGTAAAATTAAACCGCATTGTGCCCCAAGGTGCGGCTGATGTATACGTAAAACTCGAAATGTTCAATCCATCAAAAAGCGTCAAAGACCGTGCTGCCTTCAACATGATTGAAATGGCTGAAAAAGAAGGCTTGATTGAAGAAGGAGCTACCATCATCGAACCGACCAGCGGCAATACAGGCATCGGCTTGGCAATGGTCGCTGCTGCAAAAGGCTACCGCTCTATTCTGGTCTTGCCGGATAATGCCACAAAAGAACGCATCAATCTATTGAAGGCATTTGGTTCTGAGGTGGTGTTGACCCCTAGCGATGCCAAAATGCCTGGAGCAATCAGCAAAGCACTGGAGCTGCAAAAAGAGATTCCAAACAGCTTTATCCCGCAGCAATTCGAAAATAAAGCCAATCCTGATATCCACCGCACAACAACAGCGATGGAAATCCTCGAGCAGATGGATGGCAAACTGGATGCGTTTGTGGCATCCGCTGGAACTGGCGGCACCATCACAGGCACTGGAGAAACCTTGAAAGAGCATCTTCCGGAGCTGTATATTGCGGTTGTAGAACCAAAAGGATCGCCTGTATTGTCAGGCGGAAAACCCGGCAAGCACCTGCTAGTGGGTACGAGCCCCGGTTTCATTCCTGATATTTTAAACACGGACGTATACGACGAGATTATGGCCATCAACGATGAAGATGCCATTGATATCTTTAAAAGAGTGGCTCGTGAAGAAGGAATTTTCGTTGGCCCTTCTGCCGGTGCTACCATCTACGCTGCCATTGAATTGGCCAAACGCCTCGGCACAGGCAAAAAAGTATTGTGCATCGCTCCTGATACAGGCGAACGGTATTTGAGCATGAATCTGTTCGGCGAATAAAAACACAGACTCTTTTCTTATTTAAACAGGCAGACCTGCAAGTTGGGTCTGCCTGTTTTTTTTGCTCTCAATTTTGGCATGAATCTACGTTATCGAAGAAATGGATGCAACTACTTATCCTTATCCCTATCGCTATATTATTTGAAAAAGTAAAGAAACTGTTTTTTCAGCGTTTTCATCTTGACAATTCCTATCATTCTACTATACTTTAATAATATTATCCGATAGGAAAGGTAGGTTTTATTGCCGTGATCTATTTTGTTTATTGAAGCCAAGCAAATCAATAAAGTTTATTACGATAAAAACAATAAACCGAATACGGTTTTGAAAGATATCGACTTATCGATCCAAAAAGGAGAATTTGTCTCTATCCTCGGACCTTCCGGCTGTGGCAAGTCCACTTTGTTGTCGATGATTGCCGGGCTTGTCAGCTCGACTTCAGGGGATATTATTGTGGATGGCAAGAAAGTCACCAAACCTGGAAAAGACCGGGGCATGGTGTTTCAGCAAGCTGCCCTCTTTCCATGGATGAATGTAACTGAAAACGTCATGTTTCCTTTGCGCAAAGAAATGTCCAAAAAAGAAGGTCTGGAACGTGCCCAACATTTCTTGAAAATGGTGCAGCTCAGCAACTATCCTTCCCATTATCCACACGAACTTTCGGGAGGCATGCAGCAGCGGGTATCCATTGCCCGTTCGTTAGCCATGGACCCAGCTGTCCTGTTGATGGACGAACCTTTTGGCGCTTTGGATGAACAAACAAGAAGCCGCCTTCATGGTCAGCTCGAAGAAATTTGGATTGATACGAAAAAGACCATTGTCTTTGTCACCCATAGCATTTCCGAATCGATTAAATTGTCGGACCGCATCATCGTCATGGGCACACGGCCCGGCACTATTCTGACCGACATCACCGTTGATATTCCCCGTCCCCGCGAACAGCACCGCCAGGAAATCGCTGCTTTGGAAGAACAAATCATGGGGCTGTTGAAAACAGAAATCGATAAAGTCATAGACGAGGAGCAAGCATATGAAGCCGGCCGTTAAACGAATCATTTTCTTCGCCGCGCTCATTGTCTTCTGGGAACTCGGTTCCCGCTTTGAACTGTGGCATGAAACCATCCTTCCTTCCCCCGTCAGCGTTTACGATTCGCTGGTAGCCGGATTTGCCGATATGACATTGGTCTACGACCTGATTGCGAGTTTCCGCAGATTGTTGATCGGCTTGGCTGCAGCTGTCATTATCGGAACCGGTATCGGTATCCTGCTGGCACGCTCGAAAACAGCAGATGAAACACTTGGAACATTGGTGCTTGCTCTGCAAAGTGTACCAAGTATCGTTTGGCTGCCTCTGGCAATGATGTGGTTCGGCCTTGGCGAAGGTTCCATCATTTTCGTCGTCATCTTGGGCGGAACGTTCGTGATGATTCTGAATGTCCGAACCGGCATCAAGAACGTCGATCCCCTTTTCATCAAAGCCGCACGGACAATGGGGTCGAACGGACTGGACCTTTTTATTAAAGTGATCATTCCCGCTTCCGTTCCTTATTTCGTGACAGGCGCACGCCTTGCCTGGGCTTTCGCCTGGCGGGCATTGATGGCCGGAGAACTTCTCAGTTCCGGTCCCGGACTCGGATATACGCTCCGCTATGCATCCGATTTCGGCAATATGTCACTGGTCATCGGCGTGATGATCATCATTGGTGTCGTCGGCGCGATTGTCGATCTGATGATATTCCAGCGAATCGAGAAAAACGTCCTCAAGCGTTGGGGATTGGAAACATAAACTTATTTAACAGATGTTCACCAGGAAAAGCACTTTCAGCTATTGACCTTACGAATATTCGCCACGAATACTTTATTAAATAAAAAATTATTTTATACAGGAGGAACTCATCTTATGAAACGTATCTTTTCACTTATTGCACCTGTCGCTATGGTCGGCGTGCTGGCAGCTTGTGGTTCACCTGAAGCTGGCGACGACTCATCTTCTGTCACTATCGGCTATTTCCCTAACCTGGACCACGTTCCTGCAATGGTTGCAAAAGACCAGGAAATGTATGAAAAGAACCTGGAAGACGGCACAGCTGTCGAATATGTAACTTTCGCTGATGGAGCCGACTTTATGACAGCACTGAAAACCGGAGATATTGATGCCGGCCTTGTTGGACCTGGCCCCGCGATGAACAACTACACGAACGGTGCAGACGTTACCATGATTGCTGGCGGCGCTTCAGGCGGTACCGTAGTCATGGCCAGAAATGGCAGCGGCGTTGAGTCTGTTGAAGATTTCGCAGGCAAGACGTTCATTACGCCACGCGTCGGCTGCACACACGATGTGCAATTTGAAACTTTCATGAAAGAGCATGGCATCACTTCTAACCGGATCGGCGGAGAAATGCTACACCAAACTGGCAACCCGGCTCAGTATGAAGCGATGTTCGCTACTGAAAAAGTCGATGTTGCCGTTGCTCCTGAACCTTGGGCTTCTGTACTGAAGCAAAAAACTGGCGCTAAAGTGATTATTGAGCCGGATGAAATTTCATTCGGAACGACCTTGCCGGCTTCCGTTTTGGTGACTTCAAGCAAACTGATTGAGGAAAATCCTGAAATGGTGCAAGGCATTGTTGATGCACATAAAGAAGCGACAGAATTTATCGCACAAAATCCGGATCAGGCAAAAGAGATCACGATCAACACAATCGATGATATCACCGGCCAAAAGCTCGAAGCCTCTATCATTGACGGTGCATGGGAAAACATGATTTTTGATACTGCTCTTGCACCTGAAGAAATTCAAGCATTCGGCGATTCATCGTTCGACTTGAAGTTCCTGAAAGAGCAACCGGATTTCGCTTTATTGACGGATACACAATTCCTTGATTAAAACTTCAATTAGCAGCAGAAATTTTTTCTGCTGCTTTTTTGTATCCTTTTAACAAAAAACTCCTTTTTGAGCTCTTCCTGAAGGTTTTCTAAGTTGGTTTTGCTACACTAGAAGATGGAAATGATTTGTGAAAAAAGGAGCTGTCTATATGCAAAACTTAACAGGAAAAAATGCGTTGATTACAGGAGCTGGGAGAGGGATTGGAAGAGCAACCGCGATTGCTTTTGCTGCAGAAGGAATCAACGTCGGACTTGTGGGACGCACTGCAAGCAATTTGGAGAAAGTTGCAGCAGAGCTGGAGCAGTACGGTGTGAAAACTGTATTTGCTGTTGCTGATGTAGCTGACCCTGAAGCGGTCAATGCAGCAGTCGAGCATATTGCAAGCGAGCTGGGATCAATTGACATTCTGATCAACAATGCCGGGATCGGCAAATTCGGCAAATTCCTGGAACTGTCGGCTGAAGAATTCAAAGGGATTATCGATACCAACTTGATGGGTGTCTACTATGTGACACGTGCCGTCCTGCCGCAAATGATCGAGCGCCAATCAGGGGATATCATCAATATTTCATCAACAGCCGGACAAAAAGGAGCGCCGGTGACAAGTGCTTATAGTGCATCGAAATTCGGTGTCATGGGATTGACGGAATCATTGATGCTGGAAGTCAGAAAACACAATATCCGTGTCAGTGCTTTAACCCCGAGTACCGTTGCCACTGACTTGGCAGTTGAAGCAAATCTGACCGATGGCAACCCCGACAAAGTTATTCAGCCGGAAGATCTCGCTGAAATGATGGTTGCTCAATTGAAGCTGCATCCCCGTGTTTTATTGAAATCGGCTGGACTTTGGTCGACCAACCCTTAAAACCTAAATCCTATAAAAGAGACTGTCCCAAATGTCATTTATAATTGACAAAAGGACAGCCTCTTTTTTTGTATAATATCCATGCCGTTTCATTCGCTTCAGCAGACTCGCGATAAACCGGCTGGGACTGCCGCCTGAATTTTTTTCATTTCAAGTATCCACCTGTGCCGTCTTTTTCATAGACCAAACAACAACCGGAATCAAGAGAAGCGCAAGAAACCCGCCGCCCAAAGACATCACTGCGTAGCTTGACTGGGCCATGACCATTCCCGAAAACCCGCCGCCTGCAGCGCCTGCTAAAGCAACCAGCACATCAACGGTTCCTTGTGTTTTGGCGCGCGTAGATCGATGGGTTGAATCGACAATAAGCGTAGTGCCGCTGATCAATCCGAAATTCCAACCCAGTCCCAACAACGCAAGCGCAACAATCAGAACGGCTAAAGAATCAGCCGGCGCCAATGCGGCTACAACTCCAGCTGCCATAAATGTCACACCAGCTGCTGTTGCCATGACTACCCTTCCTAATTTGTCGACAAGGATTCCCGTGACGATGGATGGCAGATACATCGCAGCAATATGGATGCTGATGACCAGCCCAACGGCTCCCAAATCGTGGCCATGATGCCCCATATGGATCGGCGTCATAGTCATAATGGCAAACATGATCAATTGCGTCAACACCATAACTGTAGCTCCCAGATACACGCCTTTCTTATTGATGGTTGAATCTACAGGTTCCATATCCGCTTTACTCTCTTGGCGAACTTGCCGAAGCTCCTGGATTGCCAGTGACACCAGCAACGGATCCGGCCGCAAGAAAATCAGCAGAACAATCCCAGCCAGAAGATAGGCAATCGCCGCCAAAATAAAAGGTCCGGCTAGAGCCGGAATGCCGATGGATTCGGCAAAACGACCCATCACTCCCACCAAATTAGGGCCGGCAAATGCACCAAACGTTGTCGACACTAAGGCAATGCTGATAGCTGTACCGCGCTGTTTGGCACTCGCCAAATCTGTCCCTGCATAGCGCGCCTGCAAATTAGCGGCTGTTCCGGCACCATAAATCAGCAAAGCGGCAAACAGCAACCAGACATTAGTTGAGAGGGCTGCCAAAATTACTCCAATTGCACCGATTCCGCCAGCTAAAAATCCGGAAGCCAAACCGGTTCTTCGGCTGAAACGTTGGGATACTCTGCCGATCATGAGCGCCGCTGCAGCCGATCCCAGCGTAAACAGTGCCACCGGCAACCCTGCAAAGCGATCCGTCCCCAGCATATCCTGCGCAAGAAGTGCGCCCACTGTCACCCCAGCTGCCAGGCCGGCTCCTCCAAAAATCTGCGACAGCACAACAATCCATAAGGTTCGCCGATACAGCTCCTTGATTTTTTCCGGAGATTCGATATAGCCCTGCAGCATCTGTTGATTGGTTTTTCTGTTCATGTTTTCCCTCGTTTCTATGCCAATTTTCTTAAAGGATTTTGTCATTAAAGCTTTGCATCTAAAAAATCCAATTCTATTCTCAGTATAACGGTTTCCTTACTGTCAATCATTGCCTTTCCAAAATAAAAAGGACCTTTGCAGGCCCTTCTTGGCTTCCCATTCTATTGTGCTTGTCTTTTAGGCAAGCGGCTGTTCTCCTGCATCTATCGGGCGCAGCCATTTTCTCATCTTTTGGCGTTGCCGCTTTTCTCTCGGCATAACTTTTTTAGCACGCTGCAATAAAGATTCCATCTCTGCTTCCGCCTGCAGATTTTCTGGCCAGCAATACTTGGTTAAGAAATAATACAGAAACTGGATAGCTTCAATATGCTCTTCTTGATTGTACGGTGCCAGCATATTCAAATTGCCGATCATCCGTGCCGCTTCCTCTTGGTCTTTGAGCTGTTCCAAATCTGGTCTGTATTTATAATAAAATTTTTTCATATCTCCATAAAGACCGTTCAATTCCTCCAGTTTCACTGGCGACATTTCGTCAGCATGCAATTCACTCATCTGTTCTTCCTCCTTTTCAGCCGCGCGAGAGTTTTCATTGATTCTTTTTGTTCTGTATGTATTAAAAAATACCCTTCTTTGGTCCTAATAAACAAAGATCTTTAGAAATCTTCTATATAATATAAGATGAATAGACTGAAATGGAGTTGTGAGCCAATGGCGAATATGCAAAAAAAGAAGTCAGGCCTCTCTTTTGCCTGGCCATGGGTATTGGGGCTGGTCCTTATTCTTCTTGTTGTCGGTGGCTGGATGCTAAAGCCCGAATCCGAGGAAGCAAAAAACTTAACAGCCAGACTGCAGAAAACCGTCATTGAAGAACTTGGAGAAAAGAGCAATATGGATAAAGAACGTATCGTAGATATCTCAGTTTATCAGGTGTCATCGGGGTGGGATGCAGAGTTTATCTTAAATGCGGATAAAGGATTCACCACTATTTCAACCAAACAGCTCATGTGGCAGCAGGCAATCGCCATCCTGGCGCCTTTATCGGAATTCGGGGAACTGAAGGATATCTCTATTTCCTGGGTTTACCCAGTGGCTGGGCCAAACGATAAAGTAACTGACCAAAGTGTCATGTCCTTCAGGTTGGACAAGACTACACGCGATCAATTGATTTGGGAAAATGTCGAGCCCTCTCTCCTCCCTGATATTGCATTTGATTACAAAGAACATTCCGTTTTGAATGAATAACAGCAATCAAAAAGGTGAACCGGATTATTCCCGGTTCACCTTTTCCATCCTGCACGATTATTCACAAGCCACAAATCCCGCGACCAGAGCCATCATCTCTGTATTTTCGATGGTCCGAAAATCCAGACATACCCGATCATCTTGAATACGGGTTATGATGGCCGGCTTGGCCCGCCTTAAGCGAGCCGCTAATTGTTCGGAACTTAAAGAGTGATGTTTCACTGCTGCCACATAGGTGGGGATTTCCACTCCCGGCATTGTGCCGCCGCCTATTTGGGAAGTGCTTGCCATGAGTTCACTATGATAGTTCGAAGACTCTGACTGCAACCTATCCACAAAGGACTGTGCCTGCACTTGAATAGCTGCAGCCGGCCGGATTATATCCCGGACCGTGGGCAGCTCATTGATTTTTTCAGGATCGCCCAAATACTGTTTCAGGGTTTCTTCCAGTGCCGCCAAAGTCATTTTATCGACGCGCAGGACACGTGCCAACTGATGCTTTTTCAAGCGGGCGATCAACTCTTTTTTACCGGCGATCAACCCTGCCTGTGGACCGCCCAACAGCTTGTCGCCACTGAAGGAAACGAGGTCTGCACCGCTTTCGATCACTTCACGGACAACCGGTTCATCCCCGATTCCGTGTTTTTTAAAGTCATATAGCGCACCACTGCCCAAGTCTTCATAGAAAATGACGTCATGATGCTTTTTCGCCAATGCGGCTAATTCAGCTGTTTCCACAGTTTCCGTGAAACCGATCATCTTGAAATTGCTGGTATGGACTTTCATGATCATGGCGGTTTCTTCGTTCATTGCCTGCTCGTAATCAAAAAGATGGGTTTTGTTGGTCGTTCCGACTTCGACAAGCCGGGCGCCGCTTTCTTCCATAATAGACGAAACGCGGAAAGAACCGCCGATCTCCACCAATTGGCCGCGAGAGACAATAACTTCCTGCTCTTTGGCCAATGCACTTAGAACAAGAAACACAGCTGCTGCATTATTATTTACGACCATTGCAGCTTCAGCACCGGTTGCTTCCACTAATAAATCTTCAATAATATCGTGGCGCGATCCACGCTTTCCTTCCGTTAAGCGATATTCCAGGTTCGAATAATTTTCTGCTGTTTTTACAACATGGGCGATAGACGCGGCACTTAAACGGGAACGCCCTAAATTGGTGTGCAGAACCGTACCCGTCGCATTGATTACCCGTTCCAAACGGTCTTTCTGCCACTCACTGATCCGGTCTTCAACCAAGTTGAAAAGCTGCCCGGCAAAATCCGGAACTTTTTCTTTAACCAGCGTCTCTTCCGCCAGCATACTCTGCCGCAGTTTGCCTATTTCTTTTTGCAGGAATTCAGTCAGCTGCACATCGCTCAGCTGGAACAGCATTTTCAATTCTTTAAAGCGAGGATCTTTCTGTAATTCATGGATCGCCGGAAGCTGCCGCAAATACTGTTTCATCACTTCTCCTCCATCCAGTAACGCTGGTCTTCTGCCCGTCTCGTATAGTTTTGCTCATCCAGCAATTCCAAAAACGGGATCATGTATTTTCTCGATAAATTAAGGATATCCTTTGCCTGTTTCAAATCAAATGAAGATCCCGTGTTATTTTTCAACAGCTGAAACGCTTCTTGAAACGCAGTCCGGTGGATCAACGTATCTTCCTTTAATCGATAAGCTTGAGAAGTTTCGAGCAAATAAACTGTCAATTCAGCGATTTCCATTTTAGGCAACGGTGATCCAAGGAAATACTCTTCCCATTTCTTCACTTGGAAACCGTCCTTCTCTAACGCAACAATTACCTGTTCCATTCGCGCACGCCACTTTTTCGGTAAATGCGGCTGGAAATGTGCAATCGCTACAAATTGACCAGTTCGCTTGATTTCCTGTTGTTCACCCAATAAGTTCAAACTGTATTCAAGAAGCGGCTTCGGATAGGCCCCACTCGCCGACTGAATCATTTCCGCTTTGCCCATGCCGGTGCGCATTGGAAACTCCTCATGAAATTCCCGCAGCCTTTCCAGAAACTCATCTTTTATTTTAATGAAGGTTTTGCTTAAGCTATAGCCTTGTCGCGGAATTTCCATCCACAATCCCGAAGCCACTCCTTCTCCTAAAACAGTTTTCAGGATGCCAGCATCCAGTGAAGTCTGTTGCATCAGCTGCTGTTCATCAAGCAGCTGATATTTGTTCAGTGCATCCGCCACCAAATCCTGCGGCGTCCCTTGTTGGTATTGGCGAAGCATTTCAATGGTTTCTGTGCCAAAGCGGTACTTGCCGCCAGTTGGCTGGATCACCCAACCGCCTCCAATCGTCTCCATTGGACTTGGCCGGCGCAAAATAAACCGGTCGCCCCGGCGGACTACAATTTTTTCATCCAAGCGAATTTGGCATAGTACTTCGTCCGGTGTCTGCTCCAGTTCCTTGCGGTCAAAAAAGACAATCTTCCCCATCACTTCAGATGTGCCGATATGAACTTTGACAGCTGTGCGTTGTTTTAAAGGAGTGAATTTACGGCCAATCACCTGCAATGCAACATCGAGAGTATCCGTCACCAGGAAATTCTCGGAATCCACCAATACATCTCCACGTTTTACAGCTGTCCGATCGATGCCGCCAAGATTGATGGCTGTCCGCTGCCCTGCCCGTGCCTGTTCGCGTTCTTCGTGATGCACTTGAATTTGTCTCGCTTTCACGGGAATTTCTCCCGGCAAGATCAGCAGCTGCGCCGCTTTCCGGACTACTCCTTCATACACGGTCCCTCTGACTACTGTCCCTTGTCCTTGAACCGAAAAAACCTGATCAATCGGCAACCGGAAAGAACCGTAAGCGTCGCGGAATTCGGCAGTATTCAATTCTGTTAGAATCGTCTGCTTCAATTCATCCACCCCACTACCTGAAAGGCTATCGAGCGTGACATAAGGCGCTCCGTGAAAAACAGTTCCCGACAACCGTTCTTTGATATCATCCATCACCAATTCGAGCATCACTTCATCAACCCGATCGATTTTTGAAATGGCCACAATGCAGCGTTTCACTCCCAAAAACTGCAGAATTTCCAGATGTTCTTCTGTCTGCGGCATAATGCCTTCGTCCGCTGCCACCACCAAAATCACCAAATCAATTCCCGCAACGCCCGCAATCATCTGGCGGATAAACCGCTCATGACCCGGCACATCCACAATCGACGCGAAGACACCGTTTTCCAACTGCAAAGGCGCATAGCCCAATTCAATGGAAATGCCCCGTTCTTTCTCTTCTTTTAATCGGTCCGTATCAACATTCGTCAAAGCTTTCGTCAAACTCGTTTTGCCATGATCGATATGCCCAGCCATGCCGATGGTAAAATACCGTTCTTCCATTTTCTTCACACGCCTTCTCTTATTGCTTCTCCCTTTACTTTAGTCTTCACTAAAGGCGGTTTCAAGCCTGAGCCTCACATCCAAACGCATATTTAAGCACCTGTCTTGCACAGAACTTTTTTTCAGTATAAACTTGTACAAGTCCGCTACTACTGTATGGGGTTGGATGGGTGACTGGTGTCTTCCTGGGTCTTCAAAACCCTGAGGGGCCTGCGTGCCAGGCTCGGTGGGTTCGATTCCCACACAATCCCGCCAAATACATACCGAAATGCTGAGGCGCCTGTGTAGATTCGACGGGCATAAGACGCACTGGCGAAGCGGCATCTTTTCAGCCGCCCAGCCAGAGTGGCTTATGACCCTAGAATCTGGGCGCCGAAGCTGGACATACCGAAATGCTGAGGCACATTTTCAGCCGCACAGCCACCAAAAGATTGCCTCTTAGGCAGTCTTTTTTTCTTGCTGAAAGACAAGTTAAGTGACAAGCCATAAAGGCTTACGGATAATCTAATAGACCAGAAGTGTTTATAACTTCTAATCACCGAGTTAAAGGATGAAGAAGATGAAAATTGTTTTAGCTTCACCAAATTACCCACAATTGCGCGGCAATACAATTACCGTTCAGCGTATTGCAGATAACCTGGAAAAATTGGGTATAAATACAGAAATCATCTCGACTACAGACGACAACATCATTCGTTCATTTCCACCAGCCGACATTGTCCATGGATTTCATGCTTATAATTTCTATAAATTTCTGCAAAAGCTGGATCGAATGCCCGACCATTACATTGTCACGATCACAGGCACTGATCTCAACCATGACCTTTTTGATCCGGAGAAACGAAAAGATGTCCTCGCTTCTTTGCACGGAGCAGAAGCCATTCATGTATTCGATGAAAAAGCCAAAAATCTGTTGTTGAAAGAAGTTCCGGGAGTGGCTGATAAAGTGTTTATTATGCCCCAAGGCAATCTCCCTGCTCCCGAAGGAACTTCTCCTGTCAAAAAAGAACCGGGCAGTTTTTTGTTTTTCTTGCCTGCAGGCATTCGAAAAGTCAAAAACATACCTGCTGCAATTTCAATGCTCCATGATTTGCATTTGCGCTATCCACAGCTTCGGCTCTGGCTGGTGGGACCCGTTCTGGAAGAAGCGGAAGGGCAAACCGTTCTCGGCCTTGTTAACCGCCACCAAGAATGGATTCGTTATCTTGGTCAAGTGCCGCATGAAGACATGGCGGCTATTTATCAACAGGCAGACGTGGTCTTGAACACTTCCCTGTCAGAAGGGCAACCTGCAACGATACTTGAAGCGATGGGCTATGCTGTGCCTGTGCTTGCTTCGGATATTCCCGGCAACAGCAGCATCCTTTCCAATGGGGAAACAGGGCTTTTATACAAAAGCCGAAACGAATTCCTTGATTATGCTGAAAAGCTCATGAATAATAACAAAATAAGGGAAAGTATTGGCCATGCCGCTGAAGCTTATGTGAGAAAACATCATTCAAGTGAACGCGAAGCCGAAACTTTGCTGGAAATTTACAAGCGTATTGTAAAATAAAAAAATTTACATTGTATAATAGAATATGATTTTGAAAAGGAGAGATTGACATGGTTGAAAAAGAAACTGTAAAACTAACTTCTTTATCTACAAAAGGCGGTTGAGGCTGCAAAATTGGTCCTGAGGACCTGGCGCAGGTTCTGCGTCACTTACCGAAAAATGTAGATGATCCCAACCTTTTGGTCGGCCTGGAAACAGCTGACGATGCAGGTGTTTATAAAATCAATGATGAAACAGCATTGGTACAGACTTTGGATTTCTTTACCCCGATTGTGGACGATGCCTATATGTTCGGCCAAATTGGTGCAGCCAATGCCTTAAGCGATGTTTATGCGATGGGTGGCAAGCCGCTGACTGTCATGAATATTGTCGCTTTCCCAATCAACACATTGGATAAAAGTATTTTAGCTGATATCCTGGCTGGTGCTTCTGACAAGGTCAAGGAATCAGGCGCCACTTTGGTCGGCGGCCATTCAATCGATGATCAGGAACCGAAATTCGGACTTTCCGTAACCGGCACAATCCACCCCGACCGGATCCGTTCCAACGCCGGTGCAAAACCGGGAGACCGGCTGATTTTGACCAAACCGATTGGTGTTGGCATCTTAACGACTGCCATCAAACAGGGTATTTTGGAAAAAGAGGATTTGGATGAAGTCATGAATGTCATGGCCACATTGAATAAAACCGCAGCAGAAGTGATGGAAAAATACACCGTCAATGCCTGTACGGACGTGACCGGATTTGGCTTGCTTGGCCATACGATGGAAATCGCCAAAGGCGGCAATGTCGGCGTAACCGTGACAAACCAGGATGTCCCTGTCCTGAAGCGTGCAAAAGAGCTCGCCGAACAAAATGTCATTCCAGGCGGCACGAGAAAAAACCGTCAATGGCTTGCAGATGACATCGATTATGCCGATAACATCAGTGAAATCGATCAATTGATCTTATGTGATGCTGTCACTTCTGGAGGACTGCTGATATCAGTCCCTGAATCAGAAGCCGAGGCTTTGCAGCAGGAGCTGTTGGAAAACCACGTCCAATCAGCCATTATCGGCAATGTAAGCAGTGACAATGCCGGACGGATCCAAGTAGTTTAAGATCACCGGCTGTTCAAAAGAATGAAAAGCTTAAAATTAAGCTTTGTGCAAGGACTCTGCAGGAGTCCTTGTTTTGATATATGCTCTATACCCAAAACGATAAAGAGGTGCTTGTATTGAAAAAATGGATTTTAACCGTTTCTATACTTTTGCTGGCCTTGTTCCTGTCAGCCTGCGGAAACGATTCAGCTGAAGAAGAAAGTTCAACAACAGGCGACACCCAGGAACCCTTCACTATCGGTGTAATTCCAGCCCAAACAGAAGGTGAAATGCAGACGGCAATGGATAAACTGCAAACTATCCTTGCTGAAGAATTGGATCGCGAAGTCGAAATTGAAGTATATCCCGACTACAATGGCGTCGTTGAATCCATGAATTACGATCAAATTGATATGGCTTACCTTGGTCCGTTAACCTATGTAATCGCTGAAGCAAACAGCAACGCCAAAGCCATCATTACCCAATTGGTTGATGGCGAACCTTTCTACAATGCCTATGTCATCACCCATACAGACAATCCAGTTGCTTCTTTAGACGAGTTATTGGAAAATCCCGGTGAAGTGCAGTTCGCTTTCGGCGATCCAAATTCAACTTCCGGTTCCTTGATTCCATCTATTGAACTGCAGGACCGCGGTGTCTATGAGTCTGAGCAGGAAAATGAATTTGAAACTGTCCGTTTTACCGGATCACACGATGCAACGGCATTGGCTGTTCAAAACAAACAAGTTGATGCAGGTGCTATCGACAGCGCCATTTATAATCAATTATTGGAATCAGGTAAAATCGATGAAGACCAATTAAAAATCATCTGGGAGTCTGAGCCTTTGTTCCAATACCCATGGGCTGTGCTTGAAAGCACTGATGATGAAACTGTCGCAAAACTGCGGGAAGCATTTTTGGCGATAGAAGATCCCGAAATCCTTGATGCATTCGGCGCAACCGGTTTTACGGAAGCTGACAATGCAGATTACGAAAGCATCAAACAAGCCGCGATAAAGCAAGGAATCATTGAAGAATAGAGTTGATCAGCTTGTGGTTTAAGAAAAGCAATTTTATTACAGTATTAATCGTTCTGGTGCTGATTTATTTCAGCATGAGGATTACGGAGTTCGACCTCACTAAGTTCAAGGATTTCCGCAACATGATCGACTTCCTGGCCCAATGGTGGCCGATGGATTTTTCCAAGTTGCCGGGTATGCTGGAAGATACATTCGAAACTTTGGCAATGGCCTTTCTGGGAAGTGTATTCGGTTTATTGATCGCTTTGCCGATCAGCTTCCTTGCGGCACGCAATACCGCGCCTTCAAAGGCCCTTTTCCAATTTACACGTGTCACACTCAGCTTTGTACGTTCCATCCCTGAAATTGTATTCGGCTTGATTTTGCTGACTACGCTTGGTCTTGGGCCATTTCCCGCTGTCATTGCCATCATGTTCCACAATATTGGTGTTTTCGGGAAACTTGTTTCCGAGTTGATTGAAGCAGCGGACCCAGGTCCGCAGGAAGCGATGCGTGCAGTCGGGGCTAAAAAATGGCTGGCCAATCTGTTCAGCATCCTTCCACAAATTTGGCCGAATGTGCTGTCCCAGTTTTTCTATCGTTTTGAAGTCGCCATCCGCACCTCGCTTATTTTAGGGTTTATCGGCGGCGGCGGTATTGGCCAGCGCTTGTTCAATGACTTTAAAACGTTTCAATACTCTTCCGTATCGCTGGATGTCTTGATCATTATGATCATGGTTATTGCCATCGACTTTTTGGCCAGCACCATTCGAAATCGCGTCATTTAAAGGAGTGGCTATATGATTCAAGTGAAAAATTTAACTGTACGTTACCCAAATATGAAAACCGAAGCGCTTGCTGATGTCAGCCTGTCTCTCGAAAAAGGCGATTTTGTCTGTGTACTAGGCAAAAGTGGTGCAGGAAAGTCAACATTCATCCGTTGCTTGAACGGCCTCCAAAAGCCCACTGGCGGGGAAATCCATTTTGATGGGCAAGACATTTCTTTTCATAACGAAGAACAGCTGCGCAAAGTACGCCGCCAGACCGGGATGATCTTTCAACATTTCAGCCTGATTCCCCGCTTAAGCGTCATGCAAAATGTCCTGACCGGCATGTTCGGCTACCGTTCTTCTTTCAAAAACCTGATTGGTTGGTTCACAGCTGAGGAGTTGGCTTTAGCTAAAAAAGTCATTGAAGATGTCGGCTTGTCGGAAATGGCATATCGGAAAGTCGAGCACCTGAGCGGCGGACAGAAACAGCGTGTGGGCATTGCCCGTGCCTTGGCCCAACAACCAAAAATTTTGCTTGGAGATGAACCGGTTGCAAGCTTGGACCCCGGCACTTCCAATCATATCTTCACGCTGCTGACGGAAATGCATGAGCGTTTGAACCTGCTGACCATCATCAATGTTCATGACATTGAATTGGCGAAACGCTATGCTACCCGCATCCTGGCGTTAAAAGACGGCAAGTTGATCTTCGACGGGCCACCTGAAAAATTCTCTGATTCCCAATACCGGGAAACTTATACATCCGAACCGCAAACGGCTTATTTCGATGCTGGAATTTGACAGCAAAAGGAGATGATCTTCGTGATTAAAAGTCCATGAGCAGTTGACCAATCCAGGGTCGTGTACGACTCTACTCACCCGCAAATCGTAACGCTCAATCAAGACGGCAGCAACAAGTCTGTGGTCCTCAGTTTTGACGATGGCCCAAGCAAAGTGCTGTCGCAGATTTTAGACATCCTGAAACAGGAAGCCGTGCCTGCCCTGTTCTTTTGGCAGTCTCGCCTGTTATATCCGGCAAGGCCATGGCAACGGCTGCTGGACGAGGGACATGTTGTCGGCACACATTCCATGAAACACCGCAATTTGGTGCAGCTGTCCTACGAGGAACAATACCTGGATCTCAAGAACAGCGTAACCCATATTGAAAGCATCACCGGCACACCGGTTCATTATTTCCGTCCGCCCTATGGACGTTTTGATTCCAATACCTTAAAAGCAGCAAAGGCATTAGGCTTAACAACCGTCTTGTGGCGAATTGCCTCGATGGATTGGGAACTGAAAGACAATCCCGATCAAATCATTCGCTATGTGGCAGAAAACCTGGAGGATGGCGCCATCATTCTCTTGCATGAATTAGAGCAAACCGTAGCTATCCTGCCTCAACTGATCCAAGCCATCAAAAAACAGGGCTACAGCTTCTCTTTGCTTCATGAATAGTAAAAAACAGCGCCGATTTCCGGCGCTGTTTTTTTATTGACACTCGTTTTAATTGTCGTCTTGAGTAGAAGGCGGTGGCCAGGCACCGATCAAACGGCGGGCAAAGACTACCTGTCCACCATGGTAGCTATTGTGATTGATGAGAACCATCAACAAATCTGCAGGCGTTCTTTTTCTTCCCCCGATTCCTTCTTCCAATGAATCTTTGGAAGCTTGCTGCGTCGCTCTTCCCAAGCCTTTCAAAAATCGGGTTACCGCGTCTGTATATTCTTTTTCGTTTGAAGGAGACGGAGAACTGGGCCATGATTTTAAATCTTCAGGACTTTCCGTTTTTTCTTCATTCAACTCCACCAATATAAAATCCTGCCAGTAATTCATATGAAACAACAGTTCCCAGACAGAATGGGGACTGCCTTCCGGTTTTTCGCCAGCCTGTTCCCAACTCAAACCATCAAATAGCATGTCCGTCTGATAATGTGCATACTTTCCTTGCAGCCCGTTCTGTAAATAACGATTGATCATCCAACATTCCTCCTTCGCATATTATTAATAAAGATTCAACGAAAAAGTCTAAATCCCTTTCAAAAGCGTTGAACCCTATTCAGTTAGGCCGAGAACTGTTTTTTTGCTACATGTGATAAACAAGCCAGCGGGAGAACTGTGGATAGACCAGATAGCTCTACTAACAAAATTTCTTATACAGATGCCAATCATTCTCCGTGCTCGTGCAACGTGACACTTTCAATGTAATTGATGAAGCGCCTCAATTCTTTGGATTGCTCTCTTGTGATGTCGCCTGCAGCATACATCTGATAAATCTCTGAGCGGCCCATATCCATGACAATGACCCGCAATTCTTCTTTCTGCAGCTCATATTTCTCATCATACAAAGCTTCCGGCTTTTTCAAACGGCTGATCATCTGCTTGTAATCAGAGATGACTGCATCCACAATTTTTTTAGGTTTATATTTTCCAGCTGTTTTTTCAAGCCCTTGCAACGCTGCCTGCAATGCGTGCAACTGAATTTCGCGCCCTTCCTGGAATTCAACCAAACGCGTCTCTTCTTCTTTGAGATTCTGTCCTCTAAAGCGCCGCCATGCCCGAATCAGCTTACCTTGCAAATACAAGAACGTTGAACGCGTAGTATCAGCAATCACTTCTTCCCGTCGGTCCAAAGAACTTTCAAAGGCTTCGTAAACTTCACCAGTCAGCTCTTTTTTGCGATGGAGCTCCTGAATGTATTTTCGTTCAAGCTTCAGTGCCTGTAGGCGGACTTCCCGCATTTTCCGCTGATATTTTTTATTCTCTTGCTCTGCCGCATCTTCTTCTGGCTGAATCTGCTGGAACCGCAATTTGTATTCATCCATCAATTCGTAAGCGGCGGCTTCATTTTCTTCTGTTATTTCAGATTTGATTTTTTTGATTGAATCAAGCAAAATGCGGCGCCGTGCTTCTTCCAAATCCATTTTCAATTCTTCTTTCCCTTCGGACAGCTGCCCCTTGCTGAGCAGCGGCAGCAGAATCGTCGCAACGATCAACGTGAATAAAATCGTCCCTGCAGCTAAAAAGAGAATGAGTGAACGATTGGGAAAGGCCTCTCCGGTATCCAATAGAAAAGGCAATGACAAGACCCCGACCATCGTTACTGTTCCGCGTACTCCCGTTAAACTGACGTATAACGTTAATTTCAAACTTGGTTTAGCGGCTTCTTCCATTTTACCGAAGCGGTATTCGTAAACGGAAAACAGATAAGCCCAAACAAAACGGATTCCAAGAATCATTAAACCGATAGCAACCACATATGAAAAAATCAGCCATAAGCTGGAATTCGGATTTTCCAGAACACCGCTCATTGAGGTGGGGATATTCAAGCCAAGCAACAGGAACACAATACCGTTCAAAACAAAGAGAATGATTGTCCAAATATTCTCAGTCGCCACTTGTTCTTCGGCTATAAAGGTTTCAGTCTGCTCCCTAACCAGGGAATGCACAATTCCCGCAACCACCACCGCGATGACACCGGAAGCATGGAGAATATCTTCTGTGACAATGAAAATCAAAAACGGAGTCATGATCTGCAACAGGGTATGAAACGTTACATCATTGATGCCTTGCTTACGGAGAACCAAACGGATTCCAATAATCAGCAATCCGAGTAGGAGACCCAACAAACCGCCAGCAAAAAATTTATAAGAAAAGTCCAAAACAGCTTCCGACAACGAAAAATACCCCGTGACAACAGCCGTCACCGCATAGTTAAATGCCACAAGACCTGAGGCGTCATTAATCAGTGACTCGCCTCTCACCAGACTCAGCACTTTCTGCGGAATCCGAATTCGCTGTGCAATACCGTTCACTGCCACCGGATCCGTAGGCGACAGGATAGCCGCTAAGGCAAATGCAGCAGCAAGCGGAATCTCATCAATCAGCCAGTGAATAAAATAACCGCCGACGATGGTTGTCAGCAACACTAGAATAATGGCATTGCCTAAGATAGGACCTTTCATTTGCCAGAGTTCTTCCCGCGGAAAATGGCGGCCGTCATTAAATAACAACGGTGCAATAAACAGCAGCAAAAACCATTCCGTTTCGATTTCAAAGGAAATGTCCTGATAAACCAAAACCAAAATAATTCCAAGAGCCACTTGGATTAATGCGGTAGGGATAAAAGGAATATAATGGCTCACGACATTTGAAATAAGTAGACAAATCAGCAAAAGAAAGATGGTAAGCAATAAGTCCATAACTGTTCTCCATTCCGCTCTAATTTTGAGCCTTCTCAATATGAGTAGTTTATGTATACCCAAAATCTGTTGCTGCATACGCAGATTCGGAGTATTTCGTTCAGAGTTTTGATCTTGCAGCCCTTTGTTTCCGTTAAACTATTTTCTTCAACTCAAAGATCTTGTTATGTGAATTCGGGTATAGGTAGTTAAAATACTCAGGAGGTGCTTCCATGTTCTATCTGAGCCTGGCGTTTATTATCGGTTTCATGATAATTCATATCTTTACGAATTACATTAAGTTCCTGGATCGCAAACCGAAAAACAGGTTAATGTCTTTTGTATCCGGCGGCTCGATTGCTTACGTCTTCCTGCACCTGGTCCCTGAGTTGACCCATTATCAAGAAGTAGCCGAAGAGGCTCATTTGCCGACTTGGTTGGAAAACCTTGATTATGTGACTTACCTTGCGACTCTTGCCGGCATCGCTTTTTTCTACGGGATCAGTCAATTGAATGACAAATCCCAAGAAAAAAACAAAAGACAAAAAGACCTCACACGACCGAGCAAACCGGTTTTCGCATTGGATATTCTTTCGTTCTCCCTTTATAACGTGCTGATCGGCTATCTGCTTATTGATTTGAGCGGCGATAAGCTCATCGATTACTTCATTTACTTTATTGTTTTTTCCTTTCATTTTATCGCCAATAATCGGGTCCTGCATTTGACCCATGAAGAACTTTATACCCGAATTGGCCGCTGGACCCTTGCTTTGTCCGTATTAGCTGGATGGGTACTTTATAATTTCACGGAAACTACCGAGTTGAATATTGCGTTTTTCTCTGCCTTCCTTACTGGAGGCGTCATTTTGAATATCTTAAACGATGAACTTCCAGTCGAGAAAAACAGCAGCTATCCTTCATTCGTCGCTGGCCTAGTTATTATCACTGTATTATTGCAAGTCATCCTGTAAGGGATGGCTTTTCGGTTTGAATGTTTACTTTTCACCTTAAAGTGGTACAAAAGATATACGTATTAATCTGAAAAATCTGATATTAATAAAAGAGTAACATCAGGACCGTCAGACAAATTGTCGGAATGGGGGAATTTCAGATGAAGATTATTGTAGCAGGCGGAGACGGATTTTGCGGATGGCCCACTGCTTTGTATTTATCTCAAAAAGGACACGACATATCAATTGTGGATAGTAAGGTGAGAAGGCATATTGATGAAGAATTAGGATCCAATTCACTCACACCGATTGCCGCCCTCGAAGAACGGGTAGCTAAATGGAAGGAGTTAACCGGAAAAGAAATACGTACATATGAAGGCGATCTGCAGGATTTTGATTTCTTGAAGATGGTCCTTGAAAAAGAGCAGCCCGAAGCATTTGTCCATTATGCGGAGCAGCGGTCTGCACCGTACTCGATGATTGACAGGAAACACGCGATTTATACCCAGGTCAACAATGTGGTCGGAACACTCAATGTGCTTTATGGGATAAAAGACATTGTACCGGATTGCCATTTGATCAAGCTGGGGACCATGGGTGAATACGGGACACCGAATATTCCGATTGAAGAAGGTTATTTGGATATCGAGCACAAAGGCCGAAAAGATCGGTTGCCTTTTCCAAAGCAACCAGGTTCCTACTATCACTTATCAAAAGTCCATGACAGCCATAACATCATGTTCGCCTGCCGTATTTGGGGAATTCGTGCAACTGATTTGAACCAAGGGGTCGTATACGGGCTATCTACAAACGAAACCAGCTTGGACCCAATTCTTGCCAACCGCCTCGATTACGATTCTGTGTTCGGTACTGCGCTGAACCGCTTTATCATTCAGGCTGCCATTGGCCATGACCTGACTGTCTACGGAAAAGGCGGACAGACACGCGGTTTTTTGAATATCGAAGACACCGTGCGCTGCATTGAAATTGCAGCTGAAAACCCAGCTGACGTCGGGGAGTTCCGTGTTTTCAATCAGTTTACAGAAGAATTCTCGGTCATGGAACTGGCTCAGATGGTCAAAAAAGCAGCAGCAAAAGTAGGATTGTCCGTGAACATTGCTCATCTGGAAAATCCTCGGGTTGAAAAGGAAGAGCATTTCTATGAAGCAACCAATACGAGCTTGCTAGATCTGGGATTAAAACCGCATCTATTGACTGAAGATGTTATTGGAAGTATTTTAAAGACCGCTATTGATCATAAAGATCGTGTCATCAAAGAAAACGTCCTGCCGACTGTTACCTGGAAGTAAGTAGTCGGCGCCGAACCGAATATTTCCGGAGGGAGCTGTTTCTATGAAGATCATGATCGTCACCGAAACTTTTCTGCCTTCTACGGACGGAATCGTTACGCGATTGACAGCCTGTATCCGTTGGCTTCACCGTGATGGCCACGAAGTCCAAATCGTTGCACCAGATTTAGGTGTTCGTGAATTTGACGGGGCTTTCATAAAAGGAGTCCCTGCTTTTGCATTCCCATTTTATCGTTCCAAAAAATTCGCTTTCCCCAATCCTGTAGTCAAAAAATATATGGCAGCGTTTAATCCGGATATCGTTCACGTCGTCAATCCTGCAGTTGTCGGTTATTCCGGAGTCACTTACGCGAAAAAACTGGACATTCCATTGATTGCTTCCTACCATACCCATATCCCTCAGTATATGTCCTATTACAAATTGGGCAAATTAGATTGGCTGATGTGGTGGTTTATGAAAAAGATGCACAATCAGGCTGACCTCAATTTATGTACTTCTCACACTGTTTTGGAGGAGTTAAATCAAAAGGGCTTTGAACGGATGCAGGTCTGGAAGCGCGGCGTTGATACCCAGCAATTCCATCCAAAGCATTCCAGTACAGCTATGCGTAACAGGTTATCCAGGGGACAACCTGATAAAATCCTCCTTCTCTACGTTGGCCGCCTGGCAGCTGAAAAAGAAATCGAAAAAATCCGGGATGTCTTAACTGCCTCAAACCAATTTTGTTTGGCACTTGTCGGAGATGGCCCGCACCGAAAGCAACTCGAAAAACATTTTGCTGGTACACCCACCGTATTTACCGGCTTTATTCATGGACAGGAACTGGCTTCAGCTTTTGCTTCATCTGATGCGTTCATCTTCCCTTCCACTACCGAAACCTTGGGGCTGGTCATCATGGAAGCGATGGCTTCGGGTCTTCCGGTAGTGGCAGCTGAAAGTGGACCTACAAAAGAACAAGTTACCCATCAGAGAAACGGACTGCTCTATAATTCAAAAGATCCGGACAGTTTCAAGGAAACCATTCACTTATTGGAGAACAGCGTGTTTCGAAAACAGCTGGCTCAACAAGCAGTTGCTGATGTGGCAGAATTGGGCTGGGCTGCCGCCGCAGAACAAATTCGGGATTTGTACAGACAGGTAGCCGATGCGAAGACCGCGAATTCCTTGGAAGCAGCTGAATAGGGGATTCAGCATTCCGCCAGAACTGAGGAGCCTCATGGGAAACAACGAAAAATCAAAAACTTCTATCCAAACTTTGCAGTTTACGATTATCGGTTTATCGAATGCGGCGGTGGATATCGGTTCGCTCAATCTATTGCTGCTGCTGCACCCAACTAACCATAACCTTACTTTGACGATTTTCAATACTGTTGCCTATTGCTTAGCGGTGGGCAATAGCTATATCTGGAATTCCATGATTACATTTCGTTATGCCGCACGTGGAAGTTCCAAGCAGCGCTTCGGCTTTATCCTGCAGGGCTTGTTCAGTCTATTGATTAATAACAGCGTTTTCTTGGTATTTAATTTCTTTTTCCAATTCATTGGCATGCCAACATGGATTCGCCATAATTCAGCAAAAGCTTTGGCAATGTTCGCTTCCTTTACAGCCAGTTTCTTTATGATGAAGTACTTTGTTTTTGAAGAACAACCAAGAAGAAACCATCGTCCATAAGAAGTTACAGCCCAAACGCCTGTCGACATTAGATAGGCGTTTGAGACAATTCTCAGAGATATGGGAAACAGTCGCTTTAAAACAATATTAGCCTGAAATAATCCGATCCACGCATATGGTTAAAATCTCAATTTCGTAGTATTCTAGATGTACCGACCAACTAATAATTTTATTATTGGTAAAGATAAACAGATGGAATTTATTTGACTTTTACTCAGGGACATTCCGCTCGCCATCTTATTAACTTCAAGGAGTGAAATCAGTGAATTCCCGCAGAAAATATATTATTCCATCCATAATTGCCGCAGCGCTTTTTCTAACTGGGTGTGCCACCGAGCAGACCTCCGTTGCCGATGAAAACCACGAGCTTGTTTTTGAAGGCCGCAAGCTACCAATTGCCACCTCTCCTTCGGAAGTGGGCTTGACTGCGTCTGCGACATTGTCAGCAGTCGGAGACATACTCATACACGAACGCGTCTATAAAGATGCCTTAACCGAAGAAGGCTATGATTTCAATCCTATGCTCGAAACAGTGAAACCTTTCATGGAACAAGCGGATATTACCGTCGCCAATTCGGAAAGTATAATTGGAGGAAGCGAAATCGGCCTCTCCACCTATCCTGCTTTCAACAGCCCTTACGAAGTGGGAGATGCTTTAAAGCAGGCAGGCGTTGATGTCGTGACTCTCGCCAATAACCATACACTCGATCGTGGAGTTCCAGCCATTGAAAATGCTGTCCGTTATTGGGACCAAATCGGAATGGTCCATGCTGGCTCTTATTTATCCGCTGATGACCGCTCGGCAATCGCTTTGATGACGCGAAATGATATCACGTTTTCTTTCTTATCCTATACCTATGGAACGAATGGAATCGAGACACCCGCTGGCAGGGACTATTTGGTTAACCGGATTGATCCGGCTATCATTCAGCAAGATTTGAAACGCGCACGAGAGAAATCAGATGTAGTCGTTTTAAACCTTCACTTTGGAGTAGAATATCAAAAAATGCCAAATGCCGAACAGATTGAACTGGCACAGTTTGCCGCTGAAAATGGAGCCGATATTATACTCGGGCATCATCCGCATGTGCTGCAGCCCCCTGAATGGATTGACACTGCAGATGGCCGCAAAGTGTTCGTGGTTTATTCTCTGGGGAATTTTCTGTCTGGCCAAGATGAACCGGACCGTCAAATCGGCGCGATTCTCCATCTTGATATTGAAAAAAAAGTGACGGCTGATTCAACTGCCATCACCATTCAGAATCCAGCTTTTACACCAACATTTGTCCGAAGCTCAAATGAAAAAGGCTATCACGTGGATTTATTGAAAAACGTTGATCCCGCTTTAAACACAGTCACCAAAAATCATCTCTCCACTTGGATCAGCGATCTTCAGTTTATTGAATAAACACATAGAGCCAATAGCTCTATGTGTTTTTTTATAAAAACAAACGGGGTTTGAACTCCTTTATAGTTCGGGTATTTGATATTATCATTAAAAAGGTGGGATGGTTATGCGAATTTCCTGTATGGGCAGCCTGCTCATTTCAATTATTCTCTCGATTATTTTGACGATTTTATTGAACCTGCTGTTTTTTTAGACAAAAAAACAAACCCGCCCTCTTAGTCATGAGAGCGGGTTTGCTGATCAGTTCCTTCGAATTTCGTCCACCAGCTCCTGAAGGCCTTCCTGAAAAACATGATCATTACCGGGGATTTGCTTGATGGTTGCGCTTGGCAGATTTTCCATGTATTTTTCCAAGTGCTTGAAAGGGACCGTGTCATCTCCAATACTGTGGAAAAGAACAACATCCGGCAAAAGTGAATTTCGGGAAACAAAATCTTCCGCCAAAGTAAAATCTTCTAATTGCCAATCTTCATCCTTTCCCCAAAATGGTGCGGCCACCGAAATGAGCTTTGCGAATGACTTGCCCATTTCTTCTTCAGATAAGAATTTCAATAAAGCCGACCCACCGATGGAATGCCCGACCAAAACGGCTCCATCACCCAAAGAAGCAATCTCTTCCTTTAATCTTTTCTTCCAGTTTTCGTACTTTGGGTCTTCCGGGTTTGGCATGGCTGGAGCACGTACTTCATAAGCTGTTCCTAATTCGTTTCGCAAATAGTGCACTAAGCCCCAACTCCCCTCCTGCTCACCTTGAGGGCCGGCGCTGTGAATGAACAAAACCTGCTGCACCATCGCAGCCACCTCCTTATCTTTTCTCCTGTCAGTACATCAAACTGCTCACCCAAAAGATCATTTCACTACTTGTTTCTCCGTTACCCGTTTTTTCAAACATACCTTTCTTGCACCATTCCTGATAAAATAGCGGTAACGAATGGTGCTGGAAATACAAAGTTATAGAAGAAGTATTTGACGAAGCCGCTATAGAATTCATCTCTGAACTGATCGATCATAAGGAAGGAAAGATTTATCCATTGCCTTCCTCAACGCTTGTCTCGAATATGGCGTCAACCTATGTGCAGCACTCATTAAATAGGAGGTGGAATTGTGATGGAAGGAAAATCATCTGACACAGTGCACGACTTCCCAAGCACCATCGGCAAGCCGGCACAGCGGGCTTTACTGGCAGCGGGCTATCTACACTTGCAGGATTTGACCTCTGCTACTGAACAGGATTTACTGAAACTGCATGGCTTCGGACCAAAGGCGTTGCGGATTTTGCGCGAGACTCTTGCTGCCCAAGGAAAGAGCTTCAAATCGTGAATGCCAGTTCCCCCTCGCTCTTAAGATTTGAATAAAGGAGAGGTCATTTATGAGGAAATCTGGAAGAATCATTTTATTGATTGTCTTCTTTTTACTCTTGGCCATCGGATTAATCATCTTCTTATTCAACACCTTTACTGCAAGCGGCAGTTCACAGGAAGTTTTTTTCGATGAAGAAATCCGTGACATCACCATCAAGGTTGAAAATGCGAATGTCATCATGCTCTCTTCTGAAAACGAAAGCACCACGATCGAATTGTCCGACAGCAACAATGACTCCAAATTATTGACCCAACTTAAGGGAACGCAGCTTACTGTTGAAGCCAGAAGCAACTCAAGTTTTTTTGATTTTGGCTCTTCCAATCCCCCCGTCTTAACGGTCCATATTCCTTTAGCCAACACCACGATTCTCAAAGTCAATAGCGGCGACGGCAATTTGAATCTGGCTGATATCGGTCCCTATGAATTCGAAGCATACACAGCCAATGGAGATATTGCCATACAAAATGTCTATGCCAAATATTTCTCAGCAGAAACAGCGAATGGCTCGATTTTCATGAAAGACAGTGCAGCGCAAGGGATTTCGGCAAACTCTTCAAATGGCGATATCCAACTGGAGAATATAACTTCAGACGTAAATTTAATCGCCCACTCCTCCAATGGCAGCATCGAAATGAAAACTGAAATGCTGAATTCTTCTATCGAGTTTACAACAGATAATGGAGATGTCACTATTCATACAGAAAACAAACCCACGCAAGGTTATGTTGAAGCGAAAGCTTCAAATGGCATGATCGACATTTTCGGTGATGATTCTGGGAACGTGTCATTTGGCGGGGAGTTCCCTAAGCTAAAAGTGGATGTTGTGAATGGTGATATTGTCATGGAGTAAAGAATCTTATAGTCCTTTGAATGATGCCAAATTCAAATCAGAAACCCGATGAAAACCGCCGATGAAATCAGTATCGATTTCATCGGCGGTTTTCTGCAAAATCTATAATTGGCGCAGCTTCTCCAAATGCTTAATAGTCGGGGTCAGGTTCGCAAAGAAATAGGCTTCCCGCATCCGTCGAGATGGTGCACTGTCCTGGATATAACCTGCGCTGCCATTGTGCAGCATGCTTGCTTGGACCGCTTCCAATGTTAGATACGCGGTTTCAAGCCGAAGGCCCGCAATGTCTTTCCAGTGTATGTCTTCCTGATTCAGTAACTCGCTTATTTTCCCTTTCAAAAGCATTTCTTTTTGCTGCAGTTCATTCGATTGTGTCTGCAAAAAGCTGTTGCAGCCATTCTGCTTTTTGCTGACTTTATCAATCGATTCGATGGATGCTTGAGTGACTCCAAGGCCAAGCGGAATCTGATACGAGATAAATGCGGGACGTATTTTTTCGACATAGCTTCCCGCATCTTCAGAAACAATCCACGCGTTTGGAATAAAGACATCTTTGAATGAACAGGCATAGGTTGCACTGCCATTCACTGCCAGGTAATTCACTTTTTCCTTCATGCTCAACCCATCAGTTCCACATTGGACTAGACCCATAATTTTCTTGTTGTCGTTCACTTTTGCTACAAAACCCATCCAATGGCCTTCACCAAGGTTTGAAACAGAAGGAAGAATTCCCGAAACGGTATAACCTCCATCTGTCGATTCTGCTTTCAGATGAAGTTTTTCAAGTCCTGCAAAATGCTTCATCGGATTTGACAGTCCTGTCGCTCCAAGCACTTGGCCACTTTCCAATGAAAATAAAAGCCTTTCTTTCAGTTGTATATTTTCCGTATTCCGAAGATATGTTAGAGCAGCAAGATGGCACCAAAGACAAAAAGCGGTTGTCATACATACTCGTGCAACACGTTCCACCAATTCCATTTCATCAAACAAGAGATCCTTCTGTGATTTCCCATCAGATGACAACAAGCCAGCCTGTCCGATTTTCTTCAGAAAACCTTCAGCATAAAAAGCTTCCGTATCGATTTTCTTCACATAAGGCTTTAACTCCTGCTCAATTATCTGTTCAAGCGTTAAAGTGTTTTCCAATCCGCTTTTTACCATCTCAACCAACTCCTGCTGTTTGTTTTTTCTTAGTTTGACTGAATTTCAGTAATAGAATCAATCGGTGTTTTTACTGCTTCACGAGCGCGTTTAACGGCAGCTTCATCCGGAGCATCGTAGAAGCAAAGGCATTTGGACATATCTTCACAGACATAGGTTCTGGAGAATGCCACTTCCGGTACCTCTTCATAGTGGACTGAATTCTTTTTCTTTCTTGCTAAATATTGATCCATTGTCAAATCTTCAGGCAAATTCCATTCCACTAGATAGTTGATGACATCGTTGCCGGATTTTACATCGTCCAATTCTTTACCGACCAAACGTACATCCTTTACTAGTTCTGCAGCGATTCCTTCATTTTTCAATACGTTAACCGCTGTCGACTGGTCAGTGCCTTCAATGATGAAGAATGAACGCGCGAAATCTTTTGATACTTGAACTTCAATCAATTCAGCAGAATTTTGTTTCAACTGTCCCTGTAAAGCAGTCACCTTCTGTTCCAATTCTTCTTTATTCGAAACGACTTCTTTTAATGATGATTCAATAAGATATAATGTCATGCTAATCCCTCTTTTCTTTTTTTGGAAGATTCTCTCTTCTATTAAGTAATATTATTATACTTAGTTAGTTAAATCAACCTTGTTCACTTTTATTTAGCTTATGTTACTATATAAATTAAAGGGGTGCTGAATATGAAAACAAGATACAATTTGCCTTGCAATATCGCCCAATCATTAAATATCATCGGCGATCGCTGGACTTTATTGATTATCCATGAAATTTTAATTGGTCAACAGACCTTCAATAACATTAAGAAATCCTTGGATGGCATATCATCCAATCTTTTATCTGAACGGCTGAGAGAGTTGGAAGAAGAAGGAATAGTCGTTTCCGAACTCTATTCTGCACATCCGCCCCGCTATCAATACTCCCTAACCGAAAAAGGCAAAGAACTGGAGCCTGTTTTTAATGCGCTAGTCGTCTGGGGAAGCAGTAATCTGGAGAAATGCTATAAGACATTGGTAGATCCTGCGACTGGTGAAGAGCTTGAAATCGGCTATTACTCGAAAAAAACAGGTGAACGGGTAGAAACAATTCAGGTCAAGTCAGTTGAATACGAATTGCAACAGAATGGAGAATGATCCTCTCCATTCTGTTTTTATTTTCCATGCCAAAACTAGGAATCAATCAGACGAATTAAATTTACTTATGCGGTAATTCCATATTGTTTACCCACCCACCGCTCCAGCAAGCTGATTAAGCGATCCAGCAAGAACCCACAGACTCCTATAAAAATAATACCTGCCAGCACATAGTCAAGGTTCAGCGTATTCCGAGAATCCACTATCAGAAAACCAAGCCCGGATTGTGCACCAATCATTTCGCCGGCAACAAGGAATATCCAGGCCGTGCCTAGTGCAAGACGCAAACCACTCACCACAGCCGGAAAAGCGGCAGGAAAAATAAATTTATACATCAGCTCCCAATTGCGGATTTCCAAGTTCTCTGCAATTTTCAAATACGAAGGGTTGATTTTTTTCACTCCTGCTACCGTTGAGAGCAGGACTGGAAAGAATGCAGCAATAAAAATAATGGCGATTGCCGGCATATTTCCGATTCCGAACCATAACACAATAAACGGAGACCAAGCGACCGGAGCTACCGGGCGAAGCACTTGGACAATCGGGTCGATAAGCTGCCAAATTTTTGGAGATCTCCCCAAAAACATCCCTAGTAGAATTGCGGGAATCGCAGCCATTAAGTAGCCTGCTGCAAATCTACCCAGGCTTACCTGCAGGTGGACAAAAATGATGCCATCAACGATCAAGTCAATAATTGCATTGCCAACACTCAATGGGGAAGGAAGCAACGCTTCCTGATAATCCCCTATCCAAATCACCGCTTGCCAAATGAATACAAGGATTGCCATTCCAATGGCGAAATTCATAAGCTTCTTCATCACATTCATCTGCTGTCACATCGCTTCATCAATATAAGTATTGTCTACAAAGTCTTCGAAAACAGGAGGATTTTCCATCAATTCCATTTCAAGAACAAAATCACGCAATGTATTATATTCATCTTCTTCAATCCGCAGATTTTCAAATGATATCCAGCCAAGGGAAAGTTCAAGCACTTCTCTTTCCATCTTCATGTATTGGCTAAACGCGCCATAAACCGCTTCATCCTTCTTCTCCGCATGCTCCCCGGACTCTACATATTGGCTAACCAGCGATTGCGTAGCTTTCGGCTGACGTTCCATAAACTCCTGTCTTAACACTAAGACACAGCAATAAGAATCGGCCCATATCTCATCAGAATGGTGAAGCACTTTACCGATTTCATTTTCTACGGCCAAGGCGCCGAAAGGTTCAGCCACTACATAACCGGCTATCCGCTTTTCCGATAATGCAGCCGGCATTTCGGCGGGGGCCATCTCCACTATATTGACATCCTCGAGTGAAAGACCTTCTTTTTTCAACATCTCATACAAAAGAATATTATGGCTCGAGTATGTGTGGGGAATTGCAAATGTCTCCCCTTTCAGATCTTTTGCACTTTCAATTTCCTCAGCTGCAATCACGACATTCCCGTCTTTATGGCCGAGTGCAACAGCTTTCAAATCAATGCCTTTTTCTTTAGCTTTCATCGCCAGTTCAACCAATACCGATGCCCCGTCTATCCGACCTGTATTTAAAGCATCCATAAGATCTGGCCAGGAATTGAATTTGACCATTTCAATTTCATACTCCCCGTACTTCCCTTCTTCCATATGTTCGTCCATATAAAGAGGCCCGGCGTGCGTAATGGGCAAGTAGCCGATTTTGATAACTGGCTTCTCTACTGCTGCCTGCATCCTTGCTTGCCCACAAGCCGATAAAAAAAACAATAAAGTAACCATTAATAAAGACAAGATGATTTTTCTTTTCTTCACGCATCCACCTCTTCCCTAAATGTTGTATTCAGGAGCTATTAATTCCGTACTCAATTGGAATTCGTCCAGAATTTTTCTTCTGAAATACTGAAAATCAGCATGCGTTCGGCTTCTTGGTTTCATCTGAGTAATTGTAATTTCCTTTTGAATTCTGCCAGGATGTGAACTCATTATGATTACGCGATCTGATAGATACACCGCTTCATCAATATCATGAGTGACAAGAACAATAGTTGTATTCTTCTTCTTTTGGATACGCAGCAACTCTTGCTGAAGGTTATAGCGATTAAACGAATCTAGTGCAGCAAACGGCTCGTCCATTAAAATCACATCAGGTTGAATTGCTAAAGCTCGTGCAATTGCCACCCGCTGCTGCATTCCGCCTGACAATTCATGCGGGAACTTATCCAACGAATTCTCAAGGCCGACTAGTTTTAAGGCATCCATGACGCGTGCCCACTTTTCCTTTGGCTTCAATTTCTCACCTTCAAGTCCAAGCTCTACATTCTTCAGCACCGAACGCCAAGGCAATAAATTAATTTGTTGGAAAAGCATTACACACGTCTTGGTCGGTTTTAAAACCGGTTCACCATTATGCCGGATTGATCCTTTGTCTGCTTTTTCAAAGCCTCCGAGGATATTCAACAATGTACTTTTTCCGCATCCGCTTTTCCCGAATAAAGTGACGATTTCTCCTTTCTTCACATGGAATGTTGCCTGTGAAAGGACCTTCACCTGTTTTTCTCCGGAACCGAACGACTTATCAACATTTATTACTTCCATCATAGGAATAGCTATTTTCAACACCTCTTTCTCAATGCAAATAAACCCTATCAACTTAGTATGCTTTAAGTCATCTTAATATACTGAATATAAAAAAACAACCCACTTTTATGATTTGCCAGAAACTTAATCACCCCATTATTCGAAATTTCTTTTTATTCCTCATTCCTTTATACTTAAAAGATCATCAGTTTTTCCGATTTCGGATTGCCGAATTTCTGAAACCACTTATTTTCGGGAGGAGAAATGAAATGTCGCGACAATCATATCGAAAAGAAAAAAATCAGCTGATGTACACTCAACAGCACCTTGCCAATGAACGCACTTATCTGGCATGGATCCGGACTGTTATTTCAATTGTCGGCGTCGGTTTTCTGGCTACAAGCCTGCATTTCACGATGGGCGTGACGCGCAATCAATTTGTCGATGTCTTTACCATCGCTCTCGGCATTTTTGCCTGTATTTTCGGGCTCACTGTTATTTTTTCAGCAACACAAAATTATAAAAAGAAACGCCAGCAAATCATCAACGAGACCTTTACACCATCAAATATGCACATCACATTGATTTCATCAATGTTGGCAGTCATGATCATCATGGTCATCATTTATTTCTTTATGATCATGTAGGCTGTCCATTGATGCTTTACAGATTGGCAGCAAAGGAGAACAAATTATGGACCCATTAGATATACTCGAGAACTTAGATAAAGTAAAACCTGCTTTCCAACCGATTGTCAGTGCAGTTAAGCATACTGTTATTGGCTATGAAGTTTTGGGACGGTTCCAAGTTGAGAACGACTGGAGCAGCTTGGGTGATTTTTTTCAAGACAATGATGTTCCGGATGAATACAAAGTAGAAGTCGATCAACATTTATTGAAGTTGGCGATTAGCCGTATGCTCGATTCCGGCAATGAAGGACTGCTATTCATCAACCGCAACGCCAGGCAATTGATGATCAACAATGGGGAAGATTTTTTGAAAACGCTGCAAGCGTTTGTGGAGAAGGGTTTTGCCATGGACCGGATCGTTCTTGAAATCACTGAACATGACTTTGATGAAGACTTTGATCAACTGGCGCATTTATTGATTTACTATAAAACCTACGGCATACAAATTGCCGTTGATCATGTAGGAGCAAAAAGCTCCAATATTGACCGGATCCGCCAACTCAGACCCCACATCTTAAAAATTGATACCAGTTTTGTCCGAAATGTTAATTCAGACGTGTTCCAAGACGTCATTCAGACATTGTCAGTACTGGCACGCCGCATCGGAGCTAAGCTGTCTTATGAAAATATTGAAGACGACTACCAATTGTATTTTGCTTGGAAACACGGCGGCCATTATTATCAGGGGTTCTATTTGGCTAAACCTGATTTTGACTTGCCGATAAACGGTGCCATGTCACTTGATGTGGGAGATAAGATTAAGGCTTTTGTCCAACGGGAAAAATCGATGGTGGAAGGGCGCTATGCTTTTGTAGTGAGCCGTGAAGAAAAAGTAAAAAAATTGCTTTCCAACTGGCACGGACCTGAAAAAGCTGATGATTTTATTGAATTGGTCTCCGAGGCTTTCGATGAAGAAAGTTTCCGTTTGTATATCTGCAACAGCGATGGGCAACAAGTGTCATCCAACTTCAGAAAACACAATAAGCAGTGGGGATTTGAACGGGATCAAACTGGGTCTCATTGGGCATTCCGCCCTTTCTTCCTGGAAAACACGATGCAGATGAAAACCTGGCATAAAGGGATATTATCGGACATCTATTCGGATATTGAAACAGGTGAAATAATTCGTACATTCAGTTATCCTTTATCAGAGGACTGTTATTTATTCGTTGATATCAGCAATGATTTTTTGTCCGAATCAGACTACCTGCTGTTTCAATAAACGATTTGATATTAATTAGAAAATCATCATAGCAGTTTGTTAGATTTGAAAGAAAGAAGGAGAAAAGAAATGGCACACTCTCTGCAGAATTCTTTAGAGCTGCAAATTTTTTTTGATACCCATAATCAAGAATTTGAAGATAGCCTCTTAATGGAGGCTGTGAACGTCAAAGATAAAATTGAGGAAATTTTATCGATTGGCAACATTGATTTGGTGACGAACGCCCATAAACTGGTTATTTATATTATTGATGGACAGGAAGCAGAACTGGAATTATTCGCAAAACAAGAAGGAATTGCATGGGCAACTCATTCGATTGAACTTTCATTCAAGCTCGAATGGGTGCAAGCCATTCGCCGTACTTTATGGAAATTCATTGAAAAGTTCAATCAGGATGTTCCAGCAGGAAAAGACATGGATTTTTTCCGCATGGAAAAAGATGTTAACACGCGAATCGACTCATTTTTGAATTCTTTTTTCCTGAACTATTCTACATACAAAGACACTTTGTTGAAGGCACATCGCCAATTGGTTGAAAACCTTTCAGTTCCCATCATCCCGATTAACAGTACGGTCTGTATCCTGCCGGTTATCGGTGCAGTCGATGCTCAACGGGCCTCGATTATCGAAGAAAAAGTGTTGACTGAAATAGGAAAACTGCAGATCCAGACATTGATCATCGATTTGTCCGGGATTGCTGAAATGGAAGCGCAGGTCATCCACCACTTGATGAAACTTATCGATGGGACAAGCTTAATGGGGTGCAGCACAATCATCACAGGATTGCGTGCAGAAGTAGTCCGCCAAATGATTCATTCAGGGATGAAATTCGACGAAAAAACGAAAACTGCTGGTACCCTGCAGCAAGCACTGAAAGAATACTTGATTTTCTAGCACTGGTTAAGCTCGGTTTCATTAAAATAAAAACCACCTTTTCTGTAAGCTCGGCTTACAGAAAAGGTGGTTTTTCGTTACATCGGAAGTTTCATGAAGTTATCGTCTTTTCTGAAGTTCCCCATGACTTCCATCGTTTCGCTGATGCTGACAAATGCTTTCGGGTCAATGTTTTTAATCAATGGCCGTACAAAAGCCAATTCATGGCGGCTGATTACGCTATAAAGCACTTTTACTTTTGCCGATGAATAAGCCCCCTCACCATCAACTACGGTGATGCCGCGGTAAAGGTTATCAAGCAACTCTTTTTTGACTGCTTCGCCTTGATTTGTCACTACCATCAAGCTCAGCTTAATGTGGCGGGTATGGACTCGGTCGATCACCAAACCGGTGATGTAGATGGAAGCCATCGTATACATCGCCAATTCCCATGAAAAGATAAATCCAGATACAAAAACCACAGCACTGTTCAAGATAAATACCAAGGTTCCAAGCGGAATATCGCGCTTCATCGACAACAACAATCCAATCACATCAAAACCGCCGGTCGAGCTGTAGAAACGGATGATAAGCCCAATGGCCACTCCTGCCACTACTCCTCCAAAAACGGATGACAGCAATGCATCTTCCGTCAACTTGACTACTGGAATGTACAGCATTGAAACGGATGTCACGACTACAGAAAACAGGCTATTGGCGATGAACGTCTTGCCCAGTTTCATCCAGCCCACAATCAGAATCGGGATATTCAAAATAATCATCCAAATCCCGGCATTCAAAGGCGTCACTAAGCCCAGCATCATCGCAATTCCCGTTACTCCGCCCGCCAGTATTTCGTGGGGCAGCAAAAACATATTAAACGCAAATCCAAGCACTATTGAAGAAATAAAAATAATCATTAATCTCGTCCATTTATTCATGTCCATACTCCATTCTTAAGGATATTCTTAATCATTCTATTTTGTTCAAGCCACAAAAAAAGGCCGTGCAGAGGCACGTCACCTTAAGAGCATTTATTTTTATGTAATCTTACTTTGCAATAAAAACTACGTGAAAAAGATAAATTGTTCTTTTTATAGTGAACCAACGTTTCATATTATAGTAGCTTTATGGATACAAATGCAAGCCTTTCTTCTTTTGGACACGTTCTTTTCACATATTAAAAAAGGACTCGGAATGACAATTCCGAACCCTCTTAGTTAATCCTCTTCTTCCAGCTTGCGTATCGCTTTTTCCAGTTCTTCTTTTTCCTCGCCCGTAATTTCGGGGTACTGCGGATCGATTTGCTCCAAGGTTTTGACCATCACTTCTGATATGATATAGCGTGAAAACCATTCATCGTCGGCAGGAAGGGCATACCACGGCGCATACTCAGTCGACGTATGGTTCAACAGATCTTCGAATATTTCTTGATAGCCGTCCCAATGCTCACGTTCTTTTACATCATTGAACGAAAACTCCCAGTTTTTCTCCGGGTTTTTCATGCGTTCAAGCAAGCGGTTCCGCTGTTCTTCAAAAGACATATTAAAAAAGAACTTCACTACGGGGAAACCGTTTTCCCCCATATAGCGTTCAAAATCCGTAATTTGGCGATAACGGACTGCCCAAATATTCTCGTCAATCAGTTCGTCCGGAAGCGGTGTCTCTCCGAGCAGGTCATGAACCCTTGGTGCAATCACTTCTTCGTAATAGGATCGGTTCAAGACACCGATTTGCCCTCTAGATGGCATGCCTTCCTTGAAACGCCATAAGTAGTCATGGGCAAGTTCAGTGTCTGATGGTTTTTTAAATGACGTCACTTTCAGTCCCTGTGCCGTCAAGTTCGAAAAGATGTATGTAATGGCTTCATCTTTCCCAGCAGCATCCATCGCCTGTAGCACCACTACAATTCCTTTCTCTTCTTGAGCATGCAGTTTCATATGCAATTCCTTGAGCTTTTCAAGACTTTCCGGAATTAATTTTTCTTTCAGTTCTTCTTCACTGTATTTATCTTTTTCTGTCGTGGGATAATCAGAGAGTTTGATCTTCTTGTCTTTTTTTACAAAGTATTTATCGGTATCCATGGTCATCCTCCTTCGTGCTTTTTGTAGCTTTAGCTTGATTGGCTGTCCCTTTCTTCCATACCCTCATATGTGAAGACTCTAACACACTGATACAGAGGATCCTTAAAACAGAAAAAAGTTTCTTCACCTCCTGCTATCCAAAAAAAACTGACAAAAAACCGCAACCCTTGAAAGGAGTGCGGTTTACAAAAATCTATTCCATCTCCCCTTCCACGGAAATCTGCCAGTCGATTCCGAAACGATCTGTCAAATTCCCATACAATGGACTCCAAAACGTTTCCTGCAATTCCATGATGACAGTGCCGCCCTCAGCCAACTTGCCGAACACGGTTCTTGCTTCCTCTATGTCGTCATAAAGGATAGTAATTGATACATTGTTTCCTTTTTTGAATGGCATGCCCATTCCGGGAGGCACATCTGAAATCATTAAGGTATTGCCGTCATTAAAATTGATCTGCGCATTCATGACCATGTCTTTTGCTTCTTCCGGCACCTCACCACCACCCATATCAGGGGCTTCGCCGTATGTGGATATTCCAGCCAATTCTCCACCAAGGACCTCCGCATAAAAATGAGTAGCTTCCTGTCCCTCGCCTTCAAAGTTCAGATAGGGAAAAACTTTTGTAATCATTAGAGTTCCACTCTCCAAAAATCAGATTTTATTCGGATGGCTGAAGCTAAGTCGGTCATAAGTTTGGGACATGCCCTCTACAGCCTGCATATCGATTACCTTTTGCAATTCTTCTTTTGAATCGAACTTCGTGCTGGAACTAACGGTGCATCCAGGTCCATCGGAAGAAAAAACCATCGTAATCAGCATTTTCGGCATACCATCAACTTCGTTTCCTTGCTCATCGGAAAAAACATCGGTATAAACCAATTTGTTCGGCGGGTCGACTTCTTGGTAAATGGATTTCCCCCAGGCTTCCTGTCCATCCGGCGAGCGCATACAATAATGCCAGATGCCGCCTGGTTTGACATCCATTTTATAAACAGCTGTTTCCCAATCAAACGGTCCCCACCAACGAACAAGATGATCAGGTTCTGTAAACATTGAAAACACCAGATCTTTTGGCGCGTCAAACGATCTTTCCATCAAAAGTGCCAACCCCTCAACTCTTGAAGAAACCTTATTTGCAGACATGGTAAATCCTCCTTGTTTGTACTTGCTCCCTTGGCTCTGCGGCAACAGAAACTCGGGCTGCCTCCTTTCTTATTTTCTATCCCCGTTGCGAATTTCATTTGAACAGGCGAAAAATACTGCCGGTAATCGAATCAGTTAAAACTTAATGATGATCCGTGAAGATTCGCCTTTTGCCAAAATATCGAATCCTTTATTCACTTCATCCAAAGTGATAAAGTCCGTGATTAATTTATCGACAGGCAGCCGGTCTTCCTGAAACAGATTCATATAACGCGGAATATCCCGGCTCGGCACACAGCTTCCCAGATAGGATCCCTTCAATGTGCGCTCTTCAGCGGTCAGCGACACATATGGAAATGAAAATTGATGTTCCGGATGAGGCAAACCGGTTGTTACAGTAGTTCCCCCTCGTTTGGTTATCCCATATGCGACTTCCATTGCCGGTACGGCACCTGCTGTTTCAAAAGCATAATCCAAGCCCCCGCCTGTCGCTTGACGTATCTGTTCAATGACATTTGGGTCTTTGGAATTGAAGACATCGGCAGCCCCCAATTCTTTTGCTTGCTTCAACTTGGTTTCGTTGATATCCACGGCGACAATCCGGCTCGCCCCAGCAGCGATGGCCCCCAGCAGTGCGCTCAGCCCTACCCCACCAAGTCCGACCACTGCGACTGTGCTGCCCAATTTAATACTTGCAGTATTCACTACTGCACCAACTCCTGTTATGACAGCACAACCAAACAATGCCGCTTTTTCAAAAGGGATGTCTTTGCTTATTTTAATGATGGAATTTCTTGAAACCACTGCGTATTCCGAAAATGCAGAGACGCCTAGATGGTGGTTGATGGTTTCGGATTCCTTATGAAGACGCTGCCCGCCACCCAGCAATGTCCCAGCTGTATTGGCAGCGGCCCCTCGCTCACATAAAGCTGGGCGTCCTTCCCGGCATGGTCCGCATTGTCCGCAGCTTGGAACAAAGACGCAGACAACATGATCTCCCGGCTCCAAATCCGTAACTTCTTGCCCTATGTCAACGACCACTCCTGCTGCTTCATGGCCCAGCGCCATCGGTACCGGCCGTGGCCGGCTGCCATTCATCACCGATAAATCGGAATGGCACAAGCTGGCCGCCTTTATTTGAATCAATACTTCGTCTTTTTCCGGTGAATCCAATTCCAATGTTTCAATCTTTATTGGCTGGCTCTCCTCATAAGGGACAGATGCCCCAATTTCACGCAGTACCGCTGATTTCACTTGCATATTGCCACCCTCTCCTCCGCCAAATTTTCCAAACTCATTGCTGTTTCAATTGCATACTGACTAATTTCAATTCTGTCATGTCTTCAATAGCACGATACGTCTCTTTTCGTCTCATGCCACTATTGTTTACACCACCATATGGCATTTGATCATAACGGTTGACTGCCACTTCGTTGATCCAGACTGCCTCCTTCCCCAGAACATCAGCCACACGCACCGCCTTTCTGATGTCTGCTGTGAATACGGCTGCATATCTGTCTAAGTTCAACTCCGTGATACCAGTCAGGGCTTGTTCTTCTTTATCGAAAGGCATGACACTGACAACCGGCGCCAGCATCTGTTTACTGACGACTTTCATACGGATTGTCGCATGACTGATAAGGGTCGGTTCCATCACAGCTTCACGCCGGTTCCCCCCGGTTAAAAGAGTCGCACCTTGTTCAATAGCTTCCCTCACCCAAGCCATCGCTTTTTCAGCGGACTCTTTGGTGATCATCGGGCCTATATCGGTTAATTCATCCAGTGGATCACCAATTTTAAGCGTTTTCACTTTGGAAGACAGCTTATCCAAAAATTCCATATAGACAATCTCCTGTACGTAAACCCGTTGAGTGGATACAAAGGATTGTCCGGCAAACCTAAATCCGCCAATGACGACTGCATTGACCGCCGTATCCAAATCAGCATCATCAAAGATGACATTCACGACTTTCGATTCCGTCTCCAGTTTCAACTTTTTCCGTTTCACCATTTCCTTCACTTTCCAACCCGTCTCATCTTTCCCAGTAAAAAACACTTTTTTTACTTTCGGATGAGTCACCAATGCTTGAGTTAGGTCCTCTCCCACTCCCAGAACGATGGTAAAAGCTCCCTTCGGCAATCCGGCCTTTTCGAATAACCTGTACAGATATATGGAAGAACGTGCCGTTTTTAATGAAGGCCTAAAGACTACTGTATTTCCTGCTGCTATTGCTGGCGCTATATGATAAAGCACAAGGTTGAGCGGAAGATTAAACGGCATGACAATGACCACTGTTCCGATTGAAACCCGCTTCGACATGCCGAGTCGGCTTTCTGCACCTCCCGAACTTCCCAAAGGAATCAATTCTCTGTAGATTGACTGTGCTCCTGTCGAAGAAAAAAGCAGCACTTGAATGGCACGTTCCACTTCCTGACGGCTTTCTTTAACGGTCTTGCCAGTTTCGTTTGACAGGAGATGTATAAATTCATCACTTTCAGCCTGCAGATATTCGGCTGTTTTCTTCAATATTTCAGCCCGCAGATGAGCAGGCACTTTCTTTATATTCATACTGTATGCACGATGAGCGCCTGCCACTGCATTCCTTGCATCCTCAGGTGTAGCACAGATAATCTTGGAAATGATTTCATGGGTGAACGGATTAACGCCCATCAATTTACTGCGGCCATCTTCAGGCAATTCCATACCGTTTATGATGGAAGAAAGACGGTTATTTCCAGTTTCAGCCATTGTGGCTCCTCCTTTCTTCGTTCCATCAAACTTCGCCTTTATTCCCAAGAACAATTTTCATTTTTAAGGTCTTGTTACTTAATATAGTATGCCCTTTTGTATAATTGTCAATATTCTGTCAATATTTTTTGCGACAAAAAACCTTTCCTGATAATAAAATAAGGAAAGGTTTTTCTGTTTGTATTGATGCTAAATCGCATTTATAGAAATCGATGAAAAGTCATCGTCTGTCATAAGAAATTTATGGGAGTTCATCAAAATTTCCTTGAGTGAATCTGAAACCCTTGGCGCATCGTAGGCACATACCGAAACGGCCTTGATTTGAGGAACAAGCTGATCCACAGCACTTTCATATTCCTTGATCTTCTGTTTAATCTCCGTTTCATCCCGCCACTCGACGTGCCCCCATGTACGGAAGCTCAAATTTTCTTCCATAAAAGGGCTGACCAAATCTGAAAAATAAGCAAGAATAGTAGGAGGATGAAAGTTCCCCTTCCGCCAATAAAAGGTGAAATTATTGACGAAATGAATATTCTTTAGCTGTTCTTCTGAAACGAGGTCCTTCACACGCTTAAAGATGATCGGATACAAACGTTCGCTTTCGACGAATAGAACCTGATCTCCATGTTCAATTCCTGAAACGATATAAGAAACAGCATTATCAATATACCGCTCCAGTTCTTCCACATAATAAAAAATATGGACACCTTCAGACTTTTTTAAAATGTCCTGAATATCTGCAATTTCTTTTTTCAAATGGCTGGTCTCCTTTTAATCAACAAGTCATTAATGGTCCAAATTCCTTTTTTACTCTATTAACTATACACAAGTATAAGGGCAAAAGATAATACAACGCTGTACTTGCCACTAAGCAGTACTGCTGCTGCTTCATCTCAAGACGCTTCCACCTGAGATTTTAACCGATTCACCCACGATATTCCGGGCAGCATCCGTCAGTAAAAAAGCGATGGTATTAGCGACTTCCAAAGCAGTCGACAAGCGCCCAGAGGGAATCGACTTTTCAGCCAGCTCCAATTCTTCCGTAAAGCTGGTTTGATTTCTTTCCGCTTTTCTGCGCAGGCTATTTCGCGCCATTTCAGTATCCACATACCCTGGGCAGACAGCATTGACACGAATGCCGTATTCAATGGCTTCTACCGCCATCGATTGGGTCCAGCCGACAACCGCAAATTTGCTGGCTGAATAAGCCGTGTTGGCGTAGGTCCCCCTCAGTCCCGATAAGGAAGCCAAATTGACGATGTCCCCTTCTTTACGTTCCATCATCTTCCGGTATACCTCTTGCGTCAGAAGGAACGTCGATACGAAGTTCAAGTTGATCATATCGGTAAGAAATGCCTCATCAATGTCTTCCACGACTCTTCCTCCCGAAACGCCGGCTGAATTCACCAGCCCATTGATGAAGCCAAGTTCACTTTCTGCTCGTTCAATCAGGCGCAACCGGTCTTCCGGTTTGGTCAAATCCGCTTCCACCACACAAATCCGATCAGCTGACACCTGATCGAGAAGCTCCATCTCTAACTCTTTCAGCTTATCTCTATTCCGGCCCGTAATGGTGATGCGCGCACCCATCCCCGCCAATATGCGAGCTGTTTCCATGCCGATGCCTCCAGTGGCCCCGGTAATCAATACGTGTTTATACGCTAATGCTTCCGGTGAAAAAACAGTCATGCCGGCAACCTCCTTTAGAATATGCCTTTTCTTTTCCCGCTCGCTCGCGTTCCTCAAACATATGGTCCTCTGCAAGCTTCTCATTTCCTGAACGTGGCAGGTCTCATGCATGCACGCTACGGTTTTTTCCGTATATAATACAAGTAGTATTTTCAACATGAGCAAGGGGTGCCCATACATGGAAAAATTAATTCGCCAGCTGGACCTGGAAGATCTGCATTACCTGGAAAAAATGAAGACTGGAATAGAAGATGACTACATTCTCCGGGTATACAACCGCATAGCCGGAGGCTCCAGCCGCTTATTCGGCCTGTTCCAAGATGGCCAGCTTGCCAGCATTGGGGGATACACAATTTTCGCCAATCAATATGCTATGCTCGGCCGAATGCGGAGTGATCTGCGCTACCGCGGCAACAATCTATCCACACAATTGATGGCCCATATCATGGAAGAGGTTTTGTCCCTGCCTGCTGTGCAATGGGTGGGTGCGAATACACAAGTGGAAAACGGCTCTGCCCGTCGCGTCATGGACAAATTGGGGCTCACAGAAGTGTCTACGCTCTACAGTGCTGTTTCCTCGAATGTTGCTTCACTTGCAGCCTGTGATGCTGTTTGGCAGGAACTCTCAGACCTCACACAGAAGCAAGAGTGGATCAATCAGCTATATATTCAAACTGGGGAAGTATTCCCTTATGAGTGCTACTACACGTTCCCAGCTTCTCAAGCCTTGTTTGCTGATGCCGATTTGTCCCAATGGGCATTTTTTGAAAATCGGGATAAGAGCCGTGTGTTGATTGCCAAAAAGGATTATAAACGGAATTATTACCTGCATGCCGTCTATCCATGGGATGACCTCATGGAACAGCCTGGGCTTTGGGAAACCATTTCAACAGCGCAGCATCGCTTAAGCGAAAAAGTGAAATCCGAAACATTGATCTGGATGGATCTAACCCCTGATCAAGTCAGCAGTTTGCCGGCACATCATCCCTTTGACCTCCCATCTCCCTGGATATTGTATGGAACTAACCGCAGCAATCGGCTGTAGGCTTGGAGCCTGCTCGAGGATAGAATAAAAATAAAAGCGAGCCATACCCTCTTCAATGTCAAAAGAGGGTGGCTCGCTTTATTTGCATAAGAGCAGGAAAGGAAAAACTAAACGCCTTCTGTCAATTCGTTTTCGCGATCGATTCGTTGCTGTTTTATTTTCAACTGCTGCATTTCATCTTCTGTTAAAAATTGAACTTTATAGCCGATTATAGCCATGACGATGCCGATGATCGGTACTGCGTAATTCAGCACCGCATAGGGAGCATACGCAAATGGACTGACCGATAAAGTGGCAAGTATGAAGACCCCGCAAGTATTCCAGGGGATAAATGGTGAAGTCAATGTTCCTCCGTCTTCAAGGGCCCGTGAAAGGTTTTTCGAATGCAGGCCTTTGTCCTGGAAAGCTGTAGCATACATTCTTCCCGGCAACAGGATGGAAATGTACTGCTCGGAAGCAGTAGCGTTTGTGAAGAATGCGGAAACGATTGTCGCTGCAATCAGACTGCCGGCTGATTTGGCTACTTTCAGAATTTGTTTAACAATGGCTTTCAGCATGCCGGTATGTTCCAGCACACCGCCAAAGACCATGGCAAAAATCGTCAGCGAAACCGTGAACATCATAGAAGCGATGCCGCCGCGGTTAAACAACTCGTCAACCATTTCATTGCCCGAAGCAATGGCAAAACCGTCGTGAAGTGTATTGACAGCCTCTCCGATATTTCCGCCTTGCACAAAAATCTGGCAGATGAAACCTAGGAATACCCCGACCACCAATGCTGGCAAAGCCGGTACTTTCAACGCCACCAATACAACAATCGATGCAGGCACGAGCAAGAGCCAAGGAGATATCACAAAGTTACTGTTCAATGCTGACAAGATGTTCTGTATATTCCCTTCGTCAATAGCTGCTCCTGCAAATTGGCGGCCAAGGAAAAAGTACACCACCAATGCAATAACCAATCCTGGAATTGTCGTATACATCATATGTTTGATGTGTTCGAATAGATTGGTGTCGGTAATGCCCGCCGCCAGATTTGTGGTATCCGATAAAGGTGACATTTTGTCTCCAAAGTAAGAACCGGATATCACGGCTCCCGCTACCATGGCAACCGGGATCCCCATACTTGCGCCAATCCCCATGCCGGCAACACCGATAGTTCCCATTGTGGACCAGGAACTTCCGATGGCAAGTGCCACGATGGCGCAAATGATGCAAATCGTCAGCAAGAATAAAGAAGGTGTGATGATCTGCAGACCATAATAAATCATGGTAGCGATAATCCCACCGCCAATCCAAGAGGCAATGATCATTCCGACCACAATGATGATGAGAACTGCAGGCAAAGCAAGGCGGATCCCTTTATACGCGCCCTCTTCAATAGTTTCCCATTTATAGCCTAGACGCCAGGCGATGACTCCCGCAATCACCGTGCCGACAGCCAACGGAATATGCGGACTGCCTTCGAATACGATAATGGTGACGGCCATCAATGCAATCATGGCCACTAACGGAATAAGTGCCAATAAAAAAGGTGTTTCGATCTCTTGGTGTTTTTTCTTCATTTTATGTATTCCCCTTACTGTATGTTGTATGTTTTTATATTACAGCAAAATTTGAAATAATCTATCTATATTTTAAAGAGTTCCTTCAGTCCTTGATGTAAATCCCTGCAGCTGCCGGAAACCAAACCTCACAAAAAAACCGTCCACTGGTTACAGGACGGTTTCATCGGTCTGTTCTTCTTCCTCATTCTTCCTTTTCCAATGCCAGATAAATTTCCCTTTCGAAAAATTTGCGTCGATGGTCTGCTGATTTTCGCCTTGACAATGTACCATTTTCAAAAACACGCTGGCACAAGTAAAAGGGGGCTTCGTCGTTCACTACGACTTGCCATTTGCCATGAAGCGCTTTTTGCCTACCAAAGTCCACTACAAAGTTCTGCCCGACAGGCAACACGGGATACTGGCATTCTGCGCGGGCTGGCGGCGGGCCGTTGTGCATGTTCCTATATAGATCCACATTAAACACTCCTTCATTTAACTGCTGTAATTCAACTGTTGATAATGGCAATCCCACTGGCTGAACATCCCTTTAAATCTGATATTATCCTCTCTTTCTAAATACCCGAAACCCCCTTCCATTCAAACTAAACAGGAACCTCCTCTAGTTGACACAATACAGACATCTCTACAGGTTTCTGCTTGCCCGCTAAGTGGTAATGAAAAAGAACAGACTCGTTTTGCAGGAAGAAAAAATGGTTCACTGGCAAGTGCTTCATTTACATAGGCAAAGCGGCTTAACTTGTTCGGAGGTGCGCCATGAAATTCCTTGAATACTGGATCTACCTGGTATTGTCCATATCAAAAATTTTCCTCTTCAGTGTTTATTCCGGAACTGAGTTCCAATTCAGTTTCTTTATCCTAAACCTTGCTTCCATCGTCGTTTTGTCCAGTTGGACGCTTTTACTAAGCTATCGGAAACGCCGGTGGATTTTAATGCTTTTATTGTTTTTACACAGTACACTGCTTGTTTCCGACCTTTGGTACTACCGTTATTTTGATGATCTGTTGTCCATCAGTCTGCTTTCTGATGTCACGCAGATGAGTGATGTCGGGGGCGGCTTTATGACTTTGATCCAAGCCGAAGATCTATTCTTTTTTGCTGATTTGCTCCTCTTTTCCCTGGTCCTTTTTGCTGGCCGTAAAAATCAGGAAACCTCAACCCGTAAGACAAAAAGACTTCTTGCGGGAGCTGGCTTTGCCCTTGGTTTTCTCTTGTTTGCCATTCCGTTGGCAAATAGCTACATCAACGAAGAAAAGTGGCTGGTCGATGAACCGATTTCAAATATGCGTGAGTATTACCAGCTTGGATTTTGGGGTTACCATGGATTGGATTTTGCAAAAGGTGTCAGTGGACTGTTCACTAATGACAGCATCACAGCACAGGAAGCCTCATGGATCAAAGACCTGGATCCCGAGACACCTTCAGCTGTATCCGACTCTGAAAAACCCAACATCATCCTTGTGCAACTGGAATCTTTCCAGACTTCAGTGATTGGACAACAAGTGAATGGGCAGGAACTGACTCCCCATTTAAATGCCTTAAAAGAAGAAACTTTGTTCTTCCCATCGTTTTACCATCAGACGCACGAAGGCCGAACGTCAGATGCTGAATTCATTACATTGGCTTCGTTGCAACCATTAAAATCTGGATCCGTTTATACGCAATATGCGGAAAATGAATTTGACGGGCTGCCAGAATTGTTGAAAGATGCCGGCTACGATACTGCGGCCATGCATGCTTTCGAGAAGGATTTCTGGAATCGTGATGATTTCTATCAAAACATCGGTTTTAATCAATTCTTCAGCCAACCTGATTTCCCGGATAACCAGAAAATCGGCATGGCTGTGAATGATGAGGACTTCTTCACAACATCCATCGACCATGCAGCACAGTTGAAAGAACCTTATTTCGCTTTCTTAGTTGCATTGTCGAGCCATACCCCTTATGAGATTCCAGAGGATTTGAAACAATTGGATTTGACCGGTTATGAAGATCCGTTGCTGAAAGGTTATTACGAAACCATCCATTACGTGGATGGAGCTGTTGGGGTGATGATTGAAAAATTGAAGGAAAAGGACATGTGGGATGATTCCCTTATCGTGTTTTATGGCGACCATGACAGTGGATTGACGCAAGCCGATAGTGAAATGGCACGGGAATCAGGAGCTGAAAGCGAAGTCGAGTTATTCGAACTGGATCAACGGGTCCCTCTCTTCATTAAAGAACCTCGCATGGAAGAGGGTCGCGTCATTGAAAACAGCGGTGGCCAAATTGATATTGCCCCAACCATTTTGGATATCGTAAACATCGACCCTCCTTATATGCTTGGACAATCTCTGCTCGACGAAGACAATAATTTGACCGTTTTTCGTGATGGTTCGTTCCGCGTCGAGGAATTTTATTTCAAGCCTGACCTCACTTCTCCAAGCGGAAGCGGCACATGTTACGACACGTCATCCGGCGAGAAAGTTGAATTTGCAGAATGTGAACCCCATATCAAAACAGCAGCAGAACAGCTGCAGATTTCGGATCTGATTATCCAGAAGAATGCCCTGGACCAATTGAATAACGCTGGAGACTGACTCCCCCCTCTTCGCATAAAGAAGAAGAGGGGTTTTCTAAACTTCCTGAGGCGCTCTAATTTCTTTTATCGGAGTTCCACTATATGATGGGGGTATAAAGAGATGAGCCGCAATTCCACAGTAAAGGATGATTGCAATGAACGCATCGATAAAATCCATCTTGCTGCTCGTTCTTCTTATCGTATTGAGCGCCTGCAGCAGTTCCCAAGGTGCTGGAGAATTGAACGATGGCAATCCTGCCCCTTCCTTTGAACTGATCGATTTGGATGGCAACCAGCATAACCTTGCCGATTATGCCGGCCAAAAAGTCTACGTGAAATTTTGGGCATCCTGGTGTTCAATTTGCCTCGGAGGCATGGAAGAACTGAATACCTTAGCTGCTGAAGAAAATGATTTTGCTGTGTTGACGATTGTGTCCCCCAGCTCCAATGCAGAAAAAAGCGCCGAGTCCTTCGCCAAATGGTTTGAAGGGCTCCCGAATGCTGAAAATGTTACCGTGTTATTGGACGAAGGCGGAACCTTTTTCGATGAATACGGCGTCATCGGCTACCCGACATCTGTCTATATCGGCTCAGACGGTACACTCGTCAAAAGCCTGACCGGCCATGTCGGCAATGCTGAAATTAAAGACAGCTTCCAATCGATCCAGTAATACAAAACAAGCGGTACACGATGAATTTCTTTCGTGTACCGCTTGTTTTTTTCTGGAAACCTATTCCGGCTGGTTATCGTTCTAGCTTAACAGAAGTCAGTTTTAGTAAGGAGGTTCCCATCATGTATACCTACAGCTCATTTGAAAGCTTTGGCACATTCACATTGCTTAGGCCTATCCTCTTTCTATTGTTAGGCGTGGCCCTGATTTTGTGTATTGCGCAGCTCATTCCAAAAATCCGCACCCACCTGCTCAACGGATTTGCAGTGATTAGCTTATCACTTGTGACCATCGCTGTCGCTGTGCAAGTCGTTTATTACCACGCGATTATTGTAGACGAAATTGGTTTAGGCGGAGACGCCGTTTCTCTTTACCTGTTTCTTGCTATCGCTTTTATGGGGGTGATGAATGTCCTGCTGTATCTGTTTACCCGTCCCAGAAAAAAACAGGATTCCGCTTTCTTACAATAAATAAAACCCGATGCCCATGATGAGATAAGCAGCTAGTAATGTCAGGCCTTCAAACCAATTCGACTCCCCGTCGTTCATAACATTGATGGCAAGAAATACCGCTGTGATCATGGCGACCAGCTCTGAAATTGTAAACACCAACGGCATCTGCTGCGGCATGATAAGTGAAATCAGCACCAAGATTGGTGCAACAAACATGGCAATCTGCAAAGTGGAACCAATCGCTATTTCCACTGCAACATCCATTTTATTTTTCATTGCCATAATGAGGGCGGAAGCATGTTCAGCGGCATTTCCGACAATGGCCACGATGATGACGCCGATAAACAACTCAGACCAGCCGAATTGCTCGCCCACTTCTTCAAAGGTATGCACCAGGTTTTCTGATACATAAGCTACTACCAATGTGGCAAGCAGCAAAATTATCAATGCTTTCTTTTTGGGCCATTCTGGCTCTTCATGTTCGGTATCCTGTGCGGCGTCTGCATGGCTGTATACGCCGCGATGCGTAACCAGCTTGAAAAAGAGCCCTGCCAAATACAATAAGATCATGATAATCGAAATGCCGACACTCAATTGAATGGTTTCGGTTTCATTCATGGTCATCGAAAAGATTTCCGGAATGACGAATGCCACGACCACAGCAAAGATCAGCAATCCGGAATTATGGGTGGCGTCGTGGACATTGAACATCTGCCGCTTGAATTTGATGCCGCCAAGAAAAAATGACAATCCACCAACCAGCAGAAGATTCCCTAATACGGAACCTGTCAGGGAAGCCAATACTACGCCGATCAGCCCTGCCTGCAATGCAAAAATAGAGATGATCAATTCCACAGCATTTCCGAACGTCGCATTCAGCAAACCACCGATACGCGGCCCGCTGACAATCGCCAGACTTTCTGTTGCTCTCCCCATGAAGCTGGAGAGTGCCACGACACTGACCGAACAAATGAAAAACATGGCATGCTCGGCCAATCCAGAAATGAGCCGATTACCGTTAAAGGCACTCCTACTGCCACCAAAATTCCGAATATCCGATTCATAAAATCCCTTCTTTTCATTTTGATAATAATGGATACCCAGTTTTCTGAATTTCCTAACCTAAAAAACCACGTTTGGCCGCAGCTGGCCAAACGTGGTTTTTCGTCAATTTTTCAAGAAATCTGCTTTCATGAAAGCCGGATTCGGATAGCTGTAAAACCCTTCACCAGTTTCTCTTCCAAGTTTGCCTTTATCGAGGTATTCGGTCTTCAGCATGTCGGCTAGTTTTACGAATTCTTCTTTGCCGGTAGCGGCAGCTTTCGCCTGAACAATATTATGGGCTGTATTGATGCCCACCACATCCAATATGGCAAATGGCCCAAGCGGCGCACCCGTTGCGATCATCCAGGTTTTATCTACCGTCTCAATATCTGCAACTTCTTTGACCAGCAGCAGTTCCGCTGCTTCCAGGAACGGAACCAATAGGGAATTCAAAATATAGCCCGGCTGTTCTTTATGTAAAGGCAGCGGCACCATGCCAATCGCTTCAGCAAATTTGATCATATCGTTAAACACATAGTCAGCTGTTACGGGGTGCTTCATGATTTCAGCAGTGTTGTTGATGCGGATCGTATTGGCAAAATGCAAAGCCAGGAACTTTTCCGGCCGTCCTGTCGCGTCTGCGAATTGGCTGGGCAGCAAGGTCGAAGAATTGGTGGCAAACACGGTCTTTTCAGGAGCCACTTTGCCAAGCTCCTTATAGAAAGCCGTCTTAATGTCTGTCACTTCAGGAATTGCCTCGATCACCAAATCCGCATCGGATACTGCTTCAGCCAAATTGGTTTTGAAAGACAATCGGCCATATGCAGCCTCCACTTCCGCTTCACTTGAGCCAAAATCTTTGCGGTAGTTTTTCATCAGCTTGGCCAATCGTTGTTTCGACTTCTCGATCGCTTCTTCATTGATGTCATAGATCACCACATCGAATCCTTTAAACGCTGTTTGATAGGCGATTTGGCTTCCCAACACGCCGCTTCCTGCCACTGTAATCTTTTTGTAATCCATCCTCTTTTCCTCCTTATCGATTCACCCAACTACTTCTTCTTTACCTGAAGAAAGGTATTTTTGTCCGCACTGTTCTGTAGAGAGGACCTAATAATTTTCGCAATGCCTGGACTGGCGGCACCGGACTTCTGCTATGCCATTGAATCCACTCTAAAGCGATCAAGCTTAAAATCAACCAGATAAGACCTGCTGCATAGCCGGCGAGTACGTCACTGGGAAAATGGGCGCCGAGGTAGATTCTACTGCTGCCGATCAACAAGACGAGCATCCCCAACAAAGTGACAGTCAGCCATTGGATCCACCGCCGTTGGTGCGTCCGGACAACCAGGTAAATCACAAAACCATAAAAAATCAGTGAACCCATCGAATGTCCGCTTGGAAAGCTGTATCCGACAGCATCAATTTCAGCATTGATGCTCGGACGCTGTCTGTCATATACATTTTTCAGCAACAGCGTTAAGAGCGAACCGCCTCCGACTGCAATAATAAAAAACAACACGCCCCATTTATCTTTCATTTTAATGCCTAGTATAGTCAAGGCAATTATGGATAACACAGTCAAAAACCAAGCCGATCCCGTTTCTGTGATAATGAACATCACATTATCCATTGTTCCGCCCGCTATGGCCCCAAAGCTGTCAATGATCGAACTGTCAAATTGGCCAAGTTCCTTTTCCATCACTTCTTCAGCAAGTTCTGCAAACAACACAATAAACAAGGCAGCCAGACCAAGTCCGCCCAGCAGCAACAAAAAAGCCAAGCCCGCCAACTTCTCATTTTTCTCCATCTTATCGCTCCCATTTCTTGCAGATACTTTCTCTTTACCCTTCTCTTCAGCCGAATATGTAAAAAAATCAATTTTATGGATCCAATAATTTGTTGTAGGAAGGACTCCATGGTATTTTTATCAGCAGAATAAGTAAATTACTCAGGAGCTGATTGTTTGGAACAGTTAACCGGAAAGACCGCCATCATCACTGGCGCCAACAGTGGAATTGGATTGGAAGCCGCTAAAGTATTGGCAGAACGCGGTGCAACCATCGTCATGGCCGTGCGCGATACGGAGAAAGGTGAAGCTGCGCGCCAGTTAATCCTTAACGACAATAAAGAAGCATCGATATCTGTAATGAAATTGGATTTATCGGACCTGGCGAGCGTCAATGGGTTTGCGGACAGTTTTAAGCGCCAACATAATTCACTCGACCTGCTGATCAATAACGCCGGCGTCATGACTCCTCCTTACTCCAAAACGAAAGATGGATTTGAATTGCAGTTCGGCAGCAACCACCTTGGCCATTTCGCATTAACCGGACTGCTGCTGCCCTTGCTAAAGAATACGCCTGGTTCACGCGTCGTCTCTCTTAGCAGCCTGGCCCATAAAGGAGCTAGTATCGATTTCGATAACCTTGATGGCACAAAAGGCTATAAGCCAATGAAGTTCTACAGCCAAAGCAAATTGGCCAATCTGCTGTTCGCACAGGAATTGGACAAGCGCTTCAAGCAGTACGGCTTGCAGTCAATGAGTCTGGCCTGCCATCCCGGCATTTCCGCAACCAACCTATTTAAGTTCGGCAAGCGAGATGCGCCCAAATTCTTGAAAACCTTAATGCATAACTTTCTGCAGCCGCCTGACATGGGGGCTTTGCCGACCATTTATGCGGCTACAGATCCGAATTTGAAAGGCGGCGAATATATCGGCCCTGACGGCAAAGGCCAGCGCAAAGGTTATCCGGCCCTGGATACACCCCATGCATCAGCCGGTGATGAAGCCGTTTCCCGGAAACTTTGGGAAGTCTCAGAAAAACTGACCGGCGTAACGTTTGATTTCAGTAATGCCTCTGCACAGTCTTTCCAAAAAGAATAGCGGTGCATACCCCAACCGGTCCGGCCACTTCGCGTTCCGTGGACTCAGCTTCAGCCTCCTCGTCACTGGAAAAACCCGTGCTCCTGAATCGCTGCGCTAGCTTCGTCGCAAAGGAGTCTCCGTGGCCGACCCGATCGGGGGCGTGTAGCTTCATTCAAAGGAAATGGCCTGCTAGTCAGGATCCGGAAACCATCGTCCCAATAAACTTGGTAACTCCTTCATACAAAGATCCGAAGCGCAAGGCGGCGAAGGGCAAAGATATGCTCCTGCATCGCTTCGCTAGCTTCGTCGCAAACGAGTCAGGCATAGCCCGACTCGCTTCCAGCGGGATAGCGAAGTGCCGAAATCCACTCGGGCGCTAGTCCGAGTTAGTTCGGCGCAAGCCCGCAGGAAAGCGTCCGCCTGGAGTGCAGGATCCAATAGAAAGACAATAAATTGCATATTCAACTTTTGAACGACATAAATATTCTTTTGTCTACAAGCTGAAGCCACTTTCATGTTCATTCATGAAAGTGGCTTTTTCTGTTCACTATTGTCTTGTCACTCTGCAAATACAGATGAATAATGCTTGTGGAGAAATTCCTTAATCACAACGCGGTGGCTGCCGACCATCTTATCCGGAAGCTCAGTTGGCGAAAAGAATTTGAAACTCAAGGATTCTTTTTGGTCAACAATTAATTCACCCTTGTATTTATTCGAATAATAGGCAAGCGTTACGACGTAGAACTCGTCTCCGTTTTCAGCTACCACAAAATGCTGTGGCCCTGAATAGACATTGATCAAATTCAGCTCATCGACCGTCAAGCCGGTTTCTTCCATGACTTCCCGCTTTGCGGTGTCTTCCGTCGACTCTCCCAGTTCCATCAATCCGCCTGGCAGCCCCCATAAATCTTTCGGAAATTTCCGCTCCTCCAAAAGCAAGCGCCCTTCCCCATCCACAATCACCACAACTGCGCCCACGAAGATGAGCGGCCGGTGACCGACGACTGCACGAAGTTCTTCTACATAACCCATTTTCAAAACTCCTTGTCTTTTAATTTAAACAGTTCCATCCAAAAACCGAGTTATCCGCGCATCCTTTTCCTAAATCCCCATACCGCTACGCCGAAAATCACTACTGTATACGCAATAACCCACAGCATCGGTATGAAGACCTCGCTGTAATTGCCGGCAAACGCCGCCCTCACAGCATCTACCGCATGGGCGAATGGCAGCAGGTAAGCAACCGTCTCGAACGTACCGCCGATCATTTCGAGCCCAAACCAGGTTCCGCTAAACCAGGTCGTGACATTGACGAAGATCGCAAAGATCGCCCCGACTTGACGATCCGTGAAAAAGGTGCCGAAGAACAGGCCGAATGCGATATAAAGAAATGAAATGATGACCAGCAAACCAAATGCAGGAATAGCGTCATATGTAAATGGCATCCCCAAAAGCAGCGCTGCTCCGTAACAGGCAGACATCTGGATAAACGCTACCGGCAATAGCGGCAATGCATAGCCGATCAGGTAATCGGTGGCAGCCATCGGTGATGCGAAAATCCTCATTAAAAAAGAGCTGCTTTTGTCACGGCCAATGAGCATGCCGGTAAATAAAGTGATGAACGAAAAACTGAAGACGATGATGGCAGGAGCCAGCTTCTCCAGCGTAAAGAGATCAAACGGCATGTTTTCGGACATCATCGAAAACAGCCATAGCATCAGGACCGGCAAAACCATTCCAAAAAGCAGCGTCATGGGATCGCGCAAAATTTCCTTTCGATTGCGCTGTGCGAATGTCAGAGCCTTCATGGATTTTCCTCCTCAGCTGTCAGCTGGAGGAATACATCCTGCAGCTTGATTTGCCCGGTCTGGTGTTTCAATTCCTCCAGTGTCCCCAGCGCCTGCAGCCTGCCTTTATGCATAATGCCAATGCGATCCGCCAGCGCTTCCACTTCTTCTAAATAATGCGTCGTCAAAATAATAGTAATCTGCCCTTTCAAATTCAACAAAATCTGCCACAGATCCAAACGTGCCCGGACATCCAGCCCGACGGTCGGCTCATCCAAAAAAATGATTTCCGGTTCTGAAATCATCGCCATTGCGATGCTCAAGCGGCGCTCCATTCCTCCTGACAGATTTCTTCCTTTGCTTTTGGCCCTTTCCGCCAAGCCGAACATCTCCATCAGCCGAATCGCTTTTTGCTCTGCATCCTGTTTCGTGCTGCCATAAATCCTGGCAATGAACTCCAGGTTTTCCTGTACAGACAAGTTTCGCGCCACTGCCGTTTCCTGAGGTGAAATGTTCAGCTTTTTCTTAACCGCTTGCGGATTCCCCACAATGCTGTCGCCCAGCATGATGGCGTCCCCACTTGTCGGTTCCATGAGGCAACTCAGCATTTTGATGGTGGTGGTCTTCCCCGCTCCATTTTCACCTAACAGGGCAAAAAACTCCCCTTTCCCAATTGTCAGGGAAAGCTGGTCAACGGCAACTCGATCTTTGAACGTTTTGGTCAATTCCATAATTTTAATCTCCATAAACCGGTTCCCGCCTCCTTTTCTCCATTCTACCGCTAAGTCTCCTGAATAAATAATAAAGTGATATTCACATCTTTCCCCTGGGATTTCCAAAAAATCCGCACAACCGATAAAATAACCTTTAAAGACTAAACCCAATTGAATGGGCTGAAAAAAAGGAAGTGATCGTTTGCTTACAGGAAATACAGTCATCATCACGGGCGGCAACAGCGGCATTGGATTGGAAACGGCCAAAGGGCTACTGGCAATGGGGGCAAGAACCATCTTGGCTGTGCGTAATACGGAAAAAGGAAATGCCGCAAGAGCACTATTGGCTGAACTCCACCCCAGGGCTCAAATCGATGTGATGCAACTCGACTTAGCGGACCTGCAAAGTGTGAGAACCTTTGCCGACAAGTTCCAAAGTTCTTTTGACCAGCTCGATATTCTGATTAATAACGCCGGCATCATGGCACCGCCTTATGCCAAAACAAAAGACGGTTTTGAAATGCAGTTCGGCAGCAACCACCTGGGGCATTTTGCATTAACCGGCCTGCTTTTGCCGCTGTTGGCAAACACCCCTGGCTCCCGGATTGTCACCATCAGCAGCCGGGCACACAGCCGGGGTTCAATCGACTTTGACAACCTCGACGGAGCAAAAGGATACCACACAAAGAAATTCTATAACCAGAGCAAGCTGGCCAATTTGTACTTCGCTTTGGAACTGGATAAACGCTTGAAAGCACATGGCTTCCCAACCATCAGCATCGCCTGCCATCCGGGCGTCTCTGCCACCAATATCCTAAAGCTTGGCACGCGTGAAATACCGTCAGCTCTTAAACGCATCGCCAATCTTTTCCTCCAGCCTCCCGGCATGGGCGCTTTATCGACAATCTATGCGGCGACAGAACCGAACATGACAGGCGGCGAATACATCGGTCCTCTCGGCCAGTTTCAACGAAAAGGCTACCCTGCTCTTGGCACGCCCCATGCCAATGCAACCGACCAGGAAATCTCCCGAAGGCTGTGGGACGTATCGGAAAAATTGACTCAGGTCAGTTATCCTTTTGATCTCTCCCATTAAAAGATATTTACTGCATACCATTTCTCAAAGAAGAAGCTTCATCCGGGGTAAAAAAATTCCATATCCAGACATATTGTTTATTCTTGCGGGAATACTGAAAAGACGAGTTAGGATTTACGTTGCAATTATTTTTAAAAGATGGAGGAATTTATGGTATGAACCAAAAAAACATTACGGTCGGTGGCATCGAATTGGAATGGAATTTGGAAACTGGCGAAGTTCTGTTTGAAGGAGGAGATGTGGTTCTCTTTTGGACCTCGGCAATGGAAACGTTCTTTGACACAATTAAAGACATTTCTGGAATCGAAGCCACACAATTGGTTTTGGAAACCACCGGATTTCGCCAAGGCGTCATTGTTGGAGAAGGGTTCAAAGACATGAAGCAAATTGATACATCAAATGTTGTTGAATGGATCTCCAATACATACGCTCCTGCCGGTTGGGGCAAAGTTGAAATCGTTGAAATGGATAATGAAAAAAATACATTTACGATGCATATCCAGAACGATTGGGAGTATAAGATGAACCTGCTGAAAAACAAAAACTCAAAAGGCATTTTTGTGCCTTCGCACTACGCCGGTGTCCTAACCGGCTTGTTCGGCATCAATTTCTGGTATAAAATCATTCAGCATCAAAATGACAGTACGCCATATAGCATTGTGGAGTACTCCCCTTCAACCGTGACCGTCCAGCAAAACATCCATGAGCTGTCCCGCAAACAGGAAGCTGAACAAATCCGAAAGCTGGAAGCCCGGGTCAATGAGCATACACAATCTCTTCAGAACCTGGTGAAGGAACTATCCTCTCCCATCATCCCTGTGCTGGAAGGCATTATTGTGGTGCCGATGATCGGCAGCTACGATGAACAGCGGACTGAAGATTTGATTTTTAAAACTCTGACCGAGTTGCCGAAGCATAAAGCGGATTACCTGTTGGTAGATCTAAGCGGGCTGAATCAGCACATCACGGAGCATACCGCATCGTTGATCGATAAACTTGGCGCTTCTGCGAGGCTGTTGGGAACTGAAGTCATTCTTGTCGGCATCTCCCCGGAACTCGCCATTATCATTGCACAATCCCAAAACAGCCTGAATACTTTTGAATCGCTGCAAAGCCTCCAGCATGGCATCTACTATGCACTTGGCCGAAGCGGACGAAAAATTGTCTGACAGGTTCGAGTTTCCAAAATGGCCGTTTCTTCTTGAAGACTTTTCCTCCTGAAAAGAATATAATAATCTTTGTCTGTTTTATGATTGCAGGCAGGATAGCCATTGGTTCAATCAATGGTTAATGGAGGAGATCACTTGAACGCAAAAGCTTTTTCATTGGCATTATTCTCAGTTTTAATATGGGGCTCTTCCTTTGCCGCCATTCGCGTTGGACTGCAGGGCGGCTATGACGCAGGACAGAATGTGCTGGTCCGTTTCCTGATTGCCTCGGCATTGTTCCTGATTTATGCACTGTGGCCGGGAACCAAATTTCGGCTGCCCGAAAAAGGCGATGCCGTTCGGATCCTTATTCTCGGTTGGATCGGCATCAGCGTGTACCATATCTTCGTTACATTTGGCATGGAAACGATTTCTGCCGGCACCGCCGGCATGCTGGTCGGTTCCGGACCGATTTTTACAGCGCTGATTGCGGCTTTTGTTTTAAAGGAAAGATTGACTGGCCTTGGCTGGATGGGTCTGGGCATTGGGTTTATCGGTATTCTGTTTATCGCTTTCGGATCTGCAGGTGCATCCCTCACTTTGACCAATGGTGCATTGCTGGTATTGGTCGCTGCGTTTGCATCAGCAATTTTCTTTGTTTTCCAGAAGCCGCTGCTGACACGCTACTCGGCGATTGAATTGACCGCTTACTTTACATGGGCCGGCACTTTGCCATTTCTTATTTTTTCACCGGGCCTCTTCAGTGCCATGCAAAGCGCCACACTGGAAGCCCATTTAGCGATTCTTTATGTGGGCATATTCCCTGCGGCAATCGCCTATGTCACATGGGCAACAGCTTTGTCACTTGCTAATGCCAGCTCTGTTTCAAGCCTGATTTATCTGGAACCGGCAGTAGCGATTATCGTTGCCTGGATGTGGCTCCATGAACTGCCGACTGCTTTGTCGCTTATCGGTGGCGTCATTGCAATCGGCGGGGTCATGATCGTCAATCTAATGGGCAGAAAACGCCCGGTACTTTCCGGTAAAACTGCGGAAAACTCGTTATAGAAACTCAAAAAAACGCTGTCTGGAATCAATCCAGACAGCGTTTTTTATTAGATCAGCCCTAAAGTGCGGAATTCCCCGGCTTCCTTTAGTCCCTTGTTTTCTTACTCTTCAATCCGGAACCAGCCCGGTGCCTTGGTCACCATATTCCATAAGTTCTCTGGAATATCCAGCTGTTCTTTTTTGCTCAAATGGATTGCCTGAAAAATCTCTTCGTCCCGGCTTTTTTTCACTTTCGCCAACCAGTCCGGGTCCATGATCAAGGCATGGCCAAGCGACACCAACGGCGTGACTTCCAATGCTTCTTTCACTTGCTTAAGCGTCTGTAAGCCCCCTACCCCGATCACCGGTACACGGTTGCCAATATGCTGTTGGATCATTTCCACACGTGACCGGTTGTCTTCCTCACGGATCGATCCGCCGAAAAATTTGCCGACTGACGCATGGATGTAGTCGATGCCTTCGTCAGCAATGGCCTCCAAAAACTTCAATGTATCATCCATTGTGATGCCCGGTTCTTCACGTTCTTCCGGACTGATCCGGTAACCCACGACAAAAGGCTTCTCTGCATATTCAGCAACAGCTTGCTGGATCGATCTGATGACGGCTATCGGAAACGCCATGCGCGCAGTCACATCGCCTCCCCATTTGTCGGTGCGGACATTGGAATGGGGAGAAAAGAATTGCTGGATCAAATACGTATTGGCGCCGTGTATTTCGACTCCATCAAAGCCTGCTTTGATAGCCCGTCTGGCGGCTTCTCCGAATGCCGCAATCGTTGCTTCAATTTCTTCCTCGGTCATTTCACGCGGAACCGCCGCATTGGGGCGCGGCGCCGGCACTGCGCTTGGTCCAACCGGCTGTTCGCCTTTCAGCAAGTCTTCATTCGACATGCGTCCGGCATGATAAAGCTGCAGGATTGCTTTAGCGCCTCCGTCTTGAATGGATGTTGCTAAACGGGTCAGACTGGCAATTCGTTCATCGCTGTCTGCCCCTAATGGATTCGGAAATCCGACACCCAACGGCTCGACATGTGCACAAGCCGTAATGACAGCTCCCAGTCCGCTTTCGGCACGCCTTTTGTAATAGATTAGTTCGTCTTCTGTCACATCGCCATTCGGATCTGAAGATGATGTGGTCATCGGTGCCATCAGAATGCGGTTTTTGACAGACAAACCGGATGTAAACGTATACGGTTCAAATATATTTTGTGTGGTAATGGCCATTTAAATTCCTCCTTGACTATCTCTTTACCCTTACACTGGTGCCGACAAGCCTGGCCCCTTTATTTACATCGTATCCGATTAGCAGCCAGTTGAAAGCGCATCTGCTTTGCAATAGATAAATTCAGCCTTTTGGCTGACATGCAAAAGCACCGTCAAAAACAAACCACCTTCGATTGTGCCTAATCTCACAATCGAAGGTGACCTATTCAGCTGACATTATTGTTTAGTATTCATGTATTCGTGATAGCCTTGTTTAAAAAAGTCGTACCACTCATCGATTTCTTCCTGTGGAGCCGATTGAAGGGCTTCCATCACTTCTTTGCCGAACTCCAAAAATGCCGAGCCGTTGGCAGTGATGACGTTTCCGCTCCGGACCGCCTGCTGCTGCAGGTAGCCTGCTTCATTCGTATAGCTGTCCCCTGCTGTTTCCTTTAAGTCTTCCAGGTAATTGCTGGTGTGCGGAATTTCATTCAACAGCCCATTTCTTCCCAGAAATACCGTAGCATCGCAAATTGCACCAAACACCACTTTCTTTTCGATGGCTTTGCCGACCAGTTTCATGATCCGTTCGCTGCCTTCTTTTCGCCAAGAATTACCGCCGATCAGAATCAGTCCCGCAAACTCTTCCGGTGCATCATCCAGTCCGTAATCCGGGAGCACCGTAAAGCCGCCGATTGATCGGATCGGTTCCTTTGTCAGCGACACCGTCTTGACATCGAATCTTCGTCCCTGGCCCTCCGGCTCTTCGTTAAGCGCCGCAGCGAGTGAAGCTGCTTCCCAGTCGGCATACTCGTCCAGCAACACAAACAAAACTTTTTGATCGCTCATTTTCTCGCCTCCTTTTCGATTGAATATTCGATTTATTATTAAAGAGATTATAGCACAGGCAAAGAATCCCTTAAACAGCAAAGACATGATCGACGGACAGAGCGGGTATAATATAAGTAACACTTCAACAAAATAAGGAGGTCCATTATGAATAAAAAGGAACTAACCCATACCGGCTGGCAGCTGGAAAATAGCTATTCGCGGTTGCCTGAAGTTTTTTATAGAAAAATCACGGTCCATCCGGTGAAGTCGCCTAAATTGGTCATCTTTAATGAGGCATTGGCAGAAAAACTTGGTCTGGATCCTGCAGAATTAACAGCTGAAGACGGGGTCGCCATCCTGGCTGGAAATCAGGTTCCTGAAGGCAGCACACCGATTGCCCAGGCTTATGCGGGTCATCAATTCGGCAATTTCACGATGCTTGGAGATGGCCGTGCTTTATTGATTGGCGAACAGCTCACACCATCCGGCAAACGATTGGATATCCAGTTGAAAGGCTCGGGCAGAACGCCTTATTCCCGCGGCGGCGACGGTCGTGCTGCATTAAGGCCTATGCTTCGCGAGTACCTCATCAGTGAAGCGATGCACGGTCTGGGCATTGCGACGACCCGCAGCTTGTCCGTTGTCGAAACCGGTGAAATGGTCCGTCGGGAAACAGCGCTGCCTGGAGCGGTCATGACACGGATTGCTGACAGCCATCTGCGCGTCGGCACATTCCAATACGCTGCAAGATTCGGTACCAAAGAAGACTTGAAAGCACTGGCCGACTATGCGCTGGAGCGCCACTTTCCGCATGTCCAAGACGCTTCGCACCCGTATCTTGCCTTATTCCAGGAAGTCATCAAACGGCAAGCAGCTTTGCTTGCCAAATGGCAGCTCGTCGGTTTTATTCACGGAGTTATGAATACCGACAACATGGCGATTAGTGGAGAAACCATCGATTATGGACCTTGCGCATTCATGGATAGCTATGATCCGAAGACGGTTTTCAGCTCCATCGATGTTCAAGGCCGCTATGCTTACGGCAATCAGCCGATGATTGCCGGATGGAACTTGGCACGTTTTGCGGAGAGCCTGTTGCCTTTGCTGCATGATACTCCGGAGGAAGCGGTCAATATGGCACAGGAAGAACTCACCGGCTATATTGAGCAGTTCCAGAACCACTGGCTATCCGGCATGCGCAAAAAACTTGGGATCTTCAATGAAGAAGCTGAAGATTCCACATTGGTGGAAGCATTGCTGAATCTGATGCACCAACATGATGCCGATTACACCAATCTGTTCCGTGCGCTGACTTTCACGAAACTCCAGGGCAGTGAATTGTTAGAAACGCCAGAGTTCAAGGAATGGCACAGTTCTTGGCAGGCACGTCTGGAGCGCCAGAAGGAGTCGCAGGAAGAGAGCCAGCAATTGATGCGCAACAACAATCCGGTCATCATCCCCCGCAATCACCGGGTGGAAGAAGCCCTGGCCGCAGCAGAATTCCAGGGAGATTACAGCGTCCTTCACCGGCTGCTCACAGTCCTGGCTGACCCTTATGCCCATTCTGCCGAACAGGAAGCCTATACGGAACCGCCGGAGCCGACAAACGGGCCTTATCAGACTTTCTGCGGAACGTAATGATGATTCAACAAGCTCTCTATTCTCTAGGGTTTAAGGGGCAGTAGATCTATAATTTCTTCTCTTTCATCTGCCCAGCTAACGTTTGTAGAACTTCAATAAGGGAACATCCTAAGTACAGCTTAATCAGTAAAAAATTTCTTTTTGTAGTTTCCTCTTTATATTGTTACAATATTCAGTGAAAGAGGTTCTTTGCAGTAAATTTTTTATAATCAAGCGGTTAACTTTCTAAAAATTTATCTAAGGAGCTGGGACGATGAATCAAGAACAATTGGAATTCGTGAAAAATGGGAAAGGTTTTATTGCTGCGCTTGACCAAAGTGGTGGCAGCACACCAAAAGCACTGGCACTTTATGGCGTGTCAGAAGACCAATATTCAACAGAAGAGGAAATGTATGACCTGATCCACGAAATGCGGACACGCGTCATGACGGCTCCTTCCTTCAATTCCGATTCGATTATCGGCGCAATCCTTTTTGAACAGACGATGGACCGTAAAGTCGAGGGCCAATACACAGCTGATTATTTATGGCAGCAAAAAGGGGTTGTGCCTTTCTTGAAAGTCGACAAGGGCCTTGCAGATGAAGAAAACGGCGTTCAGGTCATGAAGCTGATTCCGGATTTGGACGATGTGCTGAAACGCGCCAACGAACGAAACATCTTCGGCACCAAAATGCGTTCGGTCATTAAGGAAGCCAATCCGGAAGGCATCAAGAAAGTAGTCGAGCAGCAATTCGAAGTCGGCAAGCAGATTCTGGCAGCTGGCTTGGTGCCGATTCTTGAACCGGAAGTCGATATCAACAGCACGGACAAAGAACAGATCGAACAAATCCTGAAAGAGGAAATGTTGAAGCACTTGGACCAATTGAGTGAGGATCAAAATATCATGATCAAAATCACCATTCCAACAGTCGATAACTTCTTCAAGGAATTGATTGACCACCCTCGTGTACTCCGCGTAGTGGCTTTGTCCGGCGGCTATAAACGAGATGATGCCAATCAGAAATTGGCTGCCAACGAAGGGCTGATCGCCAGCTTTTCTCGCGCCTTGTCCGAAGGCGTCAGCGCCAGCCAATCCGATGAAGAATTCAATGCCATGCTGGAAAACTCCATCAAAGGCATTTACGAAGCTTCCATTACATGACTCCACGAAAATGCCCTGCAGCGATTAACGCTGCAGGGCATTTTTGTTTTGAGAATCAGTAACGGCTGGCCGGAGTTTTCCGGAACCATTCGAATTCACTGATGTGAAGTTCACGCAATTGGTATTTCATGATTTTCCCCGAGAAGTTCCGCGGCAAGGAATCGGTGACCAAGTACTTGCGCGGAATCTTGTAGCCTGGAAGTTTTTCCAGGAGGTAGTCCATCAATTGGTCTTCGTCGATGGTCTCACCTTCTTTCGGAACAATGATCACACCGACAATTTCTCCCCATTCCTCTTCCGGCAAGCCGACTGTCGCAGCTTCTTCCACTTGAGGATGACTGTTGATGACCTGTTCCACTTCAATGGAATAGATATTTTCTCCGGCTGAAATGATGCGGTCCGCTTTTCGGTCCACGAGAGAGATAAAGCCATCCTCATCAATTGTGGCCAAATCGCCCGTCAACAGCCAGCCGTTTCGGAAAGCCTCTGCGGTTTCTTCAGGTTTATTGAAGTATTCCTTCATGACCGTATCGCCTTTGATGACAAATTCACCGATGGTTCCCGGCTGGACATCCAAAAATTCATCGTCCACCACCCGCACTTCTGTGAAGTACATCGGTTTTCCACCTGATCCCACCTTGTGTTCATGCTGCTCAGGCAATAAGAAAACACCTCCCGGCCCGCCTTCCGTCAACAGGCATAGGTTATAGAACTGCTGATGGCCGAAAACCTCCATTGCCCGCTTGACAAGTTCCGGATCAATCGGATCTGCCCCGTACATGCATTTTTTAACCGAAGACAGATCTGCCTCTTCGATATTCGGCAACTGCAACAACCTGGTGTACGTTTCCGGCAAGCCGAAGAATATGGAAATCTGGAATTCGGTGATGGCCTCAGCCACTTTTTCCGGATTGAAATCACGCAGAATGATGTTGGATGTCCCCAACATGATGCCGGTTACCAAAAACAGATTCAATTGAACCGAATGGAATAAAGGCACTGCATGAAGAATGCGGTCCTTTGCCCCGAGTTCCACGCCAAACACGAATGACGAACTGGCAGCGGTCAGCCGCTGATGGTCAAATAATGCCCCTTTTGGTTTCCCGGTTGTACCGGAAGTATAAAGGATTTCCGCATCATCACTGCTCAATACTTCAACAGAAGGCTCCAGCGCATTATCACTCAATACACTTTCCCAACTCAGATAATCATTATTATCAGGTGCCGGGTGGACGATAACTTGTCGAAGCTGAGCTGCCTGCTTTTTCGCTTCAGTTACGGTCTTTTCAAATTCGTGGTCGCATATGACGAATACGCTTTCAGATTGTCCGAAAATATAGCCGCTTTCATCTGCACTTAGCTGGTAATTAACCGGCACTGCCACACCCCCAGCCTTTAGCACAGCAAAAAAAGCCAGTACATAATGATCGGAATTTTTCAGGAACAGCGAAACCTTATCCCCTTTTTGCATCCCTGTTTCGAGTAAACCATTGGCCAGCCGATTTACTTCTTCGTTCAGCTCCTGGTAGGAATAACGTTGTCCTTCGAAAGCGATGGCCATTTTATCCGGAAAACGCTTCGCATTCTGTGCAAGTGTTGTCGTAATGTTCATTTGGATTTCCCCCTCTTTTTAGTAATCGACTGTCCCGATAATCAACCCTCCTGCCTTTGAAATCTCCAAAGCTTCGAAAGACGTTAGAAATTTCCTTATTTCCTTAATTAGTATATTTAACTGTATCGTATTCAGAAAATATAGTCAATTAAAGATTTGTAAAACGGTTTTCCCGAAAAGCTTAGAAGATTAAAAAACGCGTCCGGCTGCAGATGCAACCGAACGCGTTCAAAATAGATAGTTTCTTTACTGCCGGTCCGTCTCTTGTTCAGGCTCCGGAATATTTATGCCGATGACTTGTGCCAGTAATTCCACACCTTTGACAATTTCTTCTTCACTGGCATAGCTGAACGACAAACGAAGATAGGGCAGCCCCTCCTGCTGGTCCAGGAAAAAGTATTTGCCCGGCACGAAAGAAACGCCTGCAGCCAATGCCTTCGGAAGCAGTTCTGAGGTATCGACACCCGGAATTTTAACCCACACGAAATATCCTCCTTTTGGCGTGAACCATGAAACCGCAGGAGGCAGAAATTCTTCCAACGCCGACAACATCGTGGCGCATTTGGCTTCATAGACGGACGCCAATCCATCCAGGTGCTCATCAAAGTTGATGGCTTCAAGGAATGACGCCATCGTTGCCTGGTCAAATGGGTGGTTCAGGTCTTTCTTGAACCAATTCAACGGGTCGATGATGCGTTGATCTGCCACCACCCAGCCAATCCGCATGCCAGGAGCCACGACTTTTGATAAAGAACCGACATACAGGACACGGTTGTTGGTATCCATCGCTTTCAGAAGTTGTGGGCGATTCTGAAAGCCCAGTTCTCCGTATGCGTCATCCTCCAATATCAGGAAGTCGTATTGTTCCGCCAGTTCAAGCAAATGCTTCCGGCGTTCAGGAGACAGCGTAGTGCCTGTCGGATTTTGATAGGTCGGAATCGTATAAAGCAATCGCGGCAGCGGCTGTCCCTGTTCTTTCCGGTCTGCCAACAAATCCGCCAACAATTCTGTCTGCAGCCCTTTTTCATCTATCGGGATCGTCAGATAGTGCTCAGTGTAGTTCTGGAAAATCTCCAAAGCCTCCATATAGGTCGGTGCTTCAACAGCCACTAGAGCTTCGTCATCTAAAAGGACACGGGCAATCAGATCAATAGCCTGGCAGGCTCCTGAAGTCACCAGCAATTCGTCCTCTGCAGCTTCTGCCCCGCGCGTCGCCATTCGTTTGCGAAGAAACTCCTTCAGCTGCGGAATCCTTGGGCTGCCCAAATAATGAAGCGGTAAATCACGTTCCTCATCCAGCAACCGTGCCACTGCCAGTTTGATTTCTTCAGAAGGAACCAATGCCGGTTCAGGATAACCTGAGCTGAGACGAAGACAGCCTGCCGGCAAGGTGGAAAGCCATTGCCCGGGTGGATCGTTTTTAAAAGCCATTTCAATATCTTTTGAAAAATGGAATGTTGTTTTCAAGTAGGTTGTGCCCCTTTCATCTAGCTGATGGAATTATGTGAAATCTCTTATTCTTCATTCTACAGGGTAGTTCTCTTAATGTGTAGGCTGTCAGTGAAATCCATCCGATATTTAGACTGTCCTATCCTAAATGGACATTGTAACTTTTCAGGCGCTATAACGTTCTTATGTGTAAGTGATTCACTTATCTCTCTATCCACGAGGAGGAATATCCATGAAAAATAAATTTTGGCTGGGAGCCTTTTTGATCTTGATGGCCGCTTTGATTCTCGCAGCGTGCGGCACCGGGCAAGGAGACGAAACAGAAACCTCTCCTGAAGATCCGAACACTGAAGAATCCGGAACGAACGATGAAACCACAGGAGGCAGTACAGATGGGGAAATGAAACCTGAAATCGAACACGTCGATGGCGATGTTTATCGCTATACTGTGATCAACGAAAGCGGCGAACCGCATACCTTTGAATTTACCAGCAGCCAACGCTATGATTTTTCCCTAGCAAATGAAAGCGGCGAAGAAGTTTTCCTCTTTTCATCCGTCAGCACTTATCTGCAGGCTTTAGGTGAAGAATCTGTCGACCAGGGCGACAAGTTGAGTTACGAATTCGAAATTCCGCAGCTCGACCTTGAACCCGGAACCTATGAACTGACGGCCTGGCTGACACCCCGACAAGGCGAAACGTATGAAGTCACCACCGAACATGTCGTGGAATAAAATAGGCAATCAAAAAGACCACCCTGGGTGGTCTTTTTGATTGTATGTTATTTCATTCTTCTGGCCGGTACTCCAGCGCGTCCCCCGGTTGGCAGTCCAACGCCTTGCAGACAGCTTCCAAAGTGGACAAGCGAATGGCTTTTGCTCTGCCGTTCTTCAGGATCGAAAGGTTAGCCATAGTGATGCCGATTCTTTCCGAAAGTTCTGTAACGCTCATTTTCCACTTAGCCAACATCACATCGATATGGATGATTATTGCCATGGAATTCTCCTCAGCTCAGACGATTAAATCGTTTTCTTCTTTTATATCGATGGCGTCCTGCAGGAGCCGTTGAAGCACAGCCGCAAATACAGCAATGACAAGCGAAGCAAATATGATTACTAGGCCAATCAAAATGCCTGGAGCATCGTCAGCTTTTGTCAATAGATAGAAAAATGGCATTTCCAGCGCAAACATAATAATGATGGCGACTGCACAATACTTGATGGTCTTTAACGCTTTGACTGACAGCTTTGAAAATGCCTCGTTCCTGTCAATATAGCTGAGAAGCTTCAATGTCTGATACAAGGCAACGAAAAATGGAATCATCGCCAAGTACATGCCGATCAATAATGGATATTGCAGTTTTTCCAGTTCAGGAGAAGCCCAATAAGGGGAATTTGGATTAAACCTTGATAAGCCGTATATGCAGCCGGCCAGTACCGGCAATCCCATAAGAATAATAACTGTTTTTAAAAATAGAGTAGATCCTCGGCTCATGAAAAGCACCTCACTTATTTGGTATTGCCTTTATAATAGCTTATTATTTATTGTATTACAATAAATAAATATTGCTTTTAGACATTAAATTATTGTTTTCATATTTCCTTTGAATAAAAAAAGCATCCTGTCACCTCCTTTTCAGAGAGACAGGATGCCTTTTGTTAGTTGCTTTCCAAAAAGGAAATATACTCTTTCACAACTTCGTAAACATATTCCTGGTTCGCTATGGCTGTATCTGCATTATAGGCACCGTCGTTGGTTTTATTGTTCGACAGAACGCGAATTGCCAGGAATGGTACATCGTATGCTTTTGAAATCATGGCAACAGATGCCGATTCCATCTCTTCGACAGATGTGCCGTAGTTTTCATGGAACCACTTGATGCGATCCACTTCGTTATTCCAAAGATCAGCCGAACCAATCGTGCCTTCAACGATCTTGCCTTTGGTGTAGCTGTCTTTCACTGCTTTCGCTGCAGCCAACAAGTCAGCGTCCCCTTCGTAATAACGGGCTTTTTCTGCATTTGGATCTTCCCCAGCACTGCCTTCAGATGCCATGACGTCCATCGGCTTCCATTCAGTCGGTTCAATGCCTTCACCTGCTGCACGGTCTCCAGTTTTCATCGAACCGATGTTGACGGTACGTTCACCGAGAACGATATCAAATACATTCAATTCCGGATCGTGTCCGCCAGACGTGCCTTGGTTGATGATGGCGGCCGGATTGTATTTTTCAATAGCGATCGCTGTAGAAGCTGCAGCATTTTCCATGCCTTTGCCGGTTTTTGAAACGATGACCGGGTAGCCGTCTACTGTGCCGATGTAAAATTCATAGGTCGAACCTGATTCTTCTATAGTAACGTTCTCCAGGCGCTCCGCGAAGGTTTCCGCTTCAATCGGCATCGGCCCTTGAATCAGGATCGGGCGTTTGGTTTCTCCAGCCGCTTCTTTATCTTCAGTTGCTTCAGCTTCTCCCGCTGAACTGCACCCAGCCATTACGGCCAATAAGATCACAGCCATGATGGTTAATAAAACTGGATTGCTGAATTTTGTCTTCATTTGCATCTTTTTCATTCGAACTTCCCCCTTGATGTCTGCTCTGCCGGTATTGGAACCAAAAAATAGCGCCTAAAACAGTCATTTATTTCTGCCTGTGGAATCCAGAAAGCCGAAGCACGTTTGAATGCATCAAGATGAGGCACACCAATCAAACAGCCGCCAGCTGAAAAGCCGGCTGACCGCATACTTCGACTCGTAGTCCGATTCTTTAAAGGGAACCTGGTAGAAACATTCGGACCGTATTACCGAATTTATACGAGCGATTATGTTGTTTGTCTGTCACTTGGCAACTATAGCAAAGGCAAAACAAAGGGTCAACCTAAAAAGCGAACATTAAACCGTAAGTAACGGTTTAATGTTCGCTAAAATAGGTGATAAAGAGTAGTTTCCTTCGTTAAGAAGCATAATCTCCTTCTTTTTCCTCACTTGTCTCTTTCACTTTCTTCTCCAGTTCTTCATGCATCTCTTTGCGGATCGTATCTTTCCGATCTTTTTCCTGTCTGAAATATTGAGTAAGGGTTTTATGCCTGATGTTTGCCAATTCGTTAAACTTATCAGCGGCTTCATTGTCTTTAAATTTTCCAAGCTCTGTCAGCTTGTATTGCAGGCTGTGCATTCTATTGTTTTCCGAAAGGGATTTACCGTAAATTTCGTTATTGTACTTCAATAGATCCCCTGCAATGTCATTGCTTTGCTGGAGAATTTCCAAATAACGGTCATTGCTCCAGGCCAGCCATTCCCAGTAAAGCCGGCTGTGCTCCTGCTTCAGATAATCATTCAAATCGCTTTCCGAGTAAACGGACTTATATTGTCCATTCCCTGCTTTGGCTACAGCTTCCAGCTGCGCCTGGCCTTCGTTGTCGACATCAAAACCGATGATGTTCACTTCCGCTTGGATATCGGATGCGTTTAATGAAGCCGCAGCTGCCACCGGATCTCCATCACAGGTTTCAATTCCATCGCTGACCACATACACCACATTGCGTACATGTTCACCTTTTTGTTCTTTCAAGTCTTCTTCAGCAGCTTGGATGGCACCCGCTAAAGGCGTCCAGCCAGCCGGTGCAAACTGATCCAAGGATTCGCTGAAATGCTGCTCATCGTAAGCCCCTAGTTCATACACTACTTCGTTGCTGCTGCAGGACATTTCCCGGTCCGCGTTCGTACCGCTTCCTTCATGCCCATAGACACGCAGCATGACGTTCGATCCTTCCGGCAAATCTCCTGCATAGGTCTGCACCGCTTCTTTGGCCAGCTTCATCTTTTCGCCGCCCGATACATGGCCAGCCATGCTTCCGCTGGCATCCAACAAGATGGCCACATTGATTGTCTCTTCTTCAGGCAAGGTGATGCTGTCTTCCGGCGTAGCGGAATCGATGGTGATTACTGGATCAATGGCTTCAAACTTTTCTGCAGCTTCTTCAACATCCGCTGCCACTAATGATACTGCGAAGGAATACGCTTCCTCTCCTGTCATCCCTTCAGGCGCCGCTTCCAGCTCTGCCTGCAATTGTTCCTTTTGCTGATCCGTTTCTTGTAGGACGTATTTGCCTTTTTCCTTTACGATCTCTTCCACATTATGTACAGCCGCTTCTGCTGCGGCCGGCTCTTCCGCCTGTTGTTCTTCAACTGCTTCTTCTTCAGAAGGTTGCTCTTCCTTTACAGCTGGTTCTTCTGCTGCACCTGCATTTTGATTATCCGAGCAACCTGTAAGGATTCCAGCGGTTAATACCCCGAACAGCATCAGTTTATTGAATTTCGTCATACTGGGAATTCACTCCATTCGTTTTTCTTTCATAAGTTTACGGTTCTGTCTGTAGAGAAGTTTCATTTTCACCTGTTATTGGAAAAATAACTTGAATAGTCTTATTCTACCATTTGGAAATATAAGCGTTAATAAGAGAAAAGACATACTTTATTTTCTTGAACAAGAAAACTCTCTGCAGCCTTCAATGGTTTTTAAACCGAGAATGCGCAGAGAGCATGTTTTATTCATTCCGTTCTGTTACCGGAATCCAAATTTCACTATAGACGTTCAGCAGATTCGCCATATCGCCGTTGAAGGAAATTTCCGGACCTTCGACCAATTCGTAATTCGACGAGGGCAGCCAGTCGGAAAAAATTTTGCTCCAAGTATCCTGCAGCTTTTGAGGAAACGGACCTTCCAGACTGAAGACGGCCCAGCTTCCCGCTGGCACCTCCACAACATCAAAATCATCGAAATCACCTTCTAAAGTCGTAATCGATCCAATCAAATGATCCAGCTGGCCTTTTTCTTCTAAGCGGCCCTCATCAAAATGAAAGGAGGCATTGACTACCGTTTGAACTTCTGTGTTGCGCCATTTTTGCAGCTGCTCACGCTGGTCCACTGTGATAGCCTGCACCATTTTCATAATTTCAGGATTCTGTCCTTCAAAAACGATGGGCACCCGTTCTTTAATGCCCACCAGTTTAAAGGCGTCTTTTTCTGCAATGCGGTATTCCATATCCATTCCTCCTCGAATCGTCAATTGGAAAGTAAGGCGGGGAAATGCTTTAAACTGATCGCTGTTCTTCACTTCAGATGGGTTCATCCCCGACCATTCACGAAACGCCCGGCTAAAGCCGTCTGCCGAGTCGTAGCCGTACTTGATGGCCACATCCAGAACCCGTTCCTTCCCCCGCTGCAAATCGCTGGCTGCCTGTGACAAGCGCCGGCTGCGGATATAACTGCTCAACCCCATCCCCGATAAATACGAAAACAATTTACGGAAATGAAATTCCGACACGCCGGCAATCTTCGCCACTTTGCCGAAATCAATATCGCTGTCCAAGTGTTCCTCGATATAGCGGAGCGCTTCATTCATATCTTTCAGCATGTCCATGCACACCCCTCCTTCCTTTTCTATTTTAAGAGGAATAAAAACGGCGCATCCGATTTTTCCTGTACGGATATGGTCGCTTTACTCTTGTTCCTGCCTTTTTGGGGTCAGGGAGATAATTTTAAGGCAGTGCCTTTAATTCCAATAGCTCATCTGTTTCGAAACTACCTTCATGAATTCATCAAAGGAAGAAGAGTAGCGGTTCCAGTGATGGTACCATTTCCTGATGGTATCCAACAGCCAGAACGGCATCGGCTTGCTGTCGATAATTGGATAATACTCTTCGTATGCTTTTTTCAAATGCTCCCATCTAAAATCATTGCCCTGCTTAATATACTCGGAAACATCAAGCAACTTTGCCCGGCCGTTCTGCAATAATATGTTCTTCAAGTGGATATCCCGTGGATTTAATCCGATTTTCCGGATGTAGTCCCGTGCCTCTTCTACATCTGCAATTACCTGTTCCGGTACGTGGATTCCCTGCAACAGACAATCGAACAAGGTTATGCCATGTTCATACTTAATGGCTAACATGCGGTCAGTTGCGCCATAACAAGTGGAGAAGTAGAACGAAGAGCCGATTTCATCATAAACTTTCGCTTCTGCGTCAAGTTTCCCTTCTTTTCCTTCCGCATATAACTTGAAGGCATACTCCGGAGCTTCTAAAAATTGAAACACTGCTGCATCGGTCCCTACTCCAATACAGCGAAACCCTTCCGCAATGCCTTCTATCGTTACCGGTTCATTATTCGGATGCGCCACTACATTAATCGCTGAAAGCAATTTCGCTATCTCTTGCCATGATTGATCCATAACATCTCTCCTTATTTCTAAAAATCCATTGCGGCCAGTGTGTATAGGTTGACGAACTAGACCCGTGCCAAGATCCGTCTCGATAGTGATAAATATATGCAAAAAATACTGCGGCGATTGCGCTTTACCTGCAAAAACATTGACAGACTCATCAATATCCTCTATTGTTAACTACGCGATGAGCTCGTTTGCGTAAGACGGACAAGCACTCCTTTTTGGAAACACGTTGTGGAGCGTGGCTTGATACGCCGCAAACTATCGAAAACATCTTGCCCTCGGGCAAGGTGTTTTTTTCTGTTTCACTGGCAGATAGAGACGAAATTTTAGTCATTTAACTGGAAAGCCGCATTTATAGTGCGTGAAATGGAATAAAACTGTTTTCACGTTGTTTTTATAGTTATAGCACTTGAAGTGTGGTTGTTTGCGGAATTCTTGATTTGTTTGCGGAATAGGCGTGGTTGTTTGTGGAATAATTGACTTTATCTGCGGAATATTGAGGCTTGGTTGCAGAATCCCCTACTTTGTTTGCGCAATGGCTTATTTTAGCCGAAAATAAAACATCCGCCTCTCTCCTAAAGAAGAAAGCCCCGTCTTCAAGCAAATTGCTTAAGGACGGGGGCTTTTAAATTCACAATTCGTAAACGCGTGCTTCAAAAGGCAGCAATTGTTTCGGATCCTGCTGTTGATAATTTCCGAGCAGGCAGCGCGCTGCTTCCGGTTCGTCCCAGTAGCAGGCGTACTCCGTCAAATTGGTGATGACCAATAAGGTCTTTTCTTCATCTGTGCGTGTATAGGCATAAATCGATTCGTGCCCGACATCCTGCAGCTCGTAGTTTCCGTAGACGAGGACGTCTTGCTGCTTGCGCAGCCAGATCATCTTCCGGTAGAACCAAAGAATCGAATGCGGATCGCGCAACTGTGCCGCCACATTGATTTCCTCGTAATTCGGATTGACCCGCAGCCAGGGCTCAGCATTTGAGAATCCTGCGTTCGGGCTGGCATCCCATTGCATCGGCGTGCGGGAATGGTCGCGGCTTTGCGCTTTGATGATCGTCATCACGGCGTCATGTTCCATGCCTTCCGAACGGTTGAAATGGTACAGGTTGTGGGTTTGGATATCGTTGTAATGCGCCAATTCTTCAAACGGCGCATTAGTCATGCCGATTTCCTGCCCCTGATAGATGAACGGTGTCCCTTGCATGAAGAAATACATACAGGCGATGGCTGTCGCACTTTCCCGCCAGTATTGCTGATCGTTGCCCCACGAGGATACGATGCGCGGCTTGTCGTGGTTTTCCACGAACAGCGCGTTCCAGCCATGGCCTTCCACCGCTTTCTGCCATTTCGTAAGCACTTCTTTCAGCTTCGGCACATCAATTCCCGTTGTGGAGTCAGTATCCCAAAGTCCCATACTTTCAAACTGGAACACCATATCGAATTTTCCATCGTCTTCGGAAATCCATTCTTTAATGTTGTCAGCTTTCACACCATTCGCTTCACCGACCGTCATGATGTCGTATTTCGCAAACGTCTCGTCGCGCAATTCCGCAAGCAGCGGCTGGATGCCTTTGACGTTCATCATTTTTTCCCAAGCCGGCACATACAAATTCTGTTCCGGGTCTTCGATATCGCTCATTTCTTTTTTGATATGGCTGATGGCGTCCACTCGGAATCCATCGATCCCTTTGTCCAGCCACCAATTGACCATATCGTATAAGGACTGCCGCACTTCCGGGTTCTCCCAGTTCAAATCCGGCTGTTTTTTGGAGAATAGATGCAAATAATACTGTTTGGTTTGCTGATCGTATTCCCAGGCAGAACCGCCAAAAATACTTTCCCAGTTGGTCGGTTCATCGCTCCAGATATACCAATCGCGTTTGTCGTTATCGCGTGAAGCACGTGATTCCATGAACCACGGATGCTCGTCGCTTGTATGGTTGATCACCAAGTCGATGATCAACTTCATATCCCGCGCGTGCGCTTCTTCAAGCAGGCGGTCAAAATCCGCCATCGTTCCGAACTCTTCCATAATTTCCTGATAGTCGCTTATGTCGTAACCGTTGTCATCATTGGGTGATTTATACATCGGACAAATCCAGATAACATCAATCCCAAGGTCTTTTAAATAATCCAGCTTGCTGGTCAGGCCGTTGATGTCGCCAACGCCGTCACCGTTCGAATCCTTAAAACTTCTCGGATATACCTGATACGCGACTGCTTCTTTCCACCATTTTTTGTTCATAACTGATCCCTCACAAAGACCTTGGCCAGTCTCCCTATCAATCAATCGGCCGTAACCCCTGATCTTTTTTGAAGATGTCCGAACGCCTATTTCAACTTTTGTTCTTTTCCATTATCCAGCAACATTTTTCTAGAAAAACTATTTACAAGTTGATAGTGTAGCAGAAACCGCAAATAATTACCAAGGCATCTTCTTGAACTTTTTATGGACACTAGCTGGAGCAGCCACCTTCTTCCTTTTTAATATCTTTCTGTATAACCCCTGTACAAATAAAAAAACCTGAATCCATAAACTTTTTTACAATAAATTAATGATACCGTTTTCATTTTTAATTCTTCACACTTACTGATATATAAATGGTGTTCATTTCCTCAATCTGTCTTTTCCTCAATAAAACCCAAGGCCTAAATTACCGCAGCTGTTTTATTTATCCCTCATCTTTTTCATTTGGAAAGAATAACTTTTAGCTGTTAGTTCTTTAAAATTTGGGAATACATTATTATAGATAAGAAAGGATGATGGACAATGAAAAGCAAATTGGCAGCCGCACTTCTCGCCATTTTCCTTGGCGACTTCGGCGCACATAAATTTTACCTTGGCAAACCAGGCATGGGGATTTTCTATCTGCTGTTCTTCTGGACAGGCATACCTGCAGTCATTGGAGTAATTGAAGGCATTCTCTATCTTCTGCAATCTGAAGAGGATTTCCAGAGAAAACACGGCAGAGTTTAATCCATCAGAATATCAGCACAGCTTTAAGGAGGCACTAGATCTTGCAGCTTGAACCAATTCCTGATCATTTAGAGGAAAACCTGAAAATTTTATTCGTCGGCTTCAATCCGAGCATCCGCTCTTCAGAAACTGGTTTTCATTACGCCAATCCGAATAACCGATTTTGGAAGATTCTTCACCAAGCGGGGTTAACCCCTCGGAAATACCGGCCTGACGAAAATAGCGACTTGCTGGCACTCGGATACGGCCTGACCAATATCGTTGCCCGCCCAACCAGGGAAGCAGCAGAAATTTCCAAAGCGGAATATGCTGAAGGCGCCAAACAGCTGGAGCAAAAAATCCGGCTGTTGCGCCCAAAAGCCGTTTGTTTTGTCGGCAAAGGCGTCTACCAGCAGTTCAGCAACCGGAAAACAGTTTCCTGGGGCGTCCAGAAAGAACCGGTGATCCCCGGCATCGTTGAATATGTGGCACCTTCCTCCAGCGGATTGGTGCGCATGAAGCTGGCTGACATTGTAGAAATCTACAGTGGGTTGAACCGTTACATCTAGCGAAAAATGCCGTCCTCCTGTAAAAGAGGACGGCATTTTAATGTTCCATTTTCTGCAGCAAGCCAAGGATTTTCCGGACCGTATTGACATTGCGGACGGTGACGCGCTGATAAAGCTCGGATCCCACAATCTTCAGCAGGCCGCTTCTCGTGACTTTGTCTTTGTCCACAGACCACAGGATGGCGCCCGGGACATACTGGACCCGGTCGATTTCCGGTTTGGCTGTCAATTGGTCAAGCACGGTTTCCTTGTCGACGTCTTTCCATAAAAACAAGACATCGCTTTTCATCTGCTGGTCGTTTGACCAGTTTTCGGGAACTGACTCTGCAATTTTTCTAAACTCGTCTTCATCGTAAACCAGTACTTTGATCTGCAAACCAAAATGTTTGTAGATCACTTGTTCCAATAAAGGCGCTAATTGGACTTTTGAATGGCTGCTGTCAGCAAAAAGAATATTGCCGGAATTGATATAGGTAAGGACAGAAGACATCCCGGCCTCTTCAAACGCCTGCTTCAGCTGCTTCATGTCCACTTTGTTTTTGCCGCCTACATTGATGCCTCTCAGCAATGCCACATACATCATGGAAACCCTCTCCTCATACTACAGAATGGACTGATCCCGCTTTATTTCCAATCAGTTCCGGCAAAGCCCGCATCCTTCAGGATTTTTTCGAATGGCCGAACCGGCACTGAGGCTTCCAATTCCTTGACGATTTTCTCCAAGTCTTCCGCAAACAACTCGTAATCCTCTTTTGCCAGAACCATTTTCAATAGACTGATCACAGAAAAAACGGTAGCGCCGCTCAAACTTCCTTTGTTTTTGTTCAGCACCGATTCAAGTTCGCCCAGTTCTACAGGATGCGGGAGATGGTAACGGTACAGCACCTCCTCATGCGCGGATTTATTCCGATACGGAAAGACGATGTGGAGGATAGCGTCCAAGTCACGGGCTTTCAAACGGATACTTTCGTACTCGTCGCTGTATTCTTCCGAAAAATCCCATGCGATGCGGTCACGCAGCTCTTCGTCGATCACCGCATAGAAATGAGTGATTTGGCCAAGCGACAAAAAATTGACGAGCACCCAAAGCGGAACATTCTTATGCTTATCATAAAATTCACGTATCGCTGGGTATCTCACTTTATCGCGTTTTTTATGGCTTTTGATCAAGTTCGCAAGCGTGGAAATGATGCGGTCGCGCTCGTGGTGATGTCTGCTGTCAGGACTGTAATGATTCGGATCCAAAAAGCTGTCCGCGCCTTTGAACTTCTCCGAAAAACGGTAAGCCACTTTTGATTTGATGTTTTTTTCGAATTTCAATAGATCGTTCAACAAAAGCAGACGCAGTTTCCGGTCAAACCGGTGCAGCGCATAAATATGGCTAAACTCACTGCCTTCCTGGTACTGTTCCCGGCCGTACGGATTAAGCGCTATGTCGTGTTCGAGAAAAGGCTCTTTATAGCCATCGATCAACGCGTAATAATTCTCACGCGACAAAATCCGTCTGGCAGCCGCTTTGTCGGTAATTTTCAGGCCACGCTCTTCGAGTATCTCCAATTGTTCGGCGTGGGTGGCGAAATCTTTCACATAACTCATCCTTTGCACTTTCTTCTCCCTTTTACTGTAAGCGATTTGCCGCGATTAATAAACCATCAAACCAAATGCAAAAAACGCCCCCGGAATTAGATGCCAGGGGCGTTGCAAAATTGCTTTATCAGATTTTATTTCGAACAGATTAATTCAAGCCGTGGCTGACCATCGCATCGGCCACTTTTTTAAAGCCGGCAATATTGGCACCGACAATCAAATTGCCCGGTGCGCCATATTGCGACGCCGTTTCGGTACATGTTTTATAAATGTTCTTCATGACCTGCAGCAGTTTTTCATCCACTTCTTCAGCTGTCCATGAATAGCGCATGCTGTTTTGGGACATTTCCATCGCCGAAACTGCAACACCGCCTGCATTGGCCGCTTTTGCTGGAGCGAATAGCACGCCATTGTGAGTCAAGACACGAACGGCTTCTTCCGTACAAGGCATATTGGCGCCTTCGCCTACTGCTTTCACCAGATTTTCGACCATGGCCTGCGCGCTTTCTCTATCAATTTCGTTTTGCGTTGCACAAGGCAATGCGATATCACATTGGATTTTCCAGATATCCGATTTGTCGTTGCCGTATTGGGCACTCGGGTGAGTTTCAAGGTAGTGGTAAATCCGTTTTCTGTCCACTTCCTTCAATTGCTTAACCGTTTCGACGTCAATGCCTTCAGGATCGTAGATGAAGCCTTCCGAGTCACTGCAGGCTACAACTGTAGCACCGAATTCAATGGCTTTTTCCATCGCATAAATCGAAACGTTTCCGGAACCTGAAACGATGACTTTGCTGCCTTTAAATGAATGCCCTTGCTCTTTCAGCATTTCTTCAACAAAATAGACAGTTCCATAGCCGGTTGCTTCTTTTCGGATCAGGCTCCCTCCGTTGTCGGGATTTTTCCCGGTGAAGACGCCAGCTTCAGAAGCATTGCGAAGACGTTTATACTGTCCGAACATATAACCGATTTCCCGTTTTCCGACACCGATGTCGCCTGCTGGCACATCGATATCCGGACCAATATGGCGCGTCAGTTCTGTCATGAAACTTTGGCAGAAACGCATGATTTCACGATCCGATTTTCCTTTTGGATCGAAATCAGAACCGCCTTTACCGCCGCCGATTGGCAGACCGGTTAAAGCGTTCTTGAAGATTTGTTCAAATCCAAGGAATTTGACAACACTTGCCGTTAAAGAGGGGTGGAAGCGCAAGCCGCCCTTGAAAGGCCCAAGTGTGCTATTGAACTGTACCCGATAGCCTCTATTGACATGGACATTGCCCGCATCGTCTTCCCAGGTTACACGGAAAGCAATAAAGCGTTCCGGCTCGGAGATGCGTTCCAGAATTCCCTGTTCCACGTATTCCGGATGCTGTTCAAACACCGGCTGCAACGAATCGAATACTTCCCAGGTAGCCTGCAGAAATTCTGATTCACCCGGATTACGGTCTTTAAGTTTTTTATGGATGGCTTTTATATATTCAGAAGACGATTGTTGTTTGATTGGATTTTCTTGTTGTGCATATGGCAAATGTTTTCAATCCCCTCTTGTTATGATAACGCGGAATATTTGAATAATTATTCGCACTATTTAATATTTAAGTTCAATTATACAAACTGATTAAAGCTGACGCAAACTAATATTTGCCTTTAACAGCTTATCTTGCCTTAAAGCAGGAGGTTTCCAAACACAAGAAAACGCTATCATTGGCAGTAGCTCACTGTTTTAAGTTTTTTGTGACAAATTGAGTTTTTTTTAATTAATAGGTGAATTTTAAGAGATTCATTTGTCTTCTGCATACTAATTTCTCTATTTTTATACTGTTTCTTCTATAAAACAGTATTTTCTATCAAAGAACAAAATTCTCAATTTCCCGTTAAAAATTGCCTTTAGGGGGTATGGAAAAATAAAAGCAGCAGCCGGGAAATTGAGGACAAGGCTCGAGGTGCATAGGGCGGTGAAATACAAGGGTAAGGAGTGAGGACTTTGAAGAAGTTTTCATGGTTGACCATACTGATTGTGATGCTGAGTTTGGCCGTTCCTGTTGAAGGAGCTTCCGATTTTCCTGAGTCCCATGAATTTTATGACGAAATCACCTATTTGATTGACCGTGATGTGTTGAAAGGCTATCCTGATGGCACCATGCGGCCGAACGCAGGGGTGACGCGTGCAGAAGCAGCAATTATGATCAGCCGCTTGAAAAAATTTGACGTTACGCCGCGCGCCACCGGTTTTCCGGATGTACCTGCTTCCCATAAAGCAAGCGGCTCTATCGCTGCAGCAGCAAAAGCGCAGTTGATCAAAGGATATCCTGATGGAACTTATCGCCCAGAAAACACGATTACGCGAGCTGAAATGGCATTTATCCTGTCGCGGTTGTTTATCGTCCCGTTCCGTGCAGATGTCAGCTTTACAGATGTATCGCCGAATATGGAGGTCTATGAACCGGTTCAGCAAATACTGGCGGCGAACATCACCAACGGCTATCCCGACAAGACGTTCCGCCCGAATGCCACTGTGACACGCGGACAGTTTTCAGCATTTTTGGCCCGTGGCCTGGAACCGAAGTTTAAAAATGATGCCACCATTGCACAGTCCTATTTGAGAGACAAGACAAAAAGCTATGTCTATGATACGGAATACGGCATTGAGCGCCACGCCTATAATTACGTGCCGGCGCGCAATGGCTTGCCGATGGGCTTCATTTGGAGCATCTATAAAGACGATGGCTCGTTGTTGACCGATTCGACTGAATTCGAGACGCATGAACGCTATACATTCGGATTGCCGTATTCGGAATCCTATTCTGAATTGGAATATCCTGCTGAAGTGGGCCGAGCCTGGTACACAGATACGATGTATGCTGCTCCGCGCATCATCAGCGGTATCGGTGTGACCGTGGAAACCCAATTTCAAACGTTCACGAATGCTGTAGAAGTAACAGTGGCCCCCGATCCCGAATTTTTGGAAGAAGGCCACACCTACTATATGGTTGAAGGTTTCGGCGAAGTGAAGTCCGTCAAACTCGATGGCACGGTCACAAAAGAATTGATTGCTGTGGAATAAACCCAAATGATCGAAAACCGGCTGCCCGAGTGCAGCCGGTTTTTTCAGTCTTTCTTAAAGAAGAGCAGAAATAAAGCCCTGCAAAAAATGACACACAATCGACACTTACACCAAAAATGCAGTGCTTGTTATAGTTACCAACAGACTTCAAAACGTACCATATTTAGTTTTGGGCATGGCCATCTATAAAAGAGCATCGCCGCTTCTGTAATAAGGGATAGAAACCTTCACAACAGTCGGCTGATATACGGAAATCTTCAACATCTCCATTCGTTTGTCCTCTCTTTAATGATTGTCCTCCTCTCCATCAGCTCAAATATTGAACGCACAACAAGTCGAATAGACGTATTTTGAAAGGAAGACGAATATGCACCTGGAAAAAAGATTGCCACACAACGGAAAAGAGGGCCTTCTTTATGGCGGCCTCATTTCTACCATGACTGTCCTGTTTATGACTTCGTTCAGTGTCATTTACTTCGCAGGAGAATTCAATACCGACATCGCTTGGAGCATCGTTAAAATGCTGCCGATCATGTGGATCATCGTCATGATCATCGAACCGGTTATTTTCGGGCGTCTGGCAGAAGCATTGACTGCCAAACTGACAACACCTTCAGACAGCTTCAACGCTAAAATCCTGTTTCGGATCTTGTTTACCGTCCTTGGCATGTCCGCGGCGATGACGTTGATTGGCGACATTGTCGGCCACGGTTTCCACTCGGAGCTTTTCAGCAACTGGCTGGCAAATTGGCCACGTAACTTTGTCATCGTCTTGATCGCTGAAAGCCTGGTCATCCAACCGGTTGCCCGCTTCGCTATGGTCAAGCTGCATGAAGCGCAAGACAGAAAAGCAGGAAGCTCGACAGAAACAGATTCTGCTTTAAAAACAGAAGTTCTTTGAGCAACTTAAAAAAGCCCGCAGACAAGTTTTTGTCTGCGGGCTTTTGAATTAACTGGTTTTATTTAAAATCTACCGTATCGTTTATTTCTTTTTCATCTTTTTTTGTTTCATTATTCGTCAATTTCTTTACGAACGTTTTGACGGATTTTAATGTATTTCCCGAGTCCCAATACTCTGCTGAATCAGCATCCACTTTGATGAGCACGACATTCGGGTCGTCATAGCTTGTATCCAGCATTTTATCGAACACCGGATTCCAGTATTCTTTTTTCTTCGCTTCATCTTCAATGAATTCCGCAGTTCCGCTGATGGAGACATAGGATTTCCCTGCATAAGCTAAGTTTACATGTGGGTTAGCGGCAATTTCCTGGTACTTATCTGTGTCTTTCATAGTCAAGAACCATAGTTCGCCATCAAACTCCACTTCCTGGGTCTGCATCGGGCGTGAAAGGATTTTGTTGTCCGAAGAAATCGTGGTGAACATTGCCACTTCAATGTCTTTGATCAGCTCATTTACCGTTTTGATTGCTTCCAGATTGTCAGTTGAATTGTTTACCATACTATTCTTTTCCTCCTATAAATTTCAGATTAAGTAAAACGTCTCTACTTTCTATAGTTCCCTTTTTGGACTTCCTTAAACGTTGTTTCCATTATTCTTACCTGGTTATAGCGCCCAAATTCCGGGTACTAGTAATAAGGTAGATACAAAATCATTTATACGTTGGAGGTAGATTTTTTCATGAGCAAAACAGCAATCATTACAGGCGGCGGAAGTGGCCTGGGCCAATCTACAGCGGTTCGGTTGGCACAGGAAGGCATTAATATCGCGGTGGTCGACATCAGCGAAAAAGGTGGAAATGAAACAGTCGAGATGGTAAAAAAACTGGGGCCTGACGCTATTTTCATTAAAGCAGATGTTTCCAAAGCGGATGATGTAAAAAAATACGTGGACCAGACAGTGGAGCATTTCGGCAGCATCGATTATTTCTTCAACAATGCAGGGATTTCCGGCAGCGGAAAATTCTTTCTGGATACCGACATCAGTGAAATCGAAAGCATTGTCGGCATAAACCTGCTCGGCGCTTTGTACGGCATGCGTTATGTGGCTGAAGTGATGTTGAAAAATGGCGGCGGCTCGATTGTTAATACTGCTTCGAGCGCTGGCGTAATTGGACAGGACTCAGTCGTGACCTATTCGGCTACGAAACATGGCATCGTCGGCATGACGAAAAGCATGGTAGCGGAATATGCAAAAGATGGCTTGCGCGTCAACTCCATTGCCCCAGGTCCGACTGAAACGCCGATGGTTGAAGCCTTTTACCGCGACAATCCGGAAATGAAAGAAAATGCCACTTCCGGCATTCCTCAGAAACGGCTTGGCACACCGGAAGAAGTAGCTGAATTAGTGGCGTTCCTGCTGACTTCAAAAGCCAATTACATCAACGGCGAAGTCATCCGTATCGACGGCGGTTTTACAAACACGAAATAAATTAATGACAATCAAAAGTTTACAGGCAAACTCCATTTTGGGGTTTGCCTTTTTATTCCCCTATTTCCACCATCCCAATTCATAATAATACTTTACTTCTCATAAGAATAAACTCCACCTTTCCATACCAAGCCTGCTATCAAAAAATAAAGAATCCCTATAAATCAGTATTCTTGTAAAGTTATAGAGAAATAATATAAATTCTTCTTGTAAATAGATTATTCAATCATGTATAGTCTATACAAGAATGAATAACGGAGGCCGCCAATGAACAGTTTGTTTTTGCTTCCCAATACCCATGAAGAAATCATTGATACATATGACGAAGACATTATTGTCACTACCCGGGAAGGCCGCATCATTAAAGTCTCCCCACTCAGCGGAGAACCGTACGGAGTAGCGCCTGAAGAACTCCTCGGAAGATCCGTCTATGCGTTGGAAGCAGAAGGAATCTTCTCACCGGCCATTACACCGCTGGTTCTCGAAAAAAAGAAGAAAGTCGTGCTTCGGCAGGATACGCCTTCCGGCAGAAAGGTTCTGATCACGGGCATCCCCCTTTTCAATGACGAAGGGGATGTGGAGTTTGTGGTCAGCTATTCATACGATCTATCACAGCTCATGGTTATGAAGGAATACCTCGGCAACCTGGAGCTGGAAATGTCGAAAGTCAAAGGAGAACTTGCCCATCTTCGCAACCAGCAGCTGCAAGTAGAAGGCTGTGTTATGGAAAGCCCTTCTTCCAGTCGTGCACTCCAGACTGCAATTAAAATGGCGCAGCTGGAGGTACCAGTGGTGATCCAGGGAGAGCCAGGCACCGGCAAAACAGCACTCGCTAAATTCATTCACTCACAGGGCAATAGACGAGATGCTGCGTTTATTGAGGTCAATTGCAGCGCTATTCCAGAATCGGTGTTCGACATCAGCTTTACGGGATTAAATAGCGATGGCTATATCCCTCTCGCTGCCGGAGGCACTCTGGTGCTGAATGAATTGGATCAGCTTTCGGCCGCTTCACAGGCGGCGTTGTTCAAGATCCTAAAGCAGCCGCACGCGGCACGTGTCATCGCCATCAGCAGTGCGCTAATTGAAGAAGCAGTCACTGCCGGAAATTTCCGGGAAGACCTGTTTTATTTGCTGCATGTGGCTGTGATCGACCTGAAGCCACTGCGGGAAAGGCCGGATGATCTGGACCAGGCCATCGGCTATTTTCTTGAATTGCTGAACCAGACTTACGACCAACAAAAAGCAATTTCTGATGACCTCCATTTTCGTTTGCTGCAGCTGCCCTGGAAAGGAAATTTTCGGGAATTGCGCAATGTTTTGGAGCGAAGCTTTATCGAAAGTGAATCGGCTCTAATCACACTCGACGACCTGCCCCTCGCCTATCAGCCGGATTCAGATGAGCGCATCGGCTTTGAACTCGATGGCCAAACGCTTCCGGATATACTGGAATCCGTAGAAAAGAAAATTTTGCTGAACGCACAGAAACGATACCGGACTACTACCGAGATGGCAAATGTGCTCGGCATCAGCCAGCCTTCCGTCGTCCGCAAACTGAAAAAATACACAAGCACATCACTTGGGGGGAAAATTACATGACCATGCTTCAAACAAAGAAAAAGACCATTGAACCCGCTGATACGTGGAAGTTTCTAATTCCTTCCATCATCGGCGCGCTATTATTCCTTTGCCCGATTTCCTACAACGGCGAAGTGACCATCGGTGTCGGCATTTTGGCGTCGTTCCTGCTGACGACGTTCAGCGAGGTCATTCCGCCATTCATCGTCATCCTGCTTGGCTTCTCCGCAATCGCCAGCTTAACGGCAACTGCCTTAAAGCCTGCTTTCGTCCGAAACTCGCCTTTCTTGCGAGCTACTTTCATCAATGGACCTTTCGGGTTGATCGTCCGTGTGCTCGCTTTCGCATTCGGCATCATGGCTTATTACGAAATCGGTCCTGAAGCAATCTCCTCACGCAATACAGGTGGTGTGGTTCTCTACGATTTGGCGCCGGTCTTGTTGACATGGTTTCTGTTTGCCGGGATCCTCCTGCCGCTGCTCGTTGAATTCGGCTTGATGGAATTTGTCGGTGCCCTGCTGAATAAGTTCATGCGCCCAGTATTCACCTTGCCGGGCCGCTCGTCCATCGACGCGATGGCATCTTGGATGGGTGCTGCGCCAGTCGGCGTACTCGTGACCATGAAGCAATACGACGAAGGGAATTATACGCAGCGCGAAGCAGCCGTTATCGCCACTACCTTCTCCATTGCTTCTGTCGCTTTCAGTCTCGTCGTAGCAAATGTGGTCGGCATTGGGCACCTGTTCCTGCCCTTTTATTTAGCAGTTTCGGTTGCTTGCTTGGTAGCTGCAATTATAATGCCGCGCATCCCGCCTCTTTCCCGCAAACCGGATGACTATTACGCCCCGGTAGGCAAACAGATCGACGATTATATTCCTAAAGGCGTATCCCTAGCCAAATGGGGATTCGATGAAGCCCGCCGCAAAGCAGCCGGCGCTGCAAGCCCGAAGAAGTTAGCTCAAGTTGGAATTGAAACTGTTCTGGATATCTGGTTGGCATTGATTCCGCTGGTCATGGCTCTGGGAACAGTGGCGTTGATGGTAGCGGAATACACACCGCTTTTCAAAATCATTTCCTATCCGCTGATTCCGGTTCTGACTTTGCTTGGATTGCCGGAAGCAGCCGAAGCCGCTCCTACCTTCCTTGTCGGATTCGCGGATATGTTCCTGCCAGCTGTCCTTGGCAGTGGAATCGAAAGCGAATTGACACGCTTTGTGCTAGCCGGTGTTTCATTGACGCAAATCATCTATATTTCTGAAATCGGCATTTTGATCCTGCGCTCGAATATCCCGGTGAAATTCTGGGAACTGGCTGTCATCTTTATACTGCGTACCATCATCACATTGCCGATTCTTGTGTTGTTCGGCCATTTGTTCTTATAAGAAAAACGTCACTTCCAGCATCTCGAATCTGGAAGTGGCGTTTTTTATTCAACGTTTTTGTATTGTCAACGCGTCCCTTCAAACGCCAGATAAAACTTTAGAGGTATAGAAGATGATACATGGATTTCTTTCATGATTAGATGCGTTTTCTGTTCAGCCGAAACCATATCTAAGTTAGAGAGTTTCTGTCACAATAAGAGAATATCTTTAAGTTACAATTTGAAAGCTCAAGGAGGAATCCGAATGAATGACCCCAATCGTTTTCGAAGACGAAGACCAAGGTCCAGCTTTACTAGTTTTATCCTGGATCTTCCAGGTCTTCGCTCAAACGCTTTATGGAAGAAAGTTCTTGTGGCACCACTTTACTTGCTGGTCGCTCTGCTTGTATTACTGGGACTCTTTGGCGGCGGCATCGGCAGCATTGTCGATCTACTGGTCATTTTTGTCATCATTATTGCCATTGTCGCATTGGTTAACGGCAGTTTGCCGCGCTTTAAAATTCCAAACCGAAAAGTGGCAGCCGTTCTTCTCGTCGCAGCCCTTGTTTTAAGCTTTCTTTGATCAAGAAAGCACCACAGATGCGGTGACTGGTACTGAATTTTATGACCATCTAGGTTCTTTTCTATTCTATGGCTTTGCATACTACCTATCAGTTCAACACAAAAAGCCGCATGCTGACATGCGGCTTTCTTGTTGAATATTCATTTTGCCCAGTGGTGGAAGAAGAAATAAAACACGATAAGCAGAATCACAATGGCTGACAAAACCAGCATCGGCACAAGACCAAAGGTGGCTTCCATTTTAACTCCTCCTCCTTTTACCTTTATCATACTCCTCTTTTTTCAAAAAACAATTAAATTTATTCGATTTTTCAGTCTACTTGAATTAGGTTTTATGAACTGAAAAGCTATCGTCCATACAAAGGGCTTTGCCATCACCCATCGAGATCAGCGGCAGAGCCTTTTCTTTAATTTCTCTAATTCCGGTACCTTTATCTAATATTTTTGGGGGATGAACTTTAAACTGTATTCTATTCCAACAGCCTACAGAAGAACAGTTATTTTCTACTTTACTCTCTATCGTTATTTGGATTATTAATTCCGTATATCAATATTTATATATTGTAATTCGATAAATAATGTTTTATACTGAATCTAATCTTATACAATCGAGGTGCTTTAAAAAATGAAACGGGAAACCCTGTTTTTGAAAATCGTTCTATTTCTCATGGTTCTTCCGGTAATCGCTGTCTGCATTTTTGTGGTGCCGCCGCTGTCTCAGTTTGTCGGAGAACTCTTGCCGGAATGGGCATTTCTGCAATATGTCTTTCTGATTGCCCTGTATGGCACAGCCGTTGCTTATTTTATTGCTTTATACCAGTCCATGAAGCTCTTGAGCTATATTGACCGCAACATCGCTTTCTCGGAACGATCCGTGAAAGCGTTGAAGAACATCAAATACTGCGCCCTTACCATCGCAGGCCTGTACTTGTTGTGTTTGCCGATTATTTTGTACATGGCTCAAGTGGATGACGCTCCTGGCCTTGGTGGGCTTGGGATGGTCATTACCTTTGGCGCCCTTGTAATTGCCGTCTTTGCGGCAGTTCTTCAAAAGCTATTGGAAAATGCGATTGAAATAAAATCAGAAAATGATCTGACGGTCTGAGGTGAAATGATATGGCAATTATAATCAACATTGACGTGATGCTTGCTAAACGAAAAATGAGCGTAACCGAGCTTTCAGAGAAAGTCGGCATTACCATGGCCAACTTGTCCATCCTGAAAAATGGCAAGGCAAAAGCCGTTCGATTATCGACCTTGGAGGCAATCTGTAAAGCTTTGGATTGTCAGCCAGGCGATGTGCTGGAATACCGGCCGGAAGAGGATGATTCCTCTTCATAATCGGGCTCCAGCCAACACTTGATAAAAGAGGTGTGCTTCATGAGAGCTTCCCTGCTTTTTCTGAGAACTGTATTGGCCCTGCTTTGCCTTCCCGCTCTTGCTTTTTGTCTGTTCGTTATTCCTGAAATGGCCAGTAGAGACGCAGCTGCCCATCCGGAGACTGCTTACCTGCAGTACCCTTTTATGCTGTCTGCCTATCTATTGTTCAGCCTGTTTTTTATCGCCCTTTACCAGGCCTTTAAACTGCTGGGTTTCATCAGCCGAAACAAGGCATTTTCAATGGATTCGGTGAGCGCATTAAAGAAAATCAAATACTGTGCTTTCGCAATCGCTCTTTGCTTTATAGCAGGATTGGTGTTTCTGATTGTCTTTATCGGCGGCGACATTGCCGGCATATTCACGATGAGCCTGATCTGCATTGTTGCATCATCAACGGTCTGCGTGTTTGCAGCCTTGCTCGAGAAACTGACAGTTCAAGCCATCCGATTGAAAGAAGAAAATAAGTTAACGATCTAGAAACTCAAAGACAAAAACCGCCATCCCGATTTTTTATCCAGGTGGCGGTTTTTGCTATTCATTAACTCAGCTTCTGCCCACAATTCGGACAGAACTTGGAGCCTTCATTTTTTTGGCCGCAGTTCGGACAGAATTTCGGTGCTGCTTGCCCGCTCGTGTCTGAATCATTCGAGCCTGCATCGGCTGTTTTCTGCTGCTTGCCGGAATCAGATTCTTTCTGGCCATCCATCATTTCTTTGGCGATGTTCATGCCCATCATCATGCCGGCCATGTCGGATGCTGTATTGGATCCCGATGACTTGCCCATGGCATCGGCCACTGAGATCTGCTGGTATTTCCCGACATCCCCGACCATGCCATGCGATGCGCTTTTATTGATCATGTCCTGGATTTCCTTCGGATAATTAAAGCTCATAACCTGGAACCCGGTGACTTTCATACCGTCGTCCATCAGCTGCATATTCAAGTCATCTTGGATTCCTTGGCCGATTTCATGTGCATTGGCCTGCAAGTTGAACATGTCCTTGCCTTCTTTTGTGATCCATCGCATCAACAGCTGATCCAGAATTGCCGTGATGCGAATTTTCACATCGTCCACCAGATAACTGTCGCGGACACCTGCAATTTTATCGATTAAGCCGACGTAATCGCTGACTTTGAACTGGAAGGTGCCGTTCGCCCGGATCGGCATGCCGCCGGGCAGCTGTGGCGCCGGAATATTGATTGGGTTCTGCGTACCCCATTTGACGGTGAATTCCTTGGTGTTTACAAACAGCACTTCCACGCGCATGCCGCTGTTAAAGCCGAAGCGAAAGCCTTTCAAAGTCGATAGGAACGGCACGATTTCCGATTCGATGTCGTACTCGCCTTCTTCCTCAAAGATCCCTTCAATTTTGCCATTATTGATGAAGATAGCATCCTGTCCTGGACGGATAATCAGCCGGCTGCCTTTTTTGACTTCATTGTTGTTCCATTTCCAGAAGATCATATCGTCTCTGAATTCTTCCCATTCCACTACATCTGAAAATTGGTTGCTGAAAAACCCCATTCTCACGGTCTCCTCCTTTAATTCAAACTGATTTTAGAATTTGCGCCCGCCTCCGCTGAAGGAGCGGCCGCCACCCGTGACGCCGCCACCGCCAAATCCACCACCGCCTCCACTGCTTTTCTTCGGAACCCTGCGGCGCGATACGGTCTTGTTGCGGAACTGGTCAAGCTTGCCTGTCACCCGTGAATTGTCGCCGTCAAAATAAGTACCGGCTGTGGTCGTCACACGTCCACCCGAATTGTAGAGCATCGAGCCGACAACAATTCCGCCCAGCAGCAAAGCAACAGCGAGCTGGAACCAGGTCTTGAAGAAAATATTTTCCGGGTTGACCCCAGGACGAAATTCCATGTAGCGGCTTGAAGTGGTTACAGTTTCACGGAAAGCTCCTGCGTAATCGCCCCGCTGCATGTCCGGAATGATCCGGTCGAGCACCATATTGACACGCTGATTATCCAATGTCGTTTCTGCAGTTCCAAAACCTGCCAGGTAAACGTCGCGTGTAGCGATGTTCATCGTCAGCAAGACGGCATTTTCCTGGCCATTTTCCACTGCCCATGTATCAAAGAAATCCCCCATGTAATCCACGATGAAAAAAGGTGCTTGCTCTTCAGACGTCAAAAACAGAAAGTCTGTTCCTTGCTTCCGGCTGTGCTCTGCGGCCACTGCTTCCAATTCGGCTATTTCTGAACCGGTCAGCAAGTTGGCGTTATCGTATACGCGCTGCTCCACAGCTGCTGAAGCTGCAGTTCCGCCGATGCCAATAAAAAACAGCAGCAGGCAAAACATCATTAGCCCTTTCAATTGAAACTGTTTCACCAAAGCACCCCTCCCACCGCAAACGAAATTGCTTTCAGCACAGCGAAAGCGGAGGCAGCAATGCCGGCGAACCAAGCAGCGACCTTGAAAGCACTGATTGGAGGCTTTCCGACCACTTTGCCGGTTTGCCCGTTCATCGCAAAGGTATGTTCCTTGTTATCGAAATCATAATAAACCATCCATACTGGAAACAACGTATAGTAGACATTCTTTTTATTCGCCAGGATTTGTTTATTCGTATAGCTGACGGTTGAGTAGCCGGAAATGGTGCTGCTTATGTACGAATCGATATAGGGGACAATTTTCGATTCGACCCGGGAAAACAACGCGTCATCGTCATAATCGTACTTCTCAGCAAGGTATCCCGCCAAGTAAGGCATTTTGAAATCCTTCAATTCTCCGTAATCATAGGGCTCCAACTTGTCCATCAATTCATCGTCCATTTTTTCCGAAGCATCTGCTGGTACCTTTAAATAGCTGAGGTCCATTTCACGGCGCACGTCATAGAAATCAGTCTCCGTGTAAATTGTATCCCCTCTGGTATAGCTGCGTACCCGGGTTGCAAGTGCCGCCACATCCGCTTTCCCATCAATGTCATACAGCCAAAAAGGCACATACATCCCAGTCATCTTTTTGATCCGGTCGCCACTGGCAAAACCCGGTGGTGTCAGCCTGCCGTTTTTCGTCCATTTCCGAAAAGCGGCGACGGCTTCATCTTTGCTGATGGTGAAAGGAATCACTTTGGCCGGAGCCAGATCACCTGTCAGCCGGTCTGCCAATAGCACCGGCGCCCCACAGAAGCTGCAATGGGTTGCAGTGGTTTCCGCTTCCGTCAAAATGACCGCCCCACAATTTTCACAATGATATTCCTTCGCTTCCTCCGGGTCGAATTTCCGCAGGATATTGGTTTCCGGAAATGTTTCAATGTTATCCTGCCGGCCGCAGCTCGGACAGGACAGATGTCCGGATTCGCTGTCGAACGCCATATCTGATCCGCAGTTTGGACATTTATACTGAATGACCATGGTGTCTGCCTCCCTTCAGGTCAAAGGAAACTGTCCGTACAGCCGCTCTCATTCATTTTTGCCCAATTGGCTTTTCAATGATTCCAATTCATCGTCTACATTGATGCCTGCTTTCAGCGACTCCAACTCGTCATCAACCGATGAATCACTGTCGTATTTTGAAGCCAGGTCCTTGATATCTGTACTAGAGCCCTTGTTCAATTCGGACATGGCAATGGCTTCATCAAGCTCCTGATTGATTTTCTGTTCCATCTTGTCGAAAGCGGAAATCCGCTCTCCCGCTCCATCCACAGATGAAGCAAAATCGTTCATGCGTTTTTGTGTCTTTGCCACAGACGCTTTGCCTTTCAGCTCTGAGCGGCGGGATTCCAGTTCGCCGATATCCGATTCCAGCTTGTCATGCATTTGCCGCATCTGTTGCGTATTGGCAGCCGCAAGTTCAACAGCTATCTGTTTATCCGTCACTTTCTCGGAAAGCTCTGCTTTGCGCTGCAGGAATTTGCGTGCATCATCTTCATTGCCGGCTTCCAATGCTTTTACCGCATAGCGCTGCATGTCACCGATTTCTTTCTCAAATTCCTCGAGCTCGCGGCGCTCCCGTTTTTCCGCAGCCATAATCGCAGCTGTCTCCGACTTCACTTTCCCTAAGTCACTGTTCAAATCACGCAAATACTGATCGATCATTTTTTCCGGATCCTCTGCTTTGTCCAGCAGGGCATTAATGTTGCTCGTCATAATGTCTTTGAACCGTTTTAGAATTTCCATGATCATTCTCCTCTTTGTGTGGTTTATTGGACTGCCGGGCAGTCTCTCTTCCTAATGAAAAAGTACCCTATACCGGCAGAGATTAAGCCTGCCATCCTCTTCCGAATTTCCGGTCTGTGGGTGTGCCAGCCGACAAGATCTGTTTGGCCTTGCTATTCTTCTTCACCGCATCAGCGATTTGCCGTTGAATCGGCTTGCTGTTCCCAGGCTGGCAATGTTTTGGACAAAGCTTTGTCTTCTTTATAGCCCAGCACATATTCCGCCTGCATGATCGTGTGGATTTCACGCGTCCCTTCATAGATGACCGGCGCTTTGGAATTTCGCAAATAGCGGCTGACCGGGTATTCATCCGAGTAGCCATAAGCACCGTGGATTTGGAATGCGTCGTCCGCTGCCTGATTGGCGAAATCACAAGCCTGCCATTTCGCCAATGAAGTTTCACGGGTGTTGCGCTTTCCTTGGTTTTTCAATTCGCCCGCCCGGTAAACAAGCAGCCGGCTCATTTGAAAACCGGCTTCCATTTTTGCGATCATCTGCTGGACCAGTTGATGTCTGCCGATTTCTTTGCCGAAAGTTTGGCGTTCATGGCAATAGCTGACGCTCGCTTCCAGGCACGCCATGATTTGTCCAACAGCTCCGGCGGCCACCGTAAAGCGCCCGTTATCGAGGGCCGACATAGCTATCTTAAACCCTTCGCCTTCGTGCCCCAGCAGATTTTCTGCCGGAACTTTCACATCCTCAAAAAACAATTCACCCGTATTGCCCGCCCGGATGCCATGTTTTCCTTTAATGGCCTTGGAAGAAAAGCCCTGCCAAGTGCGTTCTACTATGAAAGCGGAAATCGCTCCATGCTTTTGCTCCTGCTCACCTGTGTAGGCAAAGACCAGAAAATGGTCTGCCACATCGCAAAGAGAAATCCAGGTCTTCTGCCCATTCAACACGTAATGGTCGCCTTGCTTCACAGCAGTCGTCTTCATCGCCGCCACATCTGATCCAGCACTTGGCTCCGTCAATCCAAAAGCGCCGATTTTCTCGCCTTTCGCCTGCGGGATCAAGTATTGCTGCTTTTGTTCTTCTGTCCCCCATTGCAGAATGGTCAGGCTGTTCAATCCGGTATGGACAGATACCGCGGTACGGAATGCCGTATCGCCTCGCTCCAATTCTTCGCAGACAATCGCCAGCGAATTATAATCCATGCCGCTCCCGCCGTATTTTTCCGGAATACAAACTCCCATCAGTCCAAGGTCGGCAAGCTTACCGTAAATGGCAGGGTCTGACTTGCCCGCCCGGTCCCATTCTTCGATAAACGGCATGATTTCCTTGTCGACAAAACTGCGCGTCGTGCTTCGCAGCATCCCCTGTTCTTCTGTGAATGAAAAATCCATCATGAATCGCCCCTCCCGATTTTCTTGCTCTTCAAAAAAAGCCAGCTCAAAAAGACAACAGCAAGACTGCTTGTCTGGATGAACTGGCTTCTATCTACGCGTAAAAATTTCATCGTGAAATTTCTGCAGACTTGGCAATATCTTTTCATGGGTATACATAAGCTAAGTGCCCGGCAAGAACAGTTGATGCTTCCGCGCACCTTACTGTCACTTTAAACCAGTATTAGAGGTTTGTAAATAAGTTGCAAGATTATTCAGATCTTTATTCAAAAAGAGAACTCAATCATCTTTCTTTTCTCGACAAAAATCCGCTGCCACTGCAGCCATTGCCTTCGCGCTGATCAACAAGCTTTTCTCGTCAATTTCAAACTTGGGATGATGGTGTGGATATGCTTCTTTTCCTAAGGGTTTTGCACCCACATAGAAAAAACAGCCCGGCTTTTCCTCCAGGTAATAGGCAAAATCCTCAGAAGGGGGCTGTGGCGCCACTTCTTCAACTGCTGTTACTTCCGGGATATTCGCTTCTTCAATCGCCTGGCGAACTTGCCCGGTAATTTCAGGATCGTTATAGAGGACCGGATAATCATTCGCATATTCCAGTGTCGCCTGAACGCCGAAAGAAGTTTCCAGCCCTTCCGCAAACTGGCGCACCTGCGCTTCAACCAGCTCACGGGATTCCTGGGACATCGTCCGGACATCGCCTTCCAGTGCGACAGCATCCTTGATGACATTAAATTGCCCTTTGCCGTCGAATGAGCCGATTGTCACCACTGCCGTATCAAACGGATCCATCCGTCGGCTGATGACGGTCTGGCAATTCATGACAAAAGAACTTGCTGCCACAATGGCATCATTCGCCATGTGCGGAGAAGAACCATGGCCGCCTTTTCCCTGGATATGCAGCTTAAAGCGTGCACGCCCGGTTTGGGTATTGCCGCTTCTGTAAAAAATTTTTCCGGCTTCCATCGTCGACATAACATGGATGCCGAATACGGCCGACACATCGTCAAGCACGCCAGCTCTAATCATGCCGATGGCTCCGCCCGGCGGCATTTCTTCAGCCGGCTGATGAATAACCTTAATCGTCCCCGCCAATTGCTTTTTCATTTCAGCCAGTGTTTCGGCAAGAACCAACATATAAGCCGTATGCCCATCGTGTCCGCAGGCATGCATAACACCTTTTGTTTTGGATGCGAAGGGCAAATCCGTTTCCTCTTGAATCGGCAAGGCATCGAAATCTGCACGGACCGCAATGGTTTTGCCAGGTTTTTCGCCTTTTATGGTTACCACAATGCCCCGTTGGCCGCCGACATTCGTCTCCACCGAATCAACCGCCACCCCTTTATAGAAATCCTCAATATAGGCAGCTGTCTTCTCTTCTTCAAACGACAGCTCCGGATGTTCGTGGAGGTGTCGCCGTATGTCAATGATGCGCTGTTCTTTGACATCTAATTGCTTCAGCAATTCTGCAGTCAGCATTCCTATCACTCCTTTCTTTGACTCTACCCTTTCTATCGAAAAACAAGACCTTTTTCTTTCGATAGAAAAGGTCAGGCCCGATTTACTTTCTTCCGGGAAACCAATCTACGAGACAGGTTCCATCCATAGCAGTTAATGTTCAACCAAATCTATATTCCTATAATTCATATTTTTATTCATTTTTTCAGGAAGTACTCTTAAAAACCTTCCTCCATAGAAACAACAGGAATCCCCAGCTATTATTCATACTTATTCATCTTCTTCCCATTAAGCACTTTAAAAAGGATTTTCCTTTTCTGCAGTTGCTCTGCCAGGTTTTCGGGCGATTACTCATCTCGACCTTTCCACCAGACAGTCGAATGAATAGGTTTTGATTTTATTCATTTTATTCCTTAAACAAATTGAATGGTTTATCACCTATGTACCTTGTGAGAAAACCGGTTGAGAATAACTACTATTCGAATTTCTATACTTTATATGAAAATAAAAATAATTGTGTGAGTGCCAGGCACCCGCGCAATTAAAAAGGCACTGCCGCTCACCTGAATGGGTAAGGGCAGTGCCTTTTCACTTTTCCATTAAATATTTCTCTCGCTATCTTCATTCTTCTTATTCGCTACTTTTTTAGAATGTTCTTTCGCATCTTTCATTTCTTCTTTCCCTTTGACTTCTTCATAATCAGTGGCTTCGTTTTCACCGTCAAAAACTTCTTTTGTTTTATTGATGGCTTTATCGATTCCCGATTCAGGTGCGCCTACATGTTTTTCTGGTGTTTTCCCCGCTGTGCCTTTTCTAGCCATTGCTGATTCCTCCAATAATAAAGATTTTAATGATAGTTTACCCCTTGCGGTGGATATTAATCCTATCACTTGTATTTCACCGATATCAGTCGTTTTATTGAAATAAAACCCGCTCTTACCGATCATGAAGATGCGGGTTTCGTTCTGATTTCACTCCTGTTTCTCTTCTAATTCAGGGAATACCGGATTTTCGATTAGGGTGTGGGTTCTTTCCACCAAATCTATCTCTACTGCATCAAATTCAATGCGCTTGGCATCTGATTCTCCTTCTTCAGCCACCCTGCTGATGTGCGCAAACGGATAAAAGGTCAGCGTTTTCGCTTCTGGCGACAATCCCCGAACGGTGGCTGTCCATTCCAAATCTTCTGCTGTTCGCGAACCTCCTGGCGTACTTCCGCCATTATAGGGAACGGGGTAAACATTTCCCAAATCGTCTTGTGCAAGCAGTTCAGCTTCTACATACTGCCAGTCCTGCAATAATGACGGTTCCACTAATTGCTGGTAAGCGATATTTACTGAGATGTCTGTAAAAGTCACTTTATCGAAGTGCACAGAGACGCCGTTATTGCTAACTTTCTGATCTAAAATAAGAGGCTCTAAGTTTTTCAGCTGCGCCACCGCGAACTCAAATTTCCAGTCTCCCACAATTTCCCCCTGTTCAGTATAGAGGCTTGCAGGTTCCCACTGGACATTGACCTGTTTTGCCTCCTCATCAAGATGGAGGATTTCTGCAATACCCGCAATTCCGCCTTCCACCGGCTCCCATTCCATGCCGCCAGTGGGCCCTTCTGCTTCAAGTAAGATTGGAGAACCCGTTAAATGTGCTGAAGAATCCAGTTTTTGATCTGATGCAACTGTATAGGTGAACGTCACTTTTGTTCCATCATACACTGCTTGCTCAATGGAAATCGTAATGCCGTTGCTTGTTTTCGACAGCCCCACATCTTCACTGAAGCGTTCGTATTCCAACAGTCCTCTTTCTTCTTCTGAAAAGATGGCGAACACATTGCCGATGACCGGGATCTGTGCCATGTAATTGGCAAGTGCTGGTGAGGCTGTAAGAACTGCAGCAGAACTGCCGAAAAAAAGGACTGAGGCTGCGACAGCCGGTGCCAGCCATCTACGCTGTTTCTTTTTAGCAGCAGAAGTTTCAAAGAATGCCTGTTCAATGAGTGCATCCAAACGATCTTCCGGCACATCGACCTGTTCCATCGCTTTCTTAATTGAAATCTCTTTGCCGTTCATCTGCATACACTCCCTTCAAATTCTTTTTCAGCAATGCCAGCCCCCGGTGGATAAGTGTCTTTACCGATCCTTCTGCACAGTTCATTACTTCCGCTATTTGTTTTACAGAAAAATCCTGGTAATACCGCAGCATCAGCGCCGTCTTGTATTTCTCCGGCAATAAACCCAAGGCATTTGCCACATCCAACTGCTGAGCTAGGTCAGTTGAGGAGTCCATCTCCATCACTTGTTCTTCCACTTTATCCATTACAACGAGCTTTTTGTTTTTCTTCAAAGCTGTCAGAGCTTTGTTGATACAGATGCGTGTTAACCAAGTTGAGAAGTAAGCCGGATTCTTTAATTGATGGACCGACTCAATGGCCTGAAGAACAGTCTGCTGAAAAATTTCCAACGCCTCATCTTCGTTTTTCACATATGTATATGCCATACGGTATAATTTCTCTTTTTCTGATTTCAATAATTTCTGAAGCGCCAAACGATCGCCCCGAATTGCTGCTGCAATCATTTCTTCATCGTGCTGCATCCGCCTCATTCCCCTTTACTTATTAGAGACAACGGCACTTCAAAACGTTTCACTTAATTATCTTTTAGTAAAACCTTACCATTCTTTAAAGCCGGATAAGCGAAATAAAAGCGCCTCTTAAGATAGAGGCGCTTCGTTTTACAGAGTTAAAGTGGTCCATAATCAATAAATTGCGCAATCACCAGAGCCGCAGCTGCGATCAAGTACCACACGATGAGCAATGGGAAGATGAATTTCAACCATTTTTCCCACCGTACCCCACCAACAGCTAATGTTGCCATGAAATAACCCGAGGTCGGATAGAAAATATTTGTAAAGCCATCTCCCATCAGGAAAGCCAGGACAGCTGTCTGGCGCGTCACACCGCTGATGTCGGAAAGGCCGGACATAATTGGCATGGTCACCATCGCCTGGCCACTCCCGGATGGAATAAGGAAATTCAATGCTGCTTGAACAATGAGCATGAAGACTGCTGTCAACGAATCAGGCATGATCCCGACAAATTCTCCGAGCGCATAAATAATCGTATCCATGATATCCCCGGCGTCCAATACCACCGCGATGCCCCGTGCTATCCCAACGACAATTGCTCCCAGAAGGATTTTCTTAAACCCTTCATTGAAGGCATCAGCAATTTCAGACGAACTCAATCCCGCAACAAGTCCTGCCGCAATTCCGATCAGCGCATAAAGCCCGGTCAGTTCGCGGAAATACCAACCGTAATTCAAGAGTCCAAACAGCAAAACACCGAACCCCACCAATAGAGTAACTGCTGTCCACATCTGGCGCTTCGTTGCTTTTCCAGCCGAAAGCTCCTTTATCTCCAAGTCATCATCATTTTCATCAAATACGATGCTCAACTCCGGATTCTTCTGTACTTTTCTGGCATAGCGCCATACGTAAGCCATACCGACTGTAAGTACAATCGCCAACAGAACAATTCGGTACCACATACCGGAATAAAGCGGCAGTTCGGCGATTTCCTGTGCCACCCCAAGATTAGCCGGAACCGCTAAAGCCAATGTGAAACCTGAAATCGTGGCAACCAGAACAATCGCTGTCGCTGTGATTCGATCGAATCCAAGCTTCAATACCAAAGGCAAAATTGCCGGGAGATAAATCAACGACATTTCCACTTGGCCGGTAAACGTAGTGAAAAGAGCGAACGGAATCATTAAGGTGGGAATAATCCATAAGCCTTTATCGGAAAACTTGCTGGCCAATTTATTGACAGCGAGAGAAATCACGCCTGTCCGTTCGATGACCGCAAACATGCCTCCAATCATGATGATCCCGAAGATGATTTCAGCGGTCTGGATAAAGCCATCCGGAATCGCGAACATAAACTCAAAAAATGTCACTGGAGATGCTTCTATGTATTCAAATGTTCCCGGCTGAATGATTTCTGCTCCACTCTCATTTGTCACCCGCTCAAATTGCCCCGCTGGAATGATGTAGCTGACCAATGAAGCCAATGCAATCATGAGAAATAAAATAACGAAAATATGTGGGACTTTCAATTTTTTTCTTTTCTTTTTTGTTTCGGCAGTTTGATTTCTGCTTACCACCTAATCCCTCCTTTTTATGATTTAACTTGTTGCTATTCTACAGTAACATATTCCGGAAAGAGTTATTAAACATTTCTGTCAATTAAATTTCACTTTTCCTTTTGTTCATTTTTGTTGGCTCTAAAAGATAAAAACCAGACAGAACAAAAGAACCAAGAACTTATACAAAGCATGCCTTTATCAAAAAGATTCAAATAAACTTTCGAATCTTGTAAGAATCCGAGTCTTCAAGTTTGGATTTTTTTATTCTATAGGATTATGATATGAACATCCAAAATTAAATTGAAGGAAATGGAAGGCGAAAAAGATGAACAATAAAAGACAAAGCAATATTAAAGTAGTTATTGGCGGATTGCTGCTGGCGATTTTGGTGGCATCTATGGACAACACGATCGTCACGACAGCGTTGCCATCAATCGTCGGGGAACTGGGTGGAGTCGATAAATTCGTTTGGGTCACTTCCGCTTATCTGGTCGCACAGATGGCCGGGATGCCGATTTTCGGTAAACTTTCCGATATGTATGGACGCAAGCGGTTTTTCATTTTCGGGTTACTGGTCTTTATGATCGGTTCGGTGCTTTGCGGTACAGCCGATACCATCAATGAATTGATCATCTACCGTGCGATTCAAGGAATCGGCGGTGGAGCACTCATGCCGATTGCATTCACGATCATGTTTGACGTTGTGCCGTTAAAACAACGCGGCAAAATGAGCGGCATGTTCGGTGCCGTATTCGGGATTTCCAGCGTCTTTGGTCCTTTGCTGGGTGCTTATATCACGGAATACATCAACTGGACATGGATTTTCTATATCAACATTCCACTTGGCTTAATTGCTTTCATAATGGTGGCTTTCTTCTATAAAGAATCACTCGAACACGCCGAACAAAAAATCGACTGGCTGGGTGCTGCCACACTTGTCGGCGCGGTCGTCTGCCTGATGTTTGCAGTGGAACTGGGCGGCAAGGAATTTGCGTGGGTATCTCCTCAGAGCTTCGGTTTATTCGCCGGCTTTGCTGTACTCGCCATCATCTTTATCATTGCAGAACGTCGCGCTGATGAACCGGTCATCGATTTCAGCATGTTCAAAGAGCGCCTCTTTGCGACAAGTGGCCTCATTTCGATTTTCAGCGGCGCTGCTTTCATCACCGCTTCGGTTTATATCCCGTTCTATATTCAAGGGGTTCAAGGAGGGAATGCAACAAATTCAGGGCTTGTCTTGTTGCCCATGATGGTCGGATCGGTTGTCAGTGCGTCGATTGGCGGTGCTTTAATGGCCAAATTCGCTTATCGCTCATTCTTGATTCCAACGCTCGCTTTACTGACAGTCGGCATGATTTTGTTAGCCACTTTGTCAATTGATACATCGCGATTCCTGGTGGTCTTCTTTATGATTCTTGCCGGACTTGGCATTGGCGCATCCTTCTCGGTGCTGCCATCAGCCGCCATCCATCCGTTTTCAGTACGCAAACGCGGTGCCGCAACTTCCACCGTCAGCTTCCTGCGTACATTCGGGATGACCATCGGCATCACCATTTTCGGGATTATCCAAAGCCATGCGTTCACGCGTAATATGACCGAAAGTTTTGGAGCCGGAGCTGCCAGCTTTACTGGAGACTCCCGTGCCCTATTATCTGCTGAAGGACGTGCCAATATTCCTGCCGAACTGTCAGCCCAATTGACGGATGCCCTTTCTTCTTCCATTGCGAGCACATTCCTATGGGCGGTTGTCCCTGCTGTACTGGCCTTAGTTGTCGCGTTTATGATGAGCAAAGAAAAGCTTGGCGACCAGATTGTGAAGAACTGAAAATAACTAGTAATTTTTAAGATACAGGAATAGTGTAAACAAAAGGTGTTGCCCGAACTGCGAAAAGCAGCTTGTGCAACACCTTTTTATTTCGTTCTATTGTTTTAATAAAGACACAAAAATAATTGACAAATAAGTCAAACGGATATATGGTTATACACATAAGTATATAACCATATAACGAGAAGGGTTCAGGAGGTGTTTTCAGTGAGCAATGCGTTTGATTCAAGTAAACCGATTTTTTTGCAGGTCCGTGAATTGATTGAAGACCAAATTGTCAATGACCAGCTGAAAGAAGGAGATCAGGCACCATCGACCAATCAGCTCGTCAATTTTTATAAGATCAATCATGCGACTGTCTCAAAAGGGATCAACCAGCTGGTGGAAGAAGGAATCTTATTTAAGAAGAGAGGGATTGGGATGTTTGTAGCAGAAGGAGCAAAACAGACATTGGTCGGACAGCGCAAAGAAGCATTTGTCGACAATTACGTCAGGAGTCTCATTCAGGAAGCAAAGAAGCTTGGCATTTCCCAACAAGAAATTATTGACCTGATCAAAAACACGAAAGGGAGTGAAGGATGATGGCTGCCAAAATAGAGATGAAAAATGTCACGTTGAAATTCGGGAAATTTGAAGCATTAAAGGACATTTCACTGGCGCTGGAAGTTGGCAAGATCCACGGCCTCATCGGGCGCAACGGTGCTGGCAAGACTTCCCTTCTGTCTTTGCTCGCGGCTTTCCGTGAACCGACAACCGGCCAAATAGAGATTGATGGTGAACCAGTCTTTGAAAATCCAGAGAAGATGCAGCAGATTTCGTTCATTTATGAAAAGGACTATGCAGACGAATACGAAAAGATTCCTGCTTTGCTTGAATTTCCGGAAAGGTATCGCCCAAACTACGACAAAGATTACGCCAATCATTTACTGAAGCGCTTTAAACTGCCGCTCGACAAGCCTGCCCATAAATTGTCCAAAGGCATGCAGTCAGCGTTGAATGTGGTCATCGGACTTGCGAGCCGCACGCCCGTAACAATTTTCGATGAAGCGTATCTGGGAATGGACGCACCGGCACGCCAAATCTTCTATGAGGAAATTCTAGCGGACCAGGCAGAATATCCGCGGACCTTCATTCTTTCCACTCATCTGGTGTCGGAAATGGATTACCTTTTCGATAAGGTCGTCATCATCGATCAAGGAAACCTCTTGCTGAACGAGGAATATGAAACCCTTTCTGCTCAAGGTGCTTCGATTACAGGAGCAGCCGATCAGGTTGATGATTTTGTCGCCGGCATGAAAGTTTTGAACGAACAAAGGCTGGGCGGCACGAAATCAGTTATGGTTTACGGTACGCTGACTGAACAGAACCAACTCGCCGCACGGGAACAAGGCCTTGAAATCGGCCCAGTGCCGCTGCAGGACCTGTTCATCCACTTAACAGAGGAGGCGCATTAAGATGAAACAATTAAAATTGTATCCAAAAGTTGCTTTCGACCTCTTTTACGAACAGTTTAAATGGGCGATTTGGTTTTTCTCATTTTTGATTGCCGCATACATCATCGGCATGTTCATCGTAGTCAGAAACGATGCCAGCGTTGATCCCTTCTTCGCCTTTTCAAGCTATTCTGTAGCGATCTTCATGCTGGTCTGCGGGATTATCGCAGCCTATGGCTTTCTTGGCTACTATGTGCAGCAAGGCATCACACGCAAGGATTTGTATATGGGTACCGTTTTATCCGCACTTGCATTGGCGGCGGCTGTCACTTTAGTGCCGCTCGCTGTCAACGGCATTGAGCATTTTATTTCAGGCTTCGCTGCACTGCCCATTGGCACAGATGGTGTCGGCGCGTTCTATCCGTCATCCGGATGGCTTTCGGCCACCGTCACGTTTTTTATCAACGCTTTCACTTATTACTTGATCGGTTGGCTGATTGGGCTCGGCTATTACCGCTTTGGCTGGATCATCGGCTTTGTTTTCGTCGGAATTGCGGTTGCTGCTCTCAGCCTCAATGGCTATTTCCTTGGAGACAGTGGATTGAGTTCCATTATTCCTTGGGTACCTTATATTCCTGCAGAAGCTGGACCAGCTTTAGCCATCACCGGTTCACTCATTTTGGTTGCCGTCTTGCTGATTTCCACGCGCCTGATGACAAAACGCATTACCATCAAGATGTAAACATATATGAAAAGACGTTGCAGGTAACTTGACTAGTTACTCGCACCGTCTTTTTTTCGTACATGAATGCAATTGTGTGCGTGCCAGGCACACACACAATTCTATTGTTCAAATCTCTGCCATCAAAAATTGATATTCAATTTATATTCACACGTTATGATGAATCAGAAATGTTATAGAGAGAGGAGAAATAAGCAATGAACAGATTCCTGAATCCAATCACTGATTGGGTATCGACCAAAAAAGGCATGTGGATCACCATCATCGTCTGGCTTGTCCTAATGATTGCACTCAGCATGGGACCGAGACTCAATGATTACAAAGTGGCCAATTTCCAATCACTGCCCGATGATGCACAATCGATTATCGCGGACCAGAAACTGAAGGAATATTTCCCGAACGACCAAGGAACACCTGGCATTCTCGTTTTCCATAACAGCGAAGGCGATGTCAATCCCGAAACTGTCCAAGAAATTCTGGCAGGCATTACAGAGGCAAATATTGAAGGCATCGACTCGATTGTCGACATCAGTCAATTGCCTCCTCCTGCTTTGGAAGGTTTTTATTCTGAAGACAATACGACAATGATTATTCCGATGTCACTTGAGGCAGGGCTCGGCAGTGCCGATTTTGCGGAAATCAATGACGAAGCTTCTGAAATCGGCAGCGACATCGCAGCTGATTCCGGATCGATGGAATTTTACGTCACCGGTCCTGCCGGCATTGCAGGCGATACCGTCAAATTGTTTGAAGAAGCGGATTTTGTGTTGTTGATTGCAACAGTCCTGATCATTCTTGTACTGTTGATCGTCATCTACCGCTCGCCGCTACTCGCATTCATTCCACTTCTGGCGACAGTGATCGTCTATCAGGTGGTTAACCAGACGCTTGCCTTCATGGGCTCTGGCGGATTGGAACTGACCAGCCAAACGACTTCGATCATGAGCATCCTGCTGTTTGCGGCTGTAATCGATTACTCGCTGTTCGTTTTCTCACGCTTCCGTGAGGAATTGAACCATTACGAAAGCAAACACGAAGCCATGAAACATGCCATGCGGGCAACGGGTGAACCGGTGTTCTTCGCTGGCGGTACTGTTCTTGCAGCCATGCTTGTGCTGTTCTTTGCAGACTTCCGTGACTATGCAAATTTTGCACCGATTTTCGGTACGGCTGTTTTCGTTATCATGATTGCTTCGATTACGCTGATTCCGGCTTTATTCACGTTATTCGGCCGCAAAGCATTTTGGCCGAAAGTGCCGAAATATGGCCAATCCTCAGAAGTGAAACACGGAATCTGGGGACCTGTTGCGAAATTCGTCGTCAACAAACCTTTGATTTCCGGCGGACTTGTCGCCGTTCTGATGATTGTTTCAGCATTGAATATTGTGAATCTGGAGTTTGAATTCGATACAGTGAAATCATTCCCGGAAGACATGCCTTCTCGTGTCGGTTATGAAATTGTTGAACAGAAATTCGACAAAGGCGAAATTGCGCCTTCCACCCTGTTGGTTGTTGGGGATGAGCCGATTACAGAAGAAGCCGCAGCCGCTCTTTCTGAAGAGCTGACTGCTTATGGCGAAATTGCTTCTGCCCGTTTGTCCGGCCAAACGGACGACGGTGAAGCAGTGAAATACAACATTGCCTTATCGATGAATCCGTATTCTACAGAAGCCCTTGATTTCGTGGAACAACTGCGAAACGACAGCGGCGCTTTGCTGGATCGCGCGTCCATTAATGGCGATATACACTTCGGCGGCATTACACCGAAACTCGTTGATGAACGGGAAGTCAACAATAGCGATATCTACAAAATCGTTGTACTTGAAACCTTATTGATCTTGGTACTGCTGTTCGTCCTGACCCGCTCTTGGAAAATGCCGATCTATATGATGGCGACGATTTTGCTTTCTTACTTGTCGGCGCTCGGCTTGGGAATTTTCCTGGTCGATGTGTTGTTCGGCTATGAGGCCATCAGTACACGTGTACCGGTATATGCGTTCATCTTCCTGGTAGCACTTGGCATTGACTATAACATTATCCTGGTTTCACGCTTTATCGAAGAACGGAAATCACACAAAGTCAAAAAAGCCCTGGAAATCGCCATCAGCCATACAGGCGGTGTCATCTCTTCTGCCGGCATCATCCTGGCCGCCACTTTTGCCGCATTGACTACTATGCCAATCGCTGATTTGTTCGTATTCGGTTTCATGGTTTCAATCGGAATCTTGATTGATACTTTCCTGGTGCGCGGCATGCTTCTTCCAGCTTTGATATTGTTTTTTGAAAAAGACAAGTAAACCCTGCATAATATAGAGAGTGGAAAGTCCGGCCACCCATGTGCCGGGCTTTCTGATTGAAAGGGAGGAATCCGCATGAAAATACTCGTCGTGGACGATGATGTTTATATCCAGCAGCTGGTAGCAATTCACCTCAGCAAAGAAGGCTATACCGTCTTTAAAGCAAATGATGCAGAACAGGCCTTGCTGCTGCTTGAGGACCAACTTGTTGACCTGGCCATCGTCGACGTTATGATGCCGGGCATGGACGGGTTTCAGCTGACCCGTATCCTGACCCAGGACCTCAATATTCCGGTGATTCTCTTGACAGCAAAAGGCCAGCTCGAGGATAAGGAAAAAGGCTTCCTGTCCGGAACCGAGGATTACATGGTCAAGCCTTTCGAACCGAAGGAATTGCTGTTTCGCGTCGCCGTTGTCCTGCGCCGCTCGGAGCGTTCTGTCCAGGAGAATCTGCAGGCCGGAAACCTATCGATCAATCGCCGGAACTTCGAAGTGACCATCGGCAAAGAAACACTGATCTTGCCGCTGAAGGAATTCGAGTTGCTGTCGCTGCTGGTTTCGCGCGTCAATCTGGCCACTCCCCGCGGATTGCTGATGGATTATGTCTGGGGCGAAGAACACGAAGGCAGCGAAATGACTTTGAATACCCACATCAACCGGATCCGGGACCGCCTCAAGCGTTACAGAGCTGATGTTGAAATCCACACATTGCGTGGAATCGGCTATAAGCTGGAGGCTTCAAAATGAAAACTTTGTACCGGCAATTCACTGTCGCTACGCTGTTCATTCTGGCCATCAGCATCCTCATTGGGTTTTCCATCGCCAATATCTTCTATGTGACGGTCACTAAAGATGAAACGATCGAACAAAACGTGGCCATTGCCGAAGAAATTATCAGCACCGTACAAAACGTGCCGTATTCGGATGAAAGTTTCACCAATTACCTGCAGGCAGTCGCAAAGCTTGGCTACCAGATTGCGCTTGTCGACAGCTCCGGAGAGATGCAGTTTTTCGGCAAACCGTTTGACGATACGGCGTTTCCTGAACAGGCCGAACAGGTTCTGTCGGAAAATGAAGTCTATACGGGACTGGACAATTTAACAGATGACATTTTCATGATCGGCCATTTCACCAATGAACTGCACAATACAGTCGGTGTGCCGTTTGAAAGAAGCGGTGAACCTTATGGCCTGTTCATCCGTCCCGATACCAAGCTTGTGTCGACGGATATCCATTCCGTCCTGATCGGCTTTGTAGTGGCAATTGCACTCGTCAGCATCATCGGCATGATCTGGATGGCGCGGCAATTGACGCGGCCGATTGTCCAGCTGACAGAAGCGACCAAACATATTGCCCGCGAGAACTACAGCTTTCCGCTTGATATTCGGCGCAATGATGAAATTGGCCAGCTTTCTGAAAGCTTCAATTTGATGCAGAAACAATTGCAGCACAACGACTTGGCACGTAAATCGTTCATCAGCAACGTGTCACATGATTTCCAATCGCCGTTGATGAACATCCAGGGCTACGCGGATCTGTTGAAGTCACCGGGGCTTTCCGACAACGACCGTCTAGCGTATACATCCATCATCGACCAGGAAGCCAAGCGGTTGTCCAGCTTGACACGCCAATTGCTGCTGCTGACATCGCTCGACCAAGGTGCTTATCCGATGAAAACAAAAGAGTTCCAGCTGGATGAACAATTGAGAGGCGTCGTCCGGAAATACCGCTGGCGGCTTGAAGAAGAAGACATCAACCTGTCTTACCAGCTCGCTCCAACACGTTTCCGCGGCGATGCCGAACTGCTTGATAATGTCTGGGACAACTTGTTGACCAACGCCATCAAATACAATAAACCCGGCGGCAGCATCGAAATCATCCTGCAGTCGGACGATACCGGCATTACCGTTACATTTAAAGACAGCGGACAAGGCATTCCGGAAGACGCCTTGCCGCAGTTGTTCGATCGCTTCTACCGTGTCGATGCCGCACGCAAAAAAGACAGCACCGGACTGGGTCTGTCGATTGTGCACCAAATCGTCACCTTGCACCATGGCACCATTCGGGTTAATAGCCGGCTAGGCACAGGAAGTGAATTTATCCTGTCCTTCCCGCATCCCGTTCCCACACAATACTAAGTTGGAGGTTTTATTATGGAAAAAACTTGGAGTCTTCGTTTAATACGCTTTTCAGCCATTTTTGGCTTGTTCGGCACGTTTCTTGGTTCACAAATGGCTGGAGAAATGGATTACAGCTTGCGTCCAATCCATGCCCATATCTTGCTCGTCGGCTGGTTATCAGTCTTTGCCTGGGGCATCTTCTACCGGGTTTATACAATCAAGTTCAAAAAACTTGTCGCCATCCACAGCATACTCGGCATGGTCGGCGCCTTTACACTGACAAGTGGCATGTGGTTGTATAACCTGAATCCATTCAATTGGAATGAAACCTTCGTCATGATATTTTTCATCGTAGGCGGAAGCTTGCTATTGCTGGCGTTCCTGCTGTTTTTGGTCATTACGTTCTTGACGGAAAAAGAATAGGAAACAAGAAATCCACTGAAGAAAAAGCCAAGCTTTTTCTTCAGTGGATTTTTTCTGAATATATAAGAATAGTTGTTTTGATCATTAAATAGTTCCAACTCTTACCTGAAATAAAGTTTGCCTAAAACTCCCCAATCACCTTCAATGCCTTCAAAGCCAGCAGCAGATCGAATTGCTTTTCGGAATCACGCAGATCCACTTCTATGATTTCACCAATCCGGTTGATGCGGTAGCGCAAGCCGCTCACTGACAATTGCAGCTTAGCAGAAGTAATCTCCAAATTGCCGCCATTCATCAGGAATTCGTAAAGTGTCTGCATATAATCGAGTTGCTGCTCGGAAGTCCCGTAAAGTTCACCTAATTGAAGTTCAGCGATTTTGCGTATCGCTTTTTCTTCCTGCGAATGCACAAGAATGCCAAGAATCCCCAACTCCTTGAAATTCATCGTCGGCTGACAGGTTGTCGTAAACCTGGCTGCTGTCATCGCTTCCTGCATTTGATCGGTCACGCAGCTAAGGTCATTGGACGTAGAACTGACACCGACATGGCATTGGATTTTCGGATAGGCGCGTTTAATGCGCTCATAGAAGAGGGTCGGCCCATTTTCCATCAAGGCATGATCAGCTGACTCCGGAATAAAGCACAGAATCCCGTTTGCCCGCTGAACCTGCAGCACTTCATAGCTGCGCTCCTGGAAAAACTGCACCACTTCCTCATAGATATTTGTGAAAATCGATAAATTGTCCTCTTTATTGAATTCGTTGTAGCCAAGTGCTAAATAAGCGATATGATAATCACCCGACACATCGATATTCAGCAAGTTCAACTCCCGTATAATCTGCTCTTTCGATTCGAAACCATCCGTCAGCATTTTCTCGAACAAAATACCTTTCGTCCGCGCATTGGCTTCCATGATATTTCTATTGTTTAAATGAACCAACGTACTGATCGATGTCAGCCTGCCAAGAATCATCCGGTCTATTTCTTCCTTAGGCTGAACGCCCGGCCCATAGATAAATGAACAATAGCCGGCAATCTGGTTTTGTATATATATTGGAGCCGTTAACCGGCTAGTATCTTCGAATTGAAATAAATCTGTTTTGTGAATCGGCCATTCCTTCAAACGCCGGTGAAAAGGTACCTGCAGGACAGTTGCCTCTTCCAGGGTGATGTTTTCATATTCCGTGATTTGGCCTTTCTGGTTCTCAATGATGATGGGGTGTGAAATGTATTTTTTTAAAATACTTAACAGGTTTTCTAAACTATTCGACCGAATAAGCTCATCTGTCAGTTCGTTATGAATATCAATAACCATCTGCAGGCGGTTACGTTCTTCTTCAAGCCTAGTATAAGGAAGAATCTCTTCTTCAATATCCGCGCCCATTAAGTGTTCATATTCTTTCGGATCCCAGTGCTCGAGCAATTTCCCTTCCCAGTGGCAGGCGGCATCTCCACTTGCTTGACAGGCATGCTCTTTAAAAAATACATCTTTGTCTACCAGTGTAGAGATATAACCGCTGGCAAACCCACAAAGCATATAGCACGTAGGTTTTACAGCGGTTGTATCTTCTTTTATATACTGGTCTGCTTCGAAAGAATCGGTCCATCGGCCTTTGAACAGGACAGAAACCACTTCATTCCCAACAATTTCAACCTTCTTGACGTCAATAAATACATTTGCCTGTCCCAACGCTTCATGCAGTTCAGCCCCTTGAAGCATTTGAGAAATCAAGTCCAAATCCTCTCGTCGGCTGACAGTCTGCGCCACTTCGACACCCTGTGACCAGCCAAACTGAAAGAAGTTCTTTTTAACGGTTGCTATGCCAAGCATTTTAACCAATTGCTTTTGCCAAGCTGAAAAAGCTGACAGCGGCAATGCTACTGAATCACGTTTTTGAAGTCTCTGAGATTGTTCACTCCCCATCGTTCTCAACGGTTCGCGGTTAGAAGTCAGTTCTTGTCCCATTCACTTTTCCACCCTTCAGTTTAAAGCAATGCAGATGTTTTTCGCTTCCGTGAAGAAATCCAGACTGTGTTGTCCACCCTCGCGACCAATTCCACTCTTTTTGAAACCACCGAATGGCGCACGCAAATCACGTACAAACCAGCAGTTGACCCAGATTGTGCCTGCTCTTACGCCATGGGAGATGCGGTGAGCCCGTTTCAAGTTCTCTGTCCAGATCACGCCGTTCAATCCATAATCTGTATCGTTCGCAATCCGCAATGCTTCTTCTTCCGTATCGAACGGAATAATCGTTACAATCGGACCAAAAATTTCTTCCTGGCAAATGCGGGCCTTAGGATCTTCGTGCAAATAAACCGTCGGTTGAAGGTAATAACCTTCTTTTAAATGGGATGCCAGTTCGGGTGTGCCGCCTCCCGTGATCAAAGTGGCCCCTTCTTCTTTGGCGATTTCCAAATAGGATTTCACTTTATTGAAATGCTCTTCACTGACAAGCGGTCCCATTTTCGTTTCGGCTGCCTGCGGATCTCCTACTACTAATGCTTCTGCTGCAGCTTTGTATTTTTCGATGAATGTATCTAATATTGAACGCTGTACCAGAATCCGTGAACCCGCAAGACATACTTGTCCGGAATTCAGGAAAGCGGCTTGAATCGAAACTGGAATCGCTTTATCCAAATCTGCGTCTTCAAAGATAATATTAGCCGCTTTGCCGCCAAGTTCAAAGGCAAACTTTTTCAACGTATCGGCACCATTGTGCATTATCGCTTTTCCAGTCGCTGTTGAGCCGGTGAATGAAATCAAATCGACATCGGTATTTTTGGTAATCGCCGTTCCGACAACACTGCCTTTACCGTGGACAATATTGACGACACCATCTGGAATGCCTGCTTGTTTTGCAATTTCGCCCAGTAAAGAAACCGACAAGGGCGTCATTTCAGCAGGCTTGATGATGGCTGTATTTCCAGCTGCCAAACAAGGACCAAGTTTCCAAGTCGTCAGCATAAAAGGAGCGTTCCACGGCGTGATCAACCCTGCAACCCCTACCGGCTCATGGCGCGTGTAGTTGATGTAGGCATCTTCCATCGGATAGGTTTCCCCGCCTTGCTGTTCCACAAAATCCGCGAAAAATTTCAAGTTATGCGCTGCACGCGGAACTTCCGCTGCAAATGCATGGCTGTATGGTTTTCCGACATCCAATGCTTCCAGACGCGCAATTTCTTCTTTGCGTTCCAAAATAATATCTGCCATGCGACGGATTTTCGCACAACGTTCCGCTACAGTCATCGTACGCCAAGGGCCGTTTTCAAATGCTTCCCGTGCAGCCGCACATACTTTTGCTACGTCCTGTTCCGTCGCTTCTGCAACAACGGCGATCACTTCCTGTGTCGCTGGGTTTTTGACTTTGAATGTCTGCTGGTCAGATGAAGCCTCATAATTCCCGTTGATGAAATGCTGAACTTCCCTTACTGTTGTTTCGACTGTAGTCATCGCGATTCCTCTTTTCTTTTTGAAATAGACTGGCCTGCAATTCCCCAATGTGTTTTTGGCACTTCTGTGATCAATACCCGGACATTTTCCTTTGGAGCATCCAAAACTTCTGATACGGTCGTCGTAAGATCAGAAATCAGCTGTTCCACCTTCTCAGGTTCCCGTCCTTCAGCAATCGTGACTTGGATAAATGGCATAGCTTTCACTCTCCCGCCTTGAAATTGACATTAATGGTTCCGAAGCCGTCAAATGCAGCTGAGAAATGATCCCCCGGTTCGATGTGGACCGCCTGTGTGATGGCCCCACTCAAAACAACTTGGCCTTTTTTGATGAATTGGCCGCGTTTGGCAATTTTATTGGCCATCCAGGCGATGGCACTTGCCGGGTTGCCCATGACGGCAGCCAGTGTGCTGGTTGCCATGACTTCCCCATTTTTCCGGAAGACGATTCCAGTCAGGCTCATATCTACAGCATCCGGTGGCAGCATCTGATTGCCGAGTATGTAGCGGCAGGAAGATGAATTATCCGCCACTGCATCAAGAAGGGTGAATTTAAATGCTTCAAAGCGGCTATCGATCACTTCAAATGCCGGCAGCACATAGGCCGTCGATTGAATGATTTGAGCTGCGGTTATATGAGGGCCTTGAATATCTTCTTTAAAGACAAAAGCGAGTTCTGGTTCCAGCTTGCCGTGGATAAAACGGTCGATCGAATGCGTCTGTCCCTCATCCAGGCTCATGTTTTTCAATAGCACGCCGTATGAAGGTTCATGGACGCCCATCATCTGCTGCTTCGCTTTGCTCGTCAGCCCAAGTTTCCATCCGGAAATCCCGGTCTCTTCTTCGCGGCATTTTTTATCGATCAGGAGCTCCTGGACGTCATAAGCTTTGTCTTCGTCAAAATCCGGAAATTCCGTCGCAAATTGCGGCAAGGTCCGGACATTCTTTTCCGCCTGGAATAAATCTTCTACTGCTTTTTCCAATGATGCTGTTTTCATTTCAAATTGCCTCCATTCGAAAAACTTGCAGATACTGAACCTAAGTGAGCAAATTCAGCAGTAAATGTATCTCCGTCCTCTATCGAAAGAGCGGCTGTAAAAGCACCCGTCAAAATGATTTCACCGGCAAACAATGAAACTTCGTATTCCGACAAGGCATTGGCCAGCCAAGCGATGGCATAAATCGGATTGCCGAGTACAGCAGCTCCGGTAGCCGATTCAAGGTATTTCCCATTCTGGTAAAGGTTCATTCCCAAACAGCTGAGGTCCAACCCTTCGAGTTTTGTCGGTTTTGTCCCCATCACCACCAGAGCTGAAGAGCCGTTATCTGAAACCGTGTCTTCAAAACGGATTTTCCAGTCCTCAATGCGGCTGTCGATGATTTCGATGGCAGGCACGATGTAATCCGTCGCTTCGATAACATCCAGTGCTGTGATATTCGGACCAACAAGATCTTTTTTCAGGACAAAAGCGATTTCACATTCCACTTTTGGCTGCAACAAGCTTTCGAGCGGTACCGTGTCCCCATCCGCGTACATCATCGTGTCGAATAGATGGCCATAATCCGGCTGATTGACACCGAACATGGATTGGATCGCCTTGCTCGTGGCACCGATTTTCTTTCCGACGACACGTGCGCCCTGCGCTTTTTTCTGTTCTACATAATTCAGTTGAATCTGATAGGCATCCGGCAAGGAAATCGCCGGAAATCGTTCAGTGAATGGTGCAATGGGCGTTTTTGTTCGTTCGGCTCTGATTAATTCATTTGCAAGCTGTTCAACAACAACCATATCTGCACTCCTTTCTTCTAGAGAAAAAGCCGTCAACGAAAACTCATCAACGGCGCTTTTTCATTTAACTAATTCTTTTTGCTGCAATTCAAGCGCTACATCCAAAATCCAGTCTTCCTGGCCAGCAACTGCACCGCGGCGTCCCAACTCTTCAATGATTGCTACTGGATTGATATTGAAATGGGCAGCTGCTTCTCGCACATGAAGCAGGAAGCTGTTGTAGACTCCAGCATAGCCTGACGCCAGGTTATCCCGATCGATGACGTTCGGATATTGAAATACGGGTGCAACCAGCTCTTCTGCTGTATCCATCAGAATCGTCAAGTTGATGCCTGTATCGATTTTCATTTTATTCAATACCGCGATCAATACTTCAGTCGGCGCATTGCCCACGCCGGCGCCAAGCCCGCGCAGTGTTCCATCTATTTGGTCAGCTCCCGCTTCTAATGCAGCAACCGTATTGCCTATAGCCAGCCCTAAGTTATTATGGGCATGGAAGCCAACGTTAATGGACAAAGCATCTTTTAATGCCGAAACCCGTTCACGGACGCTTTCGGGAACCAAGGCTCCTGCGGAATCCACCACGTAGACACAGTCTGCGCCATAGCTTTCCATCAGTTTTGCCTGCTTAGCCAATGCTTCGGGCGGTTGGGTATGGCTCATCATCAGAAATCCGACCGTGCCAAGCCCGCTCTTTTTCGCTTGTTCAAAATATTGTTGGGAAACATCCGCTTCTGTGCAATGCACAGCGACACGCAAAATATCAACTCCGTATTCAGCGGCTTTTAGGATTTCCGGACGCGTGCCAATGCCCGGTACAAATAGCGATGCAACCTTCGAACCCTTCTTATTGGCGACTGCCTGTTCTATCAACAGCCATTCGTCATGAGTCGAGAATCCCTGCTGGATCGTAGAACCTCCAAGACCTGAGCCATGGCTGACTTCAATGACAGGCACCTTGGCTTCTGCCAAACGGTTGACGATTTGGCCTACAAACTCCGGAGTAAAGGAATGGCTGACTGCATGGGAGCCGTCCCGTAATGTTGTGTCAGTTACGATTGGCGTCTTCATGCAATCACGCCTCCTTTCTTCAATAAATGGCTGGCAAACTGTTCCCCGACCTGCTGGGCTGCTGCCGTCATGATATCCAGATTCCCCGCATAGTTCGGGAAGAAATCGCCGGCACCTTCTACTTCATTCATGATAATGACAGTTGGCAGTTCGCCCCATGGCGTGTGGCGGACGTCGATATACGGTTTTCCTTTCAACCGGTATCCCGGTACATAACGCTGGACTTCAGCAACGACTTCATTAATCGAAGCAACCACTGCCGCTTCGTCTGTTTCTTCCTGAAGCACTGCATAGACCGTATTATTCATCATGATCGGCGGTTCCGCAGAGTTAATGACCGGTATGGCACGCGCTGTTTCCGCTCCACCGATTTTCTGGCAGGCATTGGCCGTAGTCATCGTAAATTCATCAAGATTCTGTCGGGTTCCCGGGCCAACGGAAACACTGGAAATCGTTGCGATGATTTCGCTGTATTTTACAGGCGCTATCCGGTTTACCGCATAGACGAGCGGCGTTGTCGCCTGGCCGCTGCAGGAAATCATATTGACATTATCCAGTTCCAAATGGTCTCCGAGATTGATTGCTGGAACCACATATGGTCCGACTGCTGCCGGCGTCAAGTCGACAGCGATGATGCCAGCTTCTTTCAATCGCGGCGCATGGGCTATGTGAGCCTTTGCACTGGTGGCATCAAAAACGATGCGGATGCCTTCAGTATTCAGAACACCTTCTATGCCTTCGGCAGTCGTTGGGATATTAAGCTCTTCCGCACGCTTCAAGCCTTCTGATTCCGGATCGATACCGGCCATTAAAGCCAATTCCATCGCACCGTCCGTCTTGAGGATTTTATACATCAAATCTGTTCCGATATTCCCTGATCCCAATATGGCTACTTTGATTTTATCCATGAGTACCTCCTATTATTCAGCGGCTACTTTTACTGGAACGGTTGCTGGTGCTGGCGTGCCATAATTCCAGAACGAATCCGGGAATACCGCGCCAATCCACGTATCACCGTTGCCGGGAACGTCTTCCATTTCCCAAGTAAGTGTTTTCCAATCCGGATCAAAAATTAAATAACCGGCATCTCCGAACAATTCGACGCGATTTCCGCTTGGCTCGTAAACGTACATACAGAAAGCCTGGCTGACGCCGTGTTTATTCGGCGGAATTTCAATAAAGTAATCATGGTCCTTAAGCAGATCCGCTACATCGTAAAGATTCTGGGGAATGCCGTACCAATAGCAGACATGATGCAATTTCCCTTTGGCTCCAGTCGGCTCTTGCATAAAGGCGATTTCATGCACCAGGTTGGAAACGCTGTTCCACGTGCCGATAACATGGTCATTGTCCACAATCTGTTCACGGACCTTAAAGCCAAGTGTTTCCACCATGAAGTTCGTGTCCGCTGCTGGATTGCTCGACATCAAGTTGATGTGGTCCAAGCGGCGTACAGGAACACCGTGTTTTGGACGTTTCTGGCTTCTCGACATCAGTTTCGAATGCTTGTCCTCATGGCAATCGTAGTATTCGACTTCCCAGAAAACCTCCATTTTGTGGCCATCTGGTGTTGTAAACTGATAGGCTGGGCCGTGGCCATATTCTTCATTTGCCCACCCAATGCCTTGTCCGCTTTCCTCTAACGCTTTGACGCGGCGTTCCAAAGCCTGCGGTGAAGTCGTGCGCCAAGCTACGTGGCCAAGACCCGCTTCTTCTCCTTCCGTCACGATCAAGGAATATTTATAGTTATCTTCATAGGCTCTTAAATACGTTTTTTGATCCACCTGATCTACTATTTCCATCCCAAGCATGTCTGTGTAAAATGCAACCGTTTCTTTTGGTGTCGGCGATAGCACTTCCACATGGGCAATCTGTGCAACATCAAAAATGGGTTCTTTAAACTGGTTTGTCAATTCGCTTGTCATCTTTATTTCCTCCCTTTTTTAAAGGACCGCGTATTGCGGATCCAGTTCTGCATATTTGCCGCATGTAAACAGTAAGGGCTCACCGTCTTGTGTCACCATTTTTTCGACTTTGCCGATAAAGATGGTATGGTCACCCGCTAAAATTTCCTGTTCGACTTCGCAAACAATCTGGACGAGTGCATCCTTGATCATCGGAAAGCCAGTAGCTACATCAAACCGGAAGGCTTCATCACTTGGAATTTGCCCTGCAAACTGTTTCGAAATATCCAATTGATCTTTAGATAAGACATTGACGCCGAAGCGACCGCTCGCTTTGATCAATTGGAGCGTCTGTGCTTTTTCGCCGATGGAGACGGCAACCAGTGCCGGATCAAGAGAAATCGACATGAAGCCATTGGCTGTCATTCCGTGGAAGACACCTTCCACGTCTGTTGAAATCACGGTTACCCCGGTTGCGAATTTGCCCATTGCGTTACGGAATTCTCGACTATCCATTAAGACCCCTCCTCAAGTTGTAGGAACTTTTTCTTTCCAGACGGCATTCGTCCAACCGTTCAAGTCATAATCGCTCATTGCTTCATCCACCAATGCTTTAAACGAGTCCGCGTTGCCTGAACCGAACGAGTGGTACATGGCTTCCAGGCGAATATTCTCGTGATTTCCTGCATAGTTCACTTCATATAACTCATGGCGTCCGCCGAACTCACTGCCTATTGAATCCCAGACCATTTTCAATAATTTGACGCGATCTTCAGCTGTAATCCCGGTGCCTTTGTAGTATTGATCCAAATAAGGACGAATCTCCGGGTTCAGGAAATCCGCAGCACTTGATGGCAGCTGAATCAAACCGCCGGCAACCACCTGTTCGAAAATCTTTTTGACTTTGGTCCATACTTCCGGTGCGAGTACCCGGTAAGCGCTGGCAGCCACGCCGTTTGGAATGGCGACACCGTTGCGCCCAATATCCGGATTCATTGCCATTGAGTCCGACAAGCTCCAAATCATGTTGCGCAAAGCGACGACTTCTCCGATATTTGCTTGTACACCACGGAACTGATGCGTTCCTGATGCTTCAGTCGCTTTCATCAACAGACCTGTCATGAAATCGAGCTTGACCCCTAAGCGGGCACAGCCATGGAAACTGAAACGGTTAACGAAATGCGTTTCAGCGACAAAGCTATTGGATACTTCAACGTTGTTATACGCCAGGATGTTTTCCCATGGAATGAATACATTGTCCAAAACAATGACTGCATCGTTTTCATCAAATCGGCTGGATAATGGATAATCAAACGGTGTACCATTAGTTTTAGCCTGCAGTTCGTAAGATTGGCGGCTGATCATCTTCAAGCCCGGTGCATTCATCGGTACCAGGAAAATCAACGCATGGCTGATGTCTCCGCCTCCAAGTTCTTTCGGGCCGTAGTTGGCCACGAAGTTGTAATTTGTCAAAGCCGCTGCTGTCCCCACCATTTTGGCACCGCTTACAACAATTCCGTCTTCACGTTCTTCAACTGCCCGAACGAACACTTCCTTGTTTTCATGCAATGATTTGGAGCGGTCCATCTGCGGATTGATGACTGTGTGATTGACGAAAGGCAGCTCTTTTGAAGCTTTTTTGTACCAGGCCTTAGCGTTTTCTTCATAACCTACATAAAAATCCGAATAGGCCTCAAGATGGCCCAGAAAGGAGGCCTTGTAATCCGGCGTTCTTCCCATAAAACCAAAGTTCAGTTTCGACCATTCAACAATGGCATCCCGGGCACCGACCAGATCTTCTGCTGTACGTGGAGTCTTAAAGAATTTGTGTGTGCGGTCGCCGTGTTCAGTAATCGTTGTCAGCACATCCTGTTTCTCAGGATCGTGCAACGCATCGTACATCCGTGCATATGACAAAGCTGAGTTCCGATAAGCTGGATGAGTTGTTACATCATCAATCTTTTCTCCATTGAGGTACACCACACGCCCATCACGCAAACTTTCAAGATATTGTTCTCCCGTTAACATACAATCACTCCAATTCATTTTTGGGTTCTTAATGTAGGCCATACATTTGTTCAAACTATACAACTGAATGTAAACGCTATCAATGACACCAACTGCTGATAAAGAATGAATGGACTGACACAAGTTGTCTGAAAAATTAATTTTCTTAAATTGTAAAGAGTTAGACGAAAAGGGGCTGTCCCAAAAGGTCATGAAAAATGACTTTTGGTGACAGCCCTTTTGTCGTTCCCGAAAGACCCGGCAGATGTCCATTGCGGCGGACGCGTTCCGCGGGCACGGCTTCTGCCGCTTCCCTCGCTGCGCTCAGTCCAGTGGCTCCAGCAAGCGCTGGAGTCGCCGCCTCCATTCCCATCAGCCAGCTGTTCTCAGAAAACGTATTCCCCCATCAAAAAACAGCCGGGGAAAAAGGCTTTCTTTCTCTCCGGCTGTTTTATTTTAGAGACTTATAGGACAGCCCCTTCTTTGCTATTGCAATGTATCGATGCTTGCTTCCTCAAATTCATAAATCACTTGATCAATTTCTCCAGTATAAGAAAACTCTTCTAACTCTGCATAAGCTTCGCTGACTGGATAATATAAGTCTTGTCCTATGTCCAAGCCTTCGAAAGAAGTTTTGAAAGGCAGAGTTGTCATTTCTCCTTGACCTGCCGATTCTTTATTAACCAATAAGTTTCCGATTCCTTGATTGTTTCCAGTCTTTTCGTAACTAAACTGCACCTCTATTTCTCCAGCTACCAGCTCTTTTTCAGAGACAATTCGATAACGTACAGTTCCTGCATTGTATTCGTATACAAGTTTGTTGTCTTTGATGTAAAGCGTATATCCACTCTTGTCATTGCCAAGTGCAAGGAGGACTCCTTCATCTTCAGCAGAATGCGTAATCGGAATGGTGATATCGTATGAACGATTGGTAGTAAGCGGAGCAGCAGACTCACTTAAATGGCTCATTTTTGGATAGAAAACGAATGTTTTCCGCGCTCTTAAATTATCGGGTGGCAAATTTGCTATGGCATTTAAGAAATGATCTGTTAACGGATAAACATTATTCTCCTTGGCTTCTTTTTCCCATAGCTTAACAAGCTGCTTCACTTTCTTCGGGTGCTTGTCTGCTACATTATTCAATTCAGTAAAATCTTTTTCCATCTCATACAATTCCCATACATCATCCTCGAATGGCTGGCCTTTTGTGTGAACGGCTATGGCTTTCCAGCCTTCATGATAAATCATCCGATTTCCACTCATTTCAAAATGCTGTGTTTTCTTTTTCGTAACAGCCTTGGCATCATTAAACGTTTCAACAAAGCTCGTTCCTGTCACCGGCATTTGTTTTACTCCATTTAATGTTTTCGGCGGCGTTATTTCCAACGCATCATAAACTGAAGCAGTGATATCACTAATATGCACAAATTGATCACGGATTTCGCCTTTTGCAGTTATTTCATTCGGCCAATGAACAATCATAGGCGTGCGGATTCCGCCGGCATAAGTGCTGTTTTTATACTTTCCAAATGGAGTATTGCTGACTTGAGCCCACCCTGCTGGATAATCACTGCTGGTGGATTCTCCACCTATAAGGTCAACTTTTTTTTCAACATCTTCAAAACTCTCTGTTAAAGTGTTATAAGCAATTGATTGATTCGTCGAGCCATTTTCACCGCCAATAGAACTGGCCCCATTATCAGAAATCAACACTATAAGGGTATTATCCAATTTCTCTGTTTCTTCCAATGTGTCCAGTAGTTTGCCGATTTGTTCGTCAGTATGAGTTAAAAATCCAGCATATGTTTCTTGAAAGCGTGTGTATACAGCTTTCTTTTCTTCAGTCAATTCATCCCATGGAATTACACCAAGATTGGAAGGAGCTAATTTTGCCTCTTCCGGAATGATTCCCAGTTCTTTCTGCTTTTCGAAACGCTGTTCCCTAATAACATCCCATCCTTCGTCATATGCACCATCATAAGCGTCAATGTATTCCTGCGGCACCTGGTGAGGCATATGTTGAGCACCAAAAGCCAAGTTTAGGAAAAAGGGCTGATCGGGTCTGACCGATACTTGGTCCACTATATACTGCTGAGCTTTTTCTACAATGTCTTCGGAGTAATGGTAACCTTCTTCTTCAATCCATGGCAGTAAACTGTTGTCCTCTGTCATCTCCGGTCTGTATTGATCCGAAGAATCTTCCAGATTTCCATAATACCGGTCGAATCCTTTGCCAAGAGGCCAGTTATCAAAAGGTCCGGCTGGTGTCAGCTCAGTAGTAGGCGCGAGATGCCATTTTCCAAGGCCATAATTGATGTACCCGTTCTCTCCAAGAACTTCAGCGATTGTTCCGGCTTCGGGCACAATCGCTCCTCTGCGATTTGGATATTCTTCTCCAAAATCAAAGTTCGCCACTTGCCCCATCCCTACGGCATGATTATTCCGTCCAGTGAGCATCGATGCCCTTGAAGGAGAACAGACAGGTGTGGCATGAAAATTGTTATATCGCAAGCCATTTTCAGCTAAACGATCGATATTCGGTGTTTTTATTTCCGAACCATAACTTCCGAAATCCGAGTATCCTGTATCATCCATTACAATATAAATAACATTTGTATCTGCCTTGCTGGCCGAAACAGGCTGGACCTTTTGTTTCGTCGGAGATGATTGAACGGTTGTTTCAGTAGAACAGCCGGCAAGAGTGAATGCAGAAGCCATTAGAGCCACCGTGCTAAATACAGAAAGTTTTGTGAGATAACTGGAAAACACTTTTTTCTCTCCCATTGTACTCCTCCTCAAATATATCTTTTTAAAAATAAGTTAAGCTTCTGTTACGCATCGGAATCCAATATTTCCAGTCGAACTATCTGGCGTGTTTGAGGTACGCGCAGCGACTCGATAACGATTGCAGTAAGATTCATGACATAAATAAGAGCCTCCCCGCATGACTTTCTCAAGTCCTTTATCTGGTCCGGACGGATTGTATCGCCCTCCTCTTTTGTTGACGTTTTTGACGAACCAATCCGAACACCATTCCCAGACGTTTCCTGACATATTAAAAAGACCGTAACCGTTTGGTTCATAAGAACTGACTGGCGCAGTTCCTGAATAACCGTCTTCTGCAGTATTGGATTTTGGGAAGTCACCTTGCCAAATATTGCAGCGATGTTTTCCTTCAGGTGTCAGTTCGTCCCCCCACACATATTTTTTCTGTTCCATGCCGCCCCTTGCAGCGAATTCCCATTCTGCTTCAGTCGGCAGCCGCTTGTTTGCCCACTTGCAATATGCTTTGGCGTCGTTCCACGAAATCTGGATGACGGGGTGGTCCAGCCGATTTTCTATACCTGTTCCTGGCCCTTCCGGAGATCTCCAATTTGCCCCTTCTACAACAATCCACCACGGCGTCTGCTGCACTTTTTGACTTGTTTTTTTCAGTATGGCTTCAGGAAGAAAAAGATGGAAAACGAATGACCAGCCATACCTTTCTGCTTCTGTAACGTAAGCGGTATCCTCAACAAACTCTTTAAAGTCCTGGTTGCTGACAGCATATTTGTCCATGTAAAAAGGCTTTAGCGATACTTTGTGGATGGGTCCTTCACCGTCGGCTGGAAACCCGTCCGTATCTTCAGTTCCCATAAGAAACTGTCCGCCAGGTATAAAGGCCATGTCTTCTTTTGATACCGTTTTTCCAGTCATCGAAGGTACTTCGATATCTTCAGCTTTTTGATTTGAATTTTTCTCTACTGCCATTCTTTTTGCTGCACAGCAGCTTTTGGCCTGTTCTGCCTGCATTGGATGCACCTCCGAATGTTAACGCTTACACTTTAATCCAGAATCCATTTAAAGAAGTCGAGTTGATCCTGAGCCTGCCGTAAAGACTTTTTTTCGCTTATGTACATCTCCCTCCAGACCGTTATATAGTTATTACTCTTATTAATAATTCATGTTAATTTTTCAGCGTATAAATAACACCGACTACACTGTCTAATTTACATGAAAATTCAGACAATATAAGCTCTTTAAATTTTTCCTTAACTATGATTCAGTACTTAATTCCTACCAAAGTTTAAATAGTGAACTAGCATACAAACAAAACGGCCGCGCCGGCGTTGAGAGAAATCTCTAAAGATATGGAGCAAAATAGCGTAGACCATCTCGCTATCACAGCCTAGCCTTAAAAACCGTGCTCCTCCGTGCCGCGCACTACGTCGCAAAGACATTGTCCTTGCAAGCTACGGATAATGTCTTCACAGTTATTTTGCGGAATATCGACTATATTGCATTATTACTTCAATTTACATAGCAATAAAAATCTTTTAAGAAGATTGAAAGAAATTGGTGAACTCAAAACAAAAAAGCTATCCAAAGCGGCGAACCGCTTTGAACAGCTTAATTTAGTACTATTTTGTTTGGCTAAAGCAGGAAGTGAAAGTTAAATATTCTCCACTTCAACCGGCTTCTTCTTATTCAAACGCTCAGGCTCATCCATAGTCTCCATAATGGCTTCGCCTTCAACGTCGATGTTCGGAAGAAGTTTATCCAGCCATTTCGGCAAGTACCATGCGGCGTCTCCCAAAAGGATCATAACAGCCGGCACGATCATCATCCGCACAATAAATGCATCAAACAATACACCGAATGCAAGCGCCATGCCCATCACTTTGACCATCGGGTCCGAAGCCATCATGAAGCCAGTAAATACGGCAATCATGATCAGTCCCGCAGCAGTGACTACGCCGCCACTGTCCCGCAGTCCAGCAAGTACAGCTTTTCGCGCGTTGCCGGAATGGGTATATTCTTCACGCATGCGGCTGACCAGGAACATCTCATAGTCCATCGCCAGGCCGAACAAAATACCCACTACAATAATCGGCAGGAAGTTCAGCACCGGTCCTGCTGCTGCAAAACCGAACAGTTCATGGTAATTGCCGTCTTGAATCACCCATGTCACAAATCCGAGAGTGGCACCGAGTGACAGCACAAATCCAAGCACCGCTTTCAATGGCACCAGGATCGAACGGAAGACGATCATGAATAAGATAAACGCCAAACCGATGATCAATGCCGCAAAAACCGGCAGAGCTTCACTGAGTTTATCGGAAATATCGATATTCGCGGCAGTCGTTCCCGTAACCAATAATTCCATGCCGTCTTTTTCATATTCCGCAGAAGCACTGCGGATTTCATTCACCAAATCCTTGGTTTCCGAGTCATTTGGCCCTGTTACCGGATACAGCTGGATAACCGCCATATCACCGGCTTCTTTCGGAATGACATTGGCAATGTAATTGACATTGTCCATCCCCGAAATGTCCTGCTGCAAAGTTTCGAGCTTCGACATCACTTCGCCGTCTTCATCTGTCGCTTTCGCCACAACAACGAGTTGAGCATGATAGCCTTCACCATATGCTTCTTTCAATAAATCATACGCTTGCCGTTCGTTGGTATCTTCACCGTAGAAACCGTCATCCGGCAAGCCCAGTTCCATATTGAAAAACGGAATTGAAATCACACCGAGGACCAGCGTACCTGCAAGTGCAACAACTACCGGGAATTTATTGATCAATTTCGCCCAGCCGTTCATGTACTTCCCGGATAATTTCACCCGCTCTGCAAAACTTTCACCCAATGTTCTCTTGCGGTCAACCGGCGGTGTCATGCGACTGCCGAATAAAGAAATAACAGCCGGTACAACCGTAATGGCCACGATGATGGCAATGAATACACAAAGTGCACCCGTAAAGCCCATCATGGCAAGGAACGGAATTTGCGGAATCGCTAAACCAATCAGTGCAATGACGACCGTCAAGCCGGCAAACACGACCGCGCTTCCTGCCGTACCGTTGGCAATTGCAATCGCCTGGTTAACGGAATAGCCTCTTGCATATTCCTGACGGAAACGCGAAAGGATGAATAGCGCATAATCGATTCCCACTGCCAGTCCAAGCATCGCTGCAAGCGACAAACAGACTGTTGAAATCGATGTGAAATTCGTCCCGAAGACAATTCCGAGAAGCCCGATCACCAAGCCCACTCCGGCGGTTACGATCGGCATTCCTGCAACCAGCAGTGAACCGAAAGTAAAGAATAAAATAATAAACGCTGCCATGACACCCAGGACTTCTGTCGCGAATTCCATTTTGAATGGATTTACTTCGACGTCACCGGATAATTCCGTCTGGATTCCAGCGTCTTCAGTAATTTGGATCGCCTCTTGAACCCGGTCAATCGAATCCTGTGAGACCTCTACTGCGACTGAATCGTAGGAAACCATCGCAAATGCAATCGTTTGATCGGCGTTATAGTTCTGCAGCATTTCCGGCGTATAAATCATCTCCACCGCTTTGTCTGACTGAACTTCCGCGACTACTTCGCTAAGCTTTTCCTGTACATCCGGATCCAGCAATGTTTTTCCTTCAGGTGCCTTAAAGACCATGTGAATCTGTCCACCGGCATTCCCTACTTCCGGAAATTCTTCTTTCAATAATTCAATGGTGTCCTGAGAAGAAGTACCAGGGATCGATAAATCCTCATCAAATTCAAATCCAAACCCCAATACAAGGCCGCCCATGACGAGAAGCAAGGCCACAGCTGCGAAAATAACAGCCTTTGAGTGCCGGATCGACCATTGGCCCAATCTATATAAATACTTTGCCATCAACAAAAACTCCTTCCAATTCTCCTATTATAAAGCAGGAAGAAGTCTAGTATTCACCAAAAAAAGTCAGCTTTATGACAAATTAAACCAGCGCTTAATTCGGAATAAAAACGTAGCCTCTAGTCTGATTTGTGTTTATTATCACTTTATTAGACTGACGGTTTTACAAGCAACGCAAGGTAAACAGCCATGGCGTTATGGAATTTCCGGATATCGATTCCTGTGTTTTCTGTAAAACGATCGAGCCGGTATTGAAGGCTGTTTCGGTGAAGATGCAAAGCTTTCGCCGTTTCCGATATATTCAAATTGCATCGTGTAAACACTTCAATCATTCTCAGGGTTTCTTCATCATCTGTATAACTTTGCAAAATCATTTCACGAATCCCTCGAGCTTGTTCTTTTCCCGTTTGGTCAATCAGCAAATAAGGAACAGCGTCACTAAAATTCGCCACTGCCTTATTGGAATTGGAAAAAATGGATTTTGCGGCCGACAGCATGAATGAATAGTAATGAGGCGCATTTTCCATCGTTTCCTTGAACGGTCCGACCAGAAAATTGATTTTTATATACAAGTCACTCATCAAGACATCGATGATTTCTTCATAACGAATCGCTTCTTTCCCCAAAGATCCATATTCCACAAGGATTCCTTCATGTCCATTCTCCCAAAGAATCGGTACTTTTTCCGGAAACAAATCGTGGATGGCGTCTTTGAATACACCGGGGCTGATTTGGTTTTTCTTAATTGAAAAATAGACAAAGCGATAAGGACTCCCGGCTTCTACGCTTTCCGCTCCGGCAGGCTCTTCCGAATCGATCATTTTTCTCCACTTCTGCTCTTCGCTTGTTTGGACCGGAAATTCATGATGATACGGCTTCAGAAAAGCAGCTACTACCGATAAATCCCTCGAAGTCATTTGGCTTTTAGGAATTCCGACGATTTCACTGTTGTCTGTCATGAACCAGTGATGACTGAAATCCAAGTCCTGGTTGCCCTCCTCATTCAGGATCAATGAAGGGTAAATTTTCTTCAGGTTTTCAATCATACAAACACTTCTTTCTCCAAAAAGATTCATTGACGGTTCGAATAGCATTTACATAGAAGAAAAAGAATACGTCGTTTCCGATTTGAATTCTTCATCAGCGTTCAAGACAGCAGATGAAAAGTGAGGATGGCGCACCGAATCGGGTGGCCCTTGCGTTTCAAGGCATAGCCCCAGATAGTCTTGTGCTTCCGTTCCTTTGATTGAGTAGGGTCCGCCCACACCATTTCCCGTGTATAAAACCACTGCAGGTTCAGTTGTTTCTACCTGAAGTTTCCGGCCACTTTCTCTATCCGCCAATTCGATCGCAGGCTGTTCGCCGCTATTTAATAGAAACGGATGATCATAGCCATTTCCCGCAAGTTCGGCCTGCGGATGTTCCGCTGTTGTTGCTGCCCGTATGCTTCTCCCGTTGCGGAAATCGAAAAGCTCATCCTCATCCACGGAAACCAGTATCCCCGTCGGCAGCAACGCTTTATCCAATTCCAAGTATTGATCACTGTTCATCGTCAATTCATGATCCAGAATGGTCCGCTTGAAATTCCCGCTCAAATTAAAATAAGAGTGGTTGGTGACATTCAATAAGGTGTCCTTGTCTGATTTACCCGAATAGGAAATGGTCAGCTGGTTGCTGCCGTTTTTGAGAATATAACGGACGGCCATGGATAAATTGCCCGGGAATCCTTCTTCGCCATCCGGGCTGAAATACGTGAATTCAATGATTGCTTCTTCTTCATTTTTGATGACTTTTGAATTCCAGACAACAGAATGAAAGCCTTTCGGGCCTCCATGCAAATGCTGGCCATTGGAATTTTGGGCTACTTGATAAGCGGTTTCTCCAATTGTAAAAGTTCCTTCTTTTATCCGTCCAGCAAAACGTCCAACCATCGCGCCAAAATAATGCGGATTGTTTTCGTATTCATCGAATGTGTCAAAACCTAACACGACATTTTCCGACTTTCCATCACGATCCGGAACCAGCATTTCAGTGATGATGCAGCCGTAATTCATGCAGGATACCTGAAATCCCTGGTTATTCTTTACTGTATATATTATGATTTCTTGGTTATCTTTATGGCCAAACACCTTTTGAGTAACTTCCATTTTATCTTCCGCCTTTTCATTTTTTCTAAAGTAAGTTGAAGTAATGATTCCTATTAGCGATATTCCACAAAACAGCTGCGAAGACATTAGCCGTAGCTTGCGAGGACAATGTCTTTGCGACGTAGTGCGCAGCACGAAGGAGCACGGTTTTTAAAGCTACGCTATGGATAGAAATATAGTCTCCGCTGTTTTGCTCCATATCTTTGGAGAGTACTCCAGCGCTAGTGTGGCTTAGGAGCAGGCAATTATCGAGTTGAGCAATAAGCTCTCTTTGTGTTCACTCAAAAATGTCCACCAACAACAGTGTGATGGCGCCGATCAATGTGGCGTCGTCTCCCAATTTGGAGACCTCCACTGTTGTCTGGCTTGCTGAAGGCGTCAAAGCAGATGCTCTGATGGTTTCACGTATTGCCGGCAAAATGAACTTCTCCGCTTTGGAGACACCGCCACCCAAGACAATCTTTTCTGGATTAACGATATGAATCAAATTGGTCAAACCGACGCCCATCGCTTTTCCGGCTTCTGTGAGGATCGCAGCAAAATCATCGTTCCCCTGGATAGCCTGTTCATACACATCCTCTGCTGTAAGAGAATCTGTCGATGTTTTGCCAGCCACTTTTCGAGTGATCGCCGGCCCAGTAACAAATGTTTGAAGGCATCCTTGATTTCCACACTCGCATATCTCTCCATGCAGATCGATGGTCATGTGGCCGATTTCTCCTGCTATATCCGAAGAACCGTGATACAGTTTCCCCTCAATGATAAGGCCGGCTCCAACCCCTCTGCCGATATTGACGGCCAGCATGCTCTCCAGTTCTCCGTGATTTCCGAACCAGTATTCTCCCAGAGCCATGGCACGTGCATCATTTTCCACTTTCACTTCCAAACCAAATGTCTTTTCCAATTCTTCTTTGATCGGAATATCGGACAATCCGAGATTCGGTGCATATAAGGAAACACCTGCTGCAACATCCACCACTCCGTGCATGGCCACACCGATGCCGATGACTTTATCTTGCGTTTCCGACATCCCTTGCAAACAGTCGGCAATGCCCTGTTTGATGGCATCCATGAATTGCTGGTTGTTGATCGGCAGCTGCAATTTCGTTTCTGACCGTTTCAGCTTCCTGCCTGCAAGATCTGCCACAATGCATTCGATGCTTTCGGGCCCCGCATCCACGCCAATGATATAGAATGCCTCGTTGTTGATGACGAGCATCGTCGGTTTCCGCCCGCCCAGCGACTGGCCCACATCGCTCTCTTCCACCATTTTCTGTTCAATCAATTCTTTAACGTTGCTGCTGACTGTGGGAGGCGTCAAATTTGTCTCCCGTGCAATCTGCGCTCTTGATATCGGTCCATCTTTTCTTATTTTATTGAGGATCATCGATTTGTTCACCGATTTCATCCATTGAAAGGTACCTTGGCGCATTGTAACTCCTCCGTTTTTATCATGCTGATATCATTTGTAACTGCTTTCAATCTTATTATTGAATAGTTTAACAAATTACTTTATACTCGTGTTAATTAAATTAATTTATAAAGTATTGGAGGAATATGATGAATCAGCATGACTTGTCTCGGACGTTCCACGAAATCTTCGGAACAGCTCCTACTAAACCGCGTTTCTTTTTTGCACCTGGCCGCATCAATTTGATCGGGGAACATACCGATTACAATGGCGGCCACGTATTTCCCGCCGCCATTTCTTTTGGCACTTATGCCGTCGCCCGACAACGTGCGGACCAAAAACTGCATTTTTACTCGATGAATTTCCCGGAACGCGGAAAAATTGAGTGCAATCTGGCTGACTTATCCTATAATCCGGATCATGACTGGGCAAACTTTCCAAAAGGCATGATCTATTATTTTATTAAAAACGGTTATTCAATTTCTCATGGAATGGATATTCTGTTTTACGGAGATATTCCGAACGGTGCCGGCCTCTCCTCCTCCGCTTCAATAGAAATGGCGACAGGCGTGGTACTTGAGGGGTTATTCGATTTGGAGATCGATCGCTTGCATATGATTCAAATGGGGCAACATGTTGAAAATCAGTATATCGGCGTAAACAGCGGCATCATGGATCAGTTTGCGATCGGCAAAGGAAAAAAAGACTGTGCGATTTTATTGGATTGCCAAACGCTTGAGTTTCACTATGCTCCAGTCGAATTAAAAGATCATGAAATTGTCATCATCAACTCCAATAAACAACGGACATTGGCTGCTTCAAAATACAACGAGCGCCGCGCTGAATGTGAAGAAGCACTGGCTGACTTGCGTACCGAATTGCCAATCGGCAGTTTAGGCGAGTTGACATCCGAAAAGTTTGAGCAGTACAAACACTTGATCACCAACGACATCCATCGCAAACGGGCCAAGCACGCCGTCTATGAAAATGAACGGACCTTGCTTGCGCTTCAAGAACTTGAAAAAGGCCATCTTGAAGCGTTTGGGCAATTGATGAATGCGTCCCATGTGTCTCTTCGTGACGATTACGAAGTCACTGGCGCGGAGCTCGATCAGATTGCAGAAACAGCATGGAACCACCCTGGAGTTATTGGAGCACGAATGACGGGAGCTGGATTTGGCGGATGCGCCATTGCCATCGTTCATCAGACGCAAATTGAACATTTTAAGGAGAAGTTGTCGGAAACCTACAGCGAAGAATTCGGATACCCTCCTTCCTTTTACGAAGCAAAAATTTCGGACGGTGCCAAAGAACTTGCAGAGGAGTTTTGAACATGAGCGTCTTAGTATTAGGCGGAGCCGGATATATCGGTTCCCACGCAGTCCATCAATTGATTGATCGAGGGGCAAATGTCATTGTGGTTGATAATCTAGAAACCGGGCACCGCCAAGCCGTTCACCCCGAAGCTGTTTTTTACGAAGGCGATATTCGGAATGCCGAATTTCTGGACAGCGTCTTTAAAAAAGAAAAGATTGACGAAGTCCTTCATTTCGCGGCCAACTCTTTGGTCGGCGAATCGATGGAAAACCCTCTAAAGTATTTCGACAACAACGTTTATGGCACACAGGTTCTATTGAAAGCCATGGTCGATCATGATGTAAAGAAAATCGTCTTCTCTTCCACTGCTGCCACTTATGGCGAGCCGAAAGCTGTACCAATCACTGAAACGATGCCGACCAATCCGACCAGCACCTATGGCGAAACAAAGCTGACAATGGAAAAATTGATGAAATGGACGGAATTAGCCCATCGGTTGAAATTCGTTTCCTTGCGCTATTTTAATGTGGCGGGTGCACGCGAAACAGCTGAAATTGGAGAAGACCATCGCCCTGAATCCCACCTGGTTCCGCTCATCCTGCAGACAGCACTTGGGCAGCGAAAGGAAATTACGGTTTTCGGCGATGATTATGACACGCCGGACGGAACCTGCATCCGCGACTATGTCCATGTGGAAGACTTGATTTCTGCACACCTGTTGGCACTGGATTATTTAAGGAATGATGGCGGCAGTGATGTCTTTAATCTTGGCAGCAGCCAAGGATTTTCAGTGAATGAAATGATTGCGGCTGCCCGTTCTGTCACTGGAAAAGACATTCCTGTAAAAACAGGTCCACGCCGGGCAGGAGACCCCAGCATTTTGATTGCCGGTTCAGAGAAAGCCAGACAAATCTTGGGCTGGGATCCCCGCCATACATCAGTGGCTAAAATCATTGGCGATGCATGGAAATGGCATTCTGCACATCCGACAGGCTATGAAAAGGAAGTGGAACGATGATCCACCAAACTCTTGCAGGGCTTATCCAAAAAGCACTCGACACCCATTTGATAGAAGGAGCAGATACCGATTACGTCCGCAACCAAGTGATGAGTCTGCTTGGTCTGGCCTCTTTTCCTGAAGAGGAAATCAAACCGGCAGATGACACCATTCCAAACCTGCTGGAAAATATGGTTGCGTATGCTGTGGAACAAGGCATTATCGAGGATATTTTTGATGACAAGGAAATGCTGTCCGCAACTATCATGAATTGTTTTGTCGCCAGGCCTTCTGTCATCAATGCTGTCTTTAATGAGAAATACGCTGAATCGCCGGTAGCCGCTACTGACTACTTTTACGAATTAAGCAAAAACAGCAATTACATCCAGATGAACCGTATCCAGAAAAACATTTCTTATAAAACCGATACGCCATACGGACAGATGGACATTACGATCAATCTGTCAAAACCTGAAAAAGATCCGGAACAAATCAAAAGAGAACGCGAGATGAAGCAAACGCTCAGCTACCCTAAATGTCTGTTATGTAAGGAAAATGAAGGCTATGCAGGACGTGTCGGCTATCCGGCGCGGGCAAACCACCGCGTCATCAACGTCCCACTTACCGGAGAAAACTGGTACCTGCAATATTCACCTTATGTCTACTATAACGAGCACAGCATCCTGCTCTCCGAAGAACACCGGGACATGAAAATTGACCGCAATGGATTTGAGCGGCTGCTGACGTTTACGGCACTTTTCCCTCATTATTTTGTCGGTTCAAATGCCGACTTGCCGATTGTCGGCGGATCCATTTTGAGCCATGACCATTACCAGGCCGGCCGCTATGAATTCGCCATGACCAAAGCGGAGGATCTGTTTTCATTCCGTTTGAGTGCCTACCCTGACATTGTGGCATCTGTCGTAAAATGGCCGCTGTCGGTTATCCGTTTGAAAGGAAAGGAAATCGTCGCCTTGGTCGATGCGGCTGATGACATTTTGCAGACTTGGCGAAATTATTCCGATCCTTCCGTGGACGTTCTCGCTTTTACCGGTGAGACGCCCCACAACACCATCACCCCGATCGCGAGAAACCGCAATGGGCTGTTCGAAATCGATTTGGTGCTGCGGAACAACCGGACAACCGCGGAATATCCGTCGGGAATCTTTCATCCGCATGAAGATGTCCATCACATTAAGAAAGAAAACATCGGTTTAATTGAAGTGATGGGGCTTGCCGTTTTGCCGCCACGCTTAAAAGAGGAACTGGCTGAAATCCAAGAGTTTTTGCTGGGCAATGCTCATGATGTCGCCTCCTCCCACCTCGTATGGGCCGAACAATTAAAAGCTCAGTATGGTCCAGTTTCACGACGGGAAGAAGCGGAAGTTCTCCTGCGTAAAGAAGTGGGGAAAAAATTCGTCCGAGTCCTAGAAGATGCAGGCGTCTTGAAAGACGGCGAAGCATTCAAGCGCTTTATCAATACGCTGAATAAATGAACGGAAATACTGAGCTTTGATGTTGATTGGCAAATATGCACGAAGAGTGTTCCTAATTTTGTGCATACTTGCCATTCATAAAATTCTGACTACAAGGTATGCTTTTACTAATCAATGAAAGCACTTACACAAATTGGAGGGAATCAAATGGCAGGCTTGAACTTAGTGAATATCAGAAAAGAATATGAAAAAGGTGTGGTATCCGTACAGGATTTCAACCTTGAAATACGCGACAAAGAGTTCCTCGTACTTGTTGGCCCTTCAGGATGCGGGAAATCTACGACGCTTCGCATGATCGCAGGTCTGGAAGACATCACAGAAGGCGACTTGTTTATCGGTGACAGAAGAGTCAACGATGTATCGCCGAAAGACCGCGACATCGCAATGGTATTCCAAAACTACGCACTTTATCCGCACATGAGTGTCTATGACAACATGGCGTTCAGTTTGAAATTGCGCAAGATGAAAAAAGACGACATCAAAGCACGTGTCGCAAATGCTTCTAAAATCCTTGGTTTGGATGAATATTTGAACCGTAAACCGAAAGCGCTATCAGGCGGTCAGCGCCAGCGTGTTGCTCTAGGACGTGCGATTGTCCGCGATGCTGAAGTATTTTTGATGGATGAGCCGTTATCCAACTTGGATGCTAAATTGCGTGTACAGATGCGTACGGAAATCCAGAAACTTCACCGCCGCCTGCAGACGACTACGGTTTATGTAACGCATGACCAAACCGAAGCGATGACAATGGCTACTCGCCTTGTTGTTATGAAAGATGGCTTTATCCAACAAGTCGGTTCACCAAAAGAAGTATATGACCAACCGGATAATATGTTTGTCGGCGGCTTTATCGGCTCTCCTTCCATGAACTTTCTGCGCGGACAAATCGTTGACGATTCATTTGTGATGGAAGGCATTAAAGTCCGTGTTCCAGAGGGCAAACTCTCTATGCTGCGTGACCAAGGATATACAGGCAAGGAAATCGCATTGGGAATTCGCCCGGAAGATATTCACGATGAACCGTTATTCCTTGAGCATTCACCTCATACGAAGATCAGAGCATTTGTGGAAGTCGCTGAATTGATGGGATCGGAAATCGTTCTTTATTCAAAAGTGAACGAACAGGATTTCGTCGCCCGTGTGGATTCCCGCTTCAACGTAGAAGCTGGCCAAACCATCGACATGGCATTCGACATGAACAAAGCTCATTTCTTCGACCTTGAATCAGAGTTGCGCATCAAATAAGATGTCTGCTTCTCAAATCAATAAAAAAATCCAGACGAGCCTTCGTCTGGATTTTTTTTGTTTACTGGGTGTTTTCGGTAATCTGTTGTGCTTATTTGCCGCTGATTTTATAGAAGTTCATTGAGCAGCATTCGATTGGATCAATTAGAGCCCGTTAAACCGTAAAGAGGTCGTATTCCTCCCGATTTTTTACTATACTTAAGCCATGACGAGTAGCATTTATTACAAAGAGGAGGAAAACACCATGACCCCGAAACATGAATTAACCGCCGAACAACGTGAAGAATTGCTTATTGCATTGAAAGAACGCTTTGAAAAGGCGATCGAACGCCACGAATGGATGCAATGGGATAAGATTCAAGAACGGCTGGAAGCCAATCCCGAAAAGCTGTGGTCGCTCCATGAAATGGAACGGACTGGTGGAGAGCCGGATGTCCTGGAGTTTGATGAAGCCAACAATGAATACGTCTTTTACGACTGTTCACCCGAAAGCCCAAGCGGCCGACGAAGTGTTTGCTTCGATCAAAAAGCGCTTGATTCCCGGAAGAAAAACAAACCCGAGAACAGTGCCATGGCGATGGCCGAGGAAATGGGCATCGAATTGCTGTCGGAAGAACAATACCGCCTCATGCAGCAGCACGGCACATTCGATGTCAAAACATCCAGCTGGGTGCAGACGCCTCCCGACATCCGGGATAAGGGCGGCGCCCTGTTCTGTGATTCCCGTTATGGCCATGTCTTTCTTTACCATAACGGAGCCGACTCGTATTACGCAGCCAGAGGATTCCGCGGATTGGTAAGAGTGTAAAACTTTCCAATTAAAAAGGCATTGCCGAAACCTATTCTGGTTTCGGCAATGCCTTTTCTCCTCTCTAGAGGCGCTCTTCCATCCACGCAATCATCTCTTCATAGATTTTGTCCTTGGATGGTTCATTGAAAATTTCGTGCATCAGGGAAGCATAAATTTTCAAGGTTTTATCTTTCGAACCGATTTCCCCATAAAAATCCCTTGAGTCTTTTTCAGCCACCAACCCATCTTCATTGCCATGCAGCACCAGTACAGGGTCAGTAAAGTTTGCTGCTTTTTCTTTCAACCAGGCAATGCCTGGAGCAAACTCATTGATAAGCCCCACCGATATTTTCTTTTCCACCAACGGATCTGCTTCGTAAGCTTTGACTACTTCCGTATCACTGCACACGCCTTCCCCCAATTCATTATCCAAATAAGTATCTGCCGGCAAATCCAGCGGCAGTGGACCGAAAAGTTCATTGTTGTAACGAGTCAACGCACCGGATAAAATGACACCGCCCGTTTTTCCCGGATATTTTGTGGCGTAGGCAGCTGCAGTAAATCCCCCCATGCTGTGGCCGATCAAAAAGACCGGCTGCTCCGGATTTTCTTCCTTTGCCCAATCCATAATGGTTTTCAAATCGTCGGGCATTTCATTAAAATCATTGAAGAACGTTCGCTTCCCTTCTGAACGTGCATGACCTCGTTGTTCGTAGCGATAAACGGTAAAGCCATGGTCCACTAAAGTTTTGGCCAACACATCGTATCTTTCCAAATGCTCAGCCAACCCATGGGCGATCACTATTGCTGCTTTTTGCTTTTCTGCCTGATCTCTGCGGGTAAATAATTGCGTTCCATCAAACGATGGCATCATTTTGTCTTCGCTCATCCAACATCCTCCATTCGCTTTATGCTTTATCCTACTGGTAGTATTCTCCATCAAATGAAAACCACCTTCTTATTGGAATAGAGAAATAAATAGAAAAGAACTATCCTATAAGACGGAAAATCCGCTTTTTAGGATAGCTCTTACATTTGTCTTTTATTCTACTGCTCCAGCTGGATTTGCCTGGTAATTGTAATCTGCTGGATCGACTGCCGTAAAGCCGTTCGGTGTATAGAATCTCAGTAAATCTCCATTGACTACCTGATCCGACAAATACAATTCGTAATTGCCATGCTCTTGCAGTACTTTCGCTTGTTCCAACTGGTCTTCTTCCAGCGGCAAACCGCTTTCCGGATCATAGAAGACATCGCCGATCGAATAGATTTCAGGGCTTGCGAAATCGCCGTTTCTGAACGTTACAAGTTCTTCATGCTCTTCAGACAACAGGTCCGTTCCCAGTTGGATATAGTTTTGGGTTTCAACGCCCAACAAATGCATCACAGTCGGCAACAAGTCAATCTGGCCGCCATACGTATGATTTATATCGCCTTCAACACCTGGTACATGGATGAACAACGGCACACGCTGAAGCTTGGCATTTTCCACCGGTGTGATTTCTTTTGAAAGCACCTGCTCCATCGCCTGGTTATGGTTATCGGAAATCCCGTAATGGTCGCCATACATCACAACCATCGTATTGTCAGCCAAGCCGGATTCCTCCAGCTGCGTGAAGAACTGCTCAATCGCTTCATCCGCATAACGGGCCGTTTGGAAGTAATCATCAACACTTGAATCGCCGGTTGTGCCTTTTCCAATCGTAGTCAAGTTCTGGTCCATTTTATAAGGGAAATGGTGGGCAACGGTGATGAACTTCGTGTAGAACGGCTCAGGCAATGATTCCAAAAGAGGTGCCGATTGCTCAAAGAATGGCTTGTCCATAACGCCGTACTCCGCCATATCGCCTTCTTCAAGGTTCGTATAGGATTCAATATCAAAGAAATGGTCATAGCCGAAAGATTTATAGATTTCTGAACGGTTCCAGAACGTTCCATTATTGCCATGGAACACGGCCGAAGTATAGCCTTTATCTTTCAACATAGCAGGCGCAGCCTGATAAGTGTTCTGGCCTTTGGTAATGAATGCAGAACCTTTCGGAAGTCCGAATAAGGAGTTCTCCAACATAAACTCGGCATCCGACGTTTTACCTTGTGCCGTTTGATGGAAGAAATTATCGAAATACAGTGTTTCCTCGTCATCAATCATGGAATTCAGGAACGGCGTCACTTCTTCCCCATTCAATTTATAATCCATCAAAAATGTCTGGAACGATTCCAAATGCAGGTAAACGACATTCATGCCTTCTGCTGCTCCGAAATAAGCTTCATTCGGATTGGCATAATTGGATTTGGTGTAGTTCAGTACTTCCGTGCCGTCATCGCTGTCAGCAAGCACTCGCTGTGAAGAAGATTTCAAAGTCTCAACAGAGTCATAAAGCGCGTAATTGTACATGCCTAAATATTTGACGATGTAATTGCGGTCGAAACCGCGTGTCAATAATTCCGGGCGATCCGCTTCGGCCAATGCCAAGTTGAAGAACGAAATGGCGAGCGCAATGGTGATGACGGGAAGAACTGCTTTGGTTTTGAAACTTCCACGGTCTTTTTTAATTCGTTTGGAGAAAATCAAAGCAGCCAGCACCAACACATCCACAAAGAAAAGGAAGTCGGTCGGCTGGATCAGACTTGCGACACTGCCTCCCAAATCACCGAAGTTCTGAGTCTGGAACAAAGTCGGCAAGGTGATGAAATCACTGAAAAACCGGTAATACACGACATTCGCATACAACATGACAGACATTCCGACATAAATGAACAAAAGTGTTATGTATTTCCGGAATCCTTTAAAGAACAGCGACAAGCTCAACAGCAGCAAAGCGGAACCAAGCGGATTGAGGAACAGCAGGAACTCCTGAAGCGCTCCATCGACATCTAATTTAAATTGTGTATTTTGGGAAACATAGGTTTTCATCCATAGCATGAAAACGGCCAGGAGGAAAATTGGAACAAATTTATTTATCTTTTCATTATTCGTCAGTTTACTTTTTTTCATATTGCACCTTCTCATATTGGGTATTCACGAGGATTTAAAGGACATAAAGTTTCAAGGACTCGGCGTGTTAAGCTCAAGTAAATTTCATGTAAAAAGAATCACAATCTCTATTATACGCTAATACCCTAGAAAATTACAGTTTAAGTTCTTTTCAGATAATTTAAGGAGCGTTTAACCAACGAAGGCCAGCTATTAAAATTTGTAAAGAAAATCAAGCCTTTATTCATATCCGCAAATTTCTGAAGGTTTAACAGAAGAAAACAATAGAAGATACCGCCGCCAGCAAAGAATCTTTGCCGGTGGCGGTATTTATTTTTGATTCAGTTGGAAAGATCATCAATTGCCATGATAGCCAACTCCAGTGATTGAATCCGCCTCTCCAACAGCGTCCGTTGGGAGCTGCCTGCCTTCGACTTGTTATACTAATTTTCTATAGATGGCAATAAACCAGCGAGCACAGCGCGGGCTTGCACCAGTTCTTCCCTGCTAAAAGAATTCGGTTTTCCATTCCAAACCGTTTCCAGTACAGCAAGTCCGATGTGAAGTGCGTGGAGCCGCTTTTCCACCAAACCTGTCTGTGCGCCTTTTACTTTCATTTGATCAACAGCCTTTTCAGTTTTGCGGATGGTTGATTGGAAGGATTTGATCGATTCCAAGCGGATGTCAGCAGATACCTTGTCCAAAGCCGATCCCCCCTTTCTGGTCTTATATGTGAATGCCCGTTTTTATGCTATCAGCCGTTTTCTTCTATAATAACCAAATAAAAATCCTCCTGCACAAAAGCAGGAGGATTCATGGAAGGAACGTGAAAACAGGACTGTGGTCATCGACCGTCGTTTGCTCTTGGTTGGTTATCGGTAACAGGTGAAATCGTAATGGGGCATGGGTCATTGGTTTGCCAGTAGCCATTAGAGTTAATTGCACCGAAGTACAAAAGAGGTTTCCTTCCATGCCTTGGAGTGGAGTCTCACCACCCCAAGGATCAGAAATACTTGTCGCTGTCGAAATCCAACACGATGGAATAGTTTTTGGTGTTGACCGCATTGGACAGCCGATTGGCGAGCCGCTCCAGTTCAACCGCTTTTACGCGGTATTCTTCCGGATCGAACATCGCCCGTCTGACGATTGGCGTGCCTTCTCCATATCCGTATTGGATTTCTTCTTTTGCCGCAGCACCAAACTCCTTGAACTTCCGTGCTTTGGCGCGGAGTTGTGTGGCCAGTTCGATTGCCTCGACAATCGCCAGTTCTTCTCCATTAAAGCTCACTTCGTTTTCGAAGTTGGCACGGTACATCAGTTTATCCAAAAGCCGAAAATCTTTTCGGATGTCATCGATTTCTTCTTCGACCTGTGACAACGAACGGGCTTGTTTCGGTTTCTTGCTGCCTTTTTCCATTTCCACAAATGCCACACGGTCCATCTCTTCTTCCAATTCATGAATGCGTTTTGCCAAAACAGACTTCAATTTCACAGCTTCTGCCAATGATAAATTCGACATGATCCGGTCTCCTCTAATTCGTAATCGTTCTTCTAATGAACAGCGTAGCAGACCACCTATTTTTTTACAATATGCTTTTGCTCGAAATTTTCCGATCATTCATTTCAACTTACAAAGGAGCAGACAGACCTTAAATAGTCTGCCTGCTCCTTTGAAAACTACTTATTTATTCATCTAAACACCGATTTCCAAAGCCGCTTCCCGCTCTTCCATCGCCTTGCGCCATTTCACCAGTTCCCGCGCTTCAATATGCTTTTCCAGCGTTTCGTCCCAGCTCGAGGTCCAGGTATTCCAGATGCGGGCATAAAAAAGATCCTGCTTTTGGTCGTATAATTGAAACTCGATGCATGGCATAGGGATCGTGTCGTTTTCGATGCAGGCAGTGATCCCGGTGATGACCGTTTGAAAGCTTTCTTCCCCAAGATCAGCCCCTTCCTTCAACAAGAGCTGATACATGCGGTCCTTGTTCAAACTGCCTTTGACGGGATAGCGATACAACGGCATTGTATCTCCTGCTTCCGGATGCGCTTCACTTGCTGCCAAGCGATAATCGTCGTGAACCGCACTGTAGGCAATGACCGTCTTGCTGCCTTCCATTTCTTCTTCAAAAATCCCTTTGCCCAGATAGTCATGTCCTTTGGGCGTCAGTTTATACCCTGACTTTTCCAATCCAATCAAGCCCGTACGCTGCATCTTGTCGATCAAGTCGCTGATGAACAGCTCCTCGACAAACAACATATCGGATAAGGTGGCGGCCCGGCGGATATCGGCTTCCTGAAAAGTCAGCAGCAGCATCTTCATCAAGATGTCCATCTTCAGCCGCTTGACCCGGTCAAAGCTGACATCGTACAAGACGACGGGGAGCTTCCACACCGCTTCATTAATAATCGTTCGATTCGGATCTTCCGCTACACTTGCCCGCAACTCTTCAATCAGCTTGTCCACTTCCTCACCCCCTGCTCTTCTCTAACACTTTCAAGCCATTTTTCTGTTTGACGACTTCCAATACATGCCGGTACATTTTCCTGGTGTCCGGCTGTTTGGCGCGTTCGGTGAACATTTTGGAACTGCCGACCAATACCAGCAACTCCTTGGCACGTGACAGCGCCACGTTCAAGCGCCGGTAATCTTTCGCAAAGCCAATGTCGCCATGCTTGTTCTGGTTATTGCGCACCATGCTCAAGACGATGATGTCCCGTTCGCTTCCCTGGAAACGGTCAACCGTTCCGGTACGCACTGTCAGATGCGGCAGGCGCAGTTCCTGGTCGATCATCCGCTGAAGCCGTTTGACCTGTTCGCCGTAAAAGCTGATGACGCCGATGCTCTTCTGCTGCTCCGGATGAATTCTTCCCGCACGTTTCGCTTCACCGGCCGCTTCATTCAAATCAACCAATAACGTTCGGATTTCCTGCAGTTCCGAAGCATTGTACAGGCTCTTGCCACCGTTCATCCGTTCTTCAAAATAAGCCGATTCGTTCGGCAGGTCCAGCCACATGAGGTGATTGCTGCGGGTCACTGCTGTTGATTCGAGCAGATGATCGCGCTCCCGGTCCGAATCTCTGATGCCGCATTGCAGCTGGTCTTTTTCCATTCTATAGAACGGCGCAATGGTTTCCATGATGTCTTCGTGCATGCGGTACTGAATCGCCAGCATCGTCTTGTTGGCAGCCGGCAGGTTTTTGTAAAGCCGCTCAAATAACGACTCTTCCAAAAGTTTTTCCAGCTCTTTCTTTTCTTCAAAGCCATTGTCTTCCTCGATCATTTCCTGCAGCGTTTCTTCCAATGTATCGTTGCCAAGAAGCGGCGGCAATTGATGATGGTCGCCGACTAAAATGATTTTCTTGCCTTTCAGCATCGGCAATAACAATTCCGGCGGCGTGGCTTTTGATACTTCATCAATGATGACCACATCAAATTCCGGATAGTTGTCGATAAAATCCTTGCGCGCCGAAGCGACGCACGTCGTTCCGATGACATTGGCGTGCTTGATATACAGTTTTCGGATCTCGTCCAAATCGTGCTCGTTCGCCCCTGCCAATAAATCCAGCCATTTTTTCTGTACCGACTGCAATAAAGGAAGGTTCTTCATTTCCTGCTTGAGCGATTCCTTGGTAAACGACAGGCTGGCAAGTTCTCTCGCCGCCTGTTCAAGCTGCCCTTCCGGATCTGCTGACAGGATTTCATTTAACGCGAGCAGCTCTTGTCCGTAACCGGCTATCGTCTGTTCAACTTGTGTAATTTTATTACTCAACCCAATGATTTTGGCATCACTGGTTTCCAGTTCTGCTGTTTTGACGGCCTGTTCAGTTTGATGTTCGTTGATGCGTTTTTGCATCTCTTCATAGAAAGCTTTTTCTGTTTCCAGTCTTGCGAGTTCTGCTTTTTGCTCACGGATCGCGCTTTCGATGTCGTCCGGCAAACTAGCTGGATCCGGCATTTCCCGGTAGCGCTGTTCAAGCGGCGCAATCTCTTCCTGCTGTTTCTCCAGTTTATCGAACCATTTTTCGTCCCAAACGCGGTATTGGTTCTGTTGCTTGACGAGCTGCTCGCACAACACACGCTTCAAGTCCTGGAAGGCCCGCTTCGACTCTGCGGCATAGACATCGAAAGACTTGAGTTTGGCGCCTCTGCTCCACAGGTTATTTTGACGCCTGTACAATCCGGCAAGTGCTTTTTTCAGCACAGCTGCATCGGTACGCTGAGAACTTTTCAACAGTGTCCGCAGCTTCTCCAAATACTCATCGATTTCTGCAGACGTGTAGGCTCCCACCTGCACCAATGCTTGCTGTTTAAAATCGGCAAACGACAAGCCAGTCGGTGTCAATAATTTTTCCAGATACGAAATCGCAGCGCTGACAAGCTCGTTGTATTCATTGAGTTTGCCCCATTCCGCCATGTTTTCACGGTTTGCTTCCAAACGGTTGATCAAATAAGTCAAAGAAGGGGTTTCTTCAACACGCTGATCTTTGATCACTTGAAGCAAGCCGTCAATTTTCTTGACGCTGTCCATGTTTTGGATAAGGGCTTCTTTCTGTTCGATGATCGCGGCCATTTGATCGCGCCGTTCTACAGTGGCAGCGATTTCCTGTCTTTTTTCCGCCAGGTCCTGTTCAAGACGCGGAAGGCCGAGTGCCCGCTCGAGTAATCTGAGCTGACTTCTTATGGGCTGTTGCTGTTCCTGAAACCATGCGCTGTCTTGTTTGCCGGCAATAACAATGGAAGCCTCATCGATCAGATCCTCGAGTTCATGCAGCCGGTAAGCCAGTTCACGGCTTACATTTACCGCTTTGCCTTTCTCGAACTCAAATGCTGACAGTTTCACCTGCTCTTGTTCAAGCAGTTTTTGAATTGACTGATGTTTGCCTTGTGCTGCTTTCTTCTCTTCCACGGCCACTTTCAAACTCTCATAAACCGGCTGCAGGTTCAGCGCCGCCTGCTCATTGGCTGTCAGTTCCCGTTTTAGTTCCGGTTCCCGCTTCTCGCGCATTTCGTATTGATCGGTAATTTCTGCCAGTGTATGGTCTTTCCAATACTGCCCGACATTTTCTTCAATGAATTTCTTGCCTTCTTCTTCGATGCTTTCGGTCCGCCCGACGCGCAAAATGCGGATGTCCTTATTGGCAAGCAGGCGTCCGAGTGCATTATCGACTGCCAGATTGGATTGTGACGCAACCAGCGTCCGCAAACCTTTCCGGGCATTCTGCAGGCAAATTTCCGAGATGACCGTAGTTTTCCCGGTTCCCGGCGGCCCTTGGATGACGTACAGATCCTCTGCTGCCATCGCCCCCGATACCGCTTTTTGCTGAAATTCGTTCAGCCGGTTATGGAAAGTCAGTTTTCCTATAGTTTGGAGCGGCTTAACCGGCGGTTTTTCCTCGAACAGGATCCGGTCGAGATTCGGATTGACTGCAAGGCCTTTCTCCAAATTGGCAAAGCCCTGCCGCAGCCGTCTGATTTGGCTTAACGCTGCGAAATTGCTGAAAACAACTTCTTTTTTATCGAGTGCCAGCCCTTTTTCACGGAGTTGTTTGACGATGTAACTTTGAAGTTCCACTTCGACTATGCGGTTTGCCGCTTTGATGACTGTGCCGATGTCCCCCGAGATTCCCGTGAGCCGAACGGTCAAATTTTTCAGCGACTTCCATTCCGTGTCTTTCAATTGACACCCTTTCAGCGTGATGCGGCTGAAATCATGGCTGAACGACAAACTGGAGTATCCAGTCTTAATGTCCGGAATATCCATGCCGCGTTCCTGGATCTTCAAATAGCCTTCCCAGCTGCCGATTCGCTTTTTGACATAATCTGAACTGTCTTTGGCCGGCGTCATGCGGTTGACGAGATTGATCAACGATACCGGAGCCGGATCACGGGAGCGGTCGAACACCATGTATTCCTCGCGCTGCCAGTTGGTTCCGAGCGCCTGATAGGATTTTCGGAGAGTCAGGTTGGTAATCAGCAAATTGTGATTGGTAAAGACGCCGTGAAGGACGATCGATCCTTGCAGGTCTTTGCCGGCCAGCCGGACGTTCTCCGCGCTGTCCAAAATCAGTGCCACCGAAAGCTCACCTTCCGCATTGGATGGGTAACGTTCAATAAAGACTTTAAACGCTTTGTCCGCAACAAAAAACGAGCGTTCGCTGATGCCGAACCCTCCCATTTTTTCCATAGCCGTCTTGGTCAACCGTATTGACGTTCTGATTGTTGCTGTATGTGCTTTAACCATCTAATCACCTGTTCTTTTAAAGCTGAAGAAATTTCAAACCGGTTCTGTCCACCTGATCTGTTTTCATCTAATCATATCATCAATTGACGGATAAGAGCTTGAAAGTTGTAAATTTTATAGGAATATACGTTCGCTCTTATTTCTTGCAAGGCAAATACAGCCGCGTTTGACACATTCCGTAAATATGCTGTTTTTTTATATTATGATCTGACCCTATAAGCATTTCCTTAGAAACTCCACGAAGCGTTTGTTGCGATTGGCATTTCAATTTCATAAGATGAGAAGAGTGCAGGAGGGGAAAACAATGGATACTCGTAAAGTCGGAGAATTAATTTATCGTTTGCGAAAAGAAAAAGAACTCACACAAAAACAATTGGCGGATCAGCTGAATCTCTCGGACCGCACAATTTCAAAATGGGAGCGCGGACATGGCTGTCCGGACGTTTCTCTCCTTCCCCGCTTGTCTGCGGTGTTTGGGGTAAATATCGAAAATATTCTCGGGGGCGATTTGCCGTCGAATGAATTCATAGGAGGAAATATGAAAAAATCGAATTATTTTGTTTGTCCGTCATGTACCAACATCGTCCTTGCAACCGGCGATATTACCTTGTCGTGCTGCGGCAGAAAGTTAGAGCCTTTGGAGGCGAAAAAAGCAACAGAAGATGAAAAGCTGATTATGACTGAAAGCGATCAGGAATGGTTCATTTCGAGTAACCATCCGATGACAAAAGACCATTACATCTCGTTCCTCGCTTTTGCAACAGGCGACCAAGTCCAGCTGATCAAACAGTTTCCCGAATGGAGTATGCAATCCCGCATTCCGAAACGCAAACACGGGAAATTATTATGGTATGACACGCAGTTTGGATTGTACTATCAGCTTGTGTGAAAATCATTGATTAAGCAGAAATATTATGAATAAAGAATAACTCGTTAATATAAAATATTGCATTTGATCTATTTGCAGCGTGTAGACAGGTAGATTTTGATTCAAGGCGGGTATAGTATATCAACTATACTTCAGGAGGTTGTTGATCATGCCACATCCATCCAACAACAGAATCGATTCGGCTTCACGCGTGATCTTGGCATCGCCAAAAGCCATTTACCAGGCATTTCTGAATCCGGAAGCATTAAGTTCCTGGCTTCCGCCTAAAGGTATGTCGGCGCGTATCGATGTGTTCGAGCCTCGTCAAGGCGGCTCCTACAAGTTGACGCTAGTGTATGAAGCCGACCATTCGAACCTTGGAAAGACCTCGGACCATACCGACGTTTCCCAAGGAAGATTTCTGGAATTGGTGCCTGACACGAAAATCGTAATGGCCGGGAAGTTCGATTCTGAAGATCCGGCATTTGCCGGCGAAATGATTCAGACCTGGTATTTGGAAGCCGTTTTAGAAGGCACAAAAGTCACCATCGTTTGCGAAAATGTCCCTGAAGGAATACGGAAGGAAGATCATGACGAAGGACTCGGTTCCACACTTGAAAATCTTGCCCAGTTTATAGAAGTACAGACTGGGTGAGTTTTTTTTCTTGAATAAATTATTGTTTCTCAAACTCATTTATAAATTTTTAATGAGTATTTCATCAAACTAAATACGGAAAATACTATTTTTATCCTATTCTTCCATTTCGTAATTGATTTGATCCAAGGCAGCTCGTAACTCTTTTTCAATTTCTTCCTCACTGTATCCAGATAATTGGAGTTCCTCTACCATTTCGTCTGCATCAATGTATTTATCAACAAGCCTGTACTCTTCATTTGACAGTCCATGCATATTTGATGAACAACCTGCTAATACTGCACAGATACATAAACTAGCAATTAGAGTTGCCTTCAATGATTTATTCACTGTGATTTCCTCCTTTTGCCAAGACCGATAAGGCTATTATACCCATAACTTTAAGACTAGTATATAGACAATATAAGGTATATTTAATTATGGTAAATCAAGGGACTTAGTTCAAATTGATTTAACTAATTAATGTGATCCTATCATTAAGACAGATAAAAACCAGCCGCCTTCATCTGTCATTCCTTAGATGGAGGCGCCTGGTTTTTAGTTATTACCTGGAAAGATTGTTAGAGATGTTTAAAAAATATGCATTTTAAGAAGAATTGACTACCGCTGTAGTTGTCCTGATTAAGGTTTTGCAGCTGGCACATCTTTCCGCACAACATCAAATAGCCCCGAACCTATGATTTCCAAAGCCGATTGCATTCTTTCAGATGAGATGTTGTTTTCAATTGTATCTTCAGGTGTGTGGTAGACTTTCTCGATATGGTAAACGAGCGGATCCCAGCTATCGATGCCCATCCAGATGAATAACGCAGCAGGGATGCCGGCATTATGGAAAGGTACGTGGTCGCTGGATCCGAATTTACCTGGTAAAATATCTGAATTACCGAGACGTGCTCCTGCGGCAACGGTGGAATCTGTGATGATATTCGTGCTGCCATCCACAGTCATCGCATAGAGGTTTTCAGCTTTTTCATAGCTTGTTGCCACCATATCCGGATTGAATACGGCTTCGATGTTATCGCGTTCAGACTGAGACAATTGGTCCACGTAATAGCGTGATCCCAATAATCCCCTTTCCTCAGAACCGAATGCCACAAACTTCAAATCTTTATCGGTGTTGTAGCTTTTGAATACACGAGCCAACTCAAGCATTAATGCAACTCCGGAAGCATTATCACTTGCACCTGGCGCCCCCACAACACTGTCCATATGAAAAGTTAGAAGTACCTCTTTACTGGAAGCAGTCTTTGTTTTTGCTTTTTTCGTTCCGATGACATTGACTGATTGAAGATTTGAATAATGAGTTGCCGTCAGATTTAATGTGACCGGTCCTTCTGCAAGCTGCTCTTTCAGCCACTCCACTTGGATAAACGCTGCTCCGTATACAGGAACATCGTACTTCTTCGTGAGGCTCGGATTAAAGGTGGAGCCATAATTACCGCGGCTTCCCACAACACTCTGCAAGATGACACCTGCTGCACCTGCATTCACTGCATTGTCGACTTGTGTCCGATAAGCAGCAGTGGAGGCTTCACGCGTCAACGCAACAATTTTCCCCGCAGTATCTGCCGGGAAATCAGCAGGATTGAGTCCCCCTTCTACATAAATCACTTCCGCTTCTACGGCTTCATTGCTGACTTTTCCATTGCTGGAAGCTCCCATTTCCCAAAGCGTTCCATCAGCGAATTTCACAGCCGCGATATACTGATCCGCCACCGGGAAATACTGATACTCCACGCCAAAACCGAGGCCCTTCAATGTATTTGCAATATAGTCCGCCGCTTGTTTCTCAGCTTCCATTCCGCCTGGCCTTGAACCGATTTCTTCCGATAAATAGCGGATGTGGTCAATTGCCCGTTCCGCATCGATGCGGTTAACAATTTTCTGGTCCTGCGCCGCTCCGGAATTTCCGTTTGCCGCATAGGCAGTTGTAGCGGCACTGAAATCAGCAACCGGCGATGCGAACGGCGATAGGCTGAGCACCATAGCCCCTGCAAGTGTATAACTCAACAATGCCTTTTTCATTTTTTTCGGTTTAGCTTCTGCAGAACATGAAATTTTTTTCATCAATCATCGCTCCATTTCCTGGTTTTATTTTTTGATTAACTGGTAGACAGAAGCCCCCACCAAATCTCCTGCTTCTTTCAGCCGTTCTGCACTGACAAATTCAATCGTATCGAGCGGTGTATGATAATAAGGCTCTAAATTGGCGGTTCCAGGTTCCCGGCGAATAAAGTTTACAGCCGCGATGCCCGCTTCATAAAATGGAACATGATCTGATGCCCCTCGCTGATAAAGAATGAGTTCAGAAGGGGTACCGATTCGTTTACCAGTGGCCGCCGCTGTTTCTGAAACAATGTTCGGTTGGCCATCCAAAGTATTCATGTAGATAGCGGTTGCATTTTCCCACGAAGTTCCGACCATATCCATATTGAAATTCCCGATGCTTCTGGAAATTTCATCTTGGCTCAGCTGCGACACATAATAGCGTGAACCGACAAGCCCGATTTCTTCAGCCCCTACAAAAGCAAATCTGACTTCCTCATCAATCGGATAGCTTTTCAAGACCCGTGCAATTTCCAGGGCTGTGGATGTGCCAGAGGCATTGTCACTTGCTCCAGCCGCAAAAGGAACACTGTCATAATGTGCGGTCACATGGACAATCCCATCCCCTCCACCCTTCTTCGGAGTACGGGTCGCAATGATATTCTGGGACGTGGCATTTTCAATCGCCGAAACGGTCAGTGTCACATTGCCTCCAACAGCTTCAACATCGGCAAGCAATGCTTCTCCACTCGTTTTTGTAATGCCTCCAACAGGAATCTGCACAGCTGCAGAACCCAGTGATGGATTAATTGGCCCAGGCTGATCGATGTTATTGTAGATCAATACACCAACTGCTCCAGCTGCGTAAGCATTATTCACTTTTTCTGCAAATGGGATTCCGCCACGCGAAATGAGGGCAATTTTCCCAACAGCTTCTGTGCTGAAATCTTCCGGATACCCCAGGCCGCCATCATATAAAGAGGCAGTCAATCCGGTATCGGCTGTCGCTGCGGATCCAGCTGGAACATTCACAAGCACTTCATTTCCTGCATCAGTCTGTAAATGGCCAAGTACCGTGTCGCTGATGGCAAACTCCTGAATCTCGACGTCGTATCCGTAGGACAACAGACGCTCTTTAATAAAATCAGCTGTTTCTTTCTCTGCCGGCGTACCTGCCACACGCGGCCCTATCGTTTCTGTCAGATGATAGACATCTTCATACATCCGATCTGCACTGATTCGGTTAATGACTTTCTGATCAAACGCTGCCGCGCTTTGTCCGGGTGCTGCTACCGCTTTTGCCGGTTCGAAAACACCGGCAGGAGCCATGTAAAGGCTCGATGTAACAAGTAGAGCGGATAAAAACGTGGTTTTCAACTTCACATTTTTCAAATTCCCTTCCCCCTTTGTGATGGTCGGCTCTTATTAAGCCATAACAGTTATTCCTTTCCATCTTGGATAAATCCTTCCTTAAAAAACAAATAAGGAATAAAGTACCTGAATTTTCTGATAAACAAATCAAAAGAACTGTATCGAATCTTGTATTTTCAGTAATTTTCTTTTAAAACACCTACAAAAATACCATGGATTCCTGTCGGCCTTTCTTTGCATGAAGGCTTCATTAAAACAGAAAAAGACAAAAGCAGCGCTGTGGAATGATCTCCAAAGGGCTGCTTTTGCCTTTATTTTTTTCTTCGCAAATCAATGAGCATGTCAATTACGCGGCCATTGAAATCTTTACTTCTTCCCCAAATCCCGCTTCACAATCTTATCGCTTACTTGCTGGCCACTGAGTGTCACCATTGGCATGCCGCCTCCTGGGTTGACAGTGCCCCCGACAAAATACAGGTTGTCATAGAGTTCGCTTTGTTTTTTGTGCTTGAAGCCGCCGTTCTTGTTTTTATCGGAAACGGTTCCGTAGATGGCTCCGCGGTCCGAACCGTAAACGCGTTCAATGTCATGCGGTGTCCAGACATCGCGCGTGACAGTATTCTCCCTTAATCCTTCCAGTCCCATGCGTTCCAATTTATCGAGGACGCGTTCTTCAAACTGCCGGTACTGTTCCGGTGTAAAAGGCTTGTCCTGGATATACGGGATATGCGGCAAGATTTTGATGTTTTCATGCCCAGGCGGTGCCTGGGTTGGATCGGTCTTGTTGACGTTGACCAAGTAAATTGTCGGGTCGTCCGGAAGTTCGTGCTTCTCAAACACTTTGTCCATCTGTTCATGGAGGTTCTCCGAAAAGAAGAAATTGTGGTGATTCAAGAATGGATAGGTTTTCTTGACGCCGAGATGCAGGACAAGTCCTGAACTTGAAGGTTCATATTTTTTCACCAGTTTCGCAACAAACTTCTTGTCTGCATCCACCATCTTTTGATAGAACGGAATGACTTCCATGTTCGACACATAATAATCGGCAGTCTTAAATGAACCATCCGCCAATTCAACGCCTGCGATTTGTTTGTTTTGATTGGTATGGGCCCGGACCACGCCCACCCCTGTGTGAATTTGGACGCCTTCTTCTCTTGCCAAACGCTCAAGGCCTTCTGCCAGTTTATGCGTTCCGCCTTTGACGTACCAGCAGCCCTGTGCATGCTGCATGTAAATCATCATGTTAAGCACTGCCGGCGCACTGTACGGAGATGAACCGACGTATTTGACGTAGTAGGACAGCATGTCGCGCAGATGCGGATTGCTGATGCGTTTGGAAATGGCGCTGTACATGGTCGACGTCAAGTCGAATCCGGTCAAAGTTGCGAGGATTCCGTTTTGCGCAACTGCCTCTCGCGGCGACTCAAAGCCTTCCTTCAAATAGCTGTGTTCTGTCGTTTTATAGATGCGTTGCGCGTATTTCAACAACGCATAATACTCTTTCATATCCTTTTTGGAAAGGGCCGGATTCTCCTGTTCCATCAAGCGCAGGTCATGATACAAATCAAGCACCGTGCCATCTGGGAAGAAAGAACGCCATTCCCGTTCAAGGCGCTGGATCGGCACATAGTCCTCCATCCGCTTTCCGCTGCCTTGGAATAATTTATCAAAAATATGCGGCATGGTTAAAATCGACGGTCCTAAGTCAAAACCAAAGCCATCCTGCTCTAAGCGATTTACTTTTCCGCCGATGTGTTCATTCTTCTCATATAAAGAAACCGCGTACCCTTTTTGTGCCAGGGAAATCGCTGCGGACAAGCCGCCGAGGCCGCCGCCGATCACGATTACGGATTTACCAGGATTCATCATACATGTGCCGCCCTTCTGTTCTACTGTATTTTTTAACAGATCTGCATCACAGCAGATTCACTTACGCATACGAGCTTTTATGTTCCTCATGATGCCCTTAGATTAAAGTTCTTCAAAATATAGTCATAATCCTTCTAATTCCCTGACTTCATGCTTTAAAAACCTGTTTTGTATAGACTTTGTATAATAATTATACGCTACTTTCAAGATAGCATATCGGGTTATTTATTTCCTTTAATAGCCCATACAGAAAATCACCGCACACAAAAACCCACCTATTTTTCCAAAAAGGAAGAACAGGTGGGTGGCGCCAAGATTAAAATGCCGGCTGGTAAGCTGTCAGCGGAATGTCTTCGTACGCTTCCGGATCCAGTTGATCAACTGAGCCGTCTGCAACGCCTTCAATAATTCCGGATAAGCCGCGTTCAACCGATTTGACCAGTTGCCCTTTTTCCTTTTGCCCAAGGCTTTGCGTCTGTCCCCTAACTTCAAAGAGCACCGTTCCGCTGCCATTCAATGCATAGGTGCCAAGCGCGGTTCCTGGCAGATCCAAGCCTTGCGAATAAAGCGAGATGTTAGTGAATTTCGACTGGCCGTAAGACTGAAGTTCATTGTATGCCAGCAAGTTCAATTGTCTTGAGTAATCGTAATCGTAGCTATCCGCATACTCGGCATACTTCGCGCCTTTCGGAGTGGATGGATCCGGTACGAATTGAGCCGACAGGGAAAGCGTTACAGGATCAGCAGTGCCATCGACATAGTAAAGCCCTTGATGGTGCAAATCGACAAAGACATCTACGTTGCCGAATTCATCTTGGAGGGATTTATAGACGTCACGGGAAGTTTGCGCTTCGGGTGTGATGAACCAGCCGGGTTGGTTTGATGCTCCCGGAAAATCCTGTGCTTGCGGCACGTAATCAAGGTCCGGGTTGAAGTCACGGTTTACGTCAAACCCTGGATTCGCACCGTAATCATAACTTTGGCTGATGCCGCGGTCCAAATAATTCCATGAAGGCGATGCCCCTGCAAGCTGCGGGAAACTTTCAAGCGCTTCGTTCCACGTCAGGCTGTTGCGGCGTTTATCCGCTTCCGACGCATCGGGATTCATCATCGGCATGAAGACGATCGTCACTTCTTCGCGGATTGCCTTTGACTGTTTCGAGTTGTTGGACAAGGTTTTCAGCAAGTTAAGAATAGCGACCGTACCCGTTTTTTCGTTGCCGTGGATTTCACTTTGCACTAAAAGAACCTTGTCCCCGGTTCCAACGCGCGCGGTATAGATGTCCAGGCCTTCATGCGATTGTCCGGCTACGTTCACTAGGACGGTCCCTTTACTGTTGGATTCAATTTGCTTCAAGCTTTTTTGCAGCTCCTGATAGTCGATAAATCCAGAGATGCTGTTATCATGGTGATGCTGTGCAGGCTTCGCCTCATTTTCAACCGCATACACCGGCATCGCTAATGCCGTACATAACCCTAATACCCCAACCGTACTCGCCCATCTTCTCTTCAAAAACACCCACTCCTTCTTTTGTTTTACTTAACTGGAAAATAGCATAGCAATAAAAGAAAAAATAGTAAATATATTTAGAATATTCAATTCTTTAGTATCATTTAAGCTTTATCCACTTTCATATTTCTGCATCAATAGGCGTAGAATAAGGTAAATACTTCGGCCCACTAAATAATGCCACACAAAAACCACCTTTCCAAAGAAAGATGGTTTCGCATACACTTACTATTATTTACACAAGAATCGTCCATAAAATCATAGTGAAGACGATCGTTGTTACCCCTTGCAGCAACGTAGCCGCAGTTTGGGCTTTATACGCATCCGTCACTTTCATTCCGCTGAACTGTGTAACGACCCAGAAGAAGCTGTCGTTTACATGGCTCACCGTCATCGCACCGGCTCCGATAGCCATGACGACAAGCGCAAGCGGCACTGCCCCTTCAACGTCAAGTGAAGGCAAAAGAGGCGCAACCAAAGTCGACGTGATGACAAGTGCTGCCGTTGAAGACCCTTGAGCTGTCTTCAATGCTGCAGCAATGAAGAATGGAATCAGCAGGAACACCGAACCGCCTGCCAGTGCAGACAGGTCCATTCCTGAAATGACGTCTGCCACGCCCGAATTCGTGATGACACGGCCGAATGCTCCACCAGCTCCTGTAATCAACAAGATCGGTGCTGCGCTGACCAGTCCTTGTCCAACCAAACCAGACAAGGTTTCTTCGTTCCATTTCGGAAGCAAGAAGAAAGCCGCAAATACACCAAGCAATAAAGCTACAGTTGGTGATCCTAAAAACTTCAAAATATTGGTCAACAAATCTTCTCCGCCAAGGACACTGGCAATCGAACCTGCTCCAATCAATACGACAGGAAGCACAATCGGCAGGAAGGCTTTAAATGTAGAAGGCATTTCCCCAAAGGATTTGATGACTTCTTCATAATTTAAATCGCCGTTTTTGACGGTGTCTTCCGGCACTTCGATTTTCGAAGCGACTTTGACTGCCCAGAAATAACCGACAATTGCTGCAGGAATGGCGGTAACCAAACCGATCAGAATAATTGTTCCCAAGTAATTTTCAGCACCGATGTTGCCGGCAGCTGCAATCGGCCCAGGTGTAGGAGGCACCAATGTATGCGTCGCATACAAACCGGTGGCAAGCGCTACTGACATGGAAGCAATCGACACTTTCGCACGTTTCGCCAGGGCTTTTTTCAAGCTTGATAAAATAATGAATCCAGAATCGCAAAAAACAGGGATTGAAACGATAAAGCCGATGATCGACATAGCCAGCTGCGGCCGCTTTTCTCCGATCAGGCGCAAAACCACTTCCGCCATCCGGTAAGCAGCACCGGATTTTTCCAGAATGACACCGATGATGGTACCGGCGACGATAACGATCCCGATGCTGGTCATCAATCCGCCAAAGCCTTCATTGACGCTGAGTACGACATCCGCAAGCGGCATGCCGGAGGCGATTCCCATGAAGAATGCTCCGATCAATAAGGACAGGAAAGGATGAAGTTTCAATACGGCTGTCAACAACACAACCAATACAACACTTATAGCAATAATCACGAATAACATCTCAACACCCCTTTTATTTTTTCAGGTACGTTTCAACGACCTTGTGCGTTTTGTGTTTCAACTGGCGGAAAGCATCTTTTTTCGATTGTTCCGCCGTTATGTCACCGCCCACCACCGAGTGGATTTCAGTAAAATACGGTTTCAGCAGGGCAAGGCTTCGGCGGTCGACCATCCCGGAAATTAAGATTACGGGCTTGCCCCCTGTTTTCGCAGCTTCTGAAATGCCAAAAGGTGTTTTGCCGGATAAGGTCTGGCTGTCTGTTCTGCCTTCTCCTGTGATGATCAAGTCGGCCGTTTCCACATAGCGCTGAAATGAAATTGCCTCCAACACCACATCGACGCCGCGCCTCATCTCCCCTGCGAAAAACGCCTGCATCGCACCACCGGCACCTCCCGCTGCACCGGATCCTTTTTTATCATGGAGTTTCACGCCGGTGAGCCTTTCGGTGATGTCTGCAAAATTTCGCAGGTTGCCATCGAGTCTCCGGACATTTTCAGAAGTTGCTCCTTTTTGCGGTCCGAATACCGCAGAAGCTCCGTGTTCACCGACCAATGGATTTTCCACATCAGAAGCGATCAGGAAAGTGCTTTCCGTAATGCGCGAGTCAAATCCAGAACGATCCAGTGTCGCCAGTCGCCCAAGTTCCCCTCCGCCGCGTGCCAATGCCTTGCCATTCTCGCCCAACAGTTTCATGCCGAGTGCCTCGAGCATCCCGGCGCCGCCGTCGTTTGTGGCACTGCCGCCGAGTCCGATGATGAAGCGCCGAAAACCAGCGTCCAATGCGTGCCGAATCAATTCGCCCGTGCCATAAGAAGAAGCGATGAGCGGATTCCGTTCATGCTTTTCAAGCAAGGGCAATCCCGACGCTTCCGCAATTTCAATCACACAGGTTTTGCCGTCGCCCAAAATTCCGTAGCTTGCAGAAATTGTTCTTCCAATCGGATCTTCGACTTGCTTAGCGACCAATTTTCCGCCAGTCGCTTCCACCATCGTGTTCATCGTCCCTTCACCGCCATCGGCTGCAGGCAGCAGAACCACGTCTACTCCACTGTCCAGTTCATGAATTCCTGCCGCCATTGCCTGAGCCGCGCCTGTTGCAGACAAGCTGCCTTTAAATGAATCGGGTGCTACTATGATTTTCACTGCAAAACCTCCTTGCCATTCTGTTAAAGCGCTTACATAAAATTATAATGAAAAGGTCAGGGAGATACATTATACTTGATGTATATATTTTTGGCGGAATAGTTAGAATAAATATACATAGAGGAGAAGTTATGATCACAAAACAGTTAGCCGAAGAAATCGTCGAACAAACCATGATCCGCCTGAACCGCAATTTGAACGTCATGGACCCCAATGGCATGATCTTGGCTTCAGGCGAAGCCGAACGAATCGAAAAGATTCACGAAGGCGCCGCGCATGTAGCCAAAAGCGGTGAGACATTATCCATCGCAGAAGAGGATTTAAACAATTGGCACGGCGTGAAACCGGGCATCAATATGCCAATCCACTTCCAAGGAAAATTAGTCGGGGTCATCGGCATCACCGGCAAGCCGGAAGAACTCCAGGAGATTTCAACGCTGGTCCAATTGACGACGGAAATGATGGTCCACCAATCCCTCATCACTTCCCATGTCGAATGGAACCGAAAACGCAACGAGTTGATATTCGATGAACTGACCAGCGGCAAGCCCTTGTCCGCCGCTGTGCATGAACGGATTTTCCAAATGGGCTTGGAAGGCAAGATTTCATTTGTCACATTGCTGATTGAACTGAAGAAAATGCCTTCCCTTTCCCATCGGATTATCGAACAGCTGGAAGAACAATTTTCAGGACATGCCGTTGCCGCTGGCCATTCTCAACTCAATGAAATTTTCCTGTTGGTGGCAAATGACAATCCATCCGAGTTGGAAGCCAAACTATACAATATGCTTCATTTTCTGCAAAAGAACGCACCGGGCAGAATCGGCGTCGGCATTATGGTCGACAGCATATTCGATGTCCGGACTTCTTACCTGGCAGCGCGGAATGCCCTGGATTTCGGAACCCTCGGCCAGCAATTGATTTATTACGAAGATGTGGAATTGTTGGCGCTGTTGAAACGGAATCCCGAAGATGAAGTCGCCAAATTCACCGGCAGAATTCTTGCAGGATTGAACGAATCCCTATGCCAGACACTGACCACCTACTTCGCCGCTAATCAAAGCCAGGGTGAAACCGCTGACCGCTTAAAAATCCACCGCCATACCTTGGGCTATCGCCTGAAAAAGATCCGGGACATTACCGGGTTGGATCCGTCGGAGTTCAAAGACGCGGTCGCTATGTATTTGGCATTGGCGCTAAGAAGCTAAAGCGGGTTATCGATTTCTTTTAAATGCAAAAGCAGCCCGGCGGATGGAATCATCTGCCGGGCTGCTTTTTTGGGGGAGCTGCCACTGTATCGATACATGACATTTAGTGGATGAGTATAGGACTTACACTTTTTTAGTAATCTTGCTATGCAATAATCTTCTGACGCCATCAACATCATCCATCTTATTTTTAGATACAATATAAGCAGACATTCCACTATTGAATAAATAAAAGTTGGATGGGTCTTCGCCTATTTTTTCGATTCCTGACCAAGACTGCATTTTTTCACCTGTAGAACTGATTTCCCGAAGGCCCTCTACGGTAAAAATCATTGTATGGTCTCCCAATATCCCTTCACCTTTCCCTTCTCGAACCATCTTCCGGGCATTGCGCCGGATCAGGCGATAGAAATAAGCAGGATAAAAAACAGCCCATAAAACCCCAAGAATAAAGAACGGAATCATTAAAAAGAGAACCGGCATATCCAATACAAAAGACAAAAAAACGGCCATCACCAAATACATGATCGGTACTGTTATTCGTTGAATCATCAACGATTTCTTCACTGTCTCTGAATTCTTTGCATAGTAGTCGTTAAATTGCAGATATGCCTCTTCGGATATATTGTAGTTGAACTCCACCTGTCCGGCTCCCTTCCACTTTTAAGATCTGCTTCCAAGTCTTCACCTCAACACCAGCTGACTCGTTTACACAGTCTAATAGTAACATAGCAGGAAATAATTCCTAACACATTTCCAGTTACTTTTTTATGTTATTTCCACTCTTCTCATTTCATGAAAATGGATCTAAACGGTGAAGAAAAACAGCAGCTGTATGGCCACGCAATAAAATCACAAAAATCTTAAAGGAATTTCCGAGAAGCCAGCGAATACTATCCAGTAAACGAATGGAACTGGAGGAATGGCTGATCATGAAAATGAAGACACAAGTCAAATCGAAGCTGTCACGGACATTTTCAAGTAATTTCACGAAGGCCTACCAGAAGTTCACCATGAACCATATGAAAGAAAACAAAAGTCTGCCCGAAGCCTTTTTGCAAAAGCCGTTGTCTCAGTGTAAAGTGGCACTTGTTTCGACTGCTGGCGTCCACTTGAAATCGGACGAACCGTTTGACGTGGACAACCCGGCCGGAGACCCTTCGTTTCGGCTCATCCCCAATGACGTCACCGAACAGGAACTGACAGTGACGCATATCTATATCGATACAAAGTTCGCCAAAACCGATCCGTCCATCGTGTTTCCGCTCCAGCAGCTGAAAAAAGCAGCGGCGGATGGAAAGATTGGCGTGGCTTCCAATGTGAACATTGGATTGAACGGCGGCATTCTGGATACAGCCATAGCCGAAAAAGATTTCATTCCAAAAGTGGTCGAACTGTTCAATAACGAAGGCATTGATGCAGCGCTTCTGGTGCCTGGCTGAGGATCTTGCCATAACGTGCTTGGGCTGTATGCCCGGGCTTTAGAAGTTTCACATATTCCAACAGCGATGGTCACCTTGTTCCCGGAAATCACGGACAAAGTCGGAGCTCCGCGCACGCTCCATGTTCCCTTTAAAATGGGCCGTCCATGCGGCGAGCCTTTCGACTTTGAGACAAGAAAAAAAGTGGTGGATCAATTGCTGGAATTGTTGACTCTGCCTCCAGGTACAAGAGCCATCTATCAGGACAAATCATAAAGAAAAGGAGATGCAGTTCCAGTTGATGAACTTCGTCTCCTCTTCCAAATACGTTTCAACAAAAAAGGCGATACCCACAACTCGTTAAGTCGTTGGTATCCCCTTTTTTATGATTCAATTTTCACCAATGAAAGAGTAATAAGCAGGAAGAGAGACAACAGACCAAATGTTCAGCTCGTCAACGTGTCTTTTGGGAAATCGTACACTGCAAACTCCTTCTTTCTTATCGAACTTTTACTTCTTTTTTGGATTCTTTCTTTTTCAACTGGCCAATGCCCATTTCTCTCGCTTCCAGGTTGACTGCTTTGATCAGACTGAAAGTCATCAAAACAATAACCATGGAGAATGGGAAAGCCACGATAATCATCGTATTCTGCAATGCCTGCAGCCCTCCCGAATAGAGAAGGACAAGCGCTGTAGTAGAAAGGAAAAAGCCCCAAATCAATTTGATTCGTACGCTCGGGAAAAGTGATCCATTCGACGTCATCATTCCCAGAACATAAGTGCCTGAATCGGCAGATGTGACGAAGAAAGTGATGATGATCAGAATGGTCAAAATCGACAACGCTAAACTGAATGGATACTGCTCCAGCAAACCGAAGAGCGAAGCTTCAGTCGGTAATGAGGAAAGAGCCACAGCACCCGTATTTTCTCCTGAAATTGCTGCTGTCCCAAATGTCGAGAACCAAATAAACCCGATAAGCGAAGGAATCAACAAGACGTAAACGACAAATTCCCGGATGGTTCTGCCTCTTGAAACCCGGGCAATGAAAATACCGACAAACGGTGACCAGGCAATCCACCAAGACCAATAGAAGATGGTCCAGCCATTGATCCACTCGCGGCCTTCTTCATTGAACGGAGCCAAGCGGAAACTCATATTGACGAATGTCTGGACATACGCACCAAGCGTGTCTGTGAATAAATTCATAATTAATAAAGTCGGCCCAAAAATCAATACAAAAACAAACAGGACAGCCGTCAATCCCATATTGGCGTTGCTTAGAATCTTGATTCCTTTGCTCAGACCGGTTGATGCTGAAACCAAAAACAAAACCGTCAGCACAAGTACGATGACAAGCTGCATCAAGAAACTTGCTGGAATGCCAAACAAGTAGGTCAAGCCCCCGTTGATTTGCGCGGTACCGAAGCCAAGGGTAGTCGCTACCCCAATTACGGTTGACACCACAGCGATGACATCGATCGCTTTTCCGACGAATCCGTCAACACGATCGCCTAATAGCGGGCGCAATGTCTTGCTGATTAAACCGAGTTCGCCTTTTCTGAACGTAAAGTAAGCGACAGTCAGTCCGACAATCCCATAAATCGCCCACGCGTGGATGCCCCAATGGAAAAACGTGTACCGCATGGCGTCTTTTGCGGCTTCTTCAGTTCCTGTGATTCCGGTTGGTGAACTGATGGCAAAATGGCTGAGTGGTTCAGCTGTTCCGTAAAAAATCAATCCAATGCCGACACCGGCGCTAAAAATCATTGCGACCCAAGTTGGGCGTGAAAACTCAGGCTTTTCATCTTGTTTTCCAAGTCTGATCCGGCCAACCGGGCTGAATAAGAAATAAGCACAAACTGCTACAAAAAACGTGACAACCAATAAATAATACCAGCCAAAATGCGTCGTGATAAACGCCTGCATATTGCCTGTTACTTTTTCCAGTGTATCCGGCATGGTGATACCGAACAAAACAAGCACCAACATGATAGCCACTGAACTAAAAAATACTCCTGAAACTTTTTTCATCTTAGTGTATAGCTCCCGTCTTAAATTATTAGCGGCGGGTTTACTTCCATTGGACAACATATGTATACATGCAAAAACCAATATAATTCTTATTTTTTTTGAAGAAGCAATCGTATTTAACCCTTGTAAACTGTTTCGGCCAGCTAACGGACCGGACAGTTTTCCACTTAACTAGTTGTTCTTAACATCTGTTAAATCAGTCTATCTCCCTGCTTTTTCATCACGGAAGCGAACGGCATTTGTCAGCCAAAACCACTCTTCCCGTGATCTTTCCCATGTTTTTGTAACGAGCCATCAGACCATTATACATGATTTCCGCCTCACTTTCACCCCCACCCACTAGATGTAGATTAATCCACGCTAACCACAGACCTGAAATTCCAAAGAAACAAGCTAAACACAGTACGAATATTTTCATCATTAGGCAGCACCTCCTTTATAGCTCTTTTCAGAAAACGGTACATGCCGAAGCTGAAAACTATTAAAGATGTTTTCCACATACTATAATTCAAGTAGTCAGACAATTTAAGGAAAGAGGAGGATTTTTGTGAATAAAACAGCGGTTGAGACATTATTCGTGAATCATTTTGTAGATGGCATTCTGGATCCCGGAAAAGAAATGCTGGGACCAGTAAAAGACGGCGGAACGATCATCGCCAATACGGCGCCGGGCTGTTGGGGACCGATGATTACGCCAAGCATTAAAGGCGGCCATGAAGTGACCAAGCCCGTCTACGTAGAAGGGGCTGAACCCGGAGATGCCATTGCCATCCGGATTCAATCCATTACCGTAACTTCACAAGCCACGGCTTCCGGCAACGACCAAATGATCGAAGACCGTGCAGACGGCGATGGCTACGTAGCAGCCAAGTGTCCGGAATGCGGCACAAAAAATCCCGAAACAGTCATCAAAGGCATCGGCATGGAAGCCATACGCTGTGCTAACTGCGGAGCGGATGCGACTCCTTTTGTCTTCACCAATGGCTATACCATCTTTTTCGGTGAAAAAGGCGATGTCGGCTTGACCTTGCCTCAGGAAGCTGCCGAAACCATTGCGAAAGCTGGACGGACGTTCATGAAAACACCCGAAGCTTCCGTCCAGAACCCAGTGGTGACGTTCGCACCGCACGACTTAGTCGGCACGATGGCACGCATGCGGCCATTTCTTGGCCAATTAGGGACCACACCATCACGCCCGACCCCCGATTCCCACAACGCCGGCGATTTCGGTTCTTTTCTGGTAGGTGCTGCACATGATTACAAGAGCACACAGGAAGAGTTGGAAACCCACCGGACAGATGGCCATCTGGACGTCAACCGGGTGCGTGCCGGCGCTGTATTGATTTGTCCAGTGAAAGTTCCCGGCGGCGGTGTTTACCTCGGCGATATGCACGCCATGCAAGGTGACGGTGAAATCGCTGGCCACACTGCAGACGTTTCGGGCATCGCCCACCTCCAGGTTCATGTGCTGAAAGGCTTGAACATAAAAGGACCGATCTTGCTGCCGAACGTTGAAGACTTGCCGTACACGGCGAAACCTTTCACCGCAGAGGAAAAACATTCCGCACAGCAGATTGCAGACACCTGGAACGTCACTAAAATTGAAGAATCCTATCCGGTGTCCTTTATCGGATCTGGACCGAACTTGAACGATGCCACAGAAAACGGACTCCAGCGTGCCGCGGATTTCTTCGGCGTCACTGTTCCAGAAATCATGAACCGTTCGACCATCACCGGCGCCATTGAAATCGGCCGCCATCCGGGCGTCGTCACCGTGACCTTCCTGGCTCCCGAAAAATACCTCAGCAAAACCGATCTGCTGGAGCTGGTAAAAACCCAATACGGACAATAGAAACAACCGCCATTCCGGAAAAGGAATGGCGGTTTATTTTTATTATAAGATAGCCACAATCTCCCCTAGTTGATTAACGTTGAGGCGCAAAGTAATGTACAGCCGCATACTTGAAAGATTCCATCAAAAAGTCCCTTGCCGCCTTGCTGATGTCTGCTTTTGGACTGATGATGTCAAAGCCATGGTAAGCGCCTTTGTACATCCTGAAGTCGACAGGAACACCGGCAGCTTTCAAATCAGTGACATACTGGATCGTCTCATCACGGAACGGCTCGATGTCTCCGACAAACGTGACAGCTGGCGGCAAGTTACGGTAATCCGCTGCACGGCCAGGAGCGGCATAGATGGGCACATCTTTGTTGAACAATTCACCAAGATACAATTTCCAGCCCCACCGGTTCGTGTCTGAATTCCACACATAGGCGTTGTTGTCCCGTGCAGATTCCGACAGCATCCGGTCATCGAGCATTGGATAAAGAGGCATCTGGAATGCCAGATTTGCAGTTCCTCTATCACGCGCAAGCAATGCCAGTGCAACCGTCAATCCACCACCCGCACTTTCGCCTCCCGCCATCAGCTGATCGTCGCGAATTCCCAGTTCTTTTGCATGGGCTTTCATCCATAACAGGACTTTGTAACAATCATCCAGCGCTGCCGGATAAGGCGCGTCGATCGACAGCCGGTAATCCGGTGCCACAATGACACAATCGCTTGTGTCGATCAAACGCTTGTACAAGTCGTCGCTCATCTCCGGAACTCCTTGCGCGTAACCGCCGCCGTGAATCCATAAGACTCCGGGTATATTCTTCACCCGACGGAGCGGTTTATAGATTCGTACACGAATAGAAGAACCATCTCCGCGGCTCACCCACTCTTCGCTGCACGCCAAGCCTTCCTTGTCTCTCCCTTTAAACCGTTTATCCATCTGGTTTTTCGAATTGTGCATCGACTGGATAAACGCCTCTTCCGACGATTTCGTTACCAACTTATCCAGCAGCATCCCTTTGAACCTCAATTGCTTATTGACCATTGCGCACGAAAATTTCATGTTTTCTCCCCTTTCAAACAATCTGCATTTCTTTCATATTTCTTAAATAGTAAGCCAAATTTTCCAAATTAAAAAGTTTGAAAAATAAAAACCACATTCGAAGTCCGCTTCGAATGTGGTAGGATGCTGAGACATGAGATCCACTAGTTTAATTCCGCAGCCAACTTCAAAACACTTCCCAGTAGTACATTGGCACCTTTTTCAATATTACTGGGAGCTGCATATTCTTTGGGGTTGTGGCTGATGCCATGAAGGCAAGGAATAAAGATGAGGCCTGAATCCATAACCGCTGCCAATGAGTTGGCATCATGGTTGGCTCCGCTCATCATTACCTGGTAATCCACTCCAGTTTCCTTGCAGACCTGTTTGGTTGTCGCAATTAATTTTTCCGATAGGTCAGAAGGGGCTTTTTCGATATTCGGATTGATCGTCACCTTGTGATGGACAGATGCGTAACTTGAAAACCGGTCCGCAATTTCACGCATCATTTTGATGTCTATGCCTCTGATTTCGAGCGTGAAATCAACTTGTCCCGGCACCACATTGGCTAAATTCGGGTGAACAGCCAATTCTCCCACTGTTCCAACGTTCGGCTCGCCGAATATTTTAACGATTCGTTCAAACTCCAATAGAATCTTCGCTGTGCTGATCAACGCATCATCCCGTTCATTCATCCCCATAGTACCCGAATGCGCAGCTTCTCCATGAACCGTGACGTCAAGTCGCTTGATTCCAGCAATCGCGTGGACGATTCCGATATCCGTACTGCTGGCTTCCAATTTTTTACCCTGTTCGATATGAAGCTCTAAATAATTACTGTAATGTTCCGTACCTGCTGTTTCTTTCACTTGCTGAAGAGTAAATGGTGTATTGGCCAGCCTTTGGATAAAATCATCGTCAAACTGAATTTGTCCACAAAATGCACGGCTTCCAAATGTGCCGCCCAGAATATTGGCTTCTTCACCACGGAAAGCCACAACTGTTACAGGTCTGTCCAATGGTTCTCCGCTCTCCGCCAATGTGATTAACACTTCCAATCCCGCAACCACACCCAATGCCCCATCGTATTCGCCTCCATTTCTGACCGAATCCAAATGCGAACCGATCAGAATACCGTTCCCACTTTCCGGCCCTATAGTTCCAAATACATTACCGATGGCGTCGCGATGCGTTCGGATAGCATACTGCCGGCATTTTTCAATGAACCAGTCCAAAGCTGTTTGTTCTTGTTCCGTATAAGCCAGACGAGTAATGCCTTCACCGTCTGAGCTGATTTGATTCACCTCAGCTAAGAGTTCCATTAATCGTTGATTGTTCACTTTCATTTCCTGCTACATCTCCAATCATTCGTTTGGTTTAACAAAACGGCCAGTTCCACGCTCATTCACACCCACTTCAGCGGAGTACACCATTTGTCCTCTGACAAATGTCGCTTCAATTTGATTGTTTACTTGATGGCCATGGTAAGGCGAAATATCAGATACGGAGAGAAAGTTGTTTTCATCTATTTCCCATGCTGTATTATTGTTAATAACCGTAATATCAGCATCTTTCCCCAACTCAATTGATCCTTTGTGGAGTAGATTGAAACGCTTGGCAGGAGCGAGTGCCAGCAAATCAGCAAAGTGGCTTACAGACAACTCCTTGCTCCGTATTAAATAATCAAACAGCAACGGAATCATAATTTCCAGACCCGGAGTTCCTGATTTCGCTTTGAAGATATCGTCATCACCGATTGACTTATCCGCTTTTTGCCACGGTGCATGGTCAGATGTAATAAAGTCAATGCTGTCATCGAGCAAATAGCCTTCAAGTTCCGCCACTTCCTGAGGCTGTCGCAGAGGTGGATTAATTTTTGCTTTAGGACCGTGTTTCTTCAGATCCTCCGTAGTCAATAATAAGTAATTGTAGCAAGTTTCCGCTGTGACATTGGTTCCCTGCTGCTTGAACCAATTGATGTAATCCAAGCTTCTCCCATGGCTGACGTGGACGATATGCAGTTTTGCATTTGTCCAGGAAGCCATATCCAGCAACTTGATGACCGCAGTCGTTTCTGTCACTGGTGGTCGGGTCAAATTGTGGTAAATCGGTTTCAACTGATTGTTCGTTTGGGCTTCTTCGATATACCGTGTCAGCAATTCATCATTTTCTGCATGGAAAGCGATGACCAAATCTCGCTCCGCCGTTTTCTTCATTGCTTCCAAAATATCTGCGTCCGCGATTCTCGGAAAACGATATGGATCGGTTTCAAAGGTCGATAACTTAAAGGCTGCCACTCCGGCATCCGCCAACTCATCGATTACTTTTGTGCCATTTTCTTTTGGAATTGTTCCCCATAAGGCGATATCGACTACGGACTCTTTATTGATGATTGCGATTTTCTTGTTCAGCACTTCGGCATTCGCTACTGGGACCGGCAAATCATACGGCATATCCAGGAAAGTTGTGATTCCGCCTTTCGCCGCTGCAAAAGAAGCCTGTTTGATTCCTTCATTTGGATTGCTGTAGCAATGGACGTGGGCATCGATAAATCCAGGGAATACGAAGTTTTCTCCGTAATCATGAACATCTTCCCCTTCAAGCACACCTGTTGTCTTTGAAATTTCGCTTATCTTTCCACTATTTATTCCAATTTCACCTAAGAAATCTTCATTAGGTGCCACAATATGTCCTTTGATTACTTTTTCGAATTTCATTTTAATTCTCCTTCACTTTCGTGGATGTGTTCGCGACCGATAAAACGATATACGATGCGATTAACCCCACCATTGATGCAATCAAGCCATACAGGACATACAAGTCTGAACCAAGGAAATGGGCAATTCCAGAACCTGCTATTCCCATGACAATACTGGCGATTCCGGCACGATGATCCAAGACGTTCTTATCTCTCAGGATAAACCCTCCCAGAATGGGAACGAGCAATGCCGATACCGAATAGGCGAATGACGCGACGATCCAACTGAGTGCCTGGGGATAGAAGTTTGCCAGCGAAACAGCCAATGCCAAGACAACTACTGATACGATTCGTGATACCGAAACCAGTTTCTTTTCTTCCACTTTTGGATTAACGTAATTTGTGTAAATGTCTTTCGTGATAGTCACAACGACTGACTGGACCGCACTGCTCAACGTAGACATGATTGTGGCCACGATGAATACAGCAAACATAATCAAAAACCAACTTGGTGTCTGTGTCAAAAACCAACCAGTCGCATTTTCAGGGTTATCCAAAGAAGGATTAAGAGAACGTACAGTCAAACCAATTGTAGACGACCAAAATGTTGCAAGCGCAAACAATAGAGCGGTTACACCAATGGAAATGGTCGCGTTTCTTGAGTTATCTGCAGAGAATATACGCTGGTATAATTGCTGATTGGTCAAATTTCCTGGCATGACTCCAAATACCCAAAACAGCACTGTCCCCATTCCCACACCGACAAGCCCGCTAGGAAAATCCGAAATCTCGTTTGGTGTATTTGTCATGATGGTTTGGAACCCACCGCCCATATCCATCGCCATGAAGAAAGCAACGATAGCTCCGACAGCCATCGCACAACCGAAGATAAAATCTGTCCAAGCCACTGAAGTCATTCCAGCAGGCAAGACAAATGCCAAACTGATGACCGCAAAAATCGTTACCATCAGTGAAGCATCCACCCCAGTAATGGTCGAGAAGATCTTTCCGAAACCGACGAGCTGTGTAATCATCCACCCGAACGGAACAATCAAGGTACTCAAAATCGTCAAGACAGATAAAACCGGATGGTTTCCATAAATTGTTTTGATGATATCCGGCATTGTTTCAAACTCACTATTTCGAAGCCATTTCGCCATAAACAGGAACGGAATAAAACCAATCATGGTCAATAATCCATACGTTAACGTCGACCAACCGCTCGAATAGGCCGTTCCCACCAGACCAACAATTACAGCGCCTCCCATGACCGTCGCAAACTGAGTGCCGATTTGAACATAAAGCGGAAGTGAACGGCCTCCTACGTACCAATTTTCAATCCCTTGTTTTTTTCGTCCCAAAAAATAAGAAAAAAGAACAATCCCAAACAACACAATGCCGATAGTCAGAAACAAAACTACATTTGTACTCATAAATTAACCCCTTTGTGCTTTGATTTATTATGTGGAATCGTATATTATAAAGAATATTAAGACAAATAAAATGTCTCGAATTATGGGACTGTTAGGAGTGGGTAGATGAGCTTTCAAATTTTGCAGCTTTTCCATACAAACAGTTCGCCACTTCATATCGATAAGATTTTGGCTGAAACGAATATCCCCAGAAGTTCCTTATACCGCCAAATCAAAGGACTGCTTCAAGCAGGACTTCTGGAAACAGTAGGAAAGGGCCTTTATGCACCAGGTTGGCTGGTCGATGAAATTTCACGCGTAAAAGAAGATTCCTTCTCCTCGCTAATTGAGGCAGCATTGCCGATCATGCAGGAACTCAGTGACGATTTAGGCGAATCCATCAACCTGACCGCAGTCAAAGGTTCTAAAGTAGTCGTGTTGGCACATTTGGAAAGCAAGCACAACCTAAGATACTCCTACGAAGAAGGGCAAATTCTCGATATTTTCAGAGGAGCTTCTTCCAAAATCCTGCTGGCCTATTTAGCTGAAGAACACCAGCAATTCCTCATCAACTCCGCCTCTTCCCCATCAGATAAAGAAACGATGGAGCGGGAATTGGCTGAAATCAGAAAGAATGGATACTCGCTGACTAATTCCGAAGTCGACGAGAGCGCCATCGGCATCTCTGCCCCAATTCTTCGGGGAGGTAAATATATACTTGGTGGCCTATCTATTGCGGGACCGGATTTCCGGATAAACGAAGACAAAATAGAAGAGTATATCCATCGTTTGAAAGAAGCGGCTGCAGACATTTCTTTGATGATGGAATAACAAAAGACGTTTCCTGCAAAGCCAATTATGGCTATGCTGGAAACGTCTTTTGCTATGAATTCAATGAATGGCAAAGTAAGACGATCCGTAGGAAATCTGCCTTCACTGCCCATCTGCTTATCTTCAGTTCCCAATCTTCAACGCGGAATCTTTATTCTGCAGAACGGCCAGAATGCTCAATGCCGCGAGAAGACTCGTTTTCGGATTGCTAGGCATCGGATTGTTTTCGACTTGCAGCTGCATCTTCCCGAATTCACCTTCCGCTTCGATGGTGTGGGTGTTTTGTTCAATGGACGGGTCGACGACGATGCGCACTTTTGTCTTGTCGACACCAATTCCAGCAATCGCAAGCACCAGTGCCACATTGACGTTCTTCGGAAATTTCCCGACGGCTTCGTATGCAGAACCTTCGAATATCACTTTTTCTACATCTGCTTCCATGCCAAGCGAGGCTGGTGATTTTCTGGTTGTGATTCGGACCCGCTCCAAGCCACCAGCCGCTTTCGCCGATTGCAGGACGTCCAGCCCACCGATGGCACCGGACGGCAGATAGATATACGTACCCGAAGACTCCGCCAGACTTTTCAATTCTTCAAAAAAAGCAGCTTCTTTAAACACCCCGATGCTGCTGACCACGAGGTCTTTCTTTTGAGCCACCACGTCTTTCAAGTAGAGGCTGGCCGCTTCCACAGTAGCTGCTTCCACTACGATATCAAGCGGCAATTTCAAGAATGCTTGAAGATCTGTATAGAAATCGACTTGAAACTGTTCACTCAACCGATGGCCTGCTTCTTCGTTGCGCCCGAAAACTGCGGTTATTCTTCCGTTCGCCAGCCCGTTATGGTTCATTTGTTCCAATAAATACGTAGCAATATTGCCGGTTCCGATGATTCCAATATCCATGATTGGCCCTCCTTACGTAAATGGGCGAAAACTTTCTGCCTCACCCTTCTCGCTGATCCATAAAACTGTGCATACTTCCCTATACCCTTAAACAGTGAAATGCCATCTTTATTGATTTAAAGATGGCATTTTTCTTATATTCTATTCTTACCGTAACCGAATTCCTTCATTCACAGAAAGTAGTTTTTCATTTTCACCTATAACTTTGCGGTCAATCTCCATTATCTATCTGCTTCTCTCTATAGCCAAAAAAGACTGTATACCCAATCGATTAAACGACGCGGGTCTACAGTCTGTTGCTTTACAGGAGCACCTTTTCTTTTTGGGTATGCAAGGCCATTTCAATAAAAAATTGAATTTCTTCATTAAGTTGCTGCAGATGCTGCTTTTCAACGCGGAAGTTGGTGGCGTACTTGATCTTATTACGCTGCTCTTCCGGAAGCAGGTTGTTGATCCACAGTTCAGCAGCTGCTATTGGTTTTTGCGGCGTCAGAGCGGATAGTTCGGCTGCTATTTTTTCCCGCTGTCCAGCTGCACCACTGCATAAGGTGATAAAGGAATAATCCGTTAACTTGTCTTTTTCCATTTGGATGAATGTCCGCATCGGTGCGGCAACTTTTCCTGCCCACACAGGTGCCAAGAGAATAATCGGTCCATAGTCGCTGACATCAAAATCCAACGGAGCCAAGCGCGAATTGCGCTTCACCAGGAAATCCATAAGGATGGCCAAATCTTTCCGTTTCTTTTTCTCTTTGATTTCATACATGTCACAGCCGATTCTGTCGCGCAGTTCGATTGCCAATTTTTCATTATTTCCTGAGTGGGAATAATAGACGATCAACGGTTTCATGGAAGAACCTCCTAAGTATTTAGCATTGAGGAACCATGGCTGGTTGGCGGCTGGGTTTCTTTCGAAAATTTGGCTTTAAGGTTTTTTGGCAGAGTGCATTTATTCCTAACAAAACCGGTAATCTCTTATAAAATTCAAAGTCATAATAGTACAATTCCAAGACTCTGTCAATCTAACGCCTTCACAATACAAACCAATTAAATACGAAGGCAAAAACCATATTTGATCGGCATCGTTCAGAATTTCCCCTTCCCTATTGAGCGAAGATTCGTCGAGATTTTATCTATACCAGATTGCGTTTTTTCAAATTCATCCTACTAAAATAGCAATAAAACGATTATATTTAATAGTTAGAGAGAAAAACTACCACCATGAAACGATAGGAAAGAGGATTAAAATGACTGCACCAGACACGAAACGAAAAGCGAACAAAGCGAAAGTGATATTACGGGCCTTGCCCATCATCATCGGTGCGTTCATCACCGCATACGGCCTTGAAGCTGTCTTGATTCCAAACAATGTCTCAGACGGCGGAATCACAGGCCTCAGTATCGTCGGCTCCCAATTATTCGGCTTGCCGCTTGGCTTGCTGATTGCTGTACTGAACATTCCATTCGTCTATTTAGGTTATAAGCAGATTGGAAAAAGCTTTGCCATCTACTCCATCATCGGCATCGCTTCCCTTGCTTACGCAACAACCATTATGCACCACATCCCGACCATCATTGAAGGAGACACTTTATTGGTTACGGTGATCGGCGGGATCATCATCGGTTTCGGCATGGGCCTTGCCCTCCGCAACGGCGGGGCGCTCGATGGCATCGATATGCTGGCCGTGCTGCTTTCACGCAAATTGCCATTCGGGACAAGTGACATGATCTTGTTCCTGAATATCTTTGTCTTTATTGTCGTCTCCTTTGTGTTCGGCCTGCAAGGCGCATTCCTTTCAGGAATCGCCTATTTCATTGCTTCTAAAGTGATTCATCTGGTTGAAGAAGGTTTCAGCGGATCCAAGACGTATAAAATCATTTCGCAAGAACCGGAATTGCTTGTCCAGACCATCTACGACCGGCTTGGACGCAATGCCACTTACAGTTTCGTGAAAGGTGCCTACACGAACGAACAGTATAAAGAAGTTACGTGCATCATCAACCGGCTGGAAGACAGCAAAATGAAAGAAATCATTTTTGAAATTGACAAGAACGCATTCGTCGCAGTTTACGATGTAGCCGAAGTTCGAGGCGGAAGTTTCAGAAAACGGGATATTCATTAATGGGGCAGAAAGAAAAAGCAGACACAAAACTCCTGAAAAGAGCTTTTGTGTCTGCTTTTATCTTTAAAGACTTTATTGATCCGAATGTCTCAAGAAGAGAGAGTTTCCGTTCTTAATGAATCTCCAGATTGCCGCAATCAGGAAAATCACGATGCCGGCAATCAAAAAGCCTTGGATGGCCGCCGCTAATTCCGGATTGACCCGACCGCTCGCATACGAACCATAAATTCCGAAAAACGCCCATGCTAAAGGCAGTGGATAGGCCGCATTTTTATACTTCGTCAAATAAATGAGGACAAATGCGACAGCAACCGCCAAGATGATCAGCGTCCAAACCGAATAAGAAATGCCGAAACCGTTCCATTCCAGCTGAACCAAAAGCAACGAGACATTGACGACGGTCGCGATGGTCACCCATGCACAGTAGAACGTGAAACTTAGTCCTGCAAGCGTCGATGGAACTTCAAAGCGATGCGTATAGATTTTCCCGATGATAACAAGCAAAGAGAACAACATGCCGATGATCAGAACCGTGGAAATGCCCAATCGCTCATAGGAAAACGCAATGATCCAGCCCATGTTGCACAGCGAAAGCAAGACAAACCATGGCGTGATCAACAAGACCAGCTTGATGACTTTTGCATCTTTCCGTTTAATAAACATATAGACCAACGTAATCAGCACCAGACTATAGATGACGCCCCAAATCGAAAACGTAAAAGGCGCTGGTGAGATCAGCGTCAAGTATTGGTCGGAGATATCTCCTTGGCTCTGGCCATTGAAAAATCCGGAAGAACCGAGGTAATTAACGCCAAGCGTCAAAAAATATAAAACCAAATTCACTATGGTGAAGATCGTGGTTTTTTTCACCGTACTTTCATTCATCTTAACGCATCCTTTCAGTCGTTTTTTCTATTGTTCCATGAAGATCGCTATACACAGCCGAATCCAGTCAATCTGAAACATTCCTTATACAAGCCTTCTACATTCTCTCTTCCCTAATTAGTTAATCCGTAAAACTGATCTCTGCAAAAGAAACGAAAATGTGTACGAGCATTCTTTTTCAGAACCTTGAATGTTATCACATGAATAAAAAAACACACCTGATAGTGTACTGCCTCAGGTGTGGAAAGTTAAGAATATGAATTTTCGTTTGCGTAAGCATTCGATTAGAGTTGTTTAGCGGCTTTCAGCTCTTGTGCGGAATCACGTAAATGCCCATTCCTTGTTAAGCCTTAATGTCGATTGAAATAAAGGAAGAACTCATTTTCCCAAAGCGATCTTGATATGCTCAAAATGATGCTCTTCATGCCAGCAGAGTTTCGCCAGTTTGGTAGCGACACTGATTTCACCGTTCGTTTCGTGGGTAAAGACACGGTCCAATTGCTTTTCATCCAGTTGCTGCCCAAGTGCCACAATCCGTTCGTTCAGCCCTTCCAGGATGCGGATCGAGCTTTCCACCGGCAATTCATTGTCCGGAAGTTCCGCCCACTTTTCCTGATTGAAAGCGGGAACCGTTGGATTGTCATCCGTCAAAGCCAGTCTCAGGCGCTGGTACATATTGAGTTGGGAATCTGCAATATGATGCACAAGCTGACGAACTGTCCAGCTGCCCTCCCGATACTTTTTGCCCAATTGCTCTTCACTCAAAGAATCGACCACTTCCCGCAACCGCACGGTATAATTTCCGATTTTCCCGAGCCATTCCTCGATATGCTCAGCTTTCACGTTTTCAGGAACTTCTAATTTTCCAATAGGGAATTTTACATCCATTCTTCCAACCTCTTTTCCTTATTCGTATTTGCGGACTATCGCATTCACGCTCAATATACCAATGGAACCTAATTTTGTAAACCAACAGTCCAGATACGAAAACCGCCAATCTATCCTTTTGTTGTTTGGGCTTACGAGATCAAGCAAAACAAATTTAAGGTTCTTCTACTACAGAACTTTTTTATCGCCCATTTAGAGTCGGATAAATATTTTTAAAGTCTAAAGCCATGCTATTATTAAAATAAATTAAAGTTATTAATTTGACTTAATGATATTTTTCTCTCAAAAGCATATTGCGAAATCATTTATATTTTTCATGGTATCTATCGATTGCAACCTGAAACGAAAGGCGGCGTTGACGATGTTCGAGGAAAAAAGATCCCGATTTGTACACGGCTGGATGGCGGGTGCATTCATTGTGGCGATTTTCATCATACTGCAGGCTACACAAAACGTGCTCCTTATCAGTGTCGCACTTCAATTGATTTTCTATATCGTTTTGCCTGTGTCATTTCTTAGCTATCATTTTAAAAACCGGGGCGTCAAACTGCGCCAACTGGTTTTCTTCCGCAACATCCTCCAGTGGGTATTGCCGATTTTTGGCCTTACCGCGCTGGTATTGGCATTTTCCATGAGTGTCTACTGGCTGCAGTTAAGAGCACTCCTGCCCATCGCTCCCGCTACGGTCAATTTCGCGCTGACGCCGCAGCCGTTCCCTGATGCTTTGTGGTACTTAATCGCGACCAGCTTCATCTTGTCGATCATCGCACCGATCGCAGAAGAGTTCGTATTTCGGGGACTGATTTTAAGCCGATTGATGGCAGCATTAGGCTTTTGGAGCGGGCTCGGTTTGTCGAGTATGATTTTCGCCCTTTTCCACGTCAACTTCTTCGGCGCATTCCTATTCGCGGTGGTCGCTTCGCTCCTCTACTTAAAGACCGGCAATCTGCTCGTGCCGATTTTGCTCCATATCGCTAACAACCTGATCGCCGTCTATCAAAGCTTCATGAATCCATTTTTCCCGCAATGGCTCATGGTATCGAATATCAATGATTTGTATTCGAAGAGCACACCGAATCTTGTTGTGTTGATCGTGAGTTTGGCAGTACTGCTAGTAATCATCGCGCGGCTGGCACGGGGATTGGAAAACCGGATCAAAGAAACCATCGTTCTATGGAAATAAAATAGCGATGAAGTAAAACGTGCCATCCTCTTTTCAGCACCAATCCTTTAAATAATCCGAGCACATCATAAAAAATGCCGCACCGAGGAAAATGGATTCCTTCAGTGCGGCAGTGTATTTATTCCAGACAAGCCTGTGGCATCAAAACGCTTAAGCTTGCGTCATCCTCGGTAAAGCGGAAAATAGTTGGGATTCTCAACGTCGCCTCTGCTCAATTGATAATCCGACAGGAGCTTATAGATCGTTTCATTGCGGATTTTCTTGCCGGTCAGGATGTCGAGTGGCTCGGTTTTCGTAAACCCTCGCTTGAAGCGGTACAGTTCTTCTCCGGTAGATCCGCCGAGATGTACGTGCTTCATGCCATGCTCAACTCCCCAGCGGCACCCTTCGTTCAGCACCAGGCTATTGCCCGCGACATGGAAAAAATCAGGGTCATTCGCTGTCAGATGGTAATGCAGTAAATCCCCATGATGCGCATACAAAGAACCCGAAATATAATTCCCGTTGTATTTCGTATAGACGATGAATTGTTTTCCTTCCAGCAAAGAGAACGATTCGGCCAGCAGCTCTTTTGAGAAACGGTAATGATCCGGAATGTCGTTGCGCTTCGCCATGATTTCATAAAGCCGATGAAACTCGCCGACGGTGGAACCCGTGTAATCATACTCGATTTCCACATTGTTTTTTAAGGCTCGGCGAACTTGCCCACGCGTTTTGGAAGTGAATTCGTCCATAAAATAATCATCCACAGTCAAGTCAATATACGTTGATATTCCTCGGTTGTCGAGGCTGTAGATGTTCTCGAAGTCTTCAGCATTCTTCACCCATGTATTGAAGCGGACGTATTCAGAAACAATGTTGTGGTCATTGCAGTATTCCTGGAATGCTGCATCGAATGACGCCGCGAGTTCAGCTCTTCTGCCATCAGCACACCGGATAATCACCGGCCCACATGGTCCAAAAGGGGTGATGGTATCGTAGTACCTGACGCCTCCTACATCAATTGGAATCGGCCGCACCACAAATTGATAAGACACCTGTCCATAATCCGTTGCGAAATCAAAAACCTCATGTCCGCCCTTTTCCTGTCTCGCATAAATTTTTCCCCATTCCGGCAAGAAAAAGATATCAGGCATTAACGACTTCGACACAAGTGTCATTTCATCTTCCCCTCCTTTTTTAAACACAACTAAATCTCGAGATCAAAGAAATGGGCAATCCCCAGTGGCTTGGCCCTTCTAATAAATGAGGGTGTTTTCAACCAGTAAATCATTCATATTTCCTGAAAGCCACCTCCCTTTCTTCGTGTCAAAATATAAAACAGTGCTGCATTTTTTAATTTGATAATACCATATTCGCATATAAATTATCTAAGTTTTCCATCATATCAAAAAACTTTTTTCAATGATATTTTTATAGATAAGATGTTGGCAAAAACTTTAATTTTTCAGCTGACGAAGGGGAATTATTTCGGGGTGTTGGACAGAGTCAAAAGTTGAGATAAACAATAAAACCCGCAACGTAAAAGAGGGGCTTTTACGTTGCGGGTTCTCTTAGTATTGCATCTTTTCTGGATCGGGTTTCCGATTTTCACTTTGGAATATACGCATATACCTTGCCTCCATCGGCCGTCTCCACTAATATTTCTGAAGGGACTTCTTGAGCCATGTCTTTTTGCTGATCGATTCTTGCCGGCACAAGTTCTTTTAAGCTTCCCAAATCCCGGTATTTCAAAGCTTTTATGCCTAAGTTGATCTTTACTTTGTAATTTTCTTCAATACTTCTGACTTTGTCTTCAATGTTATTGATAATTGAATGGTTCTCGACTATCAAGTCAGACAAGGTTTGTGATTTCACATTGACTTCCCCGTAATTCCGTATGGTGCTGAGATAGGGCTCGTAACATTCTTCGATAAACTTTATATTTAATCGAACCAGCTCTTGCTTCTTTTCAAACTGTTCAATGAGGGTTTCATACTCTTTTTTTACCGGGGCTTCACCCCATTTGCGAATGTTTTCATATTCCTTTAACCCTTCAATCTGATTGCCAATCGCTTTAAGGTCTTTCATTAAAACTTTCAAATCTTGGAGAGTGTCTGCGTAAAACCCTTCTATTTTATGGTCTTCCACTCCGCCAAGGGTAATCCCGTTTCTCCGAAAACGTTCGATGACTTCTTTAAAATAACCAAATCTCGATTCGATTTTTCCAGCAAAATCATTATCTCTATTTTGAACAAGAGCATCTAATTTCCTTTCAATGCTTTTCAGCGAACTTTGGATCTCCGCCAATTGTTGTTGTCCGACAACAGCTGCCAACAAACCGTAACTCGCATGTGCCACCAATCCTGGATTGATTTTCCTTACCAATACCCCTTGCTTATATATCCCTTTCACACCTTCTTTGTTTACTGCTGGAAGATAGCCTTTGCCATTGGCCTTTTCAATCAGCGTCATGCTTTTATCTTTCAAGCCTTTTACAACTTCAGGGCTGAATTCCACTTTATACGTTTTATAATCTTCGATGATCATTGATCCAGCAGCAAGGGTTTGTTGGATATCCATCTTCAACACTGATGGAATTTCAATTTTTTTGTATTTGGATTTTACGCTTTCTTCATTTTGAACTTCTGTAACTTGGGGCAGGAAGGGTTCATTTGCATCTTCTTCCACATCCGGTTTGTCATTGTCGATTGGCGCGCCACTTTCTTGGGGCGATATTTGGTCACCCTCTGGAACGATCCTGTTTTTTCTGCGGAAATAAATAACAATAACCATTACCAATAAAATGGCTAAGGCAGCTGATAATAGAAAGATGTTTTCCATATCTTATCCCTCATTTCTTTTAAGCTTTTTAAAGACAGCTATATTGAAACACCAAGTTTTTTAAAGAGCTTTCCAGTTTCCTGAAAAGCTCTTTTTGCAGTGTTCTATAGTATTTACCTACCAATATCGCTAAGTTTACCAGATTTCAGCGAAACGTGGTGGTATGTCATAAGCTGGTTTTCTCCCGCTCCATTTCCATTAAGCTAAGAAAGTGTGAGTTATTCCCGATCACGGTACCTGTAGAGAGATTCATAAGATTGGACTCGGCGATCCGTTTCAAAGGAAGAGCGGCTCCAGATGCTCGCTTCATCAAATGATTCCTCCGTTTCGACCAACTTTAATTCGCCTGCTTCCAGCGTCATGATATCCGAATCGATTACCTTCAATTCATTTTGTTCGGAATCAAGTGCTCGAATCCGCACTTGGACTTCTTTTTGTGTACTTAAGTTGTTTTTAAGAAAGAATGCGTTTTGGTAGGATTGGGAATGGCAATTCGATGTATTCGTCCGCATGCATTTTCTTTCAGAGCTCATAAACAACACTGTGATTTCCTCATCGCCTTGTTGTTGTTCGGACAATGCTAGAGCATTTTCAATTTTGTTGATATACGATGCCTTCTCCGCCAACGGATACACCCACATGGTGAAAAACAAAATAACAGCACAGAATACTGCCATGAAACGCCTGACTGCCTTAGGATTGTGGACTGATTTAGGTGCACCTTTAAACAGACGGCTGGTGATCAGATTGACGATGACAATCACCAGCAGGAATGCGGCACAAAGAATGAGTGCAACTATGCTTTCAGATCCATTCTGAAAAAAAGAAAGCTGATAGGCATTGGAGAAATAATAATTTAAACCGACGCTGATCAGGACCACTGCAAAGAGAGCGGCCAGAGATATTTTCCAATGTGTTTTATTCTTTTTGCCGTTTTTCAAATCCATGCTCGTCCAGAAAAACCATGCGCATGGAAGAATAAAGAGGAAGATAACAAGTGAAACGGTACCCATTTAATCATGCCTTTCGTGAAGAGTAAGTAGAAACGTTAAAAAGCCATTGAACCAAGTAAAGCCAGTTAAAGGCGCAGATTTGTTTTTGCCTTATCGCTTTAATTATACGGAAGCTATGCTGAAAAAGATTCAACTATTTAACGGGAGACTATATGAGAGATTTTTTCTTTAAGTAATTTCTCTATATTTTTGCTCAATGAAAAAACCGTATCCCGAAACCTTTAAGGCTCCGAAATACGGTTTTATTGACTTGAAATTCTAGTGAGTAAATAGAAAGAGCATCGAAATAAGAAAATAATTTAATGGAGTTGTTTGTTCTTTTTTGATGAAGCAGCATAAGCGCCTAAAAAGATAACCAACAATGCTGGAATGACTGCAACCATGAAATTACCTCCTTGTTTCATTAGACTTGTTGATTCTAATACGCAAGTGAGACCTAAAAGTTTCAGCAACCCGGACTATGCTAAAGAGGCTATAGCAAAAGCAGCAATCATGAACGGCTCTCTTCTTTACTGTAAAATTCGTATGCAAAATAGCCGACCAGCATGCCAATTCCTGACCCTAATACAATGGCGTTGCCCAACGAAATGCTGAAAATGATACCAACAACTACACCGAGTGCGCTACCGAAAATCATACCGAGGGGAATCAAACTGTCCAACATCGTTTGAGCTTCTGCTGGTTCTTTCTTGCCGAGCGTGCCCCGCTTTTGTTTGATTTTAAGCCGGGTGATTACAAATATAGCAATCGCTCCTACAAACACAATAGGCAAGATTATGAGGATAATTTCCATCAACGACTCCATTTGAAGACTCCCTTCCGAAGCGTGTGAACTCTAGCGTAACAAAAGAGACTAAAATATCAATCCTCATCCTTCTTTTTCTCACCGATTGAGGTTTCTTAAAAATAAACAATGATTCATTCTAGTACGTCTAAAGGTGGCATTTTGAGTTTAGCGCTTCAAAACAGAATATGCTCCGAATCAATAGTCTTCTTTTATACTTTTGAAGATTGGCCACGTCTTTTCACTTTCCTTCGCAAGCTTACAAATTCATCATTCAAACAATAACACTCCGGATTCGAATATGGATAAAAACTCATCTGCTTCTACGACACTGGCATGAGACGCTTCGACTTCGGCACGGGCTAAATCCCAAGATATATCACCATCTTCGACCTTGTGCGCTGCTCCGTATTGGACTTCATCCGCTGCTCTTAAGCGATTGTTGACGGCATCCAACATACTGCCGCGATATGCATTTAGCGTTTGAACTTCTTCAATCGTTCCTTTAAACTCTAAGCTACCGAGGGCCAAGCGAACCTCTCCGTATTCTGCCTCGAATTCCTCCATCTCTTCCATCAAAACATCTGCTTTATCCGCACTTAGGTCTGAAACGTACGGTTCAAAATGATCTTGCCAACTTTGATTGAACTGTTCCCGGATACGTTCGATTTCGGGTTTGGTATGTTTTTCGTAATGGTCCCAGTCGCTTTGTGGTTCCAAATCAACCTCTTCTCCTGAGCCTTCCTCACTGATGGGATCTGAATTGGATATTCCGAGGGCATCTTGACATCCATTGACGAATAGGACAGTGACAATCAGCGGTGTCGATAGACTTAACAACCTTCTACCAGTCAATAGAAACGACATGTTAAACCCCTTCTTTCGATTTATACTATGTATTGGGGATTCGTTTATTGAATAGGTGCCTATTGGTTGTTTTTTTAGTTTTATTATAGTGCTTCTAATAGCATGTATCAATATTAGTTAAATCAGACTGTAGAAAAAGTCTAATCCAGATGAATTCCGGTTGGAAGCGTTTGGTTTCAAAAAAGGGAAGACAAGCTAGGCAACAATATAAAAATAACTTGACCGATAATCACATCATTCAAGGATCCGGAGCGCAAGGCGGCGAAGGGCAAAGTTATGCTCCTGCATCGCTTCGCTAGCTTCGGCGCAATCCCGCGGAAAGCGTCCACCTGGAGCGCAGGATCCAGTATAAATTCCATGAAATGGATACACATTTAGGATGGCTAATTTAAATAAACTGAATATTTACATAAATTAATGAAAAGATGTTACTATGAAGATGTTTAGACACATTTAAATTTGCCGCCTGCCATTGGATGCAACTTGTTAATCATTCGAAAGGAGGAAAAGGAGTGACTATGTTTGAAGAAAAACAGCCCGCAGTATCCATGGAAAAAATGGTATGGATGTACGAACAGATGGTGAAAATTCGTTACTACGAAGACCAGATGGCAGAAGTGTATATGGAAGGCAAAACACCAGTATTCAATATTGGAGCTGGGACGGTACCAGGTGAAATGCATCTGGCCACTGGACAAGAACCGGCCGCAGTCGGAATCTGTGTACATTTGACAAAAGACGACACGGTGACGGCTCCCCATCGCCCCCATCATCACGCCATTGCCAAAGGCGTCGATTTAAAGAAAATGACGGCTGAAATTTTCGGAAAGGAAACCGGTCTGGGCAAAGGGAAAGGCGGACATATGCATCTTTTTGATCCTGAAGTGAAATTTTCTTGCGGCGGAATCGTCGGCGCCGGTATTCCACACGCAGTTGGCGCTGCGATGACCAGCAAAATGAAAGGAAAAGATTGGGTAGCTGTCGCTTTCATCGGTGAAGGTGCAGCGAATGCCGGAGCTTTCCACGAATCACTGAACTTGGCAGCCGTGTGGAATTTACCGCTTATTGTAGTAGTTGAAGACAACTCATACGGCATTTCAGTACCGAAAAAATCATCTACATCCGTAGAATCAAATGACTTACGGGCGTCTGCTTACGGAATTGCAGGTGCTTACGTAAAAGACAATGATCCAATCGCCATGTACAAAGTGGCTGAGGAAGCGGTCTCAAGAGCACGCAATGGTCAAGGACCGACCATCATCGAAATCGAAACCTACCGTTTCCTCGGCCACTTCCAGGGAGATCCAGAATTATACCGTGATCAAACTGAAGTGCCGGGGCTTCGCCAAATGGATCCGCTCCTCAAGCTGAAAAAGATGCTGGCTGAATCCGAGAGCATCAATGAAACCGATCTGGAAACAATGGAAAAGCGCGCCAAACAAGAAGTCGATGAAGCATACCAGTTTGCAAGAGACAGCAGCTACCCTGATCCCGAATCCGCATTGAAAGATGTGTTCAGTTCATAAACTAGGAAAGGAGCCGATCAATTGTGGAAACAGCAAAAAAAAGAGTACTCACCGGCAACAAAGCTATGGCGGAAGCAATTTCGCAGGAAATGGAGCGCGATCCAAATGTCTTTGTATTAGGTGAAGATATCGGAAAGTATGGAGGTATATTTGGTTCGACACAAGGGTTGATTGAAAAATTTGGACCTGAGCGGGTGCTGGATACTCCTATTTCCGAAACCGCCTTTATCGGAGCTGCCATTGGCGCCGCCGCAGAAGGCATGCGGCCGATTGCAGAATTGATGTTTGTCGATTTTTTTGGCGTATGCATGGATCAAATCTATAACCATATGGCAAAAATCCCTTATATGTCGGGCGGCAATGTTAAACTGCCGATGGTGCTTATGACTGCAGTCGGCGGAGGCTACCGGGATGCTGGACAACATTCGCAAACCCTTTATGCAACATTCGCCCATATGCCAGGGATGAAAGTCGTCGCACCGTCTAATCCATATGATTTAAAAGGCATGATGGTGTCAGCGATCCGAGACGACAATCCGGTTGTTTTCATGTTCCATAAATCACTCCAAGGACTGGGCTGGATGGAGCAGTTAGACGCAGCCGTAGACAATGTTCCTGAGGACTCCTATACTGTTCCGTTGAATAAAGCAAAAGTCGTCCGGGAAGGAAAAGACGTAACGATTGTCGGCATTCAAATGATGACCCATTACGCAGTCGAAGCTGCAGAACGCCTCGCCCAAGAAGGAATCGAAGCTGAAGTCATTGACTTAAGGTCACTGGCACCCATTGATAAAGACACCATCATTGAGTCCGTCAAGAAAACACATCGTCTTCTCATCGTCGATGAAGATTACCTGTCCTATGGTATGACCGCAGAAGTTTCAGCAATTATAGCTGAAGAAGCATTTTTTGAAATGGAAGCGCCGATCAGCCGGCTGGCCATTCCCGATGTACCGATTCCGTATAGCGGCGTTCTGGAAGACTTCGTGATTCCGGGACCGAATAAAATCTATGAGCAAGTAAAAAAAATGATGGCTGAAGCCTAGTGACTCTGGAGGTGCTGGAATGATTGAAATCCGATTGCCGCAGTTGGCGGAGGATGTGAATGAAAGCCTGATGGTTCTCTGGTTTGTGTCAGTTGGCGATTTCGTGGAAAAAGGACAGCCATTGGTGGAAATCCAGACCGAAAAAGCCGTTTCCGAAATCACAGCCGAAAGCAGCGGAACCATCCAGGAAATCGCGGTAAAACGAGGAGACTCCGCAAAAGTTGGCGATGTGCTGGCAACCATTGACCCAGAAGGGGTTCCCGGCAAAAGATCAGCCGGCCAAGAGGAAACGCCCGCACAGGTAATGGCCAAAGAGACAGAGCCTAAGAAACAGGAAGCCAGTAGTTTCGTCCGCGTTTCGCCGAGGCTCCGTAGGCTCGCCAAAGATTTGGGAGTCAATCTTGAGGCGGTAAAAGGGTCTGGCCCCCAAGGCAGCATCACGGAAGAAGACATCCGGTATGAATCAGGGCTTTAAAGTTGCATAACAGATGCTATTTCAAAAAAAATGCCGAACTTCGCGCTGTTTCTGCGCAAAGTTCGGCATTTCTGGTGTTGATGAGAAGTTCCATCACCCAGATTTCCTATTTAGTTCTTTTATCGAAAGCTTTCACCAATTCCTCAGCCAGTGCTTCAGAAGAAAACGGGTCACGGCCGGTCACCAATTGATCATTGCCCCAGACCACTTTTTGCTCAGCGGAATAGTTAGCCACTTTGCTCATTTCACCTTCCAAGCTGAATGGCAGGATTGCCGGAAGGCCTTCCGGTTCAACCGCTTCCGGATACCCGGTTACGTCCAAGCCGGAAATGATGCTCTTGCCATCGGGACGTGTTGTCCAAAGCAATGGAGCGGGTCCGTGGCAAACCGCTGAAACAATGTTTCCGTTGTCGTAAACGGCATTGATGATTTTATGCAAGGTTTCATCTTTAGCCAGGTCATACATCGCTCCATGGCCTCCGACGATAAATATTGCGTCGTATTCTTCCGGATTGATTTCCGAAAGTTTTTTTGTGTCATCTGCTAATCCCGATTCATACATTTTTTTGTATTTGCCGTCTGGATCATAATCTTCACTGATGCTCGCTTGGTCAAGTGTCGGTTTCCCACCTTTTGGTGAAGCCAGGTCGACTTGATGTCCTGCGTTCTGAAATACTTCCATCGGCGCAAATAATTCTTCGGCCCACCAGCCGGTTTCGTAATTATTTTCTGTATCCGTATGTCCACTTGATAGAACTGCTAACACTTTAGCCATTTTTAATTTCCTCCTCAAGTTTATAAATCATCCTAATACTAGGCTTTCCCGAATGTTTTTCGCTTCAAACAAACTGACAATTCCTGCATTTTTCTCAGCTAGTGAAAAAACTACTCTCCCATACCTTCTCTCAGCCATTTCGCCGTCACTGTTTCCGCCTGGAGCATATCTGCCGGTGTTCCTTCAAACAGGACTTCACCGCCATTTTTTCCTCCGCCCGGCCCCATTTCGATGACCCAGTCGCTCGCAGCGATTAAGTTTAAATTGTGTTCAATGATGATGACGGAATTCCCTTTATTGACTAGCCTTTGGAAAACGTCCAATAGTTTTTCATTATCTTTGGTGTGCAAGCCTAAGGATGGTTCATCCAACAAATAGATTTGTCCCTCTTTTTTAAGGTGACTGGCCAGTTTAAGGCGTTGAACTTCTCCGCCGCTCAACGAACTTGTAGTCTGCCCTAACGTCAGGTATTCGAGCCCAACATCTTTTAATGTATCTACTTTCTTGACGATTTTCGGCATATCTAAATACTGATTGGTTTCCTCGATCGTGAGTTCCAAAATTTCCACAATATTTTTTCCGTTGTATCGATAAGACAGGGCTTCATCTGAATACCGCGTACCTTTACATGCTTCACATGTTACAGAAACGGGATCTGCAAAAGCCACGTCCGGTGTAGTGACGCCTTTGCCTTCACAGACAGGGCAAGCACCCGCTGAATTAAAGCTGAACAATCCCACCGGCTGTCCTGTTTCTTTTGACAGAATCGATCGAATGTCATCCATAATCCCCATGTAGGTCGCGAGTGTCGAACGGCTGGACGTTCCGATGCTGCCTTGGCTCACCAAGATGGTTTCCGGATACTTCTCTGCAAACGCGCCAAACAGCAACGAACTCTTGCCCGAACCTGATACGCCGCAAACAGAGACCAGGACATTTCCAGGTATTTCCACACTTACATCTTTTAAGTTGTTGGCAGAAGCATTTTCAATCGAAAAGCTATTTTCTGCTCTTCTCGGATTTTGATTGATTGTCAATTTATGGTCTAAATTCGTGATGGCTGAAGCTTTTTTCAAGCCTTCCAGTTCGCCTTGGTACACCACATCCCCGCCGCTCACTCCCGCACCGGCGCCCATTTCGATGATTTCATCTGCAGTTTTGATGACGGCTAAATTGTGCTCGATGACCACTACGGTATTGTAGTTGTCCCGTAAACTTTTCAGCATCTTCGTCAGCATTTCGATTTCTTCCGGATGAAGCCCTGCACTGGGTTCATCGAAAATATAAGTGATGTTATTTAAACTGCTTCCTAAATGGCGGGCAATTTTCACGCGCTGTGCCTCTCCACCGGAAAGTGTGCCCATTTTTCGTTTCAGACTCAAATAACCCAAGCCCAAGTCCACCAATTGTCTGACGTTAGGCAATACTTGCTGGGCAATTGATTTTCCGACGGGATCTTGGATTTCCGCCAGTTCCTCCAGCAAATCCGTCAGTTCCAAATGGTCATAATGAGCGATATTCAACCCGTTGATTTTGCATTCCAGCACTTTTGGATTCAGTCCCGAACCTTCGCACGTTGGACACGCTGTGTGCGTGGTCATTGCCAAGACATCTTCCTGAGACGTTATTTTCAATTTCGTGAGGTCCCGGTTAATGTACAGGCGAACAAACCGGGGAAGGATGCCGTCCCATTCGATGTCCCTATTGCCTACTTTGTAATAATAAGTGCTGAATGCCCGTTCGCCTTCCGGCGGTCCATAGACTAAAAGATTGTATTTTTCTTGCGAGAAATCTTTGATGGGGAGATCAGGATCGAACAATCCGCCGTCCACCATCCATCTGCCTTGCCAGCCGGGCGGCGCCAACGGCTTGAATCTCACTGCGGAATCCCTGAGTGACTTCGTGTGATCGATGAGTTTGGTGATATCCGGCGCAACGATTTCTCCGTATCCGCTGCATTCCGGACATTTTCCAAAAGAACTGTCACTGGAAAACTCCGTTGCTGAACCAATCGATGGGCTGCCGATCCGTGAAAACAGCAGCCGAATCAACGGATCAATGTCCATGTACGTGCCAACCGTTGAACGCACATTGCCTCTTACCGGTTTCTGTTCCACGACAACGACCGGGCTCAAATGCTGCATCAAATCGGCATGCGGCCTTTCGTACCTCGGCATCTGGTGTCTGACATACAACGGGTAGTTCAAAGTCATTTGCCTTCTGCTCTCGGTTGCCAAAGTATCAAAGACGACGGAACTTTTCCCTGAACCCGACAGACCGGTAAAGACATTGATTTTCTCTTTCGGGATATTTAAATCAATGTTTTTTAAGTTATTTTCTTGTAGCCCTCTTAAAATGATTTCGTCTCTTTTTTCTGTCACACTAACATTCTCCTTTTTCAATCAAATCCAGGAATTACCCTACTACTGAAAGCTTTCCCTATTTTGGATGGGTTCACACAACTGTCTCTCTGGTTATGAGGAAGGCGAATATAAAAAACACACCCGCAACAAGAAGGTTGCGGGTGTGAGACTATAAAAGAAAAAACTCAGATAGTGGCTCTCTTCATTTCTTTAACGATCCATCAAACGTTTTTTATACAGGACAAACGAAATCACAGTCAACACAATCGCCCATATGGAAATAATAACCAAATTCATGATCAGTTCATTGGTCGTCGCTCCGATTTCCAAAGCATTCAGCAATTCACTCAATTGGCTGCTCGGTAAATAGCGCAGGACTTTCACAAACTGGTAATCTTCTTCAAATACCAAAGCGAATGGCCCCATGGTAAAGATGATCAATACCGGGAAAATCGAAAGGGACGCTTCAATCAAAGTTTTTGAATACAAACCACAAATGGTCCCGACTGCCGTATAAAGCAGAATGGAAATGCCGATCGCCGCCACTAGCACCATCATATTCGAAGTATCGTAACCGAAAATGTATGTCGACAGCGCCAGCACTGCCGCAGAAATGATGAATACAAGTGCGCTTTTCCCAATCAGCACGTCCAGCATAGAAGCCGGTGTCATCATCAGCGAACGCAGCGTGTTGCGTTCTTTCTCCTCAGCAATCAAACAAGCCTGGACAAAACTGGTGAGCATCGCCAACGAAAAGTTTATGACAAACGCATACATAGTGGCTTGTTCAGCACCATCTGAACGGTACATAAAGGCAAAAAGTAAGGGGAATAAGATCATGACTGAAATTGCATAGTTTCTGGAAAACTCTTTATAATCTTTGACTATTATGGCTTGGATCCGTTTCAATGACACGTTCATACCAATTCACTCCCTGTCAGTTTAATGAAAATATCGCCTAAACTCAGTTCATTTGTGTAGATGCGATCAATTTGGCCTTGGCTCATCCAGTTGGCAACTTGGGTTGCCGAATTTTCGTTCATCGGCAGCCGCTCGCTCTGGCCAGACGTCAATTCCACTGTCAGCGTGCCGTCGCGATGAGTCTTTTTAAGTTCAGCGGGCGCACCGATTGCGCGGATTTCGCCTTTGTGCAAAATCGCTACCCGTTCACACAGCGTTTCCGCTTCGGTCATATCATGTGTCGTCAAAAAGATGGTTGTGCCGTTTTCATTCAAATAGCGTAAGCCTTTATGGATATGTGCCGTATTCACCGGATCCAACGCAGACGTCGGTTCATCCAAAAACAGCATTTCCGGTTCGTGGATGATGGCACAGGCCAAGGTGACGCGTTGGCGCATCCCTTTTGACAGGACACTGATCCGCTTCTTGCGGTCGGCAGTCAAATTGACGAAATTGAGTACTTTATCAATGGATGATTTCGGCAAGTCGTACAAGCCACGAAACAGTTCCAGGTTTTCCTCAATCGTTAGCCGTTCATATAATCCACTGTTATCGGTCAAAATGCCGAAGCGTCTTTTTTGATCGGTTTTTTGCATCAGTTTGGCTGGCTTATCCAGCACGGTTGCACTCCCGCTTGTCGGATCCAGTTGTGCAGTCAAAATTTTCAGTAAGGTCGTTTTGCCGGAACCACTCGGTCCCAGGAAACCGAAAATCTCTCCTTTCGGAATATCGAATGAGACATTTTTTAATGCCGGTTTGCCAGCAAATGATTTTTGAATATTTTGGACGGAAATTGTGTTCATGTGTGCCACTCCCTTTCGTTGATAGCATAAGCATATAAAGAAAAAGAGAAGACCACCTTCAAATCAGGCTGAAATGTACCCTATTCCGGCCGAACTGCACCCCAAAAGCGCCGGTTTGACCAATTATTTCCTGGGAAATTTAAATGTTCAGAAGCTTTTTCAATTCCACTAATTTGGTCCGTGACAATGGCACGACCGAATCCTGACCGGTCGTCAAGCGCAGGCTGTAGCTGTTTTTTGTCCACGTGATCAATTCCCGCACTTTTTGCAGGTTGACGATATACGAGCGGTGGCAACGGAAAAAGCCGTAATGTTGCAGGCGCTCTTCCAACTCGGCCAAAGTCAGTGCACAACTATAGGTTTCGCCTCCGACATGTACCACGGCCATACTGTTGATGCTTTCAATGTAATCAATTTCCGGAGGATTGAACAAAATAACTTTGTCGTTCTTTTTTGTCGGGATCTTTTGAACTTTGAATTCCGCTTCCTCAATCTCTTCCTGCACTGGCGGCTCACTGTCTGAATCAGCAAAATCCAGCTGATGCAGTCCGGCATTGTCCAAGCGGAAAATTTCATCGCAGCTGATGAGCGCATCTTCCAGATTGGACGTAAGGATAATGATTCGTTTTTCTGCTGAAAGCTCCTGCAGCAATCGCGCAAACACGAGCCTCTCCTGTTCTTCCAGCTGGAAATACGGTTCTTCCAATACAATTGTTTGCTGATGTGCGTAATAAATGCGAAGCAGTGACAAATAGATTTGTTTCGACGAAGGCAAATGGCTGATTTTCATCTTCCTCAGATCCTCTAGCTGAAACAGGCGGAGCATTGTGCCAACCGGTTTGTCGTGTCCACTGATGTTTTTCATAAACCGCAGCAGCTCTTCCACCGTAAGGCGCTTGTACTCTCCCTGCTCAACAAGCGATACGTACGTATCCGGCTGCTCGGCCAATTCAGCCAGCAGGATTTTCTTGCGCTGCACATTCGTCTGGATGCCGAAGACCTTCTGTTTCTGAAGCCCGACTTCTATGGATGGAATTATTTTTTGACCATTTACAACCACTGCTTGAATTTTCATAGCTGCCTCCCGCATGTAAAAAAGATAAAGATTCTACCATTTATTGTATCGCTAAATAGGTCGAGTAGAACAGCCCATTTTAAATCAAAACATGCACCCAGTTTTTTTATTAAACTGGATGCATGTTTGAATGTTTCAGTATTCATAACTTCTTCTCTCATTCATTCCATATATAGACTCCATTAATCCAAAAATCTCCACACAAACCTACGTCACCTATTTCTCCTAAGCTAAAACTATTCAGTTACGTTAGTGTAATTTGTCTGCCACCATAATTTAAAAATACAGAAACCCGCTCAGAGTATCAGATTTTATTAATGCGAATGCATAAGTAAATCCATAGAACTAAATATTTCCAGACAAAAAATTATCACACCCTAGTATTTACCTTCTACATCGTGTTATATTCATCTTTGGAAAATAGCAATATAGATCTAGAAAGAGACAAATCAGGGGGACATATTAAATGGATGTGGTATTTGTTTTATTGATATTGGTTGCCTTATTGGCTTTCGCTGCGAGTATTGTTTTGCTGCTCGTCAGTGCTTTGTTCAAAAAAGGGCTAACGGTTAAGCAAGCTGGTCTTGCGACTGCTCTTTCATTCGCAGTAATAATTGGTTCTGGCGTTGGAGTCGCCTTTACAGCAGACGAAGTCGATACTGCGGCTGGCGTCGAAAGTGAACAAATGGAAGCGCAGAAAGAAAAAGAAGCTGAAGAACAACGCATCGCCCTGGAAGAAGCCGAGATCCAGGCTGCAGAAGAAAAAGAAGAAGCACGCCTGGCAGCTGAAAAAGAAGCCGAAGAAAAAGCGGCGGCTGAGGAGCTGGCGAAAGAGAAAGAAGCGCAGGAACTGGCAGCGAAAAAGAAAAAAGCTGAAGAAAAAGCAGCGGCCGAGAAACTTGTGAAAGAGAAAGAAGCACAGGAACTGGCAGCGAAAAAGAAAAAAGCTGAAGAAGAAGCCCAGCAAAAAAAGGAACTGTTCGCAGGATATAAACTGATTGAAGTGGATGGCGGCGATGTGTCTGGATACCGTGAAGCCAACATCGTCGTTGACATTGGATACGGGGACCGTGAATATTGGGCCTTTACGAATGAACACGGGCAGCTAGAACGTGTCGTTGCTGCGGAAATCATTGTACAGGATGACAGCAGCGAACCTGTCTTATCGTCCGGCAGATATTATTCGGATGAGGCAAAGGTTCCGGGCGTCGAAAGCGACATCTTGGATGAAGGGCATGTCATTGCCGATTCTCTTGGAGGAGTATCGAATGCCTATAATATTACCCCGCAAGAAAGTACACTTAACCGGCACGGGGATCAAGCTTATATGGAAGACAGCATCCGTGACGCAGGCGGAGCAACGAATTTTGAAGCCATCATCACCTATCCCGATACCGAAACACAAATCCCTTCAAGCTATCAATATAGCTATACGATCAAAGGGAACCAAGTCGTCGATGCATTTGACAACGCGAACCCGGATGAAATAAACGCCTCTCTCGGTTTAACAGACAGTGAGCCTGATGCTTCATTCAGTACAGCCACAAACAGTGAACCTGCCGAGTCAGCCCCTGCAGATACAGGCGGAGACGTATCCAGCGTTGATACAAATGGCAATGGGCAGGTGACGATCAAAGAAGCAAAAGCAGCCGGTTTCAGCATGCCCATTATGAGTGATCATTGGTTATATCCATACATGCGGGACAATGATAACGATGGAATGGTCGGAGAATAAGTTTGCAGGAGAACAATGACGAAGCGAAAATTTTCAAAGGGCACCAATAAATTTATTTCCTTAACGGGCTGAATACTGGTTTTGTTTAAAAATAAACTGGGTACACAGGAGGCAAATACAAATTCTGGAGGAATCAGCCGTGAAGAAGAAATGGATTCCAACGTTGCTGGCATTTGGGTTATTGGTTGCCTCTCCCCTCACTTTCCAACCGGCGGAAGCTACAAGCCATGCAGCTGCAGTCACCGAAGATAAGCTGCCAGCCCGCCTTGCGAATTTAATGGACATCGCCCCGGAACATCAGTTTATTTTGCGCAACGGAAGTGAACGCATTGAAGTGGAACTTCTCCAGTGGACATTGGATCATTACGGACTCGAAACCGCGGTTGATGGCATCTTTGGGCCTCAAACAGAAAAAAACGTCCGCCAATATCAGGCAGATAAAGGCTTGAAAGTCGATGGCATTGTCGGCACGAATACGTGGACGGCGTTATACGGGGAATATTAGAAAACCTTATTTTCGTAGCATCGCTTATATAAGAAATACGTTTAAAACTTAGGCACTGTGTGCTCCAACAAGAAATGCCCATCCGGAAAATCGGATGGGCATTTTTCATTTAACATAGCACTTTATAGGTAACGCAAAACGACGTGAATACTCTAGCCGTTACAGGACAATCGGCGCTTTTTTCGCTTCTTGTTTAAATGTTCTTGTCGCCGCTACTGCTTGTGTCCAGCCATCGTACAGATGCTCGCTTTGTTCAGTTGGCATATCGCGTGTAAAGGTCTTGTCGATTTGCCATTGCTTGGCGATCTCTTCTTTGTCTTTCCAGAAACCGACTGCGAGTCCGGCCAGGTAAGCTGCCCCCAGTGCTGTCGTTTCCTGAATGACCGGACGCTCAACCGGCACATCCAGAATGTCGCTTTGGAACTGCATCAGGAAATCATTCGATACCGCCCCGCCGTCTACACGCAAGGTTTTCAGTTCAATGCCGGCATCTTTGATCATGACATCCACAACATCTTTTGTCTGGTAAGCCAGTGATTCAAGTGTCGCACGGATGAAATGCGCTTTTGTCGTACCGCGCGTCAAGCCGAAAATGGCGCCGCGGGCATCTGTATCCCAGTAAGGAGTTCCGAGGCCGACAAAGGCCGGCACCATGTAGACGCCATCCGTCGATTCGACTGAAGTGGCATACGCTTCACTTTCCGGTGCAGTGTCCAGAATCTTCAAACCGTCACGCAGCCATTGAATGGCGGAACCGGCAACGAAGATACTGCCTTCCAACGCATATTCCACTTTGCCGTCAACACCCCAAGCCAAAGTAGTCAATAGGCCGTGCTCCGAAACCACGCCTTCTTCACCCGTGTTCATCAGCATAAAGCATCCTGTGCCGTATGTGTTTTTCGCCATGCCTTTTTCGAAGCAAGCTTGTCCGAACAAAGCAGCTTGCTGGTCACCGGCAATCCCGGCAATCGGCACTTCCTGTCCGAAGAAATGGTAGTCAATGGTATGCGCGTAAACTTCTGAAGACTGGCGGACTTCCGGCAGCATACTCTTCGGCACGGTCAGGATGTCCAGAAGTTCCTGATCCCATTCCAAATCGTAGATATTGTACATCAAGGTACGCGAAGCGTTGCTGTAATCCGTCACATGGGTTTTTCCGCCTGATAACTTGTAGACAAGCCAGGAATCGACGGTCCCGAACATCAAATCGCCGTTGTCCGCTTTTTCCCGTGCCCCTTCCACATTGTCCAAAATCCATTTGACTTTCGTCCCGGAGAAATAGGCATCAATCAAAAGACCGGTTTTCTTGCGGAACAGTTGTTCATGTCCCTGTTCTTTCAGCTCTTTACAGATGTCACCTGTCTGGCGCGATTGCCAGACAATCGCTTTATAGACTGGCTTTCCTGTATTGCGGTCCCAAACGACAGCCGTCTCGCGCTGGTTCGTAATCCCGATTCCTGCAATCTGGTCCGGATCCACATCCGCTTTCCGCAAGACACCCGCCATACAAGCTAAAACAGACGTCCAGATTTCGTTGGCATCATGCTCTACCCAGCCTGGTTTCGGGAAGAACTGTTCAAATTCCTGCTGCGCTGTTTCAACAATTTCCCCTTTATGGTTAAACAATACCGCACGTGAACTCGTTGTTCCTTGGTCAATCGACAGAATGTAATCTTTGCTCATTCTCTATTCCTCCTCAGATGTTTTTATGAACGGACTTTCGTCACTTCGGTATCTTCCACTAAAGTGTCTTCAATTTCATTGGCCACTGTATGGCCTTTCTTCAGTTCTGCGTTGGCCGCTCCGACTAATATCAAGGCCATAATTGCACTGAGTCCCCAGAAAAGCAGGTTAAAGTCTCCTGTAAACATGGCTTTGTAGAAAACGGCTCCATATATACCGCCGAAAATCGGCCCGACTACAGGTACCCAGGCATAGCTCCAGTCTGAACTGCCCTTATTTGGAATCGGCAGCAATGCATGCGCAATACGCGGTCCGAGGTCACGTGCCGGGTTGATGGCATAACCCGTCGTGCCGCCGAGCGACATCCCGATGGCAATGATCAAGGCGCCGACAATCAGCGGATTCAAGCCTTCTGTGAATTCATTGGCACCGATGAACAACAAGCCCATCACGAGAACAGCAGTCCCGATGATTTCACTGACCAAATTCGAGAACGGACTGCGTACAGCAGGACTCGTGGCGAACACGCCCAATTTTGCTCCTTGGTCTTCTGTCCGTTTCCAATGCGGCAAGTAATTCAAAAAGACGATTGTTGCCCCGATGATCGCCCCCAAAACCTGTGCTGCTATGTAAACCGGCACTTTCGCCCATGGGAAATCCCCTACTGCTGCAAACCCAAGCGTCACCGCCGGATTTAAATGGGCTCCCGAAATACCGCCGACTGCATAAACACCCATCGTTACGGCCAAACCCCAAGCAATCGTAATGACGATCCAGCCACTATTCTCAGCTTTTGAATCTTTCAATACCACCCCAGCGACTACACCCGCACCAAAAATAATCAGGATCATGGTACCGATCACTTCTGCTAAAAACTCCGACATCAATTATCACTCCTTTTTTCTGTTTTAAAGCAAAAACCGTTTGAAAGGCCATAAAAAAATTCGCACTCAATGAAAGCTCTCCTTGTCAGAAGTTCTCATTGATGTGCGAATCTCTCGGTCTCCAACACAATCTTTAACTTGTTACCTATAAGTTATACGTAAAAGAAAGCGCTGTCAATACCATATTTAGAATTTTCAGTAAAAAAAACGATTAATAAATCTTTTCGAGCACGAGTCCATTTTTTAGCGGGAGTTCTCTACTTCTGAAGATGTTAGCTGCTCCAATCATTCCTTTTCGATTCAAAACACACCTGCAACGTGCTGCTGCAGGTGTGCCATTATTTACCTAGAGCTAATACCGATTTTAAAATTCTTCATGCGTAGCCGGGTCCATACCAAACAGCCGGCCATCCGGACGGGTCAATTTGGCAATGTCAGCCATTTCGGCTTCGCTTAATGCAAAATCAAAAATGGCTAGATTTTCCCGCTGCCGCTGAGGAGAAGTGGAGCGCGGAATTGAAACAGAACCGATTTGGTATTGCCAGCGCAGCACAACCTGCGGAACTGTTTTATTGTGGGTTTCGGCAATCTTGCGCACCGTTTCATTCGCCAAAATATCTGCTGCTCTGGCAATTGGGCTCCACGATTGCGTTTGAATCCCGTGTTCTGCGTGCACGCGCCGCTGTTCTTCCTGATTAAAGAACGGATGCAATTCAATCTGGTTCAAACTCGGCGTCACTCCGGTCTCTTGAATAATGCGTTCCAGGTGTTCCGGCAGGAAGTTGCTGACGCCGATCGACCGGACAAGGCCCCATTTTTGCGCATCAATCAAGGCTTGCCACGCTTCCACATAGAGATCTTGATTCGGAAGCGGCCAGTGGATTACGTAGAGATCGAAATAATCCAGATTGGAGCGGTACAGCGATTCCTGAATCGCCACCATCGCTTTGTCGTAAGTATGGTAACGGCCCGGCAGTTTGGAAGTCACCCAAAGTTCCTCACGGGAAATGCCGCTTCGTTTGATGCCTTCCCCGACCGCTCCTTCGTTCTCGTAATTATAGGCGGTGTCAATCAACCGGTAACCCGCATTGATGCCGCTGCTGACTGCGTTCGCCCCCGCATTGCCCCACAGTCCGTATGTACCGAGTCCCGTAACCGGCAAGGTTGTTCCATCGTTCAGCGTCACTTCTGGTATCGCTTTATTCATTCACCTTCACTCCTTTCGTTTCTATTTTCAGATTACTCTTCCCCCATCGCAAACTCAAACGATTCGCCCCTTGTTGGCCATGCTGAAATCTCTAAGAAAAAAGAAATGGCTCTGAATAGAATTCCGGATAAGCCAGAACTTTATTTAAAATTAAGAATTGGTGTACACTTAACTCTATTCCCATAACCAGTTAGGAGCCCTGAGATGAAGACAACCTCTTTTAAACTAATCGAAGCAACAATAGAAGAAATTCAACAGGCTTTCCAGGAAAACAAGCTGACTTCAGTCGAATTGGTGCAGGCCTACCTTGACCGCATCGAAACATTCGACCGGAACGGCCCCAAAATCAACTCCGTCTTAACTATTAATCCAGATGTCTTGAAAATCGCTGCGGAGCTGGATGAATTGCGCGGCCAGGGTGGACAAGGGCCGCTATACGGCATTCCCGTGTTGCTGAAAGACAATATCGAAACGGCGGACCGGATGCCAACTACGGCCGGCGCCATTGCACTTGAGCACAACTTCGCCAAAGAGGATTCCTTTGTTGCCGCACAATTGCGCAATGCCGGCGCTATTAGTCTCGGCAAAGTAAACATGAGCGAATGGGCTTATTTCATGTCGAAAGACGGCGTGAGCGGCTACAGTTCACTTGGCGGCCAGGTGCTGAACCCTTATGGAATCGGTACTTTTAAAGCCGAAGACGTCGGTGGATCGAGTTCAGGAACCGGTGCTGCCATCGCCTCTAATTTTGCGGTTGTCGGTGTTGGCACTGAAACTTCCGGATCGATTTTGAGTCCGGCGAGCGCCAATTCCATCGTCGGCATCAAACCGACGGTCGGGCTCATCAGCCGCTCGCGCATTATCCCGATTGCTGAAAGCCAGGATACAGCAGGACCGATGGCGCGTACCGTGGCCGATGCTGCGATTCTGTTAGGCGCCATGACCGGTGTCGACGAACAGGATCCGGCAACACTTGGAAGTGCTGGACAGGCATTGACCGATTACACGCTGCATTTGAAAATGGACGGCTTGAAAGGCGCCCGCATCGGCGTTGACCGTACCTATATGAACAATGAAGAACCGGAAGAAATCGCTATTATGGATGAAGCCATCGAACAAATGAAGGTGCTCGGTGCTATCGTCGAAGAAGTGACAATTCCCCAGCAAACATTCGAATCCGACGTGTTGTGGTATGAATTCAAGCGAGGCGTCAACGATTATTTGCGCACCGTGCCGGACGAAGTGCCGGTCAAGTCACTGGCAGATGTTATCGCCTTCAACAAACAAGATCCCGAACGCCGCATGAAATTCGGCCAGGCGGAACTGGAAAAAGCGCAGTCTTTAAGCGACGATCCAACTGATCCGACGTATATGGAACACCGAGAAATCGATTTGCGTTCTTCCACGACCGAAGGACTGGACCTCGTCATGAAAGAACACCAGCTGGATGCACTGCTATTCCAAAACAACCGCGGCGCCGCCAAACCGGCAAGAGCGGGCTATCCGTCCATCACCGTTCCTGTCGGCTACACCAGCAGCGGGCATCCGGTCGGCGTCACGTTCAGCGCACAAGCTTTCAGCGAACCGCGTCTAATCGAACTGGCCTACGCTTATGAACAAGCCACTCGAAAACGGCAGGCACCGGATTTCCACGATTTTATTGGTTGAGTATATGTTAATCACCTAACTAAAAAGACACATCCGCAATCGTCTTGCAGCGGATGTGTCTTCGCATTGAATTTAAATTGTCGTAGCGTCTATTTAAAAGTAGATGATATACTAAACTACAGCTAAAAAAATTACATAAAAAGGATGATGGTAAATATATGGCACGATCCTTCCAGGGCAGCCGAATTCTGAAAACAGGTATAGCCATATTTTTAACGGCTACTATTTGTCTATGGTTCGGCTGGCCGCCTGTCTTTGCGGTCATCACGGCCATTGTGACGATTGAGCCGACCGTCAGCGATTCGATCAAAAAGGGGCTCGTACGGTTCCCGGCTTCTGCAATTGGTTCCGCATTCGCCGTTCTTTTCATTACACTCTTCGGGAATTCCCCGATTACCTATACACTTGCTGCTGTTTTCACCATATTAGTTTGCTACAAACTGAAGCTGCATGCCGGCTTACTGGTTGCCACATTAACAGCGGTCGCGATGGTCGAAGTCATTCACGATCATGTCCTGATCTCGTTCTTCATTCGCTTGGGGACAACGACTGTCGGGTTGCTTGTATCCACTGCGGTAAACATGCTCATTTTTCCGCCCAACTACCGGACAGACATTCTGAAAAACATCGAGAGCATCAGCCGGCGTGCAGGAAGACTCTTGGAACACACATTTCATACAGTCCTCTTTGAAGGTGATGCGAACCTCCAAAAAGATCAGGAGCTGGTAAAACGGCTGACGACGGAAATCAGAAAGACCGAGACATTGATTCAGTACCACCGGGATGATTTCAGCATCTATCCATGGGTACGCAATCGGGAAACAGAACTCCAGATGGCAGAAAGGCAATTGCTGTTTTTGCACAACCTGGAATTCCATTTGAACGCTTTGCTTCGCATCCCGCTGTACAGCATCAAGTGGTCACCAGCCGAGCGAAATATCATTATGCGTGCCGTTGCGGAGCTGGCGGAAGACTTGCAGAATGCCAATGAATACGACCAAGAAACGCATCAGCAGCAATTAAAAATCATCACTGACTTCTTTTGGGAAGACAGCAAAGGCGTCTCAACAAGCGATGCCATGCACCCCATCCTGTTCCCGCCCGAATTCAAAATTCTTTACGAACTCATCACCATTTATGATTTAGTCGATAATTTCTTTGATCCGAATAGTGTGAAGGCCGCTCGGGAAGCGGAGAAGTAATAGAGCTGCAGAATTCTTAAGAACAGCTGTGCTTGAAACAGAAATGTTTCCGGCACAGCTGTTTTTCTATTTATTTCCGGCCTAAAAAGCGGGAAGGCAGATCGCATGATTTCAAGATGCCGGACTGCTATACTCCTCTATATGCAAACCTGCAGTTAACGAAAGGAAGTTAGATAGATGAAACTAAGTGTATTGGACCAAGCGCCTGTCACGACAGGAAACACGGCTGAAGCGGCTATGCAAAAAGCAGTGGAACTCGCGGTTCTCGCCGACAAATTAGGCTACAGCCGGATGTGGATGGCGGAGCATCACGGCTCCGGCGCATTTTCCAGCTCCGCTCCCGAAGTCACTGCCGCTTACCTAAGCGCCAAAACGGAAAAGATCCGAATCGGCACCGGCGGCGTGATGATGATGCATTATTCGCCTTTGAAACTTGCGGAGGTCTTTAAAACATTGAGTGCACTGGCGCCAGGCCGCATCGATTTCGGCGTGGGACGTGCTCCGGGCGGCGACCACAGTTCCATCTACGCCTTGTCCCAAGGACGCCGAACCATGACGGACGATATGTACGGAAAATTCGACACGGCCCTGAAACTGATCAACGACGAAACGCCGGAAGACAATATGTACAATAAAACCATCGCTTCCCCAACCCATATCCAATTACCTGAAGCCTGGCTGCTCGGTTCAAGCGGCAACAGTGCACTGGAAGCTGGCCGAATGGGTGTCGGCTATTCGTTTCCCCAATTCTTCAACGGCGGCATGACGAAAGACATTTTAGATTCCTACCGGGCAAATTTCACGGCTTCCGCTTTCATGGAAAAACCCGAAATCTCGGTATCGTATTTGGTGACAACAGCTGAAACAGCCGAAGAAGCAGAATACGAAGCATTGCCGCAGGACATTGCGCGCCTCATGTTGATGAAAGGCCGCATCATGCCCCTCATGACACCTGAAGAAGCACAAAACTCTGCGCTCTCGGAAATGGACCGCATGCAGATCCAGGCAAGCCGCAAACTCCATTTAGTCGGTTCCGCCAAAGACGTAGCCGATCAATTGCAGCGGGAGCAGCTTGAATACGGTTTTGAAGAAGCCATGATCTGCAGCATTCCGCACTCCCAGGAAAAACGGTTGGATGTTTATCGGTTGTTGGCGCGGGAGTTATTTTAAACGTGACTCAAATGAAAAAAGCAGTACGCGGCCGCGTACTGCTTTCTTTGTCTCACTTTCATCTTCCAGCGCTTGAATTCTCTCTAAGAAGCTTACTCAAGTACGCCTTCTTCTACAGAAACCTCCAGCAATTCTTTCAAATGTCCATCAATCTGGCCGTGATACCCTTCCCCTTCGCCGCCGAACAAACCAAAATGGCCGGCGATGCTGTTGATCACTCTCAGCTCACTGTTCGGAATCAGCTGTTGTTCGGGTTCACAATCACTCGGCGGGAAAAACATATCGGTATCAATCGGCATGACATATACCTTGGCTTTAATGCGGCCTAGTGCTTTTTCCAAGTCCCCATCAGTCAAACGGCTGACGTCACCCCGCTGCCATTTCCAAGCCATCGTCAATAAGGCATTGGGGTCCATCATCTGGAAAAACGGTTCAAGGAAACCTTGCACCAGTTCTTCCGCAGTCTCCACACCGAACAAGACCCATTTTTCCTGTTTGAAAAATTCCGGAGTAAAGCCCATCACGGCCCATATATCGGCATGGCGCTTCAACCCTTCTGCCACTTCTGTATGGGAGGCGTATTTTCCGCCCTTCCATCCCGGATCGGACGTGATGGCATCCATCAATGTCTGTGTAAACAGGAAATCATGGATCGTGTTTTTCGCCGTTCCGGCAATCGGCGCCGCCCGTTTCACCATATCCGGAAATCTGACCGCCCACTCATACGTTTGCTGGGCACCCATCGAACCGCCCACCACCAGTGCCAGCTCTTCAATCCCGAACTTTTCTGTAATAAACCGGTGCTGCGCTATGACATCATCCCCGATGCGGACCTTCGGAAAATCGCTCATGCTGATAGGGTCAGGGCTATTATGCGGCGAACTTGAGAGCCCGTTTCCAATCTGGTTGATGACGATGATGAAGTATTTAGTTGGATCCAGTGCCCTTCCTTCACCTATGTAAGCTTCGTAGTCTTTGCTGGTACCGGAAAACCAGGTGGGGATCAAAATGACATTGTTCTTCTGTTCATTCAATTCTCCATGCGTCGCATAAGCCAGTTTGCAATCCGGTATCCGTCCCCCTTCTTCCAATTCAAAATCTCCTAAGTCATAAATCTCGTAAGGCCCTTGGTTTTCTTGTGAATAAAATTGATTTTCAATCATTGCACATACCGCCTTTTCTCAGGATTTTTTTTGGTCGGAAGCAGGAAACTGTTTCGCGCAGGAGCTATCTTTTTACTTCCTTATTTTCATTATACGTGAGTTCCAATATAAGTAAATACAGAATTTTCTAATATCTATATAAGTTGAACTAATGATTTGTAGGAGCCGAGATTCCGTAAAACAGCTACGCTTTCCAGCGGGCTCGCGCCCAATCCTCCTCGTCCGCTGCGCTCCCTGCGGTGTATCGGTCGTCTCGCTAAGCCGCAGGAGTCTTCGCTGTTTTACTCCATATCTTTAGCGTTTTTTCTCAGAGTCGAAGTGGTATATAAAATGCTATTTCTTTAGTTCAACTTATATAAGATTAGAATTCGCTTCCCATAGAATATAATAATTACCTTATATCCAACGGTTCTTAGATAATAACGAAATCGCATAATGAAATCATTAAGTCGTAATATTATCGTTTTCGATATTTGTTGAAAGATGGCGATATTCGCAATTGCCATCAACAAAAAAGTAACCGCCTTCTCCCTGCCAGGATTGTAGGTGGTTACTCTTTTGCTTAAAAACATCTTCAATTTGGCCAGCCGCTCTTATACGGCATGCGCTGCATCAGCCGAGTGTTAACGCACTCGGTCTTTTTTATGTCTAAATTATAGCATATTAGGTTTTAGATTCTGTTACTTATAGTGAATTCAATTTCGCTTTCCAGGGAGCGGCACAATCATTTCGAATCAATCTTGCCCAACTCATCAAGCAGCGCCTTCCGTTTTGGATACATAAACTTCAACTCTTCAATCAGCCCCGCTGCAGCTCCAGACCCCAGTGCCTGTTGGAAATCTTTGATTTTTTGACAAGCGCTCCAGTATGCCTTGCGGTTGGAAGCCCGTTCGATCAGGCGGTAGATATAAGCCGTATAGATTCCATTCACTTCGTGCGGATAATCAGCTAGCAGGTGCGGATACAAGTGCTCGATTGCAGAGACATCGTTCCGGCAATGATCTAGCAGCTCTTCCAACCTCTTTTCATCAATAAGAATTCTAAGATACAAAGGCAGGCTCCGTGGACTATTTTTCATTTCGGCAAGGAGCGCATCCCGCTTCTCCGGCCATTGTTCTGCACTCACCAAACCCTTCAGCTTAACGTAATACTCTTCCTCGCCTTGCAGCGCAAACTCAAAGCCGAGGTCGATCATTTCTGCAGTGCTGCCCAATCCTTCGTAAGCTGCAAAACGCAGCTTTTTCCAGTCGTGTAGAAGCCCCGGTAGGTTCGCATCCAGCCCTTCCGACTCTTCACACAACCGGATCACTTTTTCAAATTCACTCGCAACCAGCGCCTGCAGGATCTGTGATTTGCGGATTGCCGGATAGCGGTGGAACTTCACGTAAAATGCTTCGACCAATTCCTGCTTGCCTTGCTGCTGCAACATCGCCAGATGGTAAAGGTGGAACTGCTCTTCTGTATAAGCGTACGTCTTGTTTTGCATCTCGTCACTGGCAATCAAATCAGCAATAAAATTATATAGCTTTTCGGTGAAATCGCCTCTTTCATTCCATTGCAGGACTGCTTCCACCAGATAACTCGCTGCATCTGTAATGTCCTGTTCCAGTGCGAAGAGGATATGCGGATAGAGCAAGATGAGTATACGGTCGACAGTCGCTTCGTCCAATTCTTCCGGCCACTCCGCCAGCGTTTCGTCAACTTTCTCCAAGCTTTCGTAAATCGCTGAACTGATGTCCCCGGATGAATCGTCCGCCATTTGCAGGATACCCGTACACTCCTCAATGACAATCAAACTGAGGCGGATAATCCTTTCGGCATCGTGCTGCAAATTCAATCCATCTATATATTCGAGGACTTCCCACACCCCTTCAAGTGCCTGATCCGTCCGTCCCCACTCGATAAACCCGCTGCGGCTGGCTCGGTTCACCGACTTCCGGATGATCCGACGCGCCTTTTCCTCATTCATATCACTCGAATCGGAGAGTTTCTCTGTCAAATAGAGGTGGACGGATGGCTGTTTCTCCACCAGCTCCTCGAGGATTTCCAACAGCTCCGCTTTTTTCAGCGCCTTTAATTGCGTCAGCACATCCACTGCAGACGAACCGTTTTCTTTTTTATGTTCTCGGATCGCCAGACACACCGCCACTTCATGTTTGCACAGCGAATCGGATTCGAACGGACAGGTACAGTAAGAACCCACAATCGTGCCATCTTTCGTCAAATTGATCGACACTTCGTAATCCCGGGTTCCCGCTACCCGCGCATGCCAGCGATTGGGCGCATCTTCTGTCAACTGCTCCACAAAGTTCTGCTCAAAATAATCAAGGCCGCGCTTATAGAGCTTTGCCGGCACGTAGGGTTTCAAATTTTTTAAGTTCATGAGAATTCCCCCTGAATCGATTATAACCTGTAGGGGTTCGAGGTTGAATAGGACATTTTTTTCGGGTAAGGATGAATAAAATGAAAAATCCACACCCGAAATGCTGACGCAGCGGGTGTGGAAATTTATCGAATATAATTTGCTTTTTAGTGGTTTATTTAATGTTATTGAATTCTTCTTCTGTAACCTGAAGTTGTTTCTTCAAAATTTCTTTCCATAGATGCCCTTTAACTTCACCAGTACCTCTTGATACCTTGGTTCTTTTAATAGTGCCGTCTTCCATTACCTTCATAAAATAGATGTGATGACCTTTTTTCTTGTATTCTTCCCATCCATCTCGGCAACAAAAACGTTCAATATCTCTGAAACTAGGCATCTATCAAAGCCTTTACTGCCTCAGTATCAGACTGAGCCATCACATTCATCAAGTAAGGGAAGTGTTTCTTACGATTGGGAGAATTGCTATACAATGTAAATTGAGCCATATAATCTTCTGCATAATCCGCCAATGAATCAGCCATTAGATCAATTACCTCATCTTTGGTTTCCGCGTTCTCAACCAAATCAAATCCTTCTAATGTCATAGTTGTACTATTGTCTTCTTCTCTGGTAAATTCTGCTTTAAATCGAAAAGAGTCAAAAGCTGCTTTAAGTTGTTCGGAACTCAGAGCTGCCCATTCGTCGCGGCTGCGCTTTACAAAACGGGGACCTACTCGAATGACATCATCATTGAATTGCCCCCAATTCTTGCGGACATCGGTAGCATTAAGAGTCGATAACATCACCATTCCTCCTTTTCTTATATATTAGCACATAACGTACGTTACGTACATAATATACACATCTATATAGATAGGAAGTTCATTTTTTCTACTATTTTTAAACTCACTGGATATGGCTTTTTCTCCATGTTATTGTTACCAATAAACTGAATTGGGTTTAACACACAGGGACCTGATTTCGTCTATGCGGCTTCCTTCATTGAATCCTCTGGAATGACTAGGTTCAATACAATAGCAACAAAACAGGCGATTGTTATTCCAGATCCGCCAAACAACAACTTGATAACTTCTGGGAACGCGTTCATCGCATCGGGTACTTGACTTAATCCGAGTCCAAATACTAAAGATAATCCAATGATGATCTTTGCTCTTTCATTTAAAGGCTCTGACGTCAATATGTCTATTCCTGTTAACGTAATCTGAGAAAAGATAATGACTGTGGCACCGCCAATAACTGCTGGTGGCATGGTAGATACAAGCGCTCCAATCTTAGGAATAAGACCAGCCAATATTAAAAATGCAGCGCCAACAGCTACGACATATCTGCTCATTACTTTTGTAAATGCGATCATTCCTACATTTTGGCTAAAAGATGTATTTGGCAAAGAATTAAAAATCGCTCCCAGGGAAGAGGTAAAACCATTTGCTATGACTGAGCCGGAAAGCTCATTTTCCGTGGGTTCTCTGCCTGCTCCCCCAGTAGTCATCGCTGTAACATCTCCAACTGTCTCAACAGATGTCACGATAAACATAATTAACATAGGGAGTATAGCTCCCCAGTAAAATTCCATGGGAAAATAAAAGGGTTGTGGAACTGAAAACCAGGTAGCTTCTCTTATTGCTGAAAATTCCACCATCCCCAGCGGCAAAGCCACCATATAGCCAATGAAAATTCCTATTAAAATGGAGGATGTTTTCGCCATTCCCTTTGCATATCTATTTAGAATGAGCACAATGGCCAATACCAGTAAAGCCACCATCCAGTTTTTAGCTGATCCAAAATTTTCAGATCCACTTCCTCCTGCCATCGATACAATACCTGTAGGCAAAAGCGACAAACCAATCGTAAGCACTACTGTACCTGTTACAATCTTTGGAAAGAATCTTCTTAGTTTCTTTATGAAAAATCCTAAAGTGCCGCCAAATAACCCCCCTATAAGACTTGCACCCAATAATCCTGATATGCCATAGGAGCTTGCGATTACGATATTTGTAGACAGAAACCCAAAACTAGTGCCCATAACTACTGGGAGTCGTGCTCCGATCATCCATATTGGGTAACATTGGATAATCGTTGCAACTCCTGCCATGATCATTGCACTTTGAACCAGTATCGTTAAATCAGTTCCTGTTATGCCAACCACACCTGCGATGATGATAGGGACAGCGACATTCCCTAAAAACATTGCAAAAATATGCTGCAACCCTAAAGGTATGGCTTCTGTTAGTGGAGGTACACCATCCACATCGTATTTATTTGTATTCTTACTCTTCGTGTCTGCTCCAACTATTTCTTTCATAAAACACCACTTTTCACTTTTATTTAGATATTATTCGATGCAAGTAGTAGACAACTGAACTTTATATTAGACGTTGTCGTCAGCCTCGATCTCCAATATTTTTTTCACTGCATAATCCGCGCCTCTTTCTCTTGAGATGTTTCTCCAATGCAGTAAATTGTCCTTAGAAGCCTCTTCTAGATCATTAAATGCCTTTGCTAATTCTTCTGTGCTGAAATTATTCGGATCCAGTACTCTCCCTAAATTATTCTTCTCAACATCATATGCAATATTAAATTGATCGCTGGAAAATGGTAAGATGACCATCTTTTTCCCATGGTACATAGCCTCTGTTAAGGTGTTGCATCCACCATGAAAGACAACTGTGTCTACATACTGCATAAGAGCTATTTGAGGGATAAAACCTTCGATTATTGTATTGGGCGAGCTGTATTTCTTAAGTTCATCCGCATTGCTGCCTGCAGAAACGATCAATAGCGCATCAGGATTACTTTCTCTGGCCGACAGGATGAGTTTTTCAAGTACGTCTTTTCTGTTCGATAAAAAAGTCCCTAAACTGATCATGATTTTCTGTTCTTTCGTATCTATTTTTTCCATCCATTCTTCATCTAACGAAACCGCTTCAAATGAATTCCCGATAAATAGTTCCTTCGGATTTTCTTCATTTTTTTCAATGTCGTTGAAATCAAAATAGTTGTAGATCACCGCTATTTCAGAGACTAAACTGAACGCATTGCTAATTTTTTTAATCGACTTATTTTCAACGATAATACTATTGAAAACTTCAGTAAATTCCCTTTGTGTTTGGGTGGAAACCTGCTTTAACATCTTCAAATCTTCTTCCTCGACCGTTATCGCCTCAGGCCAGCTTTTGGGTACATTAAAATACCTTCCTTCTTTTGGAATGGTATTGGGATGAGGCGGACAAAATGTCACAAAAGGCAGCCCTAGAAAATACAAGCTAAGCGTAACCGAGTATGACAATATATCGACCACATACAGATCAACATCCATGGCCTCATCTATGAACTTTATCTTATCGATAAGCTGTTGCGGATTATAAAGCATATCAGCCTTTCGGTGGCGGGATTGGGTAATCAGTGTTTCTACTGCACCTTTTTTTGTCGACTCAAAAAATTCTTCCAATCTGATTCTCTCGGTATCCGGTTGTATTGCGTGTTCACCTTTCCCGATATTTTTATTTGAATTTATATCGATTTCATAAAAAGCCAAATTCTCTTTTAAGATTTTTTCCTTAAATTCGATACTGCAGCCAAACGTCACTTCTGCACCCTGTTCTTGAAAACTTTTGGCTAATACGAGCAAGGGGTTAAAATGCGAATAAAAAGGCGGACTGATAACAAAGATTTTCTTATATTTCATTTTCTTTTTCTCCTTCTAAAGACAAATAAAATGACACAAACTCATGTGAGATCTTTTGAATAGAAAAGTTTTCATCCACTGTTTTTTGTCCTGCAGCTTGAATTTTTTTCACTGCGTCTTTGTCGATTTTAGAATCATACAGATGTTTTTCCGTTTCTTCGGCAATCGTTTCCCCATTGCTTGTGTCGATCAAAAATCCATTTTCCCCATTTTCCATATAACTTTTAACTCCACCTTTTATCGGGCCCAGGGTTAGGAACCCTATCGACATCGCTTCCAAAATAGCGATGCCAAACTCTTCTTTTACACTGGAGCACAGATAGATGTGAGGATAGTCAAAGTCTCTCTCAATAATCTCCCTTTCAAGCAGTCTTATATCCAAGTTCGACATGGCACCTTTATGTATGAACCTGTCTTTGAATTGAGGATGCTTTTGTAAGAAATTCTTGAAAAATTCCATCACCATTTCTTCTTCTTTACTCGGTCTCTCCAAGTCTCCACCAATTATGAGAAGATTATGGGTTTCCGAAAGCTTGGAGTTTGACCAGGCTTTTAAAAGTTCCATCTGCCCTTTTAAAACAGCTAATCTCCCGACGTTTAAGATGACAGGTTTTTCAAAAAAGCCTTTATTTGTTTCATTCCATTCGATAAGGCGATTTGAATAGGCAGCGATGGCCTCTCCATCAATTGATTGGCCTGTTTGTATGCCTTCACCGATCATTTCAATTTTTCCATTTACAATGTCATCTTTAAATTGAGGGAAATAGACCGCAAGTTCTGTTTTCACATCTCCATTCCCTATGCCAACGATTCCATCGCTTGTGCGGATTAATTCGTCGCCTATTTTTATCTTGTTCAGTTTTTCAATAAGCTCGTTGAAACCAAGTTCTTTTAATTGCCCCAATCCATCAAACATGTTTCGGTGCGGGTCTGGCGTTAGTGTAAAGACAAGTTTACTATTTAAATCCTTGCTTAGATGAGCCACAGCTTTAGACGCGTTATCTAAAAATCTGATATGAAAGACATCGGGCTTTATTTCTGACCGATTTAAATAATTGGCTATCTGTCTTTTTATAAATAACTCTCTTTTGATGAACTTGTCCCTTACAGACTGATCTAAATAGATTGGCAATCTGATAAATACGTGTTTATCTCCATGAAAGCTTATAAAGGGCTTGTTTAATTCTTGAGTGATCGTAATCGTAAATACATGGGAGATGCGGCTGTCTTTCGAGATCTCTTCACCCAAACCTTTTAATAATACGGCTAACCCTCCACTATTCCCTTTCCCGCTATCTTCAAAATCCCCATAGAACATGGCCTGCAAAATTGAAGTGCCTTGCTTTTCAAAGGCAAAATCTGTCTTGAGAAAGTCCATATAACTATCAAAAAACACTTTGTTTTTCTCATTTCTTATATGCTTCTCCACAAAGGATTGATCAACAGTCTCCATTGGATACAAATTCATCAATAAATTGATTCCTTGGATCTTTATCCCATCAGGGTAATCCAGGGTCAATAATTTGTATATAGCATCTTTAAATCCCGGTCTTTTAAAACGATCCATATAGTCCAGTAAGATAGAAGTGATCTCTAAATCCAGTTCGTATTGCTGAAGCATAAATAAGAGATCGTTATCACCTAAAATGTCGATACCACATTCAATACAAATATCCAAAACGTGATAGAGCTTTTGACCATCGTACTGTTGGTTCAATAGTACGTCTTTTATTTTCTTCTCTACTATTTGCTTGATCTCATCATTGAACAAGTTTAAAACCGCATCTACTGTAAATCGGTCTGTAGAGGAATGCTCTCCCAAAAACGAGATCAATTCATCTATTTCTTTTTCACCTAGTTGCTTGTTCAGCTCCAGTTGCTTTATCGTTCGAATTTGCTCGACCACTCTTGCTTCATCGGAGTTTATCGCCTTACTGTTATTTATGTACTCATTTAAAAATTGGAGAGGATAACTATCATTACTTTCATTGTCATAAACACGATTTCTGAACTCAATAAACTCATTCATTTTTCATCCCCCGATGCCTTCAGTGTATTAGTTTCTTCCTATTCTATACCACAGGTGTTGCTACTATATACGCAGACGCTTCTTCATTCTTTTTAATAAAACGAAAGATGCCAATTAATGTCAAAAATTTTGAAGCAATGAGGTGCAAATATACTCCTTTCCTTATACATCATTTCTTTGTACTGTATAGTTAACTAAGCAATTAGATATAAAGGATACAATCTACTTTCCTCACTCCTTCAGGCCATTTACTGAGTGCGGGACAATAAAAAAACACACCTGCCAGGTTGATTCAGCAAGTGTGTAAATATAGTTAGTAACCTGAAATTTGTTCGGCATAATAGCGCTATTGGAGTTCCGCCATTCAGCTAAGCTATCCATCATTTATGAACAGCCGTAATCTCTCCCATCAATCCAACCCAGTCGTCTCTCTTAAAATCATACAATTCCAGTTCTGTTTTTCTCAGAACCAGGTGGATGCTGTCGAATTTCTCGTCCGATCGGAACCTCCACCAGCTTTTCACTGTTGATGTCTTGGTGCCTGGCTCATAATAAGTCAATGTGAATTCGGGATCGATGATGTCGTCTACCCGATCAATCTCTATATGATTATGCGGGAAATCAATATAAAGGCCAAGCGCCGCTTTATGAGGCGTAATGGACCCAATTTTATACGCCGAGTGCGCGTCCTTCTTCTCAAGTGCGCTACTCCAAGGAACCGGATTATCGCTCAAGATCAATATCCGGCCGGCCTCATCGGTTTCAATCCGGCAATTCGGCAAACTGTTAAATACTTCTGTCATCTCGTTCATTTTTTGTTCGACCATCTTGTTCATTTTGCTATCCCATTCCTTTCAACTCATCTATCAACCATGAATGCTGCATTTTCTGCTAGACAAGGCATACCGTTTATTTTTCTGTTCCACTACCTGTTATTCTATCACGTCCCGCTGATTGCTCCGTGTTTAAATTGTAGCGTACTGTCAAAATCGCTTAAAATTGTTTCTTGCACGGGGACACTTTTTTGCTTGAAATGCGCCGATTAAGGATATAGTAGCTGTACAAGCTCTTTTCCGTTCGGTATCACCTGTTTTTTTTATAAGAACTTTTCCTATACTCGATTTTATTGCTTCACACGGCACTTGAAACTAAATCGATCAGCAGGCGTGATACTCATTAGGAGGTCTCTAGGATGAACCCACAAATCTTAATCGTCGGAGCTGGCCCCACTGGCCTGGCTCTTGCCTATAGCCTGGCGCGCCAAGGCGTGCCGTTTCGGATCATCGATAAAAACGCAGGAACCGGCACAGCGTCACGTGCACTCGCCGTGCATGCGCGCATATTGGAGCAGTACGACCAACTGGGTCTGGCCGAACGCAACATCAAGCGGGGGCATCCGATTTTGTCGCTGGATGTCAGTGATGGTAAACGAGTGAGAGCCACGGTAAAATTCCATAAGTTGGGCAAAGGGCTGAGCCCGTTTCCGTTTATCTTGAGCTTGCCGCAAGACGAACACGAAGAAATTCTCGTGGACGAATTAAATAAAATCGGCGTCGAAGTCGAATGGAACACCTCCTTGCTTTCGTTTGAAGACACAGGAGTTGGCGTGAACGCCGTGATGCAGCAGCAAGGACAGCCAGAAGAAAGAGCGGAGTTCGCCTATTTATGCGGATGCGACGGAGCCGGCAGCATGGTCCGGAAAGGACTGGGACTCGACTTTCCCGGCGGCACGTACAAGCATTTATTCTTTGTCGCGGATATCGAAACTGAGCAGCCGGTAGACGATATGGAAAAGATGGACATGTACATGGACAATGACGGCTTTATGCTGTATATGAACGTCCGCAACGCCAACACCAAACGAATCCTTGGCATTGTGCCCGAGGAATTCAATGAGCGCACCGATGTCCAATACAGTGAAATCACCAATTACATCGAAAACAAAATCCGTGTGAGCGCGGCCAAGGTCAATTGGTTTTCGACCTACCGCGTCCATAACCGAGTCAGCGAGCGATTTGCCAAAGGGCGCGTCTTTATCCTGGGCGACGCCGGCCACCTGCACAGCCCGACCGGCGGACAAGGCATGAACACCGGCATTGGGGACGCCATCAATTTGGGTTGGAAACTCGCAGCGGTGGTTCAAGGCAAAGCTGCTCCTGGCATATTGAGCACTTACGAACAAGAGCGCATCGCCTTTGCACGCCGGTTGATCGCGACGACCGACAAAGCGTTCCAAACGATCGTCAATCAAAAACTGCCCGGCACGTTGCTGCGGGAGTATGCCGTACCTTACGTCTTGCCGTCCGTATTCAAATTTTCCTTCCCTTCAAAAAATGCGTTTAAGATCTTGTCTCAAATCCACATCAATTACCGCAACAGCCTCTTGAGCAAAGGCAAAGCCGGCAAAATCTACGGCGGCATGCGTTTGCCGTGGATCGAAACTGACATAGGCGATAATTTCATGCCGCTGCGCTCAGTCGATTGGCAAATTCACATATACGGCAAAGCGCAGCCTGAGCTCATCGACTTTGCCCGTTCGCAGTCGCTCCAGCTCCATGAGTTTGCATGGGAAGCGAAGATGAAAGACGCAGGATTCAAGCAAGATGCGCTGTACCTGATTCGACCGGATGGGCATGTCGGGCTTGCGACTGAAAAGCAGTGGCTGCGTGTGTTGAAACTGTATTTGGAGACTTATGGGATTGTGCCTTTTGGAGCTGAGTGAGGCAGAAATAATAAAGGCCATACTTATAAATTTTGACCGGTCAGCTTCATCGGATTTTTCGAAAATCCTATGTGCATAGGACTCGACACTACAGAAAAAAGAACCTTGAAAGTGTCAAGGTTCTTTAAAATATATATTAAGCATTTAATTTATATTGCGCTGCTTCACCATACATGCCGTTTTCAGCTGTTACATCATTCAATTCTGCAATAATAACCTTTGGTCTGGAAGGACCGATTATGGTAGAAATATAGCTGACTTTAAATGTGTAAGTAGCTTTTTTGCGGAAGTTTCGATATTCAAGCGAATCTTCTGTAGTTGTCCAATAAACAATATTGCCATCTCTATCTATTAAAGCGATCACTCGATATTCGTCGTTTATAAAGCAAGAAACAAACTCAAGTTCCTTAGTATATTTCTTCCCTTTTTCAAATCCGTTCACTTCTTTGATTGCAAGCACCATCGAAATACACCTCATTCCATAGTGGTATGCATTTAATATAACAGAACTTATGTTCGATTACCAGTAAAAACATTAAAAAATTAGAATATTTAAATAAAATATAAAGGAGCGTCAAAATCATTCCTAGCGCAAGCCATTCATAATGCGCCTACTCCATAGTCGAGAAAAATAGTAGGAGCAGGATTCAAATAAGAAAGCCGTATCTGTTAACCTTTAAGGCTACGAGATACGGCTTGTTCTTAATGCAATTGTAGTTAATCCACTGAATCCTTTTGACACAGAGGCGCGTTTTCATTCATCTGCTGCAGTAATCTTATAAATCACACCGCCATCAGTGATTGCAATAAGCGCGCCATCCTCGGTTACAAGGATATCACGGAAACGTTCGCCTTCATCAGTTAATAGACGTTCTTCTCCAACGATGGTGTCACCTTCAATAACGACACGTGCAATATAGCTCGACACTAAACCACCGATGAACAAGTTGTTCTCCCATTCAGGAATTGCGTCGTTATCATAGAATGCCATACCACTTGGTGCACTTGTTGGATCCCAATAATATCTTGGTTCAATAAAGCCTTGCGCTTCGTGTTCTGAAATTCCATCATTGATTAATTCACCAGTGTACTCGATACCATAAGAAACAATCGGCCATCCATAATTATTGCCTGGTTCAACAATATTCAGTTCATCCCCAGCTTGTGGACCGAATTCAACAATCCATAAGTCTCCCGTTTCAGGGTGGTAGTCTATACCTTGAATATTACGGTGACCGTAGCTGTAAATACCATCCAGTGCTTCTTCATCTTCGATAAATGGATTCGACTCTACTGCTTCTCCATCTTGTGTAATGTGAATGACTTTACCTAAGTAAGCATCCAAGTCTTGTGCACGTTCGCGAATTGGATCATCTGAACGCTCACCAGTTGTTAAGAATAGGTTGCCATCCTCATCAAAGATAATACGTCCACCATAGTGTAAGTCACCCTCATATGCCGGTTCCGCCTGGAAGATTACTTCAAAACCTTCAAGTGAGGCTTCATCTTCTGATAAAACACCTTTACCGACAGCAGTTACAGTACCACCTTCGACATCTTGAGAAAATGTTAAAAATACCAGTCTTGATTCGTCAAAATCAGGTGCAACGGCTACATCAAGTAAACCACCCTGACCTTCGCTATTTACTTCTGGTGTACCTTCGATTGGTTCTGAAACAGCGAACTCATTAATGTTTACAATAAGAAGTTCTGCTGTATCTCTTTGCGTAACAAGTAAGCGGTTGGGTTCAAACTCTGCCATCCCCCAAGACACGCCAAGACCCTCAGCAATAACTTCCTCATTAAGCTCTGTTTCAGTCACTACTGCAGGTGCTCTTGTTTGTTCTGGAAATGCCGGTTCAAACTCAGTAACTTTTGGTTGAGTTTCTGCAGATTCTCCGTCTGTACTTTCCTCAGTGCCTTCGTCAGTACCTTCTGCTGTTTCAGGGCTCTCGTCAGCACTCTCATCTGTTGTAGCATCAGAATCATCCGTTGATTCTTGGTCTGAAGTTTCATTATTGCCACATGCTGCCAAAGCCAATATAAAAATGAGCATGGCAAGTAACATGAATCTTGACCACGAAATTTTCGTCATCGTTTTTCCTCCCTTTTCTAAGATATTTAACTGAATAGATATTAAAGTTCATTTACCCGAAACCCCGTATTAAAAATGGGTTAAGACTTTCATATCCTAACTAAAAACATGAAGCTCCTTTGAAAATAAGGTTATCATAATTTTCTGAAATAAAATAATAATATTACTTTTTTATGACATCCAACAATTTTTTGTAATAATGTCTTATTAAAAGACAACAACGCCTTTTGTGATGTATGAAGCCTGTCTTTTTCTCGTATTCCCTGCATGGAGTAATGCTTCGCCGATGTTGCGTACATATAGATCTCCAATGCTGCCGGCAGCCATACCCACCATCTGTGTTGCAGTGCCTGAGTCTGGGTCGCATAAGAAAACAATGTTCCAAGAGGCGGGTAGTCTTCAGGGAAACCGAAGCCGAGGAAAGACAGCCCTGACTCTATGCCAATATTTGCAGCGACTGATAATGTTCCGTTTGCGATGGTGATACCCACTAGGTTCGGCATCATCTGTGAAAATATGATTTTGATTGGGTTACTCCCCGCGGTTCTTGAAGCATTGATCCAATCAAGCTCTTTCTCCTGTAGTGCCAGCGAACGGATCAGCCTTGCTGTTACTGGCATTTGAGGAATGTAGTGTTTGGCAATTAAGGGAATGCATGAATTACCGCATATTCAACGCTTTATACGGAGTGGCGGGTATGATAAGCTCGTGTGCTATGCAAAGTCACATAGCGCATTCCTTTGCGTGAAATCGTACCCGCAGAGGCTCCGTGTCAAGCGACATAGGGCAGAGAATTTATACATCTAACCGAATATTCTTAATTGCCATTATATACATTTCTTATCTGCCAAATACAGCCTTGCCTTACCCATCCACAGGAATAAAGCCATAATTGCACTGAACTTCCAAATATCATTATTACCAGCAGTCCCCAATTCCTCCCTGTGCTCAAAACAATCATGACTACTTAGCTTTTTCAATGTTAATGTAAAAGAAATCCGCTCTACCGTTGAATAGGCGGATTTCTTATGCAGGTTTAGTGTATAACTTGAATTGTGTTTGACACAGGGACGCTTTTTTTTTTTACCTACTTATTAAAATCATACTTCTGCTTCCCATGGAATGACACAATCCCCAAACAATTTATATCAATAAATAAAATGAAAAAACCACACCTGAAATGTTGAGGCAGCTAGTTTGGCTATGCAATTGTAGTGTATTGTCAAAATCGTTTAGAATTGCTTCTTTACCTGGGGCGTGTTTTTAATGTAAAATTTTGGAATTAAATCGATATAATAATGAGGGAGATGTGCAGGGGTGAAACAAAGGGATTAGTCATTAATGAAAGCCTATATTCCCTTAGATTCCTTACACTTTATAATATTATTGAGGCACTAAGTAAAGGGGTGGTAAGCATGAATTCAAATTCAGAACGCAGGATATTTAAGAAATGCGTTAGTCCTGGCTGCAGTTGAAGAAGCTTCAGATCCTGAATACTACTGATGCTCTAAGGCTCACCGTAATGAACGCCTCTATTCCTGATGGCTCGACTCCGAAAAATATCAATCAATCCGAGAGTATGATGTATCAAACTATGAAGAAAAACCTTTTACTACACATCCTGAGACAGATAAAACTGATGAATAATTCTTATGCAAACCGCTCACACTTTCGTCTTATGGAAGTGTGGGCGGTTTTATTGAGTCGATTTGTATTTTTTGGCGATTCCTACTCTACTTGCTAAGCAAACGTTGGTTTTTTGCTACAGTAAAAGAAAATACCAAAAGAGAACTTTCATGCTGCAAATCACGTACACTCCGCAATTTGCCGGCGACTACCTGGATCTTGATGAATTATCCGAAGCGCTGCATGCCATTGTAGGTGACGAAGATGAGCTCCTGGATTACGAAACAGTCCGGCTTCGCGTACTCACTTAGCTTTTTCGATTTTTATGTAAAAGAAATCCGCTCTATAGTTGAATAGGGCGAATTTCTTATGCAGTTCTATTGTATAACTTGAATTGTGTTTGACACAAGGAGGCGGTTTTCTACGATGGGACGGTTTTTTCTATGCACGTTGATGCAAATAACACGCTAACTGAAGTTGTAAGGCATCATCTGCATTTTTCAACGACAACCCCAAAACTTCTTCTATTTTTTTTAGACGTTGATAAAGTGTGTTGATATGAATATGCAAAGTTTCTGCCGCTTCTCCCACCGAACGATTCTTTTCAAAATAAACGAGAAGTGTTTGTTCCAACATGCCGCCTGAACGATCTATTTCGCTCAATGGATTAAAAATATCTGTTAAAAACTTACTAACTTCTTCTGTATTTCGACTGGTAAATAAACGGCTAATTCCGATATCTGTGTAACGGACAAGCTTGTGATTAAACTTGCCTGCAAGTGGGTTAGTTAACGCAATTTCCGCTTCCCGATACGATCGCTCAATCTCGCTGTAGGAATGAATCAGCGACCCAATTCCACCATTCAACGTATAATCATTTCGTCCATCTGCTCGATACACTAACATTTCATTCAATTGTCTTTCGAAGAAACTGAGTTCTATAGCTCCCGCTACGCCAGCGAGTAAAATGACTTTATTTTGCCAACCAAACACGGTCTGTACAAGTGCGCCTGCTGCGGAACGCAACTCCGCAATGATTCGAAAAATGTGCGCTTCAAGTTCTTGAGGATCAGAGCAACCTGTCACTTGTAACACTGCCACGACAAATCCTCCAGAATCTCGAATCCCGAGAGCCTCTGCTTTTTCATTGAGCAACTCCGGATCATTAGTGTGAAGTAATTCGTCAAACAAATCTTGTTGATTTTTATAATAAAATGCCAGCACATTTTGTTTTTGAACGCGTTCCAACGCAAGTACTGAACTTCCTTGTTCGAGTGCCACTTCACCAAGACGCCTTATAGTTTGTGGCGACTTCGCAATGAGACAGCCAAGCACAACAGAACCTGAACGAATTGGATATAAGACATCGGCTTCTTTTGTATTGAGTTCGATTCTCTTCGCATGAGATTCTTTTTGAATGATGCGCAATAAATTACTAAAGGATAATCCTTTCGGAAGCATGGACATAGTCGGAACCATTTCATTTGTAAGCAAATCAACAAACACCAAAGGCTGTCCTACCATTCGACTTAATTCCTCTACCATTTTTTCAGTCCCCATATTGCGAACCGATAAATCCGTCAATGTCGCATGGATGGCATCTCGCTGCATTAAGGTATCATTCAATTCCCGGATGTTTGCAAACTGTTTGGCATTGCGAATGGCGATGCCTACTTGTGTGGTAAAGATTTGTAGCAGCCATAAATCTCGATCGGTTAAAACATATTCCGAATGCATCTGTCCTAAATACATGACACATTCAATACGCTCTTCTACCACAATAGGGTAAGCAATCACCGACCGAATATTCGTGATGTCTTCCACTCGCCTTCCCCACCGTTGTTTGTTTTCTTTCGAAATATGCTTTACTTCGCCAAAATCCAAATCACTGGGATCTTTAATTAACACTGGGGTCCCTTGTTCAAAAACATGACCAACAGGACCTTCTCCGACTTCAAACTCCATATGACGAATTTCTTCGTATCGATAGCCTTCTGATGCTTTGCAAACGATTTTCTTTTTTGTTTCATCATATAACCAAAGCGTTCCATAATCTGCATTTGTAATGACCTCTAATGTATGAGTCAAAATATTGGAGAAAACTTGTTCTAAATTGAGCGATGCAGTTGTATAACTAATGCTATCCACAATTTTCGCCAGTTTGACACGTCCTGTAACATCGACGAATTCGGCATATCCTTTATAAAAAAAATCAAAAAGCAATGCTAAATCATTTTCGCTAACTTTACGTTTTTCAGTAAAAATGAGAAAGATACAGTAATCATCTGCATATGTAAATTGAACTTTTTGCTCAGTATCCTCAAAAAAAGTTTGAATGGCTTCTCCTCGAACACTCTTCAAATTAAGCGGATCCATTTTGGTTGGATTCATCATCTCCTCTAATTGGTCGGACTCTCCTTTTCTTCTCCATACCGAATAAGGCAATTCGAACCCCATCCGATGATATAGAGTTGCGATAGAATTACTCATAGCTTTACACTCCTTCTAATAGAGAAACCTCTATTGCATCTACTGTAAATATAGAGAATCCTACATTGTTCTGTCAATCTAATTCATATAATATTCAATTTAGATAGAATATTCAAACAAATATTCAGGAGGTGCCTCATGGATTTAGATAAAAGCATGATCGGAATTGCCAGCGAACCATATAGTGCAGTAGTCGAACAAGAGCATGTAGCGCAATTTGCTCAAGCGATCGGCGATGACAACCCGGTATATGTAAATGAAGCGTATGCAAAAACAACCGCGTACAAAGGGACGACTGTCCCTCCTACTTTTTTAGTGGCACTGGGAAGCAATGCTAAGTTTCCCCTTAAACTCGATTTCAAACGCATGTTGCATGGAGAGCAGGAGTTCATCTACCACCATCCCGTACGAATCGGCGATAAATTAGACTGCACGATGACCGTGACGGATGTCTATGACCGAGTTGGGAAAAGCGGAACGATGCAATTTCTTGTACTAGACACAAATATGACAACAGCAGATGGCGCACTCGTAGCCGTTTCTCGGAATACCATCATTTATCGGCAAGCACAAAAGGAGGCGAAATAAATGAGAGCGATTACAATCATTTCTTTTTCAGAACTCCAACCAAATGTCGCTCTTCCTTCATTTACAAAACCTGCAGTGACAAAAATGCAACTCGTTCAGTACGCACAAGCTTCTGGCGACTTAAACCCACTGCACACAGATGATGACTTTGCCAAAAGCATCGGAATGGATGGCGTTATTGCACACGGCATGCTCATCATGGGCTTTCTTGGACAATACGTCCAAGAAATTGCTGGAACTGAGTCTCTTGTTCACCAGTTCAATATGCGCTTCGGCGCCATGACAAAACCTGGCGATGCCATTACATGTGGTGGCGTTGTAAAGCAATTGACTGAAATCAATGGACAACCGGCAGCGGAACTCGAGTTATTTGCAGAAAAAGCACCCGGAGAGCGTGTTGGCACAGGATCTGCTGTTCTTTTATATACAAATCCATGCAATTAATGAAGGAGGTCCATACATGGCAACTTATTCAAATCAATGCGCAATCGTCGGAGTCGGCGAAAATAAGCGCTCACGTAAATCAGGTGCAACTCCACTTCATATGGCACTCACTGCAGCACGTAATGCGTTAGCAGATGCTGGCCTTGAAGCAAACGATCTTGATGGCATTATGAATTACTCTACTGGTGGTGACTCGTGTCCTTCCCATGAACTAGCAACGTTTCTTGGTTGTCATCCTAAATACGTTAAAGACGTAAGCGGTGGCGGTAGCAGTACAGAATTACTGATTGCTGATGCTGTTGCATTAATTGAAGCAGGCATGCTGAATACTGTCTTGATTTACCGTTCAATGAATGGAAGTTCGGGTCACCAAGTTGGACGTGGATATGATCCAAACATGCTACAAGAAATGCTTCCAGGTGGTAGTTTCCTGATGCCTTACGGGACGGCGAGTCCTACACAATGGTTTGGTATGTTCGCGACGCGTCATATGCAGCAAACAGGCATCACGAAAGAACATCTCGGTCACGTATGTATTAGTTTTTATGAACACGCACAACGAAATCCGGATGCATTCTTACACGGAAAACCACTCGATATGGAAACGTATTTAGCGACTCCTGACATCAGTTCACCATTTAATATTCATGATTGCTGTGTCGAATTAGATGAAGCAAATGCGATTATCGTAACTTCTGCAGCGAATGCAAAAAACTGTAAGTCGAAGCCCGTGTTTATTGCCGGCATGGCTCCTCGTACGACTCATTCCAACGTTCATTACTGGACTCAAGTAGATGAAGTTGCATCCGACTACGCAGCCGCAGAGTTGTATCGTTCCGCAGGCGTCAAACCAGAAGACATTCAAGTCGCAGCGATTTACGACTGTTTTAGTTGGGTTGTTCTTCGCCAATTAGAAGCATACGGATTCGCCAAACGAGGTGAAGTCGGTGATTTCGTCGCTGCCGGCAACTTGAAAATGGGCGGTCTACTTCCTTCGAATACAGCGGGCGGCATGTTATCTGAAGGCTACACCCACGGCATGAATAATGTATTAGAATTGGTTCGTCAATTGCGACATGATTATAAAGAAACCAATCGCCAAGTGAAAAATTGTGAGCTAGGGATAGCAACGGGATGGGCTGGTCCTGATATGGCCGGTGCGATGATTTTACGAAACTAAAGGAGGCATCTTGATGAGTACAAAAACTGAGTATGAAAAACCAATTCCATTAAAAAACGGAGACAACCAACCGTATTGGGATGCTGCAGATCAACACGAATTGAAATTACAAAAATGTGCAGCATGTCGTTCATTTATCCACCCACCCGGGCCTGCGTGTCCTACTTGCGGGAACCCTGAAACGGAATGGGAATTGCTCGGGTCGGATATTTCGGCAACTGTTTATTCATACGTTGTGTCATATCGTCCCTTCTTACCCGGATTCCAGCACGACTTGCCAACAATTATTACAGTAGCGTCACTCGATGCTGCTCCCGAAGTAAAATTGATGGCGAATATTATTAATTGCGACGCGAAAACTGTGAAAATCGGCATGCCACTCAAAATGACGTGGGTAGATATTACCGAAGATCGTGCGTTACCGCAATGGGTATCCGCAAAAGAGTGAAACGTAAATTAGCCTTACTTCTAACGATGAAACAAAACGAAAGGATGTGTCTCCATGGATTTTACATTTACGAAAAAAGAAGAAAAGTTTCGCAGCGAACTACGTGGATGGCTTGAACAAAACCTTCCCGAAGGTTGGCTAAAAGGAAATCGCAAACTTCCTGAAGACTCAAAACTTTACTCTCAATTTTTACGTGACTGGCAACGCTCCCTTTACGAAGGTGGTTGGGCTGCCATTGCTTGGCCGAAAGAATATGGCGGACGCGACGCAACATTAATAGAAGAAATCATTTATCACCAAGAAATGGTTCGCGTCCAATCCCCTCCTCTCATTAACTATATCGGGATTCATATGGTCGCTCCGACTTTAATGCAAATGGGAACGGTTACACAAAAAGAAGAATTTATCGAGAAAATTTTAACTGGTGAGCAAGTTTGGAGCCAAGGTTACTCGGAACCAAGTGCTGGCTCTGACCTTTCTGCGATCCAAACGACGGCTGTGAAAAAAGATGATAAATGGGTGATCAACGGTCAAAAAGTCTGGACGAGTTTTGCTCATGTCGCAGATCGCTGTTTCCTTTTAACGAAAACAGAAAAAAGTGAAGGCAAACACGACGGCATCACGGTATTCCTTCTGGATATGAACCAACCGGGCGTTGAAACAGTTCCCATCGTCCAAATGGACGGTCACCAAGAATTTAATGAAGTTTACTTAACAGATGCGATCGCAACTGACGCCGATGTGGTTGGCGAAGTCGGCAAAGGCTGGAAAGTTCTTATTGCGCTGATGTTGCACGAACGCTCCGGTATTGCGGCTCAGGTTTTCACACTCGAACAACAATTTAACCGCGTTGTGGAAATGGCCAAAGCGGTACAAGTATGCGGTGTTTCTTTGATTGAAGATCCATTTGTCGAAGACGGACTGGCCGATTTATACACACGCATCAACGGCGCCAAACTAAACTACTATCGCAACATTACACATACATTAAAAAATGGCAAACCAGGTCCTGAAAGTTCGCTCGATAAATTACTCGTTAGCGAATTGACGAAAGAGCTCTTCGACTTTGCGATGACGATTCAAGGTCATGCCGGCGTTCTCATGGCAGAAGAGGCATTGTTTGATTCGGATATGCAGGCTCAATACCTCGCTTCATTCGGCGCAACAATTGGCGGCGGCACAAGCGAAGTGCAGCGCAACACGATTGGTGAACGCATTCTCGGACTTCCAAAAGACTTGGGACGATAACCGTTAGGAGAGGTGAAGAAAATGGATTTTGCATTAAATGAAGAACAAGAATTGTTTCGTACAGCGATTCGTAAATATATGACGGATCTTGGCAAGACAGATATTGCACGTTCAGTAATTGATGGCAAACTGGAAGTCGTTACACGCGTAACAGCAGGGTTTGCAGAAATGGGGATTTCTGCGATTCCGATTTCAGAAGAGCAAGACGGCCTTGGACTTGGCGCACTTGACCTTGTTCCTGTTTTTGAAGAGACCGGACGTGTGCTGTTGCCGGGCATCCAACTTGAAACAATCGCTTTAGCCGTACCGTTAATTAACAATTACGGAACGCAAGTACAAAAATCCAATTTGCTCTCAAAAGTCGCTATAGGAGAAAGCACCATCTCTGTTGCGTGGTATGAACAAAACCGTGGACTCACGCCAAAATCATTTAGCACCATTGCAGGGAAAACGACGAGTGGTTACGCCGTAACAGGAACGAAAACACTAGTTGCTGTATTAGGAAATCCTGATTTCTTTATTACAGGCGCACAAACAGCTGAAGGTAAGTCACTATTCCTCATTAAAGCAAGTGATGTCGCATCACGGAAAATTCTTTCTAGCATTGATGAAACGCAGCAAATCGCACAATTGACCTTTGATCAAGCACCTGCTGAATTACTTGGTGAACTCGGTGAAGCAACTCAAATGTTGGATGATGCACTACTCCATTTCAACGCGGCTCTCTGTTCCAGCATGGTAGGTGGAATGGATGAACTTGTTCATACAACTACAGAATATGCAAAAATTCGTGTTCAGTTTAATCAACCCATCGGTAGATTCCAAGCGGTCAAACACGGCATTGTTAATATGAAGCTTGATTTAGAAACAGCGCGTTCTCTTTCTTATTACGCAGCATGGGCTGTAGAAAATGATACGGCAGATAAACAAACAGCTGTACATAGCGCTCGATCTTTTATTTCAAAAGCTTACATTAAAGCAGCAGCCGACTCCATTCAACTTCATGGTGGGATTGGATTTACAGAAGAACTCGATGTTCAACTTTATCTAAAACGTGCGCGTTATTACGAAAACTATTTTGGTTCTGTTCGCGACTCACGCAAAAAAACGGCACACTCACTCGGATGGCACACGAAATCTACCAAACAAACTCCAGTACCTGTTTTTTAAAAACTATAGATGTTGAATTAATGATTTTCACTTGCCGATATTCCAAAAAACAGCTGCACTTTCCTCGGGCTCGCGTCCAGAGACTAGGCGGAGCGATGAGACGAGTGGCCTTCTCGGCTCATCGCGGGAGCCCTGCCCAAAGCGACCGAAGCGGGATATAAAAGGATAGTTTTTTAGTTCAACTTATATAGCTAAAGTCAAAGTAAAGTTTAGTTAAGAAGGAGAATACCAAATGACCGTATCAACAGATTTAAAAGTTTATAAGAACTTAATTGGCGGCGAATTGCGTGATGCAAGCGGTGGCGAAAGAATTGACAGTATAGACCCTTCTACCGGAAAAGTATGGGCAGCCATACCTCAAAGTTCCCAGGAAGATGCCTTATCGGCAGTTGCCGCAGCCAAGCACGCTTTCCCGGCTTGGAAAAAAACAACAGCGGAAGAACGGGCGGCAGCTTTACGAAAAGCCGCTGAACTTATCGGCGAAAACGCAGAAGCTCTGGCAGCTCTTGAAACACAAGACATCGGCTGGGTCATCCGAGAAACGTCATATGGCTTAATCCCCGTATTGCAGCAAGTTTGGTTTAACGCCGCAGCTGGTGCATTGGAGGCAAATCGCGGCCAAACCGTTCCGCTGCCATCTGCCAGTTTCGGTTATACGCTTCGCGAACCGTATGGAGTCGTTGTCGGAATCACACCATGGAATGCTCCATTATTTACGCTTTCAATCAAAGCCGCTAACGCCATTGCCGCAGGAAATACCGTGATCATCAAACCGTCTGAACAAGCTTCCGCTTCCTCATTGTATTTAGCAGAGTTGTTAAAAGACGTTTTTCCCCGTGGAGTCTTTAACGTCATCTCCGGATATGGAACTGAGCTTGGTGACGTATTAACGAGTCATCCTGACGTCAATAAAATTAGTTTAACGGGATCCGGCCGGACCGCTTCGACTATTGCACGGGCTACAGCGGACAAACCGAAGCCGCTCATTTTAGAACTCGGCGGAAAATCTGCCAATATTGTCTTCGAGGACGCAGACATTGATGCAGTCGCTGACGCAATAAGTACGTACAGCATCTTTACTGGCAATTCCGGACAGATCTGTGTCGGAAGTTCCCGCCTACTCGTTCACCGTGCCATCTTTGATAAAGTCGCGGAAGCCGTTATTTCACGATTAAAAAACCCACAGTATAAAATGTACGGGCCTACACTGGACCCATCGACCACAACCGGACCCATGGCCAATAAATCTCAATTTGACATCGTCCGAAACTACATCCAAGTCGGACTGGATGAAGGCGCGGAATTGCTTTACGGCGGCCGATCCGGAGGAGCTGAAGTAGCGCCTGATCATAGTGAATTAGCAGAAGGCTACTGGATTGAGCCCACATTATTAAAAGCGGAATCCAATACGCTACGCGTCTGCCAGGAAGAAATCTTCGGACCCGTCGCAGTGATGATTCCGTTTAACACTGAAGAACAGGCATTAAACCTTGCCAACGGCACAGAATACGGCCTCGCTGCAGGTGTTTGGACAAAAGACTTGAGCCTTGCGCATCGTATGGTTTCCGCGCTCGATGCTGGAAATGTATGGGTCAATACGTACGCACGTGTCGGACCGGAACTTCCATTTGGCGGCACGAAAAACAGTGGCTTCGGTACAGACTCCATTGCGGATTATTCCCGCGAAAAATCTTGCGTGATTGAATTAAAACTCTGAAACAGGCGGTGATCAGATGAATGTCCAGCTTTCCAGCACAGTAAACTATGATCCGGATTTACCTGATTTTCTCGATATTCCAAATGTATCAGCCGGCGCCATTTTAAAAGGCAGCATTAAACAATTCGGTAAAAAGAATGCTTATATATACCGTGATACGCCAATTACCTATAATGAGATCCATCAACAATCCAGGCGTTTTGCAAATGCATTGCGGAAACTCGGCATTGGCCGCGGGATGGTTGTATCGACTCATTTGCCGACATGCCCTCAATACCTCGCAGCCTATTACGGAATTATTTTATCAGGTGCGGTCTACTCCCCGCTCAACCCTTATTTGCCAGCAGGAGATTTAACGCATCAATTGAACGACTCACAAACTCAAGTAGTGGTGACACACGAATCCGTCGCACATTCCATACGCGAAGTACTGGCAGATACGCAAGTCAAGCATGTCATTGTCACTGGAGATTCTGAAATTTTCACGAACGAAACCCCTGTGAATTTGGAAGCGGACGAAAAATGGCATAGTTTTGCTGCATTAAAAGCAGCGGCTTCAGACGAAGAATTCGATCCCGGCATTGATCCAGAAAACGATCTTGTGCATATCGCCTATACGGGGGGAACCACTGGCAGTCCAAAAGGTGTCATGATTACACACGCAAATTTAGTCAGTAACATCACTCAAATCGCTGCATGGACAGCTGGTGCTTTGCCTATCTTGGATGAAGATGGCGCACTCCGTTTCGCACCCGTGGAGCAGGACCTTGAAGCCTATAAGATAAAATACTCCATCCCATTCGCGGAAGAAGTACGATTAAGCCCTTCTCCTTTGTTTCACATAACAGGAGGCATCGGGATGATCGTTTCTCCAATGGCACAGGGCGTTACGACTTTATTGCCTGATCGTTTTGTCCCTGCACAATTTCTTGATTTAATCGAGAAGTACAAAGTGTCTTCGATTAACGGAGCACCCGCCATGTGGAACATATTGCTCAATTTACCCGGAATCGACTCGTATGATTTTTCGACAATCCGCAACATCAGTTCTGGTGCGGCTCCCCTTTCACAAAAAGAATTGGGACTGCTAAAAGAAATGTTCCCCAATGCTCGTGTAGGTGAAGGGTATGGATTGACGGAAGGAACTGCCTCTGTCGCAGGAAGCGTCATAGTAGCCGGCGGTGTTCATAAAGCAGGAACAGTTGGATTGCCGACTTACAATACCAAAATCAAAGTCGTAGCGCTCGACGGGGCGAGCGAAGAAGCTCTGCCTTCAGGACAGGCCGGAGAAATTTGCATCTATGGCCCCCAAGTCATGAAGGGTTATTTTAATAAGCCGGAAGAAACAGCTGTAACACTTCGAAATGGCTGGCTGCATACCGGCGATATCGGTATTATCGATGAAGACGGTTATCTCGCGATTGTCGATCGTAAAAAAGAAATGCTGATTTACAATGGATACAACGTTTATCCAAGTCGGATCGAAGAAGTTATCGTCTCTCATCCCGCCGTGCAAAACGCCATTGTCATTGGGAAACCGGCGAAAAAATTTGGTGAAATCCCGAAAGCTTTCGTTATTTTAAAGCCAGGCAGCTGCTTGTCTGAAGAAGAACTCATAAACTATACGAATGAACGCGTTGTCCATTATTCAAAAGTACGCGAACTCGAATTTCTTGAGCAATTCCCCATGACAGCTGCAGGTAAAATCTCAAAAATTCATTTGAAGAAACAAGAAATGGAAAAGCAGTAGACAAAAAAGACCTGCCACCTAAAATCGGATGGCAGGTCTTACATTTTTCTTTATAAAAAACTAACTCAGTAAGCGCTCCACCCTGCATCTGCTGCAAGGACCACGCCGTTGATGTAGGAAGATTCGCCGCTTGCCAGGAAAAGGGCGATGCTGGCGATCTCGTCCGGTGATGCGCTGCGGTTCATCGTGCCTGTTCCGCGGGTTGCTTGCTTCAAGCCGAACATATCGTAATTGTCGATGGACTGCGTTAACCCCGTATCAACCTGTGCTGGTGCGATTGCATTGCAGCGAACGCCTTGTGCACCGTAAGTCGAAGCAATGTTCTTCGTCATGCCGGCAACTGCATGTTTCGCCGCTGTATACGTTAGACCGCCGCGTCCGCCTGTGATTCCGCAGATTGAAGCCAGGTTCACGATAATGCCGCCGCCTTGTTTAGTGAAGAGCGGGATGATTTTTCGGGATCCGCGCATCACGCCGCCTACGTTGATATCCATAACGCGGTTCCAGATGGCATCTTCCACATTATGCGCCGCCTGCATGTTGTCCAGTACCCCTGCACAGTTCACGAGAATGTCGACACGTCCGAAATGGCCCACCGAATCGTCCACCATCCGCTGAATGTCGTCTTCAGAAGAGACATCCACTTTCACGCCAAAGGCTTCAAATCCCTGCGAATTAAATTCTGCAACCGTATTATTCAACGCTTCTTCATTGAAATCAGCAAGTGAAACTTTCGCACCTTCTTTTGCATAAGCCGCGGCAATCGCTTTTCCGATTCCGTTTGCACCACCTGTAATGATGGCCACTTTATTTTCCAAACGCATAATAAAACCCCCAAAAAATTTAGTTTGACTATACAAAATACGGTGGATTCACTAAAATTACGCCCAATTAGTTAAACGGCTGCGAATCAATTTGTTCTGCAGACGCAGGTATTCATTGAGTTCCTCTTCTGAAAAAGCTTCGAACAGCTCGGTATAGATTTCATTGCCAATTGCCTGAGCTTCTTCCAAAGCCGCCAATCCTTTTTCCGTAACCTTTAACCGGATGGTGCGGCGATCTTCTTCTTCATAAAGACGCTCAACCAGCGACAAATCCACAAGTTTGGTTGAAATATTCGTCAATGCCCCTTTGGTCAAACCGACCAATTCGGCCAGCTCGATTTGTTTGCGGGGTCCTTTATTCTTTAACTCAGCCAATACCAAAATGGGCGAAATCCCCAAAGGGTAGGAAAACTTTCGAGTGAAGAGGACAATATTCCCATTGTTCAATTGTTCGATTGCGTTAATGAGTTGAAAAATATTCGTTTTTTCCATTTCAAGTCCTCCTGTGGTTTACCGAAGTTGAATGGATCCGCCGTCGACCATAATCGTCTGGCCTGTGATATATTTGGAATCTTCACTTGCCAGGAAGACAGCGACGCGGCCGATGTCTTCTTCCACATGGCCAAAACGGCCCATCGGAATTTTGGATACAACTGCCTCATAATATTCCGGCTGCGCTTCTGCCCATGCGCGAACGCCTGGCGAGTCAGCGATTGGACTGATGATGTTGACATTGATGCCGTCTCTGCCCCATTCGTTTGCCGCTACCCGTGAAATGCCACGGATCGCTTCTTTTGCAGCGGCATAAGCAGCCTGCGTTTCATGGCCATTCAATCCAGCACCGGATGCAAAATTAATGACATTGCCTTTTGTTTCTTTCAGATAAGGATAGGCCGCCTGCATCAAATACCAGGTCGGGTAAAATCCTGTATTCATCGACAGCTCCAATTCTTCTGTCGGCACATCTGCAAACATCGTCTGGCGGGAAGCATGCGCATTATTCACTAGAACATCCAGCTTGCCGTATTTCTCCACAACTGTTTCCACGACCGTCTTCAAATTCGCATGATCAGTCAAATCCGCTTTGATGAAAAGCGAATCCGCAGAAATGCCCTGCAGCTCCTGCTCCATTGCATGTCCCTGCTCTTCATTCACATCAATGATCACAACTTTAGCGCCTTCTTTTGCCATAGCGAGCGCCATGCCACTCCCAATGCCGCCAGCACCGCCTGTAATGATTGCTACTTTGTCCTGTAATTTCATAATGATCTCCCCTTAACTATTTAAGAATATATTTAGTTTACCATGAAATAGTATACCGTTAAACTATTTGGATTGATGGCGATTTTAATGAAAGGAGCAATTCTCTAGTGTGTTATGTCTTGTACTTGGGAGCAACACAATTCCCAAGTGATTTGTACGTAAGCGTCCAACAGGTTCTTTCCATAGTTAGGTGAATCATCGGTATAGGCTGGTATCATGAAATTGAAAATCATAGGAGATATGGCTTTAGGTGTGTGTCGTCTTCTGGAACCCGGTTCTGCTCATTTCAAACGAAAGTAATTGAGCCAATTAGCCCAGATCTCCTTACAAGCTGAGTTGCATCACTTAACAGTTTCGTTTACGCAAGAAATCGATGTGCCGTCTTCGGTCAACGAATTGCTGGTTCCAGGGGAAGTAGCGCAAATCGCTTATAAGACGGTGCGCGACACAGCAGTCGTGACGAACAAGCGCATTATCATTTCCGACAAACAGGGATTGACTGGCAAGAAAGTCGAAGTCTACACGATTCCTTTCAAATCGATCATCATGTACTCTTCGGAAAATGCCGGCACGTTTGATTTGAACACCGAACTGGAGCTTTGGACGAAAGCTGGCAAGTTTAAATTGAACTTGGCTAAGAAAGTTGATATCCGCAAACTTGATAAAGTTATTGCGGAAGCAATTCTCTAAATGCCATTTAACAGCCCTTCTCACCATGGAGGGCTGTTTTTTCGGCTTAGCTTTCCCACCTTTACCTAGTTATCACGTTTTCAATTCGAGTAAAGGCGATTTCATTTCGTCAAGTACGTACTCCAGCTCTTATATCCCCATAATAAAAAAACCGAGCCGCTCCAACCAGTCTATTCCTGGTCAGAGCGGCTCGGTGCCGTTTTATTGATTGGTTGCTGCTTTTGCGGCTTGTGATTTTTTCAAGATGATTTCGAGTTCTTCCAGTGATTTGCCTTTGGTTTCCGGAATGAACTTCCAGACAAACAGCGCGGAAAGGATGCTCATGAGGCCATAGATTCCGTAAGTCATTGCACCGCTGACTTCCATCATTGGCGGATAGGTAGAAGATACGAAATAGTTGGCTGCCCATTGGAAAGCCACGGCAATCGCCAACGCCTGTCCGCGGATTTTGTTCGGGAAGATTTCAGACAGCAAGACCCACACAACTGGTCCCCAGGACATCATGAATGATGCCGTGTAGATGATGATGAAGACCAATGTGGCGGTACCGATCTGTTCGAAATAAGCCAGTCCGGCTACTCCGAACATCCCAATGGTCATTCCGATGGAACCGATGATCAACAGCGGCTTGCGGCCGACTTTGTCTACGGTGACAATGGCGATGACTGTAAAAATCACGTTGACTAGGCCCATGATGATGGTCTGCATGAGTGAAGCATCGCGTCCTGCGCCCATGCTTTCAAAGATTCGCGGCGCGTAATAAAGCGCTACGTTAATGCCGACAAATTGCTGGAATACCGACAGCAAAATCCCAATGGCAATGATTCCTCTGCCATAGGCAAAGAGCTTTTCTTTTTTGTGGTCGAAGGAATTTTTGATTTCATACAGCGTCGCTTTTGCCATGGTCATATCGTAGGTTTTCAATAAAATGTCCATGGCTTTGTCGTCTTTCTGTTGAGAGACGAGGTAACGCGGTGTTTCCGGAACGAAAAACAGCAATAGGAGGAACAATAAAGCCGGAATCGTTTCAGAAGCGAACATGTATCTCCAGCCCAATTCGTTGATCCACGCCAGGCTCTCGCCTCTTGCGATTCCCCAGTTGACGAAGTAAACGACCAGCATACCGAAAATGATGGCGAATTGGTTCAAGGCGACAAGACGTCCTCTCAAGTTCGGAGGCGCGATTTCCCCGATATACATCGGTGCGACTGCAGAAGCCAGGCCGACTCCGATTCCGCCGATGATCCGGTAGAAGTTGAATGTTGCCAGCAAAGCGATCGAAGGCTCACCTGGTGTGAAGAACAGGAACTCCGGATAAGCAGAGCCGAGTGCCGAAGCCAGGAATAAAAATGCGGCTACGATCAACGTGAATTTCCGGCCGACTTTCGATGAGAACGTACCGGATAAAAATCCACCGATGATACAGCCGATCAGCGCACTGGAAACCGTCAGCCCGTGGACAAAGGAACTGAGTCCCAGACTATCTGTGAAATAAGTCTGCAGCGCACCTTCTGCGCCCGAGATGACAGCCGTGTCGTAGCCGAATAACAAGCCACCCAGTGTAGCTACTAATGTAATCCCAACGATGTATAAAAGCTTGGTATTTTTCATTTTGCCATCGAGAGCAGAATCACTTTCCTGCCCTCTCCTCCTCTCGCGTTGTAAGCGTTATCAGTTATTGTACCAATATTTAGTTACTTTGTGCAATGACTAAACTAAGTTTTCTGAGATTTTTTTATTATCTTGAAATAAAGACAAGTTGAATTTTACCGTTCCAATGCTTGATGCACGGCGGTTTCAAATGAAGAATTGTTCTAGTTTTAAAATACAAGAACTCAAAACTATCACTTCCTATATTTGGTTATTGCCCTCACAATTTGAAGAAAGGAGTGGATGGCATGGCTATCAAGTTTAGATTATCGAGGATCCTAAAACACTTGAAGTTGAATTCAATGTTCATTCAAAAGATATCGTTCCTACAGAACAAAAATCTCTAACAAAAACCGGCAAGTTAACCGTCAAAGAAATGCCGAAAACCAAATACTATGACATTACACAGGATTATGTTTGCAGTTGTGCAATCCGGATTGCTCAAGATATGTTTGCCATCCTGCCCTTTGATCTGGTTGTTGTCCATGCGATGGATGAAGTTTTGGACACCTCAACCGGCAGAACAGATACCCTTCCGATTCTTTCTGTTCGTTTTGATAAAGCGACATTGAACAGCCTGAATTTTGAAGCCATTGATTGTTCAGATTCAATGGCAAATTTCCAGCACAATATGAAATTCCGGAAGACCCAAGGATTTTCGCCGGTTGAGAAGGTTCAGTTGCTTCAGTAATATAAAGAATTTGATTTTATGCCCCCAAAAGATTGGACAGTGTGAATCGTCCAATCTTTTTGCCTTTATTCGATTAAAACAGCCTATATACCACTACACAATACCTTAATCAGCAGCAAGTTTCCCATAAGATAGATAATTGAATACAAGTTTCGAAAGTTTCGTTTATTTCTTTAGTTTCTTTTTAAATAGTTGTATAATTGAAAAAAAGGTAATAAGGAGAGATTACTATGGTTAATCTACTCGATAACATAAAACCCCGCCCTTCTGATGAAGCGATTAAAAATAAGCGGGTAAAAGAGTATGTGCAGCTCATGAGAATGGCCGAAGAAGTAGAACGGGAATTAAAAAGAAGAACTAATGAACTTGGAGAAGATGAAAAACAAGAGGCGTTTGAGGCACTAAGTCAGGAATACAACCTCCCCCCATATGTAACTGTAAGCGATGCGGCAGACATTATAGGTGTCAGTCAGCAAATGGTCCGTAGACATTGCAGCGAAGGGAAACTGTTGGCGAAACAAACTTTCGAAGGCAGCGGGAAATGGCGGATTGAGACCAAACAATTAATGGATCAGCCTAACTGGGAACGGTTTATTGAAAAACGTGCTCGGATTAAAAATCAGTCACTTGGTTTTGCTGACGAAATGCTGAATCAGTTACAGGAAGAAGAATAAGCTAGCTATGGCTGAATTCAAGCAGTATACAGTAGATACGAATTTTTTTCGTTACCACGCCTATAATAATGGCGACACCAATCTACGGAGAGCAGCTGTTCATTTTTGGAAAACCGCAAAAGAAGAAATAGAAAAAGGCGAGGCGGTTATTCTCGTTCCTGCAGAAGTTAAAAGGGAATTAGAGGTACAATCTTATATCTTGTCTGACAGAGAAAATAATAAAATCCAACGTCTTTTAGCTAATTGCCAGGAAATATCCCCTTCTGTTTCGATAAAATTGGAACATCATGTCAGAATAATGTCTGCATATCTGCGGGCCAATTTCCGGAATGCTCTTGGCGATTTCTCTATCGCATACGGTGGTGTTTCAGACTCTCGTATTCTTTATAGTGCTTATTATGAAGACAGCATTCTTGTCACAGCGAATGTTAAAGACTTCATGCTGTACCCTTTTTTATTTAACCAGAGTGAAGATCGATTGTATGATTTAAAGCAAAGTCAATTTGTTCATATACCTGAGGAAACTTATAATCTGGTCTGGCAAGACTCGGGCTTTCAGAACATGTTTCTGGAACTTAGCAAATTAGAGGTTGAATTAGAAGATACAGATGATTGAATGGCAATTAACTCAACCCCCTCCAGGCAGTCCTGCTGCTTGAAAGGGGGTTTGTTGTAATTCTACATTTCATTATATGCAAACTTATTTTATTGAAGGTTTAATCAACTATGTTTATTAAATTCCACTCACCTCACACTGCCCTTCATCATTACGCCCTACCGCTACCATACTTCCATCTGCTTTAAGACCAATCGTATGAGCATTGCCTGCCGAGATCGCTACAATATCGTGCCAGTCACTCGTTTCGCCTTGCCCGTCAGTATTTCGCCCGACTACCACCACTGTTCCGTCAGCCTTCAACCCAATCGTGTGATTGCTGCCGGCAGCTATTTCCACAATCCCACGCCAGTCAGCTACTTGGCATTGGCCGTCCTTATTCGAGCCAGTCGCTATGACCGTACCATTGGATTGGAGTCCCACACTGTGAAGATAGCCCGCCGCGGTTTCTATAATATCTTCCCAGTCACTGACATTGCCTTGGCCGTAGCGGTTGTTGCCCGCTCTCTTTACCGTGCCGTCTTTTTGAAGGCCAAGCGTGTGCCAGTCACCCGCAGAAACCGAGACAATTTCGTGCCAATCACTTACATCGCATTGCCCTTCATTATTCTGTCCCACTGCCACTACCGTTCCGTCTGTTTTCAGTCCAAGTGTTCGGCGCCATCCTGCGGCGATCGCTTTAATATCCAGCCAATCATTTACGTCGCATTGCTGGTATTTATTCCAGCCGACTGCGACGACTTTTCCATTCTTTTGGAGTCCGACCGTATGGGAATTTCCGATATGGCCCGTTCCTGCTGCCACCGCTGTGATGTCTTGCCAGCTGCTCACCTGGCATTGGCCGTATTTATCATCGCCCACCGCAATCACCGTACCATCCGAATGGAGTGCGACAGTATGGCGATAGCCTGCCGCTATGGTCTTTTTCGGCCATCGCTTCATTTGCAATGGCTGCTCTTCTGATGAAAGACGGTCCATATTCAACCTCCCCGACATGTTTGTCTCTGAACAACGAACAGTGATGATCGACAGCTGTTATTCTTCCAACAGCTCAATTAAACGGATCACTTCTTCATCTTCTCCGGTCTCAATCTCCACCAGTTCCTTGTTCTCGATGATGTCGTTGTAGAAATCCTCCCCTGCAGGATACTCGCCATCCCAGCGCAATGGCACATTGTACAGATTGATCGTGCCGTCCCCGTTTCCGCTATACGTCACAGATCCGTCCACCAGGCGCGAGCCTGCCAGTTGAATGACCGCTTCCGGATAAGCGGCGCTAGTTTCATCGTCGGGATTGAGCGGTGTACCTTCAGGGATTTGCTGGACGTACAGCCCGTCTATTTCCTGATTCGGACCGAGCTGCAGCCACACTCTGGCATATTCGATCTGTTCACTGGAATACTCGGATAAAGCATCTTCACCTGAGTCAGTCGCCACCGTAGAACCCTCCTCTCCTGCTCCTTCTTTTCCGCCTTCTTCCAATGCTGTTTCCTCCGGCTCGCCTCTGGCTTTTGAAGCGTCCATGATCGGCGCATCCTCTTCACCGCAGCCCGCCAACAGCAATAGCGCTGCACTCACATAAAAGACTTTTCCAACGCTCTTCATCCGTCCCACCTCTCTTTTCTTTACTTCCGAATTCATTAGTTAGCTGTACATTCGATAATCAACGCAAGTTTTCCTGCTTAGAAACTTACGATACCAGCTAAAAGAGGAAACAATTGAGAGACTCATCCTTTTTCAAACAAAAATCCCTTCTAAGCAGACTAACTGCCCAAAAAGGATTTTGCTTTTATACTGTCTTGGTATCTTCTTGCAGTCTAGCTTCTGTGCGCTCTTCAACCGGTGCTGTAAAATGATCCGGTTTGATGGCAGCCTTGGCTTTCATGACTGCGAAATAAACAATTCCGGACGCAATTAAAGATTGAACTGCCGGGATTCCAAAGGTGTTGACGTATTGAGTTAAATAGCCGACCAACACGCCAACGACAAGAGCAATGGTGGCCATCCAGTTCCATCCTTTATTGTCAGCCCATTGCTGCTTGCGGATAAAGAAGAAGTCGACCATCATGACTCCTGCAATTGCCGGGTAAATTAACGCAGTCATGTACAAGAAGTCCATGAAGTAATCCAGAATTCCAGCAAGGGCAATAACAATGGCAATCAATGTTCCGATCAATGTTAAAATGGCTCGGCCTTTATTTGAATTGACGTTAAAAATATTCGCCATAGCCAACCCCATGCTGTAGTTATTGACGAGCTGGCTAGTCCAGGTTGCAAACCAGAGAATCAGGAATCCCCATACCGGAAATCCAAGGTTCATCATGACATTGACGATGTCTGCATCGCCGACGCCGACTGACATGATTGCCCCTACATAAAACAAGGGGAATCCGACAGCAATGATGCCCAGAGGAATAAGAACATTGTCTTTTACTTTCGGTTTTGCATAGCGAGTATAATCAGATGCAATCACCCACTGGGAGACATTGATACCGATAACCAAGCTTAAGGCAGCCAGAAACGTCATGGAAGGTTCAGGTCTCCATGCCATAATCGTGCTCCAACCTGTATTTTGAAGTGCGTAGAAAATACCGCCTATAATCAGAAGTAATCCTGCAGGCACAGCAATATAGTCAGTCCATTTCATCGAACCATAGCCGATGATTGATGGGATAGCGAACAGTAAACCAACAACGATAGTAACGAGGGCCCATGGACCAAATTCATTCTCGTAATCGATGCCAAGCATCGCCGATATCGCATTTCCTGCAACAGCGGTCTGCAGTGCCCACCAGCCGAGTGATACTATGAAGATCGTTAGGCCTACAATAAAGCGGGCTTGTGCCGCTCCAAAGCTGGAGCGAGCAATTACGGAAGATGACCGGCCTGTTTTGGCGCCGATATAACCAGCGATGGCATTACCAATCCACTGAACAATAAACAAGGAAACCAAAAGAATCCAGAAAATTTCCGACATGCCGAAAGATCCCGCAAGTGTTGCACCAACCATTAAAACAGGAATCGTGAATTCAAGTCCTCCGAAAATCATGGCTGGTGTCAGCCAGTGCTGCCGTTTATTTGCTGGAATTGCTGCTAAAGCCTCATCCGCCCCCACTGCATTTTTAATCCCTTTATCTTCCATTGCTCATTCCCCCTTTAAAATACAAAGCATTTTCTTTCAGCCCACCATTACAAAAACTAGTTCACAATCTTCTTCGCCGTCATTCACCGCTATATGTTCTTCACCTTTTGGAATGAACGTTGCCTGCCCTGCTGAAACGCGGTATTGCTGACCATCGATTTCCGTCAACAAAGAACCTTTTACAATAACCGAGTATTCATTTTCAGCATGCTTGGAGAAGCCGGATAAAGGAACTGTTTCACCAGGGTAGATAACGACATGCCCGACTTGTACTGCTCCATCTTTTGGCTGTTCTTTAAAGATTGTGTGCATCGAATACGATTCATTTCCTTCTTGTGCCAAATCTTTGATGTTCAAAATGTCCATGTCTACACTCCTCTTCCCGTTAATCCCTCAACTTTGAAGGTTTCTTCGTTAACTAACACCCCATAAATTTCTTTCGCCTTTTCGATACTGATATAACCGTTTCTTACATCTCTCGCCACCTGCTCATGAGGACGCTTTAAAGGATCTCCATAACCGCCGCCAGTAGCCGTCATCAATCTGACAACATCCCCTTTATTAAGTGGGTAACGGGGATAGATGCCAAAAGGTCCATCTGTTTCTCCTGTAGTTTTTTCAATAACAAATTCATTCGGTGATCCTTCATCTCCACCATTCAATCCCCACGGGAAGAATTTATTGCGTCCGAAGGTAGCCGATACAAATTGCTTGTCTGTCATTGCACGATACGTACGGGTAACTCCTGCCCCGCCGATGAATTCACCAGATCCTGCTCCATCTGTGCGCAAGCTGTATTCGTCGATCATCACACCATAGCGGGTTTCAGCCACTTCGACTGGTACGTTATATGTTTCTCCATCACCGATACAAAATTGCCCACGCGCGCCATCCTGTCCTTTCGCTGCTCCCCATCCACCTGCCGATGGTTCTACAATCAAGAATGGTTCTTCCGTTTCATGATGATTACCGGATAATGTTACAGCACAGACAGACAAGAGCTGCCCTGCAGATAGGCGCTCCGGAAGAGATGGTGCCAGAGCCTGCCACACAAGATCGGCTCCTCCCTGCATGCTTTCCCAATAGATGGAGACTGGAGCAGGACGTTCCGCAGCCAGTATGGATTTTCGGTCAGTTATGATTTCCAAAGGACGGAAGACTCCGTCATTGACATCCTGCGATGGATTGGTTGCCGCCAGAAAAATTGTGCGCACTGCTGATACGAGTCCGGTATAAGTACAGTTCACCGGACCTGGCACCTGAGGATGGCTGCCTCGGAAATCACAGATGAACTTGTCATCGGTAATCGTTACTTTTACTTTGATCGGAAAAGGGCCGTTGCCGAATCCATCATCATCAACATAATCTTCTGCATAGAATTCACCTTTCGGCAATTTCGCCAACTCTTTTCGGGCCAATTGTTCGCCATGATCCAAATGGTGGTCAATAGAGGTCTGTACGACTTCTACACCATTTTTCAAGCAGAGCTCTTTAACGCGTTTTTCGCCTGTCCGAAGTGCCGCAACCTGTGCCCATAAATCACCAATCGACAAATCAGGGAAACGGATATTCGATTTGATGATATCGAGTACTGCTTCATTGAGCTGCCCTTCATTGAATAATTTCACACATGGGAATTGCAGGCCTTCCTGATAGATTTCTGTCGCATCGTTACTGAAAGAGCCAGGATCTTTGCCTCCGACATCCGTCCAATGCGCTTTGTTGGCCGAGAATGCAACGATCTTTCCTTCATGAAAAATCGGCAGGACCAGTCCAACATCAGATAAATGAGATCCACCACCAACATAAGAGTCATTAATGATAATAATATCGCCTTCTTTTAATCCCTCTTCGCCGAATTTATTGATCGTTTCTTTAACCATAAACGTCAGCATACCGATAAAACCTGTCACACCATTTCCTTGTGTCAGCAATTGGCCCTTAGCATCTGTCAGGCCGCTCGCATAATCAAGCACCTCATAGATGATCGGACTCATCGAGGTCCGCGCCAAGGCATGGAACATTTCATCCCCTATAGCGATTAATGAGTCTTTGACGATTTCGATAGTAAACGGATCAACTTTCACATTTTTGATTGAAGTCATCTTACTGCACCTCCGTCTCGATAAGTAAGTTTCCATAAGTGTCCACTGTCAATGTCTGTCCTTCATAGAAAACGGTCGTCGCGGTCGGCTCTTCGATGATGGCAGGGCCTTCAACGGACATTCCCGCTTCGAGCAAATCGCGGTGGTAGACTGGTGTTTGAATCCAGCCGCCATCTTCATAAAAAACCTGTCGTGTTTCTTTTAAAGCTGACTCTAATTCTCTGCCGGTCGACTCCAATTTTTGCAGCTCAGGCTTTTGAACATTCCCGAAGGCGGTCAAATGCAGGTTGACGATTTCTGTTTGCGCTTCGACTAACTTGAAGGTGAAGCTCTGCTCGTGCATATCATGGAAGAGAGCAATCAACTCTTCAACAGATTGCTTAGTGATTTCTCCACCTGCAAGCGGCACTTTCACGGTATGCTCCTGGCCTGCGTAACGCATATCGACAAAGCGGTTAAAGATGATTTCTTCCTCTTTGACGTTTTCTTCAGCGTATTGATTTCTCGCCTGATTTTCGAGTTTATTCCATTCATTATTCAGTTCTGTCAAATCCACGTCCTGAAGGCGATTAATATAGGTTTGGATGTAGTCGTGCCGCAAATCGGTCATCAACATGCCCCATGCAGAGAAAACGGATGAAGCGACCGGAACGATGACTTTTTTGACACCCAGATCACGCGCCAAAGCGGGTGCGTGCATCGAGCCGCCTCCACCGAATGCTACAAGTGAGAAATCACGCGGATCGTAGCCTTTTCGAACCGATATCAGTTTCAGCGCATTCAGCATATTGGCATTGGCGATTCGGATGATGCCAAGAGCCCCTTCTTCTGCGTCCAATCCATAGACTTTCGATACTTTTTCTTCGATGGCGGACTTCACCGAGGCTAAATCGACTTTGTAATCGAAGTTCTCAGGTGACAGGCGCCCTGTCAAAAGATTCGCATCTGTCGTTGTTGGTTCTGTGCCGCCTTGTCCGTATGCGACCGGACCCGGTACAGCTCCAGCTGAATGCGGGCCAACTTTCAATGAACCGCCCTCATCAATCCAGGCAATTGAACCTCCACCATTGCCGATTTCAACGATATCAACAACCGGCGCTTTGATTGGATATCCTGCATTGAGATCGTCTTTTTCGATATAATAATCAGTCGAAACTTTCACTTCTCCATTGCTGATCAATGAACATTTCGCTGTCGTTCCTCCAATATCAAAAGCGATGACATTTTTCTCCCCAATGATTTCCCCAAGATAAGCTGCTCCATAGATTCCGGCAACCGGTCCCGATTCCACCATATTGATCGGAGTTTTTTTGGCCTGCTCAAAGGTAGTTGTTCCGCCATTGGACTGCATAATGTAATTGAAGCTATCAGCTTCGTTTTCCGAAAGCTTTGTGCTGAGTTTATCAATATAAGTAGAGGCGATTGGCTGGACATACGAGTTAAGGACCGTTGTATTCGTCCGTTCATATTCACGCCATTCCTTGGTCACTTCGTGTGAAGCCGTAACGGCGATTTCCGGCCACAATTCCTGTATCAGTTGGATGGTCTCCAGTTCGTGTACCGGATTCTTATAAGCATGGAGATAGGAAACAGCAATCGCCTCAACCTGTTCTTTTTTGAAATAAGCAATGAGCTCTTTAATTTTTTCTTTATTTAGAGGAGTGACGATTTCACCTTTTTGGTTCAGGCGTTCTTCCACTTCCTGCCGCAGATAACGCTCAACGAAGGGTACTGGTTTTTTGTACCGGACATTAAATAGATCCGGTCGATTCCCCCTGGCGATTTCCAGGACATCACGGAATCCTTGCGTGGTGATCAACCCCGTTTTCACACCTTTTCTTTCTGTTAGCGCATTGATGATTACCGTCGTTCCGTGGATAAATGTTTCAATGTCTTTTTGATCGATTCCACTTTTCTCGATAACATCAACCACGCCCTGCTCGAAATTCGGCGGTGTCGTATGGCTTTTGGCCACCCCTACTTTGCCGTTTTTATCTACGTATACCAAATCAGTAAAAGTTCCTCCAATATCAGTAGCAATTCTCATCAACGATCAGCCTTCTTTCCTTTGATTTAAAATAACACCGGCGTCAGTACACAAAGAATAAGGGTTTCCTCGTTCAATGGATTTTCCCATGAATGAGGTACTTCAGATGGATAATGGATTGAATCACCTTCTCTTACGAAATACTCTTTTCCGTCCACTTTGAACAATGCTGCACCTTTTAACACGTAGTAAAATTCTTCACCCGGATGGCTGGATGACTGACTTTGTTCTTGTTTAGGCGCCAGCCTGACCAATAAAGGCTCCAGTGAGCGCCCATTGAACTCTCCATTTAAACGTGTATACGTGGTAGGTGAACCTTCAAGTTGAAATGGTTTACGATCCTTTCCCTGCAACATGTAATTATGATTAGTATCTGTGTCAAAGAAAAATGTGATAGGGACGTTGAAAGCATCCGCAATTTTTTTCAATGAGGTAATGGCGAGAGAAGAAGACCCTCTCTCAATCTGAGATAAAAAACTGACCGACAGCTCCGTCTTTTCACTTAAATCTTTTAACGTTAATCCTTGATCGATCCGTAAGGTCTTAATTTTTTGATAGATTCCGTCCATAATTTAAAAATCTCCTTTTCATTAATACAGTGTGACAGTAAAAAATATAGTTTAAGTAAACTTTTTCTTATGATAGCATAATCCTTTATTAATTTGTAGAAAATTTTGAATATTTATTTTCACAAGTAAAAAAAGTCTGTCGCCAAAGCGTTCAGACTTTTTCTTTTACTACTTCTCATTTGCAAATTAGATCCCTTATTCAATTTACGACTGATTTTCAATCAACTCAATCAACCTAATAATTCCCTCATTACCCCCCGGCTCAATCTCCACCACCTCAGTATTTTCAATCATGTCGTTATAGAACTCTTCACCCGCAGGATACTCGCCATCCCAACGCAGCGGCACATTGTACAAATTGATCGTGCCGTCGCCGTTGCTGCTATAAGTTACGGATCCATCCACCAAGCGCGATCCGGCCAATTGGATGACAGGTTCCGGATAAGCGGCGCTTGTGTCATCGTCCGGATTGAGCGGCGTCCCTTCTGGAATCTGTTGGACGTACAGCCCATCTATCTCCTGATTCGGCCCGAGCTGCCGCCATACCCTGGCGTACTCGATCTGCTCGCTGGAATAAGCCGATAAGGCATCTTCGCCTGAATCGGAAGCAGCTTCATCTGTAATCGCTTCATCTTCTGCGCCTTCTTTCCCTCCCTCTTCTAATGGCATCTCCTCCGGTTCGCCCCGTGCTTTTGAAGCGTCCATGATCGGTGCATCTTCTTCACCACAGCCAGCCAACAGCAATAAAGCAGAACTCACATAAAAGAGCTTCCCTACTTTCTTCATCTGTCCCACCTTCCATTCGAATAAAATTGTTAGCTTTAATTTCGATTATGAAAGAGCTTTTTCCTGCCTGAAAATCTCCATTCCCTAATTTAAAAATGGATCTTAATTTTTTCAGCAGCGCCGAATTGCTGCAGCCGCTTGACAGGAACAATCCGCCTACTCACTCATCCACTGGCTGCGATGCCAATCGTCTCTTTGACAAACGCTTGCATAATCTTCCGCACCAAGCTTTGTCTGCTTATAGGCTTAGCTTATGCAAAATACAAATAGGCATCGGATTTTTGAATTCTTTTTCTCTACATTCTGGCCGTTTTGCCGATTTCTTCTTTTTCGCAGCTTTGCTGCATGCATCCGGGCTCTTTCTCACAAGCCTATTCGCCGCACTTTCCCCGACCGGATGCTCATTGCGCAAACAAAGTGCGGTATTCCGCAAACAAAACCTCTTATTCCGCAAACAAACCGGTGTATTGCGCAAACAAAGTCTCGTATCCCGCAAACAACTGTTAAATCCCTCATAGAATCAGCGGAAGTGGCTTGTAGATATCCAGCTTTCCTGCATAGGAGGGATTATGTTTAGTACAAAGGATTCTTTTTCTGCTTTTTATACAAATCCATCAAAATAACCCGCTCAGCAGGAAATTCCTGAGCGGGTTATTTTGATGGAAGACAAACTTAAACGACTTTAATAACGGAGCGCGCTTTGTTTTCGCGCTTTCCTTTTTTCGTCCGGAACCAGGCGAAAACGATGGCGGCGATCAAGACAAAGCCTAAATAACCCATGACCGGGTAGACTGTGCTAACCAAAGTGACGAAACCGACAAAGCTTGAAGCGAATGCAAGTACGCCGAAGATGCCGACAGAAACTTTGAATTTTGCCGTATCTGGTTTTACAAAGCGTGCCGTAAAGGCATACAGCATGCCAACGGCCGTATTGTAGATCATCCCTAACAGTATAATGGACATGACGGCACCCATCATAGGACTGATGTTATTCGCGATGAACAAAGTCGGCATTGGGACTGCCGCGATTTCCTTCAACTGCGTCAGCATGGACAAATTGATCAGAATAATCAAAAGCCCGAGGCCAAGCCCGCCGATCAAGCCGCCCCAACCGGCAACTTTTTCATCTTTGACGGTACCACCCATGACGGTCATCATCGCAGCACCCGCCGCCAGATTATAGGACACATATAGGCAAGCGCCAAGCAGCCAGTTCGGTGCTGCCTGGTTTTGGGCAGCCGCAGCGAAATCGGCCGTAGCGAAATCAAAATTCACCAATGAATAGACCGTCAGCACCAGCACCGCCAAAAGCAGGATCGGTGTAAACAAGCTGATGAGGGAAATGACTTTATCGACTTTCAACAACACCGTGGCAATGACCAGCAATGCCATCAAAGTATTGCCGAAAAGGCTGGAAATACCGAATTGCTGTTCGAAGATCGCGCCGGATCCTGAAAACATGACAACCGTTACGCCAAATAGGAAGAAGGTGATGGCAAAGTCGACTGCGACCCCTAAATACTTTCCGCATATGTGATAAATGACGTTCTGGTGGGACGTGGTCTGCAGCCGGCTTCCGAGCTGCGTCAAATTCATGCCGAGAAATGCGAAGAAGGCAGTTGCTAAAATGGCACCAAAAATTCCCCAGCCTCCAAAGCTTGTAAAGAATTGCAAGACTTCCTGGCCGGACGCAAATCCAGCTCCAACAATGACGCCAATGAACGCCGCTCCGATTTGAAAACTCTTTTTCATCTTCTTCCCTCCAACTTCCTTCATTATAAGTTACCTGATATTCCTTCTATTGCTTCCGGAATTGGTATGTGTCAATTGTGTATTTATCCAATGCGTGCTCATTGATCCCATAGCCAATGCCCGCTTCTGTCGGCACTGTGATATAGCCATCCTCTACAGTCACTTCGGGGGAAATGATATCTTCCTCCCAATAACGAGAAGAGCCAGCTGTATCGCCTGGCAGGATGAAATTAGGCAAAGTCGTCAAGGCGACGTTGTGCGCGCGGCCGATTCCCGACTCCAGCATCCCACCGCACCAAACCGGGATATTCTGCTCCTGGCAATAGTCGTGGATTTTTTTCGATTCGGTCAACCCGCCTACACGGCCGATTTTGATATTGATGATTTTCGTGCTGCCGAGCTCCACTGCTTTACGGGCATCTTCCAATGAATGAATGCTTTCATCCAGGCAAATCGGCGTCGTCAGCTGCGGCTGCAATTTGGCATGGTCGATGATGTCGTCCGATGCGAGCGGCTGCTCAATCATCGTCAATCCGAATTGATCCAATTCCTTTAATACAGCTAAGTCCTCAAGTCGATACGCTGAATTGGCATCGGCCATCATCGGGACATCAGGGAACCGTTTACGCAATTCGCGCATGACATGGACGTCAAAGCCTGGTTTGATCTTCACTTTGATGCGTTTGTATCCTTCTTCAATAAAGCCGCTGACTGTTTCAGCCAATTGTTCCATATCTTCATTGATCCCAATGCTGATTCCCACTTCGATTTTCTCTTTAGTCCCACCTAGCGCTTGAGCCAGCGGGATCTTTTCCCGTTTTGTATAAAGGTCCCAAACGGCGCCTTCCACTGCGGCTTTGGCCATATTGTTTTTCCGTAGATGGCCAAACAATTCGTTCACTTCATCAGGATGCTCTATGTCGTTCTCCAAAACAATCGGCACCAGGAAATCACGGATGATATGCAAATTCGTTTCGACGGTTTCTTCACTGTACCAAGGCGAATGGAACGCGACCGATTCCCCCCATCCTGAATTGCCGTCCTCGTCTTTTGCTTCCACCAGAAGAAACTCTTTCTCCTGGAAAGTGCCGAAACTTGTTGTGAAAGGGTTTTTCATCATCATTTTCATTTTGCGGACATTCACTTCTGTAACTCTCATAAGACTTCTCCTCTTTCTATGTGTTCCAGCGACAGCATGTGGCGCGGGATAAATTGATAGTACTGGACCGCCTCATCCGTTTTTCGGACGCTGACGAGTGCGTAACCGTTTGCGAACAGCTGCTGAAAAATGCGGCGTATCTTTATCCGCCAGTCCAATGCCAATTCAGGGTCTTCTTTTTTGATCGTTTGAAATTGTTGTGGCACCGGAATTTCGAAGGCTTCCAGCTGAACATCCAACTCTTCTTCCAACACTTCAAGGATTGGATGGCCAAGGACTGTTGTCCTTGTCTCAAACGGTACCGTAAAATGGAACTGATCGGGCTTCCATCTGTTTTCGACATGGTTGCTTGAAATCCACCATTCGATTTGCAGACGGTCTGTCGGCAATCCGCGGTTCAGGCCGTCATCCATCTCCCCGTAACAATTTTCGAGATAGGTACTGCAGATTCCGTTCAGCTTTGAGGTGTTCAAATACGCATTGCGGCTTTCAAGCGGGTCGAATGTCCATTGAATCAAATCGTAGCCAATTTCCAGTGCAATTTTTCGCTGCTCTTCCTTTAGCATTTGGCCGATGCCCGCGGATTGGAAAGCAGGATGGATCCCCATCATATGGGAGCATAAATAGGCTTTGCCTCTTTTGAATCCAGCGAACCCGTAGCAATAGCCGATTAATTTGCCTTCATTGAAAGCGCCGACCAGGATGCCGCCATTTTTGGATGCCGTAAATGTCTGATGCGTCGGAATCGGATCCATATCCCAAACTTCCCGTTCCAGAGTTTGGATCAACCGCATATCATCAGTTGTCTCAAGCCGCCGGAAAGTCGTTTCTTTGTCCACTGCAATCACTCTCCCCGCTCCGATTGTTCGAATGTGTACTGGACCGCACGCGCCAAGACTTCAATGCCACCGATTAGGCTTTCCTGATTGAATGACATTTGCGGATGGTGCAGCCCCGGCGATAGGCCGCAGCCCAACCCGAGCATCGATGCTTTCACCGATGGCCGCTTCAAAGTATAAAAGTGGAAATCCTCGCCGCCAGGCGTCACGATCGGCGGTTTCAGAAACGCTTTGCCCAATGTTTCTTCAATCGCCCGTGACATGATGGCGACTGCCGTATCATCCACTTCGGCTGCAGCGATTTCTGCTTTTATTTCAATCGGAATCTCGACTCCCGTAAGATCCGCAACGGATGTGACCGCTCTTTTTACTTTCTCGAACAATTTGTCCATCACTTCATTGGTTTGTGCACGGATATCCATACTGAAAACAGCGGTTCCGGGAATGATATTGGCGGATTCCCCACCGGCTTGGAACATCGTCACTTTTGCCGAATGCGGGACCATCGGATCGACGTGGAGCGAATGGATCGCCTGTACCAATAAAGCCATGACTTCAATCGCATTCTGTCCTTCGTGCGGGCGGGCGCCGTGGGCATCAGTGCCGAGAATTTTGCCCCCGATCATTTTCGCCGATCCGTGCATGATGGCAGCAGTCGCATAACCGTCCTCGACTTCCTGCTTTGGCCGTAAATGGACACCATACAGGTAATCGATATCATCGACGAGCCCTTTTTCGACAAACGATAAAGCACCGGTCCCTTTTTCCTCTGCAGGCTGGAACAAAACTTTCAAGCATCCTTTTTTCGGAATCCCCTGTTTCTTCAATACCAATAATGCCCCGACAGCCAATGTCATATGGGCATCGTGGCCACAGGAATGGTTGGCGCGATATTCTCCGTCAACTTCCTGCCAAAGGGCATCGATATCCGTTCGAAGTCCGACGCACGGCTTGCCTTCGCCGATTACTGCGACAAGCCCTGTCGAGTCATCAAAAGTCTCTACCCGAATCCCTTCAGCTTCCAATAATTCTTTCAAGTACCGAGTCGTTTCCACTTCCTGCCAGCTGATTTCCGGATGTGTGTGCAGATGGGCGAATACTTTCTCGGCCACCGGTTTTATGTTCTCGATGATTTCTTTCATAGCTTTTCTGTCCCTTCCGTAAATAAAAAATCACTTTCTACTGCACGGTAGTTTGCCTGCCTTTTTTCGAAAGCCTCTTTTTCCTTTACGATCAACCCGGCAACGATCGCATTCATAAAAGAGAACAAAGAAGTGGTGGCATCCAAAGTCGATTTGTCGGGTGAATGGATCGGGAATAGCACATCCGCTGCTGAATGGATTGGCGCGAGATGCGAATCCGTGATGCCGAGGATAAAAATTCCCTGTTTCTTCGCAAGATGCGCAATTTGAATCGGCTTCCGAAGATAGCGGTGAAACGAAATAACGACTAACACATCCTCCTTGCCCATCTCACTGATCGTTTGAACCACGTCTTCTACTTCCGGGCGGATTGACCGGACATCCGAACGGACGAGTCCGACCGCATAGGACAGCCAACTAGCCGCCGCAGATGACGAGCGCATGCCGAGGATATAAACTTTTTTCGCCTTAGACAGCTGCTCGATGGCCATATCATAATCCGTTTCCCGAATCTCTCGCATCGTCTCTTCAATCATATTCCGGTCCTGTTCCATCACCTGCATCATAAAATGCGGCTTATCCTGCAGCTCCACTTTTGACTGCCGGTAGGAAGACAAGCTGCTTTCCTGGTTCAACAACTGTTCACGGATCATTTTCTGCAATTCCGTATAACCTGCCAGTTTCAAACTGTAGCAAAACCGGATTACCGTCGTTTCACTGGCTCCGATTTCCGCTCCCAGCTCCTGCGCCGACTTTAAAGCCACTTGCCGCGGATAATCCAAAACCTGCGCCGCCACTTTTTTCTGTGTTTTTGACAACTCATGATAATGTCTATCGATTAATTCTTTGATATTCATAAAGACCGCCTTTTAAAGTTTAGACATTTTTTATAGATATTATGAAGTTAAGACTTCTTTATTGTTTTGTTTAATTTATCACACTATTCTGATGTATGCAATATATTAATGATGAAATTATACGAACAAAAAAAGCCCCTATGAACTCAACATCCACCGTCAGATTAGTCTCCGACAATTTCAGTGCAGTCCACATGGGCTTCTCACATATTCACTTATCTTCTAATCTTCTCTATAAATTGAAATAAAGAAGTAGTTAGTTCTTACTGTTATAGAAGAACAGGCAGTTTATCGACGTTTCCTACTCTACATTTACACTTTTCATCCTATTAACTAGTAGAATATGAAGCAAACCAGCGGAGACTCCCGCAAGACCGTGGCAGCTGGACCGCGACTTCCTGTCGCACCAGCTGCATGACCCACATCCTGTGGGCCCGAAAGCGGAGCTGGTTTGCGGAATATCTATTAAAAACATTCATCGCTTATAATTAATTCACTTATCTTACTTATACCTTCGCCAAAATCAACACGCCTTTTTCTTTCAGGACCAGGTTGCCGCTCACTTGTTCATCCGTTAGCACTTCTTTATACTCGCTGTCCGCCAGCTCGATCGTGACTTCTTCGTTATTATGATTCAATACGAACAAATAGGTTCGGCCGTCTTTCACGCGTTCCGTGGTTTCGACGCCTTCCGGTACGGCAAGCAATGGCTCGACACCTGCTTCATCGCACACCGTCTTGAGGAAGTCGACGAGGAATTCTGTGTCCGGGCTTGATGCCACATACCACGCTTTTCCTTTGCCGAATTTATTGACCGTCAGGACCGGCATGCCTTTATAGAAGTCAGAGCCGTATTCGGCGACCGCTTCTGCGCCTTCTGTGTGGATCAAATCAAACAACAAGTTGCATGAATACTTGCCGCTCATCTTGCCGCGTACTTCTTTCATGACGATTTGATTGGTTTCGTCCGGGTGCAGCGCATCGATTTCTTCCGCCCAAATGCCGAGCACGTTGCGCAGTTCACCAGGATAGCCGCCAAGTGTCACGATATCGGTTTCGTTGACGATGCCGCTGAAGAACGTCGTCAGGAAAGTTCCGGCGTTTTCGACAAAGGCCTCGACTTTCGCCGCGTAGCCTTCTTTCACCATATAGAGAACCGGTGCAATGACGACATCATACTGGCTCAAGTCTTCTTCGACGCCGATCATGTCGACTTGGACATTCAATTTATAGAGCGCGTCGTAGTATTTATGAACTTCATTGACATAATCAAGCGATACGGAAGGTCCGCTCGACAGTTCCGTCGCCCAGCGATTTTCCCAGTCAAAGACGATCGCCACTTTGGCGTTGACGCGTGCATCGAGCAACGTATCGGATAAGCCGTTCAATTCTTTTCCTAATTGGGCGACTTCATTGAACACGCGCGTGTTTTCATGGCCGACGTGTTCGATGACTGCACCGTGGTATTTCTCGCAAGCCCCGACCGAACGGCGCAGCTGGAAGTACAGGATGGTGTCTGCCCCGCGACCGATTGCCTGGTAGCTCCATAAGCGCATAACGCCCGGACGCTTCAAGGAGTTATACGGCTGCCAGTTTTGCTGGCTCGGCGTCTGCTCCATCAGCATGAACGGCTGGCCGTTCTTCAATCCGCGCATCAAGTCGTGCGTCATGGCCGTGTAGCTGACCGGCGTATCAATTGCCGGGTAGTTGTCCCAGGACACGACGTCCATTTCTTTCGCCCACTTGAAGTAATCCAGCATCGGGTACGTGCCCATCAAGTTGGTGGTGATCGGGATGTTCGGCACATGTTTCCGGATTGCGTTGTATTCCAGCTTGTAGCAATCCAGCAGACTGTCCGATTGGAAGCGTCGGTAATCCAGTGAAATCCCCTGGAAGTCGGAAACGTTGTCTTCGCGTTCTTCGCTCAGCATATTCGGTGCGACGATTTCGTCCCATTCGTAGAAGGTATGCCCCCAGAATCCAGTATTCCACGCTTTGTTCAGCTTTTCGATCGTGCCGTATTTATCGCTCAACCAGCCGCGGAACGCGTCCTGGCAATTGTCGCAATAGCAGTAGCCGCCGTATTCATTGGACACATGCCAAATCAAGACAGCCGGGTGGTCCTTGTAGCGCTCAGCTAATTTATCTGCAATTTTCTCAGAATACTCGCGGTACGTCGGGCTGTTCGGGCAGGAGTTGTGGCGGCTGCCGAACTTGCGTTTACGGCCGTAGAAATCCACACGCAATACGTCTGGGTATTTCTTCGCCATCCACGCTGGATGCGCGGCTGTGCTGGTGGCCAGGCATGTGTAGATGCCATTTTCATACAAGCGGTTGATTTTATCGTCCAGCCAGTCAAAATTATAAGTATCTTCATTCGGCTGATTCAATGCCCATGAAAAGACGTTTAACGTTGCCACATCAATTCCAGCAAGCTTGAACATCCGGACATCCTCGTCCCAAATTTCTTTCGAATCCCATTGTTCCGGGTTATAGTCCCCACCATGCCAAATCTTCGGTAATTTATCGTTGATCATTTTATTCCATCCCTTCTGCTTCAATTATGTTTAGCCGAGTTTTGGCTGGTCCAGCAAGTGGATTTTATCAGTCGCCGTGTTTTCCAGTTCCAGCACAACGATTTCATTGTTTTCTTTTTTCAGCAATGGCCCCGGCAAATAAAGGCGTTGCTGCGGACCGGCAGTATTCCAGTAGCGGCCGAGATTGAAGCCGTTGATGAAGACATTGCCTTTGGTGAAGCCCTCGGTGTCGACATAAGCGTCCAGCCCTTCTGCCGCATCAAACGAACCACGGAAAAACTTCGGGAAGCGGTCTTCGCCGCTCAGCTCATAGGCTTCCGGCAAACGGTCCAACTCCACCTTGAACATTTCCCAGTGGAAGAAATACTGTTCGCCAAGCCACAGGTTTTTGACGAGCCCTTTCGGATCTGTCAAATGCTCCCCGTAATTGGCGCGCCCCATGTTCTCCACGAGAATCTCCAGCGTGTTCACAGAGTCCGGGAACTCCAGGGTCAGTTCTTTATTTAGATCGTTGATGTAGGTTGTGGTGATATAACGGCCGTTGATATAAATGAACCCCCGGTCGCGGATGTTGCCCGAGTTGACTTTCAATTTGCCTTGGCGGTTGACCGTCGTCCGGTACAGCGTATAGCCGTAGGCCTGATCGATGTCTTCCATCGCCAGCGGCACGATGTGCTCGACTTTTTCGCCGATGTCTTGCAGGACATCGAACAAACTGACAGCCTCTGAAAGCGTCACTTCCCCATAGGCTTTCGCCGTCACTGTCTCCTCGAAATCCGCCGGTACTTCCCGGTACTCACTCAGGACTTTCTTGACCGCTTTGTATTTCTCGGTGATCGCTCCGCCTTCCGTCAGCAAGCTGTCGTAATCGTAGCTGGTGATCGTCGGGTAATAGATGTCGTAATGGTTGGCGCCGTTCATGAAACCGAAGTTCGTGCCCCCGTGGAACATATAGAAATTGACGGAGATGTTCTTCTCCATGATTTCCTTAAAGACCGCAGCCACATCGTCCCCGTTCCGAACCGTGTGTTCACCGGTCCAATAATCAAACCAGCCGATCCAAAACTCCGCCACCATTTTCGGCGAACCGGCTTTGAACGTTTCGAGTGCATCGAATGATTCCGTTACCCGCGAACCGAAATTCAAGGTAGTGGTGACATCCGGAAGCGAACCTTGTTGAATAAAGTCCGGACCGTCTGATGTGAACAAGAACGTATCCAGTTCATGCTTCTCATACTGTTCTTTAAAGAAATGAAGGTAAGCCAGATCATTTCCGTACGCACCGTATTCATTTTCGATCTGCATGGCAATGACCGGCCCGCCGTTTTGGTAGAGATGCTTTTTGAACTTCGGCAGCAATTCATTGAAGTAATCTTCCACATGTTTTAGGAAAGACGGATGGCTGCTTCGCATGACCATGCTTTTGTGCTTCAGCAGCCAGGACGGCAAGCCGCCCATTTCCCACTCCGCGCATATATACGGCGCCGGACGCAGGATGACATAAAGCCCGAGCGTGTGCGCCAGTTCGATAAAGCGTTCGATATCCGCCATTCCCGAAAAATTGAACTGCCCTTTTTTCGGTTCGTGGAAATTCCACGGAATGTAGGTTTCCACCGTGTTGAGCCCCAAAGCCTTCAGCTTCAGCAAGCGGTCTTCCCATTGTTCCGGCATTGTCCGGAAATAATGCATGCCCCCCGACAAGATCTGGAAAGGCTCGCCCTCAAAATAAAACGAATCGTTTTTAACAGTCAGCACGTCGACGCCTCCTATGTAAGTTGAACTAACAATTTTTAATAACCGATATTCCTCAAAACAGCTTGCTTGCCTGGGGGCTCGCGCTGAGCTAACTCGGGCTCATCGCCCGAGTGGATCTCAGCACTTCGCTTGGTCCCCTGGGCGTCTGCGCTGTTTTGCTCCATATCTTAGATAGAATCAATACAAGTAAAGTCACTTTTTCATAGCAGTTATCTAGCGCCGGCACGTCACCAGGCCAGGCAAGGAAATAAACCAAACGAAGTGTGGGTTACTTCCTTTGCTTCGAAGCTAGCGCAGCGATGCAGAAGCAGGAGTTTTTCAACTCTTACTTTAGAATCAATCATCTTTTCTCTACCAAAGCGTCCGAAGCGGTATTCGTAACTGGAGTTAATTAACTCGCTTCAATTTGTAAACAACCGAAGAAAAATCAGCCGGATGTTCATTCGTCTGGTAATGGTTCAGCTGCAGGCCGGCGCCCATCAGTTCGTCTCCGTAAAAGGTATCGTCTATTCCATCGATAGTGTATTCAAATTCCGGATTCAGCCCCTTAAAGAAAATGCGGGTGAACCCCGGATTTGGCCGGGACAGGACTTGGTAATAGCCGAGTATCGATTCGCTCTGGTCTTCTGACACGACCATCCAGCTGGTTTGATTGCCATCTTCCGCAAACGGGCTTTCGATTCGGTAAAACTGGCCTTGCTGGATGAGCGACCGGTTTTCTTTGTAGAAAGCGATTTGTTCTTTTACTTCTTCTTTTTCTTCATTCGTCATCGCCGTCACATCGAGCTCGTAGCCAAATGCGCCGAAATAAGCGACGTTTGCCCGGGTCTTCAGGCTCGTCATGCGTCCTACTTGATGGTTGGGCACTGCGGACACGTGAGCGCCCATCGAACTGAGCGGATACACCAGCGACGTGCCGTACTGGATTTTCAACCGTTCAACCGCATCGGTGTCGTCACTGGTCCATCCTTGCGGCGCGTAATACAGCAAGCCCGGATCGAACCGGCTGCCGCCTCCCGCACAGGATTCGAACAAGACATGCGGAAATTCCGTCGTCAGCCTTTCATACAAAGAATAGACACCCAGGATATAACGGTGCGCCACTTCACGCTGGCGGTTGGCCGGCAATTCCAAAGAACCGACTTCTGTCATATAGCGGTTCATGTCCCATTTCACATACGAAATCGGCGCTTCCCGCAAGACCTTCGCCATCATCTTATGGATGAAATCGACGACTTCCTGTCTGGAAAAATCGAGAACGAACTGGTTTCGGCCATGCGACATTTTCCGGTTGGGCACATGGATCACCCAGTCCGGATGGGTTTTGTACAACTCACTTGCTTTCGAGACCATTTCCGGCTCAAACCACAAGCCGAATTCCATCCCCAAGCCCGTAATGTCTTTCGCCAATTGCTTGAGGCCGTTCGGCAATTTGCGCCGATCTTCTGACCAATCTCCTAAAGACGTGGTGTCGTCATCGCGTTTGCCGAACCAGCCGTCATCCAGGACGAATAATTCCACGCCCAATTCTTTGGATGATTTGGCGAGCTCAAAGATTTTATTCTCATCAAAATCAAAATACGTCGCTTCCCAGTTGTTGATCAGCACCGGACGTTCCCGGTCGCGCCATTTCCCGCGTGCCAAGCGAGTACGGTACAGCTGATGGAATATTTGGCTCATGCCATTCAAGCCTTCATCTGAATACACCAGCACCACTTCCGGTGTCTGGAAACTTTCGCCGCTTTCCAGCACCCAATTAAAATCAAACGGGTTGATGCCCATCATCAAGCGCGTCACATCGTAATGATCCACTTCCACCTGCGCCAGAAAATTGCCGCTGTAGACCAGGCTCATGCCGTACACTTCGCCTTGATGTTCCGTCGTCTCCGGCCGTTTCAAGGCAAGAAACGGATTTTGCTGGGCACTGCTCGTCCCGCGTGTACTGGCAATGCTTTGGATGCCCGGCACCAATTTTCGGTTTTTGATGTGCCGCTCCCGTGCCCACGAACCCGACAGCTGCACCATCTCAAAATTTGAATCCGGCAAATCGATGCTGGCACTCAATGCTCTTGTTAAATTTACATCTCTTTGCCCCCGATTGATGAACTGTGCAGAACGCGCAATCGCATTGGACTTTTCAAACACCGTATAAGAAAGCCGAAGCTCCAAATCAATTTCTTTGTCGTACAGATAAATCTCCAAAGTGGTCGCTTCCTGATCACTTTCCGCATACGTAGCGGGCAAGCCTTCCAGTTTCTTTTTGCCTTTAAAGATCTGGTGGTCCTGATAAACCAAATCCGTAATCCGGCTGCCGCCTTCCTGCAGCACCTGATAAGCCGGCTCCCGGAAGTCCGTCGCCCCGTAGGCCGGATATTCCTGTTTGATCAAATCCAATGAAAAAACCAAATCCCCTTCATTGACACAAGCCGTATTCGGAGCAGCTTCCACATGAAACAAGCGATGGAACGACTCCCGATGGCGCAGCTTCTTGCCGTAATAAAGCTGACCCAACTGGCCATTGTCCAAAACGCTGAAAATATAGCTCACTTTTTCTGTTTGCAGGTGAAACTCTTGAGTGGAGTCATTATATAAAATCGGCACAATTTACCTCCTAAAATAAGTTGAACTAGTAAGCTCCGATTGCCGATATTCCGCAAAACAGCTGTGCTTGCCGCGGGCGAGCGCCAAGCCTCCTCAGTCGCTTTGCTCCTTGCGGGGTCTCGGCTGTCTCGCTATCCCGCAGGCGTCTCCGCCGTTTTGCTCCATATCAATAAGTAAGTTGATGAAAAATACAATGTCATAGCTAGCAGAGTAAATCTCTTAGTGCCGGCGCATCCAAGGGCCAGGCGAAGCAAGAAGACAGGCGGTTTTCCTGGCTTCTTGCGGGAGCCAAGGAGGTTGCCAGGCACCCCTGGTGACTCCTTTGCGACGAGCTTGCGCAGGAGCCTACCCAAAGCGGCCGAAGCGGTGTATAACAGCAGTAGTCAGCTACTAATTGGATATAACTGACTACTATTTAACCCTTAACCGACCCCATCATTCCTGCAACAAAATGCTTCTGCATGAGGAAGAAGACAAGTGCAGTCGGCAAAGTGGCGATGACGATGGCTGACATGATGACGCCGTAATCCGGTGCGTAGCTGGAGCCCAGGTTTGAAATCAACAACGGAATTGTTCTTTTTTCCGGTGATTGCAGGATGACCAATGGCCACAGGTAGTTGTTCCAACTGTTCATGAACGAGATGATGGCCGCTGCTGCGTACGTCGTTTTCATTGTCGGCATGTAGATCCGGAAGAAGACGCCGATTTCACTCAACCCGTCAATTCTTCCCGCCTCCACCAAATCTTTCGGGAACATCTTCGTGTTCTGCCGGAAGAAAAAGATGAAGAACGCGGTCGTCGCCGTCGGCAAAATGACTGCGCCGAGCGAGTCGATGCCAAGGAATGGTGCTGTGTCGCTGATGCTGCCGAACATACGGTAAAGCGGAACCATGATCGCCGCAAACGGAATCATCATCGACAGCAACAAAATGTTGAAGACGATGTCTTTTCCTTTGCTGCGGTGGATTTCAAAACCATAGCCGGCAAGCGATGCCAACAACAGCGTCAAAATGGTCGTAATGATTGCGATGATCGCCGAGTTCATCAATGCCGGGACAATATCCACTGTCGCAAATAAAGTCTTCATGTTTTCAATCAAATGAGTTCCCGGAATCAAACGTCCTTGCGTCACATCCACCGATTTATTGGTGATGCTGACAAGCATCCACAGGAACGGAAAAATGGAAACGATGGCTGCGAGACTTAGAAACGTGTAGATGAAGATGCTTTTCAAGTTTTTCATTTTTTCTCACCCGCCACTCTGAATTGAATAATCGAAAGGATTACCACTAAAATCACGATGACGTAAGATACGGTTGACGCATAACCAAAGTCAGGCGTGTATTCGAACGACAGGTTGTAGATGTATTGCGAAATCGAAATCGTCGCATTCCCGGGTCCGCCGTTGGTGATGTTGACGATTTCATCAAAGATCTGCAAGGTACCGATGGTGGACGTGATCGATGTGAACAAAATGATCGGCTTCAGCATCGGAACCGTAATCTGGAAAAACTGCTGGAAAGCGTTCGCTCCATCAATTCTTGCCGCTTCGTAAATTGACTTGTCGACGTTTTGCAATGCCGCCAAATAGAAAATCATGTTATAGCCCGTCCATCTCCATGTGATGGCAAGGATGATGACCACCTTCGCCCAAAACGGATCGGCCAGGAAATTGATCGTTTGTGAAATAAAACCGAAGTTCAGCAGGAATTGATTGATGATGCCATCGATGCCGAACAAATACTTGAAGATAACTGAGTAGGCAACCAGTGACGTGACACAGGGCAAGAAAATCGCGATTCTGAAAAAGCCTCTGAATTTCAATTTCGGGTCGTTTAACAAGACCGAGAAGAATAACGCCAAGACAATCATCAAGGGTACTTGAATGAGCAAGTAGATTGATGTATTGGTTAACGCTGCGATAAACGTCGGATCACCGAACAATCGCTGCCAGTTGTCAAAGCCGACATATTCCAAGTTCCCGCCCATCCCTGATTGGAATGACAGCAGGAATGCTTGGACCATCGGGTAGAAGTTGAAGATTGTGATAGCGATGACGGAGATAATGACAAACAGCCAACCGACTTTTTTCCTGAAGAATACACCGTTTTTTTCGCGTCTGGTCTCTTTATAGCGCAAGCTGACCGGGAGATCCAGTTCACCTTTTTTTGTAGATTGCTGGCTCATTTTTCTCATTCCTCCTATAAAAAAAGCTTGAGCTGTGCCTGGCTGGTGAGCGATAAAGCACTTCTACCAGTTCATCGGCGGCAACTCAAGGCTTTAGTTAATTCCAATCAATTATTTGAGTTGTGCTTCAGCTTGTCCTTGGACATTCTCAAGTACTGTCTTAAGCTCTGTGCCATTCAAATAATCCTGCATTCCTGTTACCAGGATATCTTCAATTGCATATGTGTGTAGACCGTAGTTGACGCCTGGAATTTCGTCTGTCCATGAAGACAGGTCAGTAAGAAGTTGCTGTCCGCCGAAGAATTCGTCTTCAACTGCATAAGCATCGCCTTCAGCTGCCGCGGAGTAAGTTCCAAGAGCGCCGATGTCTTTTACCAGTGTTTGATAAAGATCAACATTCGATCCAAATGTGTTCAGCATGAAATCAGCTGCCTGTTCTTTGCCATCGACGTTCAAGATGTACCAAGAACTGCCGCCCAAGTTAGAAGCGTTGACTGCGCCTTCCATGTCCAATCGCGGCATTGGTACGACAGCCCATTTGCCTGATTGATCTGCTGCTTGTTTAATGCTTGGCGTGATCCAGTTTCCTGTTGGAACGCTTGCTACATCGCCGCTGTTGAAGGCGCCGACAAACTGGCTCCAGTCAGAAACGATTTTTCCGATATCCGCATCCATCATCTTTTTGTATGTTTCAAATGCTTTTTCAAGTGATTCGTTGCCTGCAAGGTTCGGTGTTGAACCGTCTTCATCCACATACCATGAACCATTTGTCTGGATCATCATACGGATTTGACCCAAATCGTTCGGGTCCAATGTCAGCATATTTTTGCCCGTTGCTTCTTTTACTTTTTTACCGATTTCGATGTATTCATCCCAAGTAATATTTGTCAGGTCTTCGGGTGTGTAGCCCGCTTCTTCCAAATAGTCTGTGCGTACGTACAATCCAGCAACCCCTGAGTCAAATGGCAATCCGTATTGTTCGCCGTCAAAGCTGGTTGTGGCAATTTTGTAATCCGCAAAGTCGTCTGAGTTGATGACATCCGTCAATGGATGGAAAGCATCCGGATAGGCCTGAAGGAAACTTTGTGCACGGTAATCTTCTATCAACACAATGTTCGGCATTCCTTTTGTTGTACCCGAGCTAAGCCCTGTGTTTAATTTTTGAATGATATCGTCTTGCGCATTTTCAATGATGTTCACTTCAAAATCTCCGTCTCCGCTGTAAGCTTCTTTTGCTTTTTCAAGAGCGGCAATATTGAATGCTGGATCCCAAGCCCAAGCGGTAATGGTGTCTACGCTTGATGAACCTTCTGAACTGCCGCCGCTTGCTTCTTCATCCCCAGAAGAACAAGCCGCTAAAACTGCCATACCGACAAGCAGCACAAGCATAAGATAAAATTTCTTCATTGAAAATCCCCCTTTTTTGTAAGCGCTTAACTTTGCACCTTGTCTACAGTATAACGACACAAAAAAAAAGATTGTTAGCACAATCTTTAGGTGTTTGTTTGATAATTTTTAGATATTTCAAACTTTCCGATAATTTAGTCGGACTATTCTTAGATGCTGGTAATTTCTTTAGATTTTGCGGAAATCTGAAGCGGCAATTCGACTTTCACTTTTGTGCCGTTTCCTATTTCACTGGTGATTTCTACGCCAAATTCTTCTCCATACAGCATCTGGATGCGCTCATGGACATTGCGGATGCCGATGCCGCTGAACAAGTGGCGTTTCTCTTTGATGTCTTCTTTGGTATGGTCGCCTTTGATTTCCATGCCATCGCCGTTATCGACGATTTCGCATAACAGGTTGCCTCCTTTTTCAGAAACCAGGATTTGGACAAAGCCTTCTTTTTGGATGTTGAACGCGTGGAAAAAAGCGTTTTCGATAAACGGTTGAAGAATCAGCTTCGGCAACTGGTAATCCAGGCAATCGGGCGAAATGAAGAAATTCACTTTGATGCCTTCGCCGTATCTCGCCTGATTGATCAGCACGTAATTTTTTAAGTCTTTTATTTCCTGTTCGACGGTGATGGTTTGGTCGACGTTGCTCAGGGCATTTTGCAATAACGAAATCAAAGCATGGATCATATCCGTCGCTTTTTCCTTTTTGCCCTGCTGGATCATGAATTTGATGGAAGCCAAAGTATTGTAAAGAAAATGCGGATTGATTTGATGCTGCAGCGCCATCAGTTCCGCAGAACGCTGTTTTTGCTGCGCCTGGACAACAAGGCCGACATATTCCTGTAATTCATTGAGCATGGAATTAAAAGCATTGGCAATTTTCTTCGCTTCGTAGCCGCCTGTTTCGGCAATCGGCCGATTGAATTCGTGTTTGGCGCTCGTTGAAATCTGCTTGACCAAACGGCTGATGGAATTCGTTATCCGCCGGGAAATGAGAAACACCACAATCACAGCCAACAAGACGATGCCCAGACTGATCAATAGAATTTCTTTGGTGTTGATCAAATTGGCCAATACTGCGTCTTTATCCACCAGATTCACCAAATACATGTCATAGGTCGGAAGGTATTGCGACATCAGCATGTAATCTGTGCCAGAGATAGTGACATCTTTGAATTCCAATCCTTCATCTTCCACTTTTTCCGCCAATGCCAGAAGCTCATCAGCTTTGTCACCGATCATTTCTTCTTTATTGCTGGAAACGATCTGCCCTGCCCGGTTGACCAGCAGCACTTCGTTTTCCGTACTGGTATACCCTTCATACAGCTCTTTCCATTGCTCTTCGAGAATCGGAAAATACAGCACGCCATAAATTTCGCCGGTCGACCGTTCCATGAGTGCTTTTGTGGCCACAATCATCGGTTTGTCATTAAACGACGTAGAAGGCATAAATTGATAAAGCAGCGTATTGGGCCGGTTGATGGTGTACTTCGTTATGGGATGGTTTCGCAGTACGTCCCAAGACACCGGCCAATTGGAATAATTCATATTGTACAGGCGTTCGTTGTTGCCGAGCACAATCATATTGGTGTCGTAGGACTCGACCGTCGGATAAATGCGTTCAATCTGCCGGCTGATGTCGTGATAGGATTTCGATGTTTCGATAGCGTTTGTATTTTCCTGCGTCAATACTTTTTTGATGGTGCCGTTGTTCTGGACTTCATTCGTGGCATTGACGATGGCAAAACTATAATCTTCGAATCTGATTTCGATCTGTTCCAGGGCTTTCGTGTTTGAAATGCTGAAGGTTTCCATAAACAAGTTGGAAGACATCCGGATCGAGCTGAAGGTAATCAATAAAGATACGGCCACGATACTGAGCATCATGATCAGGAACATTTTGATGAACAGGCTGTTATTTCGTAAGATGAGAAAGGCCATTTTCTTCATTTTCATGTCGGGCACGGAACTCCTTTCGGTAACTGCCTGGCGACGTCCCGGTTATGCGTTTGAACACTTTGCAAAAATAGCTGTGATCCGAATAGCCGACCATTCCGCTGATGTTCGAAATGGTGACCAGGCTGTTTTCCAAGAGGTCCATGGACTTCTTGATCCGCACCCGGTTCAAGTATTCGCTGAACCCTTCTTTGTGGTGCGCACTGAAATAAGAAGACAGATACGATGCATTGAAATGAAAATGGCTGGCAATTTCAGACAGACGGAGCGGCTCGGTATAATGCTGTTCAATATACGCCAGGATTTTATCGATGTTGTTTTCCTGCTCCCCTGTTTTATTAAGCGACAGAATGTTGGTCCGTACTTCTTCCAGGAAAGCATTGAATTGCGCCAACGCTTCGTGAACATGTTCCGCATCGTTGATGGCCGAGAAATAACCGTATTTCTTTTGTTCGATTTCCTTGTTGTCGTATTTCATGGCATCCAGTAATACGATGATGTTGAACACGATATTCCCTAAAAATGATTTGAATTCAAAGCTGTCGTTGTTGTATCGGCCTGCTAAATCCGCCACATGATTTTCAAGATATGCAAAAGCAGTATTGAACAGGCGGTCTTTGAACATCTCAATAAAATGATTCAGGTCAAAGCTGGCTTGTTTTTCATTTTCTTCCGGCAAATTGTCGTAGACGAATACATTTTGTTCCGGCAAATAAAATAAATACTTCTTCATCTTCGCGAAGCCTTCATCGTGGACCTTTTTAATGTCGTCGATTTTATCGAACGGTTCGAACATCATCCATATGGCAAGCGAAGTTTTGGCCGCGTGGCTTTCAATGGTTCGTTTGATGTCTTCCAACTGAACTGGATTGAAATTCAGCAAAATCATCGATTCCGAATCACTGGCAGCAAACGAATAAACAGCGAGCTCTTCAAGCGGCGTCCGGTTGAAGACGGCTTTCAGCTGAGCGGAATCCAGGTTATTTCCGTGTATGCGCACCAAAACAAAGCGGCTGTTGGGAAAGACTGTCCCATCCGCTGACGAGTCGTAGCCGAGCAGCATGTTCTCAAGCATCACCTCAGGGGAACGCTTCGGCTTTTCCAGCGAGTCGGCTTCCTGCAAACCTGGAATCCTGTTGACGATTTGCTTCAAAATCCGCAATAATTCAGCGCCGTTCAACTTCGGCTTCAGGATATAATCAGCGACTCCGTTCTGGAAAGTCGAACGCACGTAATCGAAGTTTTCAAAACTGCTCAACACAATGATTTCAAGATGAGGATAGGCTTTCTTCGCTTCTCTGACCAGATCGATGCCGTCCATAATTGGCATAACGATATCCGTCACGACGATATGCGGTGAAAATTCCCCGATCATTTCCATCGCTTCTTGGCCATTCGACGCTTCCCCAACAATCTGAAACCCTTCCTGTTCCCAATCAATATAATTGATGATTCCCTGCCTGATCAGCATCTCGTCATCGACAATCAACACTTTGCACATTTCTCCCATGAATATACCCCCTTAAAATGTAACCCATAAGAAAAAAACTGGCCCTGAACATCCTCTTCATTCGGCACCTGCTTCTATTTCTCTTGTGCCAATCTACAGACATAGTAACACCTTTTTATTTAATCATACAGATTAAACTAAGCAATGCTCCTTCTTCTTTAAAAACCTATCTCCCTTTAAGGGATCATGTTCAATGAAGAAAACCCGTCACCCCATCGCTGATTAAAGCAAAAGGTGACGGGTTGTATTCCGCTTTTTAGCTGTCTTTTTCAGTTTCATTCGGATCAATGAACTCTTCTTCTGAAACACCTGGTTGTTTTTCGACAGCCGGCAATGTGGCGATCGGGGCCTGTTCGGCTGGACGGTTGTTGCGATTCACATAGGATTTCAGCAACTCACCGACGTCGATGCCGGTCATTTCCTTAAGTGGTTCCTGCATGTCGACCATTGTTTTGGTGACACTTTTACCGAAGGACGGAATGCCTTGGCCGTTGCCGGAATCAATGATTTTCACCGAATCGATATTGCTGAGCGGCAAGGCTACTTTCTCTGCGAAGATTGGCAGCATGTCGATCAGTTTTTCGGTGATGATGACATCGCCATGTTCTTCCATCGCTTCCGCCAACAGTTTGCGGGATTCTGCTTCTGCTTTCCCTCGCTCACGGATAACTTCTGCTTCTGCAGCCCCTTCATCTCGTTTGATCTTCGCTTTTGCTTCCCCGTCAATGACCGCTCGGCGGGCATCGGCTTCTGCAGAACGAGTTGTTTCATAGTAAGTGGCATCGGCTTTTGTTTTCCGGACTTTGCTTTCCTCTTCTTCAAGCCTAACAGCGCGTTCACGTTCCATGAATCTCAAATTCAGTTCTTCTTCCTGAATCTCCATCGACAGCTTGGCTTTTTCCAACTCGTATGATTGCTCGGACTTGGCACGCGCCCGCTCAGTTTCTTCCTTGAAGGCGGCGTCTTTCAGGTCCTTGTCTTTTTTTGATTCGGCTGTAGAAATTTGGCGCTTGTATTCTTCCTCTTTTGCTTCTTGGTCAGTTTGCGCCCGGTGGATGCGCGTTTCGCGTTCGGTGTTGGCTTCCGCGATTTCCGCCAGTTTGCGGACTTCTGCAATCCGTGGCCGCCCAAGATTTTCGAGGTAGCCATTGTTTTCATCGGCATCCCGCAAATCGGTCAAACCGAGTGAGGTGATTTTAAAGCCCATGAGGTCCAGCTGCTTTTGTGCAACATCCTGAACATCGTTATTGAATTTCTCGCGGTCACTGTTGATGTCTTCTACCGTCATCTTCGACAGGATAGCACGCAAGTTACTGCCCAGCACTTCAATGATTTCTGATTCGATTTCGTCTTGTTCTTTGCCTAGAAATTGCTCGGCGTAGTTGGCGATGCCGTTCAACGTATCCGCCACTTTCACCATCGCTACAGCATCAGCGACAATCGGCACGCCGGCGTTCGTGTAAACGCGTGGCGTCGACAGTTTCAACTGAAACGATGTCAGGCTGACAGGTGTAGAGGTCTGAAAACGTCTCAGCAGGTAACCGCCGCCTCGAATGATTTTCATCGAACGCCCTTCATCGTCTGTGAAAATATTTGTATCTTTTGCCGGATCCCCAAGCTTCGGCCCGGTGATGATCAGCGCTTCATTGGATTTGGCAGTGCGGTAACGGATTCTCATCCATAAGAAATATCCTACACCTGCAATCGCTGCGATGATTAGTAGAGCAATAATAACGGTAATGATGCCTATTTGTTCCATGCTGCTTCCACTCCTTTTCGAATGATTATCTTGCTGCTTGCCTGATAGGAGCTCGCCATCAAGTTACACTCCTTCATGTTCCGGGATGGTGACCTATAGTATTCATACGAACTATTCGTCTAAATGTTTCAAAAAAAGGAAATCTTTTTACAACAAATTAAAAATGGCATCTCTTTCACGGCCGGTAGCCATAACCGAAGTCGATAATGAAATAAAAGAAGAAGACGAGCATCCCTGCCGGCAACAGGCTGAAAGCAATCAGAACTCTCGCTATTACAGTGCGGGCATTGGTGAACCAATTGATGTAAATGTAAATTAAAATACCGATGAATGGCAGAAGTATCAGATGCGATGCAGTTTCTGCCCATTGCGAATTTTCATCCCAGTAAGCATCCGGAACCGGAGTGATGCTGCTGTATTTTTCATTAATGCGGCGGGTCATGACTATAAACAGAAACGACAGGCTTCCGTAATAGATGACGACCAGGCTTTGGCCCCACCAGCTGAAATAGGAGCTGGTCATGACGAGAAGCAGGATGGTTCCCACTACGATAAACAGCCAAGCGAACGTCTCCATGATTTCCCTCCTTCATTTACAACCGACTCTTTTCTGACTAAACGTTTTAGAAAGGCAGAAGTTCCAAAGTGCGACTTCTACTGATCTTTTTGAAACATTTTCCCACTCCTGCCGTATAACAGGTACAAGGAGGTGCGCGTATGATGAATGAATTTTTCATCCTGATTCCGATACTGACCATTCTTTTTTATTTAGTCGTATTTGGCTTTGTGATTTATGCCGTGGTTACCGGCCTGAGACTGGCAAAAGAACGCAATGAACAGTTGAAAGCGATCGCCGAAGAGTTGAGGCGGAGACCGTAATTCTCGAGAGGGGTTGGAAAATATGGGGTTGATCCGGTGGCTGTTTTTTGAAAAGAAGCATTTGGCTTATACGGCTTTTGGGGACGATATGTATTACAAGGCTGCGGGCAAGCTTAGCGCGAACGGCATCGCTTATGACGCGGTGTTGAAAGTGAATGCTAATGCCACTCCACCCCTTTTCAACAATGCAGCGAGTTCGGCACAGTATGATTTTTATGTAGCGAAAGAGCATAAGCACCGCGCGCAACAGGCACTCCATGGGTAGGGGCCTCTAAAGGTTTTCTTTCATGGAAATATATTCTATTATTAAATAAAAGGAGGGATAACTATGGAAATTGGAATCTTCTTGCTGGTGGCCATCCTCGGCACCGGCTTCCTCCTGCTGGCCGCTTTCGATATGAACCGAAAATCACAGATCCAACTGGCTGAAATTCAATTGCAACGCGACAAAATTGCCTTGGAACAAAAACAATTGGAGCTGCGCGGGAAAGGGCTATGACAGTTACGGATTGTTGTAAGGACCAACAAAAAACGCTGCAGGCATGGTGAGTGCCGGAAGCGTTTTCGTCTTTTATTCAATAGTTTGAGCCTGCTGCAAACAAAGTGCTGGATTCCGCAAACAACGCCCTCGATTCCGCAAACAAACTCGCACATTCCGCAAGCAAGCCTTTCAAGACGGCAGTTTCCTCGCTTTTATTAACCATGAGGCAGTAAAAATCACGATAAGGATGCCGGTTCCGAGGAAAAATTTCGAGAACAGCTCCAATCCATCGGTTGGTGAAGCCATTAATGCCCCGCTGAGCACCAGCAGCGCGGTTGCGCATAATAACAGAAACACACTCCATACAATCTTCTTTCCTCTGAATATCCAGAAAGACAGCTGCAGGAACAAAATCATGCCGGAAACGAACATGATGAGCGGAAACAACGGTTCGAATTTGGCTGAATAGACGAGGTAGTCGATGGTCAGGATATCATCTGCCGAGGTCACTCCTCCACTAAACCAATTAGTGAACACCGCAGAATACGGCCATTCCCAGGAAATATCGTCGAGCTGGCTTCCTTCATAGAGGCTGATGAATGTGGCGACGGCGAAAAAGGTCAAGGCGCCAAAGAACAGGACAGCTTGCTTTGATTTTCTTGCGTTTTCATTTTGCATTCAACCTCTCCTTCCTCAGTTTCTTTTCCAACCATTATATCAATAATTTTCCAAATCACATAAAAAGAAGAGAAACCTGAAGGCTTCTCTTCTAATCCAATTAAGTTGGTTCCACTTCGTACGAATCGTCGCTGATTTCTCCGACGATTTCTTCCAGGATGTCTTCCATGGTCACAAGTCCTGAAATGACGCCGTCTGTTGTGGTGACGACCGCCATATGGGTCCGGCTTTGCTGCATTTTTGTGAGGACTTTCTGGATCGGTGTGGTTTCTGTAAAGCTGGTCATTTCATGGATGAACGATTCGGGTTCTTGAATCCGTCCCGCCGCCATGCTCGTCAATATTTCTTTGGTGTTGATGAAGCCGATCAATTGGTCTTTATTGCCGGCATCGGTGACCGGATAGCGTGTGTACTCGTGTGCGTCGATGACATTGAACAGTTCATCACGGGTCAAATTGCTGTCGACCGTGACCATGTTCTCCCGTGGAATCATGATGTTCCGGACAATGCGGTCATCGAAAGCGAAGATGTTTTTCAGGTAAGTCAATTCGGTTTGATTGATCTCACCGCTCTGGAAGCTTTCCGCCATAATCAGTTTTAATTCTTCTTCTGAATGGGCTTCTTCGTGGCCGGCCGGCTCTACTTTGAATAAACGCAGCAACAGGCGCGCCGAACCATTCATGAGCCAAATGAAGGGGTTCATGATTTTTCCGAACCAGTACAGCGGCGGTGCCAAGAGCAAGGTCATTTTTTCGGCATACTGAATCGCCAAGGTTTTAGGCGCCAATTCTCCGATGACTACGTGCAGGAACGTTACGATACTTAATGCAATCGCATAGGAAAGAACCGTCGATAATGCTGCCGGTACCTCAAAGGCTACGAACAGCGGGTGCAGCATTCGTTCAACTGTCGGCTCCCCTAATGCACCAAGGGCCAAGGCAGTTACGGTGATTCCCAGCTGGCAGGCGGACAGGTAATAGTCCAGATGATTAGCTACTTCTTTTGCCCGTACAGCTTTTTTGTTGCCTTCTGATATCAATTGGTCGATCCGCGACATCCGTACTTTCAATATGGCGAATTCGGCACCGACGAAAAATGCGGTTGCGATGATGAGTAACGCCACAAGTATCAAGTTAATTACTATTTGTCCATCCAAGTTGTATCCCTCAATTGAGGGATTCACCTCCAGTTATTTTGTAGGTTCTACTAGCTATTTCACGATCCAGTTTATTCGATTAATTGGTCGGTTGTTTATGGAACATGACTTGCTTGATCTGCTGGTTGTCCATTTCCGTTACCGTCCATAGAGTCTGGTCTTCCGTGACTGTTTCGCCTGGCTGAACTTCTCCCAGGCTCTTGAAATGAATCCAGCCGCCGATGGTATCGATCTCTTCGCTGTCATCAAAAGAAAGTCCGAAACGTTCCTCAAGGTCCTTCAACAGGACACGGCCATTAATCAAGTATTGGTCTTCATTGATTTTGCTGATGTCCGGAACTTCATCTGCATCAAACTCGTCGCGGATTTCGCCGACGATTTCTTCTAAAATATCTTCCATTGTAATCATGCCGGCTGTACCGCCGTACTCGTCCGCCACCAAAGCGATGTGGACGCGGGCATTCTGCATGTGCAATAACGCATCTTGCAGGCCTGTCGCTTCAAAGACGGTCGGCAATTCCAGGATGAATTCTTCCAGTTGCCAATCGCGTCCTGCAACAATATGTGGAAGCATTTTCTTGGCACTGACAAAGCCGAGAACGCGGTCTTTGTCGCCGTCTTCCGTGACTGGGTAACGGGTGTAATTGTTCTCATCCAAAATTTCGATGATTTCTTTTAACGGCATGTCTTTATCCAGTGTCACCAATTCGGTGCGCGGCACCATGATGTCTTTAGCCACGCGCTCATCGAATGAAAAGACGTTTTCCATGTAGGAAAGTTCAGTTTCATTGATGGCTCCGCCTTCATAGCTTTGGGCCATGACGATTTTCAGCTCTTCTTCCGAATAGGCCTGTTCATGCCCTGCCGGCTGAACGCCGAAAAGTCTCAACAGGACGCGGGCAGCTCCGTTCAACGCCCAGATGAACGGCTTCATAATTTGTCCGAACCAATACAATGGCGGTGCCAAAAGCAAGGACATCTTTTCAGCGAATTGGATCGCCAAAGTCTTAGGCGCCATCTCACCGATCACGACGTGAAGGTACGTCACAAGCAGGAACGCAATCGCGTAGGAAGCAGCAGATGCTACAGCATCGGATACGGCAAAAAATTCAAAGATCGGGTACATCAAGCGTTCGACAGTCGGTTTCCCGAGCGCCCCAAGCCCGAGTGCCGTTACGGTAATGCCAAGCTGGCAGGCGGACAGGTAATAATCCAAGTCGCTGGCCACTTTTTTGGCCATTACTGCTTTTTTATTGCCTTCTGCAATCAATTGGTCGAGCCGCGACATGCGGATTTTCACGACCGCAAATTCCGAGCCGACGAAAAAGGCCGTCAAGGCAATCAATATCACTAATAACGCTAAATTCAATAAGGTAACTATATCCACGTGTTCTCCCTGTAAAAGGGATTCACCTCCAAAGTTGGTTACAGCAAAGCGATCAAGGCGGCAATGGCTGCCACTTGATGCTCAAGCGCTTTGCTGATGTGCAGCTTCACGGAACTTGGCGCATCTTTCAATTGCTCTTCCAAGCGCGTGATTTTTTGTTGCAGGTATTCGAATTCTTCGGTAACTTCATCCACCAGCCCATCGGTTTCCGGACTTTCCGGCGCGTTGAGGATTTCTTTGATTTCGGAAATCGACAAACGCTGTTTCTTCAGCAGCTGGATCCGTTCAAGCGTCTGCAAAGTGGATGCCGGATAAAGCCGGTAGTTGGCTTCAGAACGTTCGCTATGCAGCAAGCCGGATACCGTGTAGTAATCGATGGTTCTGGTTGATACTCCGCTCATTTTTGCAACTTCTCCGATTTTCATTAATCCCTTCCCAATGCAGACGCCTCCCTTTTTGATTCCGTTCAGCCGCTAAAATTACGAGCAGCTGAAATCCGTTTTGATCCACTGCGACAAAGCAGCTTTTCTATGTAATAGAAATATAGCACATGCCAATAAAAAGCATACAGTGACACGTGCCGCTTTTTGTTGGAAATATTGAAATACTTAGGAGATTCGACATGATATCGACATTTTTTGTCCGGGAGTGTTGGTTTTAACGAAAGAGTGGTTCGGGCACGGGATGCCTGAAGTGGTCTTTCTTCTTTTTCCAATTGTGGTTTTTGGGATTCTGCAAACAACGTGCGGGATTCTGCAAACAAGATACTTTTTCCGCCAATTTGACTTCTCTCTCGCCTATTTTTCATTTTTCAGGACTGACTGCCGGCCAATCGGGTATAGCCTTAATACAGCAATTTCTTGCTGGATGACGGTCTTTAGCCACGGGGTTTATTCGTAAAATCGATGTTCAGGTTTGGCAACTAGCTTTGAAAAGGAGATGGCGTTTTTGGAATATCAACTGACTTTGCGCTTGGCCAATGAAAATAAGGGGTATTCCTGGCTGTTCGAAAGCCCGGAAGATACCATGCCGCTGTTTGACGAGGTAGTGGAGACGTTCCAGCATTACGAAGCGGATGACATGGAGACATTTATCCGCGAGAAGAGGAAGGAAATCGAGGAGACGGGGTCCAGCCACACGGCACAGATTGACGTGACGAAAGTGGACAAAAAAGCGATTATCCGCTCCGCGTCGTATAAGGAAATGTGGTACGAAGGAAAATATTTCGATGACATTTTGGAGGTGTTGACCGATCGATTGGGTCCGCCGGAAAATCAGCAATTTGAATAGCAGTTGTTGGCAGCAAGCGTCCTTTGGGGCGTTTTTTGTCGGAAAATAATAAAAAGCCAAGCGGTATCCGCCTGGCTCCATGCTTAGTCTTGCCCTTTGATTACCTGTTCCACCAATCCCCCTATGGATTCTTCCCCTTCGACCATCATCGCGAAAATGAGATCCGGGCTTTCCAGGCTGTAGCCGACAAACCAACCGTTCTGCTCGCCGCTTTCGCGTGTGGTGCCGCTTTTGCCCGCGAGCTCCAGCCCCAGCTCGCTGCCGGCGTTGACCAAGCTTGCCTGCAGCGTTTCGGCATTTTCAGCGTTAAGCAAGCCTTCATTCCATACTTGTTGGTCTGCGTCATCGAGTAATAAAGTCGGCTTATAGAGAGTGCCGTTTGCCAAAATGGGACTGTAGAGAGTGGCGAGATGCAGGATGTTGACTTGCATCTGCCCTTGTCCGGAAGCCGTCCCGGCGAGCTGGCCTTCCGAACCGAATGTGCCGTCCCTGGAAATCCGCGAAGGAGTGAGCTCGATCGGGAAGGCGATTTCTTCGCCAAAGCCGAAGTCTTCTAAGCCACTCCGGAATTCATCATTTGGAATATTGAGTGCCTGTTGGGCAAAGTAGATATTGTCCGAATGGGCCAGCGCTTTATTCAAATCAATCGGATTCGGCACGTCGTCATGCGGACGCGTCACCCGGTAATCGCCCCACGAACGGTAGCGCTGCCAAGACTTTCCGGTGATATCGAGCCCTTCCGCCGGATCGAGCGTACCCCTTTCCAGTCCGATGGCTGCGGTGACCGGCTGTATGACCTGCCCCGGTGTATACACTGCAGCAAACCGGTTGAAGAACGGCTGCAGCGAATCGTTCGCAAGTTCCTGGAAGCGGCTATTGGTGATGTTCGGAATAAATTCGTTGGGATCGAACCCCGGTGAACTGACCAGCGCCAGCGTTTCGCCGGTATCCGGATCGATCGCCGCACTGGTTCCTGCCTTGCCGCCCATTGCAAGGTAGAGTGCTTTTTGCAATTCGGCATCGATGGTCAGCGCCACCGTTTCGCCAGGCACGGGTTCATTGTCCACCGACGTGATGACGGCGTTTTCCCGTTGCTTCTTCAAAATGATGCGGCCGCCCGCTTCTCCGCGGAGCCGCTCCTGCAAAATTTTTTCAAGCCCCTGCCGCCCGACCAGCGTTTCAGCCGAATAGCCCTGGCCGCTCCACGCATCCAGCTGCTCCGCAGTAATAGGGCCGGTATAGCCGGTAATATGCGCCAATGCAGCGCCATACGGATAGGTCCGCATCGCCACTTCGTCCCGCTTCGTGCCGCGAATTGTAAACAATTCATCCAACTTCTTTTGATCCGCTTTGATCTGCGCAATCGGCACCAGAAAATGTGGCTGGACCCACGGCTGATTGAGCTTGTCCTCCAGCGCCTGCTCGCTCATCCCCAGCAATTCCGCGAGCTGTGACTTCTTGGCCTCATCGAAGTTTTCCGGAATCACACTGACTTCATAGCCTGTGCTGCTTGAAGCGATCGCTTGCCCGTTGCGGTCCACAATCTCGCCGCGCGGACCCTCAGTGATTTCAGTCGTCACCTGGTCCCCAGCTTCCAGATTCGGCAGAATGAAAGACGGATCCCATTCCACAAACCAGTCTTCCACTTCGCCATGCGCTTCATACAATAAAGTAAGCGTCTTTTCGAATTCCACCGGACCGATGATCGTATCGAATTTTACCCGAATCGTGAAGTCCGCCGGCTGTTCTTGAGTCCATTCGGCATCTTCCTCCGGTTTGGTGTAGGAAATTTCCAAATTGTCGATGCCCAACTGTTCGTGAAGCTCCCGCTGCCACACCACAAAATTTTCTTCCCCATAAACCGACTGCGTGCCCTGGTTCAAATAATGGGTATGCATGCCGGCAAAATCGCCGGCTTTCCACAGCTCAATAAACTCGGCAACACGGGGTTCCGGCGACTCGACCGTCTCGGCGGCTTCTTCCGCCTGCGGTTCAGGTGCCGGCTGTGCGTCCTCCTCCTGGCACGCCGTTACTACGAGAATCAATAGAAAGAAGATGGCTGATAAGATGGTCTTCCTCATCACATGACCTCCGCTCTTTAGCTTTCTCTTATTATCGCTTGAATGGGTCAGAATATAAAGACTGAATTTTCTGTATTAACTTCATTGTATAGGAGTGGTTGGGTTTTGAGGGGGCGTTAAAGTAGGATGCTTGATAGTTTAGGTAGAGACGTGGAGTGTGCAGGTAGAGATGGGAATAGTGCTTGTAGAAAGCGGAATTTGTGAGGTAGGGTGCTGCTTTCGTGGTTGGATTGAGAGTTGTTCGTGTAAGAGCGACGATAGGTGAGGTAGAAAATCGGATAGTGCTGGTAGAAACCACATATCCTCTGGTAGACTTCTGCTCTCACGGTAGGAATGTGAGTTGTTCATGTAGGAGCGAGGATATCTCATGTACAAACTCAAATAGTGCTGGTAGAAACCGCATATCCTCTGGTAGACTTCTGCTCTCACGGTAGGAATGTGAGTTGTTCATGTAAGAGCGAAGATAGACGAGGTAGAAAATCGGATAGTGCTGGTAGAAATCGGATATCCTCACCTAGCCTCCCACTATCTCGATAGAAACGCGAGTTGTTCATGTAAGAGCGAGGATAGGTGAGGTAGAAAATCGGATAGCGCCTGTAGAAACAACATATCTTCACCTTGCCCCCCGCTATCCCGATAGAAACACGAATTGTTCATGTAAGAGCGTTAAAATGTCATGTACAAACTCATATAGCACCTGTAAAAACACCACCCCATCCCCTCACCCAGCCCCCCTCTCCACAAAAAAATAACCAAGCGCATACACGCCTGGTTAACTCACAGTTACTTCTTTGTCTTCTCTTTGATTTTATTCGCAACGTCGTCTTTCATGACCATGGCTTTATCTTTATAATTCGATGCTTTTTCTTTGTAGTCGTCTTTGTTTTCTTCCCAATGCGCTTTGCCTTTTTCAATCGACTTGTCTTTTAATTGATTCAGCTTGTCTAGAAATGTCATTTAGATCATCCTTCCGTTTCCCCCGCCGTTAAAACGGTCAGGTCAACTGGGTTAAGCATACCTTGTTTGCCTGGCCGTGTCTAAAGTTAGCCGGTATCCAGGTTCCGTTATTAAATGAAACCCGCTGCGTTAAATGGCGTATACTCTATATAACTAATTCCAAACTGCTTATCAGAAAGGGGTGCTCCATGTTTGAACAAATGAAGGCGCGTTACTTGATCCTGTTTTCGGTATTAGGGATGATCGCGACTCTGATTATCCTGATTGCGCTCGATGTCAGCGATATCACGCTTGATGTCGTCAGCCAATTGGTGCTGTATGTTGTGGTCCCTGGCCTTTACTTCGGCTATTATTTCCGCAAACACCAGTCTTCTGTCTGGGATGTGCTGTCTTTAAACGGCATCCGGAAATGGCTGCCGGCTTTATTCGCGTTGGTGGTGGTGTCGATTGCTTTTTCCATCAGCATGTTCTGGTTCCAGTTGTTCATGTTGGCGCCCGTCGCCCCGTGGTTGGTGAATTTCATGCTGGAAGAATTCCCGGTGCCGAATACGCCCGGGTATATCGTTTTCACGATTTTCACGATTGCCATTTTGGCACCGATTGTGGAAGAGTTCATGTTCCGCGGCGTGCTGCTGAAGCGCATGATTGCGAAAACCTCCATGTGGGGAGGCATTTTGATCTCCAGCCTGCTGTTCGGTATTTTGCATTTGGATATTGTCGGCGCTTTCCTCTTTGGTGTGGTGGCGTCGCTGCTGTATTTGCAGACCAATAATTTATTGGTGCCGATTTTATTGCACATCATCAATAATTCATTGGCAGCGGCTGCGTTGTTTCTGGCACCGACTTGGCCGGAATCGCTCGCCATTTTCAGTCTGGCCGATATCTATGCGAAAGCGGCTCCGAATGCCGTAGTACTTGGCATCAGCGCGGTGCTGTTGATCGGCGCCATTTTCTGGCTGGGGCGCGGCTTGCCAAAAGCGCCTGAAGAAATCCAACAATAGAAAAAGGTCGACCGTGCACAAATCGTGCGGTCGACCTTTTTGGGCTTAAACAGCCACTTCCGTTGAAAATTGGCTGTGGTACAGATCGGCATAGAAACCGTCTTTGTCGAGAAGCTGTTGGTGCGTGCCTTGCTCGATGACCGTTCCTTTGTCCATTACAAGAATCAAATCGGCGTCTTTGATGGTCGACAGGCGATGGGCGATGACAAAGCTGGTGCGCCCTTTCATCAATAGGTTCATCGCTTGCTGGATAAAGATTTCGGTCCGTGTGTCGACGCTCGAAGTCGCTTCATCAAGAATCATGATCGGCGGATCGGCGAGAATCGCACGGGCGATGGTCAGTAATTGTTTTTGCCCTTGTGAAATATTCGATACTTCCTGGTTCAGGATGGTATCGTAGCCATCCGGCAAGGTCCGGATAAAGTGATCGGCATGTGCCGCTTCTGCCGCTGCCAAAATCTCTTCTTCGCTGGCACCGGTTTTACCGTAGGCGATATTGTCGCGGATCGTGCCGTTGAAGAGCCACGTATCCTGCAGCACCATACCGAAGTTCTGGCGCAGCTCATGACGCGACATTTCCCGCGAATCCAGGCCATCAATCAGGATGCGTCCGCCATTCAATTCATAGAAGCGCATCAATAGGTTGATCAAAGTCGTTTTGCCGGCACCGGTTGGCCCGACGATCGCAACCGTCTGCCCAGGCCGTACATCGATGTTCATTTTGTCGATCAGCAAGTCTTGGTCATAGCCGAAGTCGACATCTTCAAAAGCGACAGCGCCTTTCGCACGTGGCAGAACGGAAGTCGTCACTTCTTCCACTTCCTCTTGCTCATCCAGCAATTCGAAGACCCGTTCAGCCGCGGCAATCGTCGATTGAATGATGTTGGCGATGTTCGCGGTTTGGGTGATCGGCTGCGTAAACTGTTTGGAATAGGTGATGAACGCTTGGATATCCCCGATGGAGATGGCACGCTGCGTCACCAGGATCCCGCCGACGATGCTGATAACGACATAACTCAAGTTGCCGATCAGCGTCATCATCGGCATGATGATCCCCGAAATAAATTGGGCTTTGCGGCCCGCTTGGTACAGTTCTTCATTGACTTCATCGAATTGTTCGTTGGATTTCGCTTCATGGCCGAATGCTTTGACGACTTGGTGGCCTGTGTACATTTCTTCCACATGGCCGTTCAAGCGCCCCAGATTTTTTTGCTGGCTGCTGAAGTATTTCTGGGATTTCTTCAAAATCGGTCCGATGACGAATAAAGACAGCGGCAACGAAACAAGTGCGATCAATGTCAATAAAGGACTGATGGTCAGCATCATCACCAGAATCCCGACAATGGTAACGATGGAAGTAATGAATTGCGTTAAACTTTGCTGCAGCGTGCTGCCGATGGTGTCGATGTCGTTGGTCATACGGCTTAAGGTTTCGCCGTTTGCGTGTCCATCAAAATACTTCAGCGGCAGTTTCTCCAGTTTTTTATTGACGTCCTGGCGCAGATCATAGACCGTGTCCTGCGCCACCGTCGACATCATATACTGCTGGATATAGCTGAACAAACTGCTGAACAGATAGAGTCCGGCAAGGACGGCGAGAATCTGGCCGATGACCCCAAAGTCAATGCCGCCGCCCGGCACGCCCTGCAACTGGCCGTATGCCCCTTCGAACAATTCGGTGATCGCCATCCCCATGATTTTCGGTCCGACGATGGTGAACACCGTACTGAGTATGGCGACCAGGAAGACCGCTGCCAGTTTCTTGCGGCGCGGTTTTAAATAAGAAACAAGGCGGCGGAATGTGCCTTTGAAATCCTTGGCTTTTTGCGGCGGCATGTTCGCTCCGCCATGAGGAGGTCCCATCTTGGTCATGCGATCTCCTCCTCTGACAATTGGGATAAGGCGATTTCACGGTAAACTTCATTGGATTTCAACAGTTCTTCGTGTGTGCCCATGCCCACCATTTTTCCTTTTTCCAAAACAATGATGCGGTCCGCATCGACGACGGTGCTGACGCGCTGTGCCACCAATAGGACTGTAGCGTTTCGCGTTTCGTCTTTTAATGCTCTGCGCAGCTTGGCATCTGTCTTGAAGTCGAGCGCCGAGAAACTGTCATCGAAAATATAGAGATCCGGCTTGCGGATCAATGCACGGGCAATCGACAGGCGCTGCTTCTGTCCGCCTGACAGATTGGAACCTCCCTGCTCGATTTCAGCTGCGTAGCCGCCTTTGATTTGATCGATAAACTCTGTCGCTTGCGCAATGCTTGCCGCGTGTTCCATTTCCGCTTGCGTGGCGTCTTGTTTGCCGAAGCGGATATTGTCCGCAATGGTCCCGGTGAAAAGAACCGATTTCTGTGGCACAAAGCCGATTTTCGAACGGATTTCCTGTTGCGAAGCTTCGCGGATATCGACGCCGTTGACGCGGATGGTTCCGCTCTTGACATCATAAAAGCGCGGCACCAGATTGACCAGCGTCGACTTGCCGGAGCCCGTCCCGCCGATCAAGGCGGTGATTTCTCCCGGTTTGGCGGTGAAGCTGATGTTCGACAGCGCCGGTTCTTCCGCTCCCGGATAATAGAAAGTGACATCTTCGAACTCCAGCGTGCCCCGTGCACGGTCCGCTTTGGCGGTGCCGTCGTCCGCGAACGCCGGTTTCATTTCCAATACTTCGTTGATGCGCTTCGCCGATACCGCTGCACGCGGAACCATGACGAACATGAACGAAGCCATGACCAATGCGAACATGATCATCATGACGTATTGGATAAAGGCCATCAGATCCCCGATTTGCATGGCGCCGTTGTTGATGCGGATACCCCCGAACCAGATGACAGCGACGACGGTCATGTTCATGACCAACATCATCACCGGCATCAGGAAAGCCATGACTTTATTGACTTTAATGGAAACATCGGCCAATTCACGGTTGGCTTTTTGAAGGCGTTCCTTTTCTTCCGGCTCGCGGTTAAAAGCGCGGATGACACGAATGCCCGTCAGGTTTTCACGCACCACCAGGTTCAAGCCGTCCAAACGTTTTTGGACTTCCTGGAATAAAGGCATTCCGTATTTCAAGATCAACAAGATCGCAATGGCCAATACCGGCATCGCGCCGATGATGACCAGCGACAATTGTGCGTCTTTCGAAACCGCCATAATGACGCCGCCGACCAGCATGATCGGCGCGCTGATGACCATGCGCAGCATCATGATGACCACTTGCTGCACCTGGGTGATATCGTTTGTGGTGCGTGTGATCAGTGAAGCCGTTCCCACTTCATCGAATTCCTGCAGTGAAAACTGGCTGACGTGTTTAAAGACTTTCTGCCGCAAATCGCGTCCGAGCCCCATCGCCGCTTGTGACGAATAAAAACTGGCAAAGACCGCAGCGACAGCACCGATTGCCGAAACCAGCAGCATCCAGCCGCCGATCCGCCATATATACGGAATGTCCCCTTTAACGACGCCGTTGTCGATGATGTCCGCCATCAAGGTCGGCAAGAATAGTTCTGCCATCGATTGGCCGAATACCAGCAACACGACTGCCAGCACAACCCATTTATACGGATTGAGGTTTTTCAGGATTTTAATCATTTCGTTGCCACCTCTAATTCCACTTCTTTTAAATACGTCGAAATTTTTTGGTGCGCGCGAAGCAGTTCTTTTACCTGCTCGTCCGTAAACTGTTCACTGGCCGCTTTGAACACCTGATGCAGGCCATCTTCCTGAAGATGAAGTTCCTCCACCAACGCCTGGCCTTTCGGGCTGAGTGCCAGCAAGGTTTCACGGCGGTTGTCCTCGACTTGCCGGCGGTCAAGATAGCCTTCTTTGACTAGTCCATCCACCGCCTGGCTCAACGTACTTTTCGGCAGGAAGGTCTTTTCCCCAATATTTTTCTGGGTCATTTCCTTGCAGCTGATGATCGTCATCAAAATCGAATATTGCGGAATCGACAGCCCTTTTTCCACTGCCGACTTTTGAATGAAGCGCACCATATTTTTCTGTACATGGGCAAATGACAGCATCAATTGCATATACGCATCCATTTCTTTGTTCTCATTCATCTATAGCACCTTCCTTCATTTCCGAACCGTTCCAAATGGAACTATCATTACATATCCTATAAGCTACTCCGATTGGTCCGGTCCGTCAACTTTGGAGTACCGGCTTTTATGGCAATAAAAAACATCTCCAACAAGCGGAGATGCGACTGCTTCAAGAACATATTTTTATGGTGGATTTGGCGCTATGCGAATGGCAACAGTCAATGAGCTGCGCCAGCAGTTTGCGGTTCTGCATAAAGTTTCTCGGCTCGTTCCAAACCGTGTGAAACACCTGAGCGACAAGCTGCTCACAGACGGACGAGTCTGAATCGGCTTGGCGTGCAATGTTCCATAAGATCCGGTGGTAGCGGTCATACAAATCGGACAGCGCCTGTTGTTCCCGGTTCAGTATGCCCATCATTAATTTCTCGTCTATGGTCAATTTGTCACCCCCTCCTCTGCCATTGCCTTTAGGCAATCGTCCTAAACCCAACTATCTCGAAATAAAGGCATTTTTTTAAAATAAAATAGAAAACACCAGAAAATTCCGCCTTTCGCAGAGTTTTCTAGTGCTATCGGTCTATCTCATTTAATTGTTCAAAATGTTTTCCAACGCTTTATCGAGCGTCGGGTAGGTAAAACGAAATCCAGCCTGCTGCAGCCGCTCCGGCAAAATCCAGCGGCTTTTCAAGATCAATTCCGGTTCTGTCCCAATAACCACTGCGCCTATTCCCAGCATCCACTTGGTTGCCGGCAAAGCAAACTTCCGGTCCATCGTTAGCCGCAATTGCTTCATCAGTTCGCGATTGGTGACAGGTTCCGGCGACGTGGTATTGATGACGCCGCTGATGTTTTCATTGTCACGTATAAACAGGATGATGCGATAAACATCTTCAAGATGAATCCAGCTGAACATTTGACGTCCGTTGCCTTGCTTGCCCCCAAGTCCGAAGCGCACCAAGTTTTCGTATGGCGGCATGACACCGCCGTCTTTGCCGAGAACAATCGACAGACGCAATGCCGCTTGCCGTGTATTCGGCAGCTTGAACGTGAAAAACGCCTGCTCCCACGCTTTGCCGACCTCCACCGAAAAGCCGCTGCCGAATTCCCCATTCGCTTCGGTCATCGGCCGGTCTTCCGCATGGCGGTAGATCGTCGACGTACTGGAATTAATCCAAAGCGGAGGCGGATTGTCACAAGCCAGAATCGCGGTTCCCAATGCTTCCGTCGTCTCCATCCGCGAATCGAAAATCTCGCGCTTATTCGCTTCGGTATACCGGCAGTTCACCGATTTCCCCGCCAAATTGATCACCATCTCAGCGCCTTCCAACGCGTTGACGATTCCGGTATGGTTGCTCCAATTCAAATGGCCGGGCTGCCGTGAAATAATGACAACCTGATACCCCTGGTCTGTGAATTTCTGTTCCAAATACTGTCCGACAAATCCGGTGCCTCCAGCCAATACGATCTTCTTCATCCAATCACCCATTTTCTGTAAGTTGGTCTCAAGCTACTTGACGCTTTAGTGGAATAAAAGATGCGCCTCAGCCAAATTCTTTTTGATGTTTCTTTTTGCGCTTCAAGTAATCTTCATCTTCCCGGATTTCGTCCCAGCGCTTTTTGAAGATCGCTGCCGATTCCGCCTTCACCGGATCGATTTCCCTTTCCTTGATGCTGCCGTCTTCATTGTATTTGCGGCCGCCTTTGTAATTGGTGTAGCGGCGCGCCCGCGTGTAGCCCATCTGAATGAATTTGCGCGCCATGTCCATTCCCACAAAATCATCCTGCTTACGGTACTCCTCGAACATCTCCGAAATCTTATCGCACGATTCCTGCGCAATTTCCGGCGTCTTGAAACGCCAATGCGGCAAAATTTCACTCTTATACGGCTCCACCAGCAACACCCCCTGCTCACCTTTTCCCACACGATACAGCTCAGGATGTTTCCGCAAATCCAAATTCTCGTAATCCAAATCATAATCAAACGCCACGTTGATCGACTCCTTTATACTGATTGCTTTGTTAGAGTTATACCCTTGATTGGGGTGGGTGAATCCATAGGAAGTGAAGCGTTGAGTCTTTGTGTGGAGAGTGGGATTGCGGTAGAAATGGGGGTTGTTCATGTAGAAAGCTCAACTTGTCATGTAGCGGCGCGAGTTGTGTGGGTAGAAAACCGGTATCCTCCTGTAAAGAGTGGCGACCCCGGTAGAAACCCCGATTGTTCATGTAGAAAGCTCCACTAGTCATGTAGCGGCACAAGTTGTGCAGGTAGAAATCCAATATCCTTCTGTAGAGAGTGGCGACCCTGGTAGAAACGCCGATTGTTCATGTAGAAAGCTCCACTTGTCATGTAGCGGCGCGAGTTGTGCGGGTAGAAAACCGGTATCCTCCTGTAAAAAGTGGTAATCACGGTAGAAACGCCGATTGTTCATGTAGAAAGCTCCACTTGTCATGTAGCGACGCGAGTTGTGCGGGTAGAAAACCGGTATCCTCCTGTAGAAAGTGGCGACCCCGGTAGAAATGAAGATTGTTCATGTAGAAAGCTCAACTAGTCATGTAGCGTAGCGAGTTATGCGGGTAGAAATCCAATATCCTCCTGTAGAGAATGGCGACCCCGGTAGAAATGAAGATTGTTCATGTAGAAAGCTCCACTTGTCATGTAGCAACACAAGTTGTGCAGGTAGAAAACCGGTATCCTCCTGTAAAGAGTGGCGACCCCGGTAGAAACCCCATCCCTCCTATAAAAAACAAAAAACCAGAGAAAACCTCCACGGTTTCCTCCGGTCTTTATCGTCGGGGGCGTTTTTCAGCCCCCTGGTCTTATCCATTCAGGTTTGTATCTTTTGAGATTTTGTAGACACGCGCTTCATATGGAAGCAATTGCGCGGGGTCGATGCTTTGATGATTGGCCAGAAGCAGTGTGGAATCTTCTGGATCCACTGCGCATAAGACCGCATGCTGAGCAAGGTTCGTTACGACCAATACCTTGTCGTCTTTGTTTTCACGCGTATAGGCAAATACGGAGTCGTGGTTCATGTCCACCAGCTGGTAGTCGCCGTAGACGAATACATCCATGTTTTTGCGCAGCCAAATCATCTGTTTGTAAAAAGACAGTACCGAATGCGGATCGTTTTCCTGCGCTTCGACATTCAGCCATTCGTAATTCGGATTGACGCCCATCCATGGCAAAACGTCCGAGAAGCCGGCGTGGTTGCTGCTGTTCCATTGCATCGGTGTGCGGGAATGGTCACGGCTGGTCGCACGCAAAACGGTCATGATGGCATCATGTTCCATTCCGCTTTCTTTCTTATGGAAATACAGATTATGTGTATGGACGTCATCAAAATGATCGAGTTCTTCAAACGGCGCATTCGTCATGCCGATTTCCTGGCCCTGGTAGATGAACGGTGTCCCTTGCATGAAGAAATACATGCAGCCGAGTGCCGTCGCGCTTTCACGCCAGTACGACTGGTCGTTGCCCCAAGTCGAAACGATGCGCGGCCGGTCATGGTTTTCGATGAATAAAGCATTCCAGCCATTGCCGTTCACTTTTTCCTGCCATTTGCTGAGGACTGTCTTCAATTCCGGGACGTTGACACCATTGCGCACTTCGGTGTTCCATAAGCCGATGTCTTCAAACTGGAAAATCATATTGAATTTGCCATTCTCGGGACTGACCCAATCGTGGATTTCATCCGCTGAAACGCCGTTCGCTTCACCGACTGTCATGATGTCGTGTTTGCTGAAGGTTTCATCGTATAATTCCTGAAGCAGCGGTTGGATGCCGTCGACATTCATCATCTTTTCCCATGAAGGTACAAAGAGATGGCCGTCCAGATCCGGAACGTTCGTGTACTCTTTTTTGATGTGGCTGATGGCATCTACGCGGAATCCGTCGATGCCCTTCGCTACCCACCAATTGACCATTTTAAAGAGTTCATTGCGGACTTCAGGGTTTTCCCAGTTCAAATCGGGCTGTTTTTTTGAAAAGACATGCAAGTAATATTGGTCGGTCTTTTCGTCGTATTCCCAAGCCGGTCCACCAAAGATGCTTTCCCAGTTGAGCGGCTCATCGCGCCAGACATACCAATCACGCTTCGGATTGTGGCGGGAGGAACGCGATTCCACAAACCAAGGATGTTCATCGCTCGTGTGGTTGATCACCAAGTCGATGATCAATTTCATGCCACGCGCGTGCACTTCTTCCAGCAGGCGGTCGAAATCCTCCATGGTTCCGAAATCTTCCAAAATGGCCTGGTAATCGCTGATGTCGTACCCATTGTCGTCATTCGGCGATTTGTACATCGGACATACCCAAATGACATCGATGCCCAATTCTTTCAAGTAATCCAATTTGCTTGTGATGCCGTTGATGTCGCCCAGGCCATTGCCGTCAGAATCCATGAAGCTGCGCGGATAAACCTGATAAACGACTGCTTCTTTCCACCATTTTTTATTCATATCCGATCCCTCTCAAAGACGGCGGCAAGATCCTCTTTCAATCAGCCGGGATGAAACCACGACTTGCTTTGGAGGCACCGATTCGTCCGTTATTTTCTCTAATACCAATTCCGCTGCATGCAGTCCGAGTTCATAAATGGAAATGTCGACGGTGCTGAGCGGCGGCTTTAAATGTTTTGAAATGGCGTGATTGTTAAAACCGATGATGGAAATGTCTTCGGGTACTCTGATTTGCAGATCCTCAAGGTAGCCGATCACTTCGTATGCGACCATGTCGTCATGTGTGACGATGGCTGTCGGCGGCACGTCGAGCGCCATCAACTGGCGGATTGCTTCGCGTTCCTTGCCTTGCATGAGTTCCTGGTTCACTGCGTAGGCTTCAACAAAGGGGATGCCGTGTTGGTCCAGTGCCTGCCGGTAACCTTCCATCCGATCCAGCGAAACGACGAAATCCGTAGCCCCTCCAACAAAAGCGATATGCTGATGTCCGAGGCTAATCAAATATTCCACCGTTTCTTTGGCGTTGTTGATGTTATCGTTGTCGACATACGAGATGGTTTCCGGATCTTTATACGGACGTCCAACTACAGAGTACGGCAACCCGCATTGTCCCAAGTATTCCATAACCGGATCGCCGATTTTCGAATACAACAGGATGATGCCGTCGACTCGTTTCCCTTGTGCCATTTCCACGACTTCCCTGTGGATTTCTTCCTGTGTAGCGCCTGTCGACAAATACAAGCCATACTGGCTGCCGTGCGCACGTGTTGAAATGCCACGCAGCACTTCCGGAAAGAAAGGATTTTGAAATGCCAGTGTCGCCGAATTTTCCATAACGATGCCAAGAGTCTGGCTCTTTTTCGCTACCAGATTACGGGCCTGGAAATTCGGGAAGTAGCCCAGTTCTTCCATGACTTCCCGTACTTTTTGTTTGGTCTTGCTGCTGATTCGTGGATTATCGGCGATGACACGGGACACAGTGGCCGGCGACACGCCAGCTTGTTTCGCAACGTCTTTAATCGTGACTGCCATGATGCTGCCCCCTTATTTTACTGCTCCATCCGATACGCCTTTTATGATTTCACGTTGTGCAATAAAGTAGAAAATGATAACTGGAATGATGGCAAGCGTCAAGCCGGCAAGCGCCAGATGCCATTGTTTCGTATATTCCCCAAAGAAGAAGAACATCTTCAATGGGATTGTCTCGCTTCCCGGGGTGTTGATGACCAATGACGGCAATAAGTAATCATTCCAAATCCAGATAATGTTCAGGATCGCCACAGTCACCGTAATCGGCTTCAGAATCGGGAAGATAATGTACCAGAATACCTGCCAGCGGTTGGCTCCGTCGATTGTTGCTGCTTCATCCAGCGAGCGCGAAACATTGTTCAAGGCGCCGTGGTAAAGGAAAATCGATAGGCTTGCACCGAATCCGAGATACATGAAAATCAAGCCGCCGCGGTTCAGCATTTCAAATTGGCCAAATACCGTCACGAGCGGAATCATGACCGACTGGAATGGAATCAACATCGCTGCAACGAATACAAAAAACAGCACCGTGCTGAGTTTGCTTTTCGCACGGGACAGCGCATACGCAGCCATCGCAGAGAAGACGATGATCAAAACCACGCTGACGATAGTGATCAGCAGTGAATTGAAAAGCGTACGCATAAAATCAAGCTCTTCGAAAGCGGTGATGTAATTATCGAAGTTCCATTCTGCCGGCAGGCTGATGGTATCCATGAATATTTCTTTTTTTGATTTGAACGAGTTGACGAACATGAGATAAAAAGGGGCCAGCCATAAAAGCGCCAATAATCCCCCGAGGACTTCCAGTTTGATGTCCCACTTTTTCCGCATTACATTTCAACCTCCTTGCGTTTGTTCACATAAACTTGAACAAGAGCGATGATTGCAACGATGACAAAGAATATGACCGCTTTGGCCTGCGCATAAGCGAAGGCATTTTGCGTGAACGCAGTCTTGAAAATTTCCATTGCCACCATTTCAGTTGAGTTGTAAGGTCCGCCGCCTGTCAGCGACAAGTTCTGGTCATACAATTTGAACGAGTTGGACAGCGTCAGGAACATGCTGACTGTGAACGCAGGCGCAACAAGTGGGAAGACGATGTAACGGAAACGCTGGAATGTGGAAGCTCCATCAATTTCAGAAGCCTCCAGCAATTCTTTCGGCATCCCCTCCAAATAAGCGATGTAGATGACCATGATGTACCCGGCCATCTGCCAGCTCATCAAAATAACCAAGCCCCAGAATCCGGTGTCTGTCGTAGACAGCCAACCTTGCAGGCTTTCCATGCCGATGATTTCACCGACACTGGCGAATACTTTGATGAAAATGAACTGCCAAATGAATCCTAAGATCAATCCGCCGATTAAGTTCGGCATAAAGAATGTTGTACGCAATAATTTGCTTGAACGGACGCGTCCCGTCACTAGCAATGCCAGCGACAGTCCGATGATGTTGATCAGGATAACTGAAACAATCGAGAATTTTGTTGTGAACCACAGAGAATCCAAGAACCGCTCATCTTTGAACAAATCAATGTAATTTTGTAAACCGACGAATTCACCAGTTACAATACCGTTCCAGGAAGTGAATGAATAATAAACTCCAAGCAGCATCGGAACGATGACAACCAGCGTTAGCGCCAGTAAAACGGGGGCGAGGAACAACCAATAGGATAAATCTTTTGTACGCATGTAGGCACCTTTCCTTCCTTAACTCATTCCATGAAAGCTCCGGTAACAAAACAAAGTAGCACAGAGGCTACTTTGTTTATCACGCTCATGATGAAAACCGGATTGTTATGTTATTATTCAGCTCTGCTTGTTTTCCAAGCTTCTTTAGCTGATTCGATGACTTCGTCCCAGCTTGCTTCGTCGCTCAAGTATTTTTGGATACTTGCGCCAAGTTCATCTTCACCCCATCCAGTCGGATAGCCCATGAACACCCAACCGATTGTGTTGCCTGACTCGGATGCATCATAAATCGCTTTCGACATTGGATCGGAGATTTTTGAAGTATCGTACCCTTCATAGGCAGGAATGAATTTAAAGTCTTCCACTACTGCTGTTTTTCCAGCGTCTGAAGTATAAAGCCAATCCAAGAATTCTTTTGATTCTCTGATGACATCTTCGTCCGCTTGTTTGTTTACGCCCCAGTACATCGGTACGCCAACCGGTAAGCCTGCGTTATCCAGACCTTCTACAGGAATCGGCATCAGGCCGACACCGCTGTCTGCAAGTTCAGGGTCAATTCCAGCGATTGAGCCGTAAGCCCAGTTTCCTTGTTGGATGATCGCTACACGCTCAAGAGAGAACAGTTCTTCGACTTGTTGAGAATAATCAAGGCTCACAGTCGGCTGTTTCGAATATTCGTTTTGCAGATCGACGATTTTCTTGTAACCGTCTGCGTATTTAAAGTCGACAGTTTCTGCGTCAAATGCCGCCAATACATTGTTGTCGAATTCAGGTGCCAGGAATGTATTCGATAAGTGAAGTCCTGTTACCCATGCTTCTTTTCCTGGAAAAGCAAAAACCGATTCAAGTCCTAATTCGTCTTTTTTCGAATCCAATGCTTTCACAGCTTCTTCAAGTGATGCGAAATCTGTGATGGACGCCGGATCGATTCCGGCTTCTTCAAACAGGCGTGTGTTGTAGATAAAGCCGTATCCTTCTTGGTTATAAGGAAGTCCAAGCACTTCAGATTCAACCGTTACGCCGTCCAGTGTGCCTTCAAGTGCGGCTCCCGCTGCTTTTGTTTCAGCCAAGTCAGACAAATTGTCTTTCCAGTCCGCAACGTCCTGAGGTCCACCGATGTTGAAGATTGCCGGTTCGTTTCCGGATGCAAAGCGTGAACGAAGTGCCGCGCCATAATCTTCTCCGCCTCCGACAGTAGTGATTTCAATATTGACGTCCGGGTTCTCTTTTTCGTAAAGCGCCACTACGTCTTCAAACTGGTCTTTAAATTCCACTTTGAACTGGAAAATATCAACCGTTACCTGATCTTCGCTTCCTGAACCTGAAGCTTCTTCCCCGTCGCTGCTGCACCCCGCCAATACTGCTGCCGACAACATCAATGATGCCACTAACCCCTTGCTGAACTTAAAATCCTTCATCCCAAACTCCCCCTTTTGGTTTTTATGCAATCGTTTGCACAAAGTCGTAAATAAAAAATGGAAACTCTCTGAAGCGTGTTTCCAATAATTAATTATTTGTATCATACCACCATGAAAACGTTTGCACAATATGTAATTTAAAATTATTTCATTTTTTTTTTGCTTAATTTGCGTTTTAGCACGAGCAGAAAAAAGCAGCAACAGCTCTTAGGCCGTCACTGCTTTTCTGCGGATCATTCATTTTCCAACACCAGCAATGCAGCACCTAAAATGCCTGCATCGTTTTCAAAACGCGCCACTTCCACTTGCAACGGATTCAATAACATCGGTTTGAGCTGCCGTTGGAAAGGCTCCATCCATAAGTCCGCTGCTTCGGAAACACCGCCGCCGATAATGACCATTTCCATATCAAATGCTGCCTGCAGGCTGCTGATGACAAGGGCCAAGTCGCCTGTAAACTCTTCCACTACTTTTTTTGCTGCCGGATCTTTCTCCGCATTCTCAAACAGTTCAGGCGGCGTGATGTCCAGCCCCGCTTCGCGGATCCGGCGGCGCAATGCCGTGCCGGAAACGTACATTTCGCTGCAGCCCAGTCTTCCGCATGCACATTTCACGCCATTTGGATAAAGGATCATATGGCCAAGTTCAGCTGCTCCTCCATGAGGGCCGCCACTCAAAAGCTTTCCGTCCCACAATACGCCACCGCCAAGGCCTGTGCCGAGCGTTAAGACGACCACGCGGTCCAGTCCTTGCGCCGCACCAAACTTCGCTTCCGCAAGTGCGACAACATTTGCATCGTTTTCCACTTCGACGCGCTTTCCTGTTGCCTTCTCCAGCCATTCCTTAACTGGTGTGCCGGTCCAGCCCGGTAATGTTTCCGCAGCATAGATGACTTTGCCTTGCTTCGGATCGACAAAGCCATGTGTGCCGATGCCGATTGCATCGATTTCTGGCCTCGCCTCCAGCATGCGCAGGATATTCGCTTCCAGATACGGGTACAACGGAATCTCGGTTGGAATCTGTTCGTCGTATAAAATCTGTCCCTTGTCATCAATGACACCCATGCGGACTTTTGTTCCACCAATGTCGACGCCTAATACGTTTGCCATAGCTTTTCCTCCATTTACGCTTTTATTTGTAATAAACAACCGCTTCGTACGGTCTCAACAAAATATCCCCTTCACCGGCATCAGCTGAGTAATTGCCGATCAGCACATGGCCTTCAGGGCGAGCTGCCGCTTTTGGCTGGTCCGAAAAATTGCAGTAAACCGTCAGCAATTCATCATTCCATGAACGCGTGTAGGCAAACAGTTCATCGTCTTCGCGGTACTGCAGTTCAAAATTGCCGTGCGTGATGATGTCCATGTCTTTGCGGAAACCGATCAGTTTTTTGTAATACTGATAAATCGACTCTGGATCTTTATGCTGCAGAGCATTGATTTCCGTGTAATTCGGGTTCACTTTCAGCCAAGGCGTCCCGGTTGTAAATCCGCCGTTCGGCTCAGCCGACCATTGCATCGGCGTCCGGGCGTTGTCGCGGCTTTTGACATGGATCTTCTCCATGATGATCTCGTGCGGAATACCGGCTTCGCTTTTTTCCGCGTACATATTCACTGTTTCGATGTCTTTGTAATCGGCAATTGAATCAAAGCGTACATTGGTCATGCCAATTTCTTCACCTTGGTAAATATAAGGCGTCCCTTGCATGAAATGAAGGCATGTGGCGAGCATCTTCGCCGATTCCAAACGATAGTCCGTGTCGTTGCCGAAACGGGAAACGATACGCGGTTGGTCGTGGTTGTTCCAGTATAAACTGTTCCAGCCTTCATCATGGAGGCCATGCTGCCATTTTTCCAGATTCTCTTTCAAGTCCGTCAATTTCAGCGGCTTCAAATCCCATTTCTCGCCAGATGCCTGATCGAGCCCCATATGCTCAAACGTAAAAATCATATTAAGTTCGCGGTTTTCTGCAGCCGTGTAATCGCGCGCTTCTTTCGGCGTTGTGCCCGGCATTTCACCGACCGTAACAATATCGTATTGCGACAACACCTGCTGGTTCATTTCTCTCAAGTAGGTGTGGACATTCGGACCATTCATGAATTGATGGCTGCCGTCGCCGCCCGGTGCATCATGCATGACCGGCACTTTTGAAATCATGTTGATGACGTCCATGCGGAAGCCATCTACCCCTTTATCGAGCCACCAACGCATCATTTCGTAGACCGCTTCACGCAATTCCGGATTGTCCCAATTTAAATCCGGCTGCTTTTTGGAAAACAAATGCAGGTAATACTGGCCGCGTTCTTTCTCGAATTCCCATGTCGAGCCACTGAAGAATGAACGCCAATTCGTCGGCTCGTCGCGCCATATGTAAAAGTCGGGATGGTTTTTGAACCATTCGTGTTCATCAGACGTGTGATTGACGACAAGATCCATAACGAGCTTCATGCCGCGAGCATGAACCCCTTCCAGCAATTCATCAAAATCTGCCATGGTGCCGAATTCTTTCATGATTTGGTAATAATCGCGGATGTCGTAGCCATTGTCATCGTTCGGTGAATCATAGACCGGCGACAACCAAAGAATGTCCACCCCAAGCTCATGCAAGTAATCAAGTTTTTGAATAATGCCTCTAATGTCGCCGATGCCGTCTCCATCCGAATCCATGAAACTCCTCGGATAAATTTGATACACCGTCGACTTTTTCCACCATTCTGCCATCAAAATCCCCTCTTCCCCTTAAAGTGAATATTATTCTAACATCATACATGAATTTGCAGAATTGCCAACTAAATGTTGGCAATTCATTGATTTTTATAAGCGTTTCGGTTGAAGATGGCTAACGCTTTTTATTAGGATGCTTTCTTAAGAGGCGTCTTTCGCGGTAGGAGTGGCGATTGTTCATGTAGCAGCCCCACTTGGGCATGTAGCAAGACAAATTATCCTTGTAGAAACCCGGTAGCTTCCGGTAGAGAGCGGCAACCGCGGTAGGAGTGGCGATTGTTCATGTAGCAGCCCCACTTGGGCATGTAGCGAGACACATTATCCTTGTATAAACGCGGTAACTTCCGGTAGAGAGTGGCAATCGCGGTAGGAGTGGCGATTGTTCATGTAGCACCCCCACTTGGGCATGTAGCGAGACACATTATCCTTGTATAAACGCGGTAACTTCCGGTAGAGAGTGGCAATCGCGGTAGGAGTGGCGCTTGTTCATGTAGCAGCCCCACTTGGGCATGTAGCGAGACAAATTATCCTTGTAGAAAGCCGTAGATAGCAATAGCTCAGATAGATAACATTGACTGTTTCCGCTGAAATTTTTCCGATGGCGAGTCTAGCATAAATCAAAAAAACACTACCGGGCTTTCCCGGTAGTGTGAGGTTAACGATAGATTTTGCCACGTTTCACAGGCTATGTGATTAAGCTTCTGCTGCGGCATATAAATCTGAGACGACTACATCGTCTTCTACCAGAACATATGGATGCACTTCGAGCAGCATATTTTTAATATCTTTCGGCATTGATTTGTTTGCGTAGGCGCAAATCAATGGAAATTCGTATTCTTTTACCGCAACATCGATGATCTTTTCAAAATCCTTCACCAAGTGGATCGGGTCTTCCATCGTCGCCCATTCTACATGCGCCCAGGATCTGAACGTGGCTTGTTTGGCTAAATAAGGTTCGATCGTTTTTTCAAAATACGCCTGAATCGCTGGCGGATGATAACTTCCGCTGGAATAATAAAAGTCATAACTTCTTACAAAATGAATGAATTCCATTTGCTGTTCAGAAAGTTGAAGCTTGAGTTCAGTTTGTATTTTGGGAGTCAAACGGGGATTTTCAATCAGAATGACATAATCTCCCGCTTCAACGCCGTGCTTGGCATAAGCCACGACTTGTTCGATATATTTTTCGGTTTCCTCATACGAATACAGGACGTGGACATCTCTGCATTCTTCAAATAATTGCAACATATTTTTGTTCAATTTATCACCCCTTCATCATTTTCAACTTCAGACAAAGTTTTACTGGGCTTATTATACAGAAAAAGAGAACACACGTCCTCTTATTTGTTTGCGGCTGGACTATAGCTGAATAAATACTACGGCAAAGCTAAAAAAATACCACCCACAGTTATGCGGATGGTGGATGGTTAAAAGTTCTTAATTCCAGCGATGATCTGCTTTAACGCATCGATGGATTTGAGTGGATCGGTTTCGCAATCCAATCGGTGATTGATGTCGGGCAGCAATGTTGACTCCAGGCTCGGATTCGTTTTCAGCAATTCGAAAGCTCCCGCCGAGTAGTAGCGATCCTTATCGCCGATATAGCATTGGGCAGGATTCCTGCTGTTTACCATGGTGTTCAGTACGTCTTCTTGATTCATTAACGGCGTTACCCAAACGGCTTTGGCTTCGTTAAATTCCGGACGCTTCATTTCGGCAGCCATCGCAATGGTGCCGAGGGATTTGCCGATCAAGTAGAATTCCTGATAGTTTCTTCCTTTGAGCACTTCACTGATTACCAAACGCACATCCTGGACAATCGCTTCATTTAATTCTTTCATGGTGAACTCATCGTATGCTTTGTCTGTATATTGATAGTTGACCCGCAAGACGTCATAGTTTTGATTTAAGAAAATCTCTTCTGCAAAATGAAACATTGGACTTTTTGCGGTGTACCCCGCACCCGGCAAAAAGATCGCCAACTTCTTTGTATAATCCTCTGTCAGCACCACTGTGTAAGGAACCTCGATTCCTTTGTAGCCGATGACTTTGTTGTTAATTGCTTTCATAACTCCCACTCCTATCTCTCTCTATTATAAAGAATATTCCATAAGTTTACTAAATGTTTCCTGAATTAGCTATGATATAATCAGATTATCATGATTATTGCTGGGAGGTTGACGAATGAAAACGGAAAAAGAAAAGATGCTGGCTAGTGAAATGTATGATCCGCAGGATTCCGAGCTGCGCCAAAAACGCATGAATGCCCGCCGCCTTAGCCGCTTGTTCAATGTAACAACCGAAATGGATGGCCAGGACCGGACCATTCTGCTGAAAAAACTCTTTGGTTCAACCGGCGAATTGATCCATGTTGAACCGAATCTCCGCTGCGATTATGGTTTTAACATCCACGTCGGCAATAACTTCTACGCCAATTTCGATTGTGTGTTTCTGGATGTCTGCGAAATCAGGATCGGTGACAATTGCATGATTGCGCCGGGTGTCCACATTTACACAGCGACTCATCCGCTCGATCCGGTTGCCCGCAATTCCGGCAAAGAATTCGGCAAACCCGTCACCATCGGCCACAATGTTTGGATCGGCGGCCGTGCTGTCATCAATCCCGGCATCACTATCGGCGACAACGCCGTCATCGCTTCGGGTGCCGTGGTCACCAAAGATGTACCCGCCAATACCATCGTCGGCGGCAATCCCGCAAAACCAATCGGCCATATCGAAGAATAAGAGGCAATGCGCATCGGCGCGTTGCTTTTTTGATTAAAATTTATCGATGTCTGCAATAATGTTCTGGAGCATGCCAATCGAATCCACCGGCCTGTCCCCGTACTCCAAACTATGATTCAATCCGGGATACAATTTCGTTGCCAGATTTGGATTGGCTTCAAGCTTGCGGTAATTTTCTTCAGAATAATAACGATCCTGATCACCAATAAAACATAAAGCGCGGTGGGGGCTGTCAATCATCGCATCCAAAACCCCCGGCTGATTGATCAACGGCGTCAGCCAAATCAGTTTGGCCTTTTCAAACCGCCTCTTCTTCACTTCCAAACTCATCGCTATGGTCCCCAACGATTTGCCTACTATGTAGTATTCATCGTATTGCGCATCTAAAAAGAACTTATCCAAAACAGCAGCTGCATCCACTTTCACAGCTTGGTCCAATTCTTCATTTGTAAAATCATCGTACTCTTTGTCTACATAACGATAGTCCACACACAGCACATCATAAACTCTGTTTAGATAGACTTCCTCTGTAAAATGAAACAACGGCGACGTGGTCTTGTATCCTGCTCCCGGAAAAAAAATCGCCAAGGTTTTTGCCTTTCCAGAATTTCGAATAAAATTATAAGGGACTGTTATCCCTCTATACCCCAGAACGTCTCCTCTAATCAGCTTCACTTCTCCCACCTCTTTCCATCATTATACAAAATATCCCATGAAGTGTATAAGTTTTTATGAGAGTTTTGCATATTTATCCGTTTTCTTGAGATATCCCCTAAAAGCTTGTTGCTGCGTTCAACCATCTAGTTTGGAGTAAGCTCCTACCGCTTTTAGCAAAACGCAGTTCGCGCAGCCGAACTGCGTTTTTCGGCATTCTAGGTTTTGGATTGTTGGAGTTCCTGTAAAGATGAGAATATGTCAGGTAGAATCGCAAATAGTTCGTGTAGCCGCGAAGGCTTCAGGTAGAAACGCGATTTGTTCAGGTAAAGATCGTCACTCTTCATGTAGAATCGCAAATAGTTCAGGTAGCCGCGAAGGCTTCAGGTAGAAACGCGATTTGTTCAGGTAAAGATCCTCACTCTTCATGTAGAATCGCAAATAGTTCGTGTAGCCGCGAAGACTTCAGGTAGAAACGCGATTTGTTCAGGTAAAGATCTTCACTCTTCATGTAGAATCGCAAATAGTTCAGGTAGCACCACAAAAATCTCATGTAAAACCCAAAACCTCCACATAATGAAAGGATCCCGTAAGCGCCAATTGCCGCTTACGGGATCCCCTCTTCAAAAAACTACAATTCCACTTTCATGCCCGCTCCGCTTGCTTCTGCTTTGCTGTAAACGCCTTTGGCGACGGCTAAGTCGAAATAAGCGGCGCCGACGCATTTGAAGAAAGTGATTTCGGATTCTGCTTCACGTCCGGCAATGTCGCCAGCAACCAATTGCGCAAGTTCTGCATGCAGCTGGTCGAATGACCAGGCGCCGCTTGCCGCGCTGTGGATCAGTTCGCCCGCTTCGTCTTTGACGCCGGCAATGTCATCCGCCACGATTTTATTGGCGCGCAGGATAGTGGTTTCGTCCATTTCACGCATGCTAGGCAAGTAAGAGCCGACGCCGTTGATATGCGTTCCTGGCTTCAAGTCTTCCCCGTTAAACACAGGCTCGTTCGAACGTGTCGCGCAGCAGATGATGTCTGCCTGTTGAACTGCCGACGAGACGATGGTCTCAACGACATATGGAATTTCCACACCGAATGCCACAAGGCTTTCCCCGAAGCGCTCCGCTTTTGCCGGCGTCCGGTTGACCAGGATGATCTTTTCGATTGGCCGCACCGCCAGTACGCCAAGCACCTGCTCAAATGCCATCGCGCCTGTGCCGATGACGGTCAGCACACGGCTTTCTTTGCGTGCCAACAAATCGGTGGCGATGCCGCTGAGCGCCCCTGTCCGCAAGCGGGTTAAATAAGAAGCGGTCATCATCGCGACATGCTCGCCATTGTCGCCGTCGGATAATAAGATGACGCCTTGCGTAGTCGGCTTGCCCTGTGCCGGATTTTCCGGGAAGATGGTGACGATTTTGACGCCAGAGATTTTATTCGCCATATCGGCACTCGGCATGTATAACGCCGATGCCTGCCGTTCCGGGAAATCAAGAACCGTACGATGCGGACTGTTGATCTGTCCCTCTTGCTTGGCCCGAAGCATTTCCGTAACGTCACGGATGGCGTCTTCCATGTGGTATTGCTGCTGAATCTGCTGTTCGTTGATGATAAGCACAGTAAATAGCCCCCTAAAAAATAAGCCGCTTAGACGCGGCTTTCTTTTGTTACTAAAGTTGGTTCCGGTTGAGCCTGTCTACCGCTCAAATCCTTTACTGCCCAGATGGACAGGAGTGAAATGACCGCCGTCAGGATGATGTAAAGCGCTACCGGCACATAAGAATTATCGAATGTCGCCAATAGGAATGTTGCGACGAGCGGCGCTGTTCCGCCTGCCAGGGCTGCACCGATCTGATAGCCTAATGTAACTCCAGTATAACGCACTTTGGCGTCGAAGATTTCTGAAAACATCGTGCCCAGCACTGCTGTAATCGGCGCCCAAATGATGCCAAGCCCGATAATCGTCGCGATGATCAATAAAGCTATAGACCCTTGCTGCAACAACCAGAAATACGGGAAAGCGAATAACGCCATCGCCACAGATCCTGTAATGTACATCTTTTTGCGGCCGACACGGTCGGATAATGCACCCATGATTGGAATTAAAATCGTTGTGATGACTGTCGCAATCATAACCGCCGCCAGCGTCGCGGTTCTTGAAAATTCAAGATTCGTTGTTGCATACGATACGACAAAAGTTCCGAAAATGTAGAACGGTGCCGTTTCAACAACTTTTGCGCCGATGGCAATCAATACTTCGCGCCAGTGGTATTTCAAGGTTTCCACAATCGGCACTTTAGGAATTTCACCGGATGCCTGAACGGCTTTAAATTCCGGCGTTTCGTCGATGCCTTTACGGATCCATAAGCCGAAGATCACCAGGAACGCACTCAGGATGAACGGCACACGCCAGCCCCAGCTCATGAACGCCGCTTCCGGCAATAACGTCATGATGTATAAAGCCAAGGTTCCCATAACCATACCGATGGTGACGCCCATTTGCGGGATACTGCCGAAAAATCCGCGTCTTTCAGGCGGTGCGTATTCTGTTGCCAGCAACAGCGCCCCTCCCCACTCGCCGCCGATGCCAAGCCCTTGAATCAAACGAAGCGAAATCAACAGAATAGGTGCTGCAACGCCAATCGCCTGATATGTCGGCAATAACCCCATAGCGAACGTGGCAAATCCCATCAAACTTAAGGTGATGACCAGCGTCTTTTTGCGGCCGATGCGATCGCCGATATGGCTGAAGATGATGCCGCCGAATGGACGGATAAAGAACGATAAGGCAAAAGATGCGTAAGCGAGCATCAGCCCGACTGTCGGATCTTCATTGACGAAAAACAATTGATTGAATACCAAAGCTGCCATCGTACCGTACAGGAAATAATCAAACCATTCAATCGAACTTCCCACCAGACTCGCTGTCAATACCTTACGTGTTTGTTTTTTATCCATTCTATTTCCCCCTTGCGAATAAATTGAAGTGACACTTTAATTCTCCCTTTTCAACAGTTTAGTCAGTTAGCAATATTCTGTCAATATCTTGTCATAATTTTATTTCTCCACCATCTACGGTATGATGAAAGCAGAACATTTAGCAAAGAGGGGTTTCTGCATGTCGGACGGAACAATTGGGATTACACTGAAAAGCCTTCGCAAGGAGCGCAAGATGACGTTAAAAGAGCTGGCGGAACAAACGGATGTCTCCATCAGTTTTCTGTCGCAGGTTGAACGCGGCAAATCGAGCGTGACGCTGGAATCGCTGCGCAAAATAGCGGATGCCCTGAACGTGGACCCCAGCCTGTTTTTTACGAATGAAACCGAGGAAATCGATTGGGCAACGCGCCTCGAACGGTTTTATTACAAAGATTTGTCACAAGGAGTAAAAGAAGCCAGCTTCGTACCGATGCTGGTGACCTTGAAGCCGGGTGATTCAGAAGGCAATCCTTTTGCGCACAGCGGCTACGAGTTTTTATTTGTGGTGGATGGGGTGTTGACTGTGGAAGTCGAAGGCGAACGCACCGAGCTCGCCCAGCAGCAGTCGATCCTGTTCGATGCACGCCAAAAACATTATTGGTTCAACTTAACGGAACAAGATGTACGGTTTTTACTGGTATCATCCAAAACGAATTAAGGGGAGTCCGTCTATGCATCCAATCAAAGATCCGCAAGTAGATGAATTTATCGAAGCGCTGGAAAGCCCGACACAGGAAATCGTGGCGCAGCTGCGCACATTGGTGTTCGAAGCCTATCCCGAAATGGACGAAGGCTTTAAATGGGCTAAGCCGAGCTACGCCAAAGAAGGGCTGGTGTGCTATATGCAGACCGCCAAAAACCACGTCAACTTCGGTTTCTACCGGGGCGCCGAACTTCGCGACGAATCCAATCTACTGGAAGGCGACGGCAAAAAAATGCGTCATGTCCGGCTGAACCGGGCCGATGACATCCAGGCGGATGAGCTGAAGCTGCTAATCTGGGATGCAGTGGAATTGAATCGGAAATAACGAAAAGCGGAAGCGCCCATGTAGATTCGACGGGCATAAGACGCATTGGCGAAGCGGCGTTTCTTCAGCCGCATAGCCAAGGGGGCTTATGACCCTAGAATCTGGGTGCTGGAGTCTGGACAATAAGAAAAGTGAAGGCAGCCGAATTGCTGCACATTGAAAATAACCTTAAACACATAAAAAAAACGAGGCGCAATCCGCCTCGTTTTTCTATTTTATTGCTTCAAAAGTGATGATGGAATCTGCATTTTTCGGGTACTGGCCAAATTGATAGCCTGATGAGATGCTGATGTTGTTGAAACCGACTTTCTCCAGAATCGCTTTGAATTCCTCAACTCCGTACCAACGCATCGGGTAACGTTCAAGTTCTATCTCGACAAGCCGTCCTTCACGCCAACGTTCGTATCGCCCTTGCGAAACGAAGTATTGCCGGATCCAGTCCACTTCGATTTTCTTGCTTTCCACTGTCAGCGTGTCGCCGTTCGCAGCTTGCCACGTCCGCGTCGACGTTTTCTCCAGTTCGATGTTTGAAGGCACATGCAAATCGACAATCAATCGCCCGCCTGCTTCCAAATGGTGATGGAAATTGTGCAACGCCTGCACCGATGCCTCGCGTTCATAAAGCAACAGGAAGGTCCCTGTCGGAATGACAATAGCTGCATACTTTGCATCAATCGAGAACGACTCCATTTTGGCATTGAACAATTTCGGCTCCAGCCCCCGCGCTTTGCAATTGGCACGGCACGTATCCAGCGTTTCCTCGGATAAATCAAAGCCGTCCACCTGGAAGCCTTTTTCCAGCATGGGCACGAGCATGCGACCCGTTCCTGTCGCCGGCTCCAGAATGCGTCCGTTGCAGGAAGCGAGCCGCTCCAAATAATATTCGATGTCCCCGAACGAACTGCCGATCGGCTTATCGAGGTCATAGACTTCTGACGACAACCTGCTGTAATACCCTAACAACCCATCACCCCATCCGCTTTATGAAATCACAAATAAGTTAACAATGACTGCGATGATATTTGGTACAGCCAACAATACCCAATTTCTCATTTTCGTTACGCGCTGCTGCTTTTCGCGGCGTTTTTCTGAACTTGTTGTTCTTGTGGACTTATTTTTGCCGGTGCCCAATGCCAAGACGCCCCAAATTAATGCAACGCCTGCAACGATGCCGCTGATGATGTAGACCAGTGACCAATCGTTCATCAAATAGGCCACCAACACGCCGATCAAAGCGATGACTGTTCCAGTTAAAAAGTATTTCATGCTATTGCTCTCTCCTTTAGCTGCTGTGGATGGTTAAAACTTCCCTGCACATCAATTTTATCAAATGTCACCCGATAGAGGTAGCTGTTAGCGAGGATTTTTGAATCCTGGCTCGAGCGGATGAGTTGTTAGAAGGTGATTTGAAGTTTCTACATGACTATTTCAGCCGGCTACATGAGCTATTCAGGTTCTTACAGGGGTTTTGTCTTTCTACCTGAACATAGCGCGTTGCTACATGCCTATATAGGGTTTCTACCTCACTAATTCAACCGGCTACATGAACTAGTCGACTCTCTACACGAATTCCACACCTCTACATGAACACTCCAAGTTGCTACATGACTAGCTGGGGTTTCTACCTCACTAATTCATCCCGCTACCTGAACTAGTCGACTCTCTACATGAATTCCACACCCCTACATGAACACTCCACGTTTCAACCTCATTACCCGCCCCTGCTACCTCAACTATCCAGCTCCCTACAAGCCCCAAGAATTCCAACCCCGTTCAAGCCCGAAAAATGATGCAGTCCGCCTGCGCGAACTGCGATCAACCACTTCAAATCACTGTTCTCCTGAAGCCGGCTGCTTAACCTAAAGAATCGCAAAAGCCGCCCGCCGCAGCGAACAGCTTGCTTTGATTTCATAATTTGCGGTACCGCTTTAAAGCGATGATGTTCAGGAAGATGAAAACCGCTGCAAAAGTAGCGAGTGCCAGCAAATTGCTGGAAACATCCGCCAACCCTTCCCCTCTGTACATGATGGCTTTCAAGGCATCGGCCGCATAGTACAGCGGCATGATGCGGCTGATGTTCTGCAGCCAATCTGCCATGCCTTCGAGCGGGATGATGCCGGCGAAGAAGATTTGTGGAACGACGACAATCGGGATGAACTGGACCATTTGGAATTCGGAGGATGCAAAAGTCGACAGCAAAATGCCGAGCGACAAGGCCACCAACGCCAGCATAAGATTTATCACGATGACGTGCCACACTTGGCCGACCATGACCATCTCCAAAACCCGAATGGAATAAAACACCACAATGATGGTTTGGATGATGGCGAAAATCCCGAAACCGATCAAATAGGCGAAAACGATTTCCCAGCGCCGGATTGGCGTCGCCAGCAATCGCTCCAAGGTGCCGGACACCCGTTCTTTCAACAAACCGATTCCCGAAATCAAGAAGACGAAAAAGAAAACGAAAAAGCCCACAAGTATCGGTCCGAGAACATCAAAGAATTCCGTCTCCTCATCTCCATAAATATATTCCGCTTCAATGCTTGCAGAGACTCCCGCTCCCCCTTGCATAGCGGCAGCTTGTGTCACCTGCATCAATAAAGCCCGTGATGTGCCTGGGTCATTGTTTTCCAATGTCACCTCAAAACCGCCATCGTTTACTTCCAGCAAGCCGTCCAATCCATCTTCGACGACGGTTTGACTATCGGCTTCACTATAGGGAACCACATCGATCGACGCATTTTCCAAAGCAACGGTGAGCAGCTCAGTGCCGCCGACAACGCCAAGCCGCGGGTTTTCATTATCGCCGTTGAAAAAGAAATACATCAGGGTCAGGACGATGAGCGGCGCAAAAAACAGTAGTGCCATTGTCCGCTTGTCGCGCAGCAGCTGCAGCATGATCCGTTTAATCAGTGCCAAAATTCTCATTGCGCACCCCTTCCTGCCTGCAGAAAGACGCCTTCCAAATCAACTGCTCCATATGCAGCCTTTAATTCGTCCGGCGTGCCAGTTGCCAGGATTCCGCCTTCACGAACCATGGCGATGCGATCGCATTTTTCCGCTTCATCCATAACATGCGTTGTTACAATGATGGTTTTTCCCTGCTGGCGTTTCAAAAGCATCAATTCGTTCCAAATCGACAATCGAAGTTCCGGATCGATGCCGACAGTCGGCTCGTCCAGAATCAAAATTTGCGGATCGTGGACCAAAGCGATAGCCAGCGACAATCGGCGCTTCATGCCTCCCGAATAAGCAGCTACTTTCTTGCCAAGTTCATCAGTCAACTGGACCAAATCCGCTGCATAGGCGAGGCGTTCTTTCAGCACTGCCTGTTTCATTTTGTAAAGTGAAGCGAAAAAACGCAGGTTTTCCCTGCCCGTCAGTTCCGGATACAAAGCGTCGGATTGCGCCATGTAGCCGATGTCTTGGAGCAACGACAAATTGGGCACCTGTTTGCCGAGCACCTCTACCATACCGCCGCTCGGTGAATCGATGCCGACAATCATCTTCACCAAAGTGGTTTTCCCCGAACCCGATGGACCGATCAATCCGAAAATCTCGCCGCCTGCAACTTGCAGGTCGACTTCTTTGAGCACTGCCGTTTTCCCATAGGTTTTGCTGAGTTTATTGATGGAGATGCTGGTGTCCATATGCATTCCCTCCAGTCAGAATAAAAACCTGTTGATACTTTGTATTCTACGCTCATTTTTAAAAAAGCAAAGCAGCGGGTTTGCTGCTTTGCTTTTGGGTAATAGGGTAATGGAAGTGTATAAGAATCATCAGCACAGAACGGGCGCCTCTGCTTTTCTTTGTCCAGACTCCGGCAGCCAGCTCCTCGAGTCGCTTCAGCCTTTCCAGAAATGGCTGAAGAAACGCCATTACCGGCAAGGCCTCCAGCGCTTGTCGGAGCTAAACGGCCGCCTCCGCTTTTCCTTGTCCAGACTCCGCAGCCAGCTCCTCGAGCCGCTTCGCCAGATCGTCCACCCGGCAGAGCTAAACGGCCGCCCTCGCTTTTCCTATTCCCATTCAGAGGCCAACATCCCATACACCACATGGTCAACATAGTGGTCGTACAGCCATTCGGCTTGTCGGATGGTGCCTTCTTCGGTATAGCCGAGGCGTTCAGGAATGCTGCGGCTTTTGTGGTTGTCGACTGCTGCACGGATCTCGACTTTATTCAACTGGAGATCTTTCAGCGCATAATCGGTCAAGGCTTTGGCGACGCGGGTCATGATGCCATTTCCTTGGTATTCATGGCCCAGCCAGTAGCCGATGTAGGCTGTCTTGTTGGCATGGTTGATGTTGTTGAAACCTGCGATTCCGACGATTTCCCCTTGATAGAGAATCACTGCGCCCAGGCTTTTTCCTTCAACAAAGTTGCTGCTGCCGGACTTGATGAAGTCTTGAGTATCCTGCAATTTAGTGGTGAAATCGAGCCACGGCAGCCACTCTTTCAAATAGTCCCGCGAGGCATCGGTTAGTTCGAAAATACGTTCGGCATCCCGCATTTCCTGAAGTTTGAGGGACAGGTCTTCGTCAATTTTATGTATGAACATGGCGGTGCCTCCTTTTTATATGTAGACCATCGTAGCATACCTATCAGAATTTTCCATCCGTAATTTTTTGCGCAGGAAAAACCTAATTTGTAGATTTGTGCTCTTATTCACATGGTGAAACGTGTAAAATGAATAGAGAACAAAGCGTGACTTTATTTCAGGGAGGAGCGTGAAGAGTATGGAAACCGTCGACCCCGGAATTCCGTTATACTTGTGGATGTTTTTATTCTTGATGTTTCTGGTGATGGCGTTTATCGGCTTGGTCATCTACACGAGCCGCAAAAGCATGCCACGCGACATTCTGCCGCCACAGAATAAGCAATCCAAGCTGCTGGCGGAACAGTATGCCAATGGCGAAATCAGCGAAGAAGAATATCGGAAACGCATGAAAGAGTTGGAGAAACAATCCACCAAACCATAACGTCTGTTACAGAAAGGAAGTTGGAGACCATGGGAGAGTTTTTCACGCCGGGCAACCCGGCACTTGGCGTAACCATCGCTGTTGGATTTATCGTTCTGTTAGCCGGAATCGGAACATTGCTTTGGCTGACGTTGCTTAAAGCACGCAAAAAATCAGCCAGTACAGAGCCAAGCGGACCGAACCGAGCGGTTGATGCGCTGCATCAGAGCTATATCAACGGCGAAATCACCAAGGAAGAATACAATGAACAACTGCGTGATTTAAAAGGGCCGCCAAAAAACTGATTGTGCAGTTTTTGTGGAGTTTCTCGATTTCCGTTTAATTAGCAAGTGAAAGGGAAATCAAAAAGAGAAGCAACAAAATCTGAAACTGGAGGTTTTATTGATGGCACATGAACAACATGCAGAACTGATTAAAACCTTGCACGATTGCGCAGCAGCGTGCAACCACTGTTTTGACGCGTGCTTACAGGAAGACGATGTGAAGATGATGGCGCAATGCATTCGCTTGGACCGGGAATGTGCAGATATTTGTGCGTATCTGGAACACGCCATTACCCGCAACTCTCCATTCGTTGCTGAGTTGGCACAAGCTTGCGCAGCCATTTGTGAAGCATGCGGCGATGAATGTGCGAAACACGATCATGACCACTGCCAAAAATGTGCGGAGGCCTGCAAGAAATGTGCAGAAGCTTGCCGCAGCGTAGCTTAATCTTTTACTGAAAACCCGGCTGCTGGGAGATTCCCGGCAGCCGGGCTTTTATGATGGCAGGAATAGGGGTTTTTCGACATAATGGAACCAAAGGAGTGGATTCGGATGGCTCGAACAGTATTGGTGATAGGCGCCGGCATCGGTGGATTAACGGCGGGTTCGTTGCTCGCAAAAGCGGGATGGCCGGTGACGCTGCTCGAAGCTTCTTCGGAACTCGGGGGCTGTGCAGGGAAATTCAAGCGCCATAAGTATTTATTTCCTGCCGGTGCCACGCTTGGCATGGGCATTGAACCGGGAGGCATCCACGAGCGGGTCTTCCGGTTTCTCGGCAAACCGATGGCCATCGAACCGCTTGAGCAAGTCATGGAAATGGTCCATCCAGAAGCAACGTTTGTGTTCCATAAAGACCGCGTACGCCATGTCGACGGCATTGCGGCACATTTCCCTGAATACAGCGATCAGATTCATACATTCTATAAGGAAATCTACCAGACTGCGGCCATTGTGCGTACCTTGATGGACCCGCTCCCTGCCCTGCCTCCTTCAACGGCGGCCGAATGGGCATTTCTGGCAAAATCCATACGCCCAAAACACGTCAAGCTTCTGCCTTTCTTTAATCAAACTCTAGGCCATCGGCTGAAAAAGCATGGACTTGGTGACTTGCAGGAGTTTCGCCATATGCTCGACGGCCTGCTGATCGACAGCATGCAGACCGGCAGCGAAGATGTGGCGTATTTATTGGCGGCAGTGGCGCTTGATATTTACCATGAAGGGGCCTATTATGTGCCCGGCGGCTTATACCGTTTTTCCGAATTGATGGGCGACAGCCTGAAAGACAATGGCGGTGTCCTGAAAAAGCGGCGGACGCTGGAGAAGTTGGAACGGAAAGGCAACTTGTGGATGGCAACCGATCATCGCGGCAATGTCTATGAAGCAACGGATGTCATCTTGAATGTGCCGATCCAGCAATTGCCGAAGATTTTGGCGCCGGAGCTGGTTTCTAAACTGAAAGTTTCGTTGCGCGACGGCATTGCCGGCGAGACGTGGGCGACCCTGACGCTGTATCTGGCGGTCGATTCGGCCAAGCTGAAAGAACCGCTGCCGGCTTTCCGCCAGATTTCAACAGGTGACGGGCTGGCAGAAGGCGGCCATTTTTTCATGTCCTCCTCGGTTCCCGGCGATGAATTGCGTGCGCCTGAAGGTTTTCAGACCGTGACGATTTCTACGCATTCGCGGACAGACCAGTGGATTGGCAAAGAAAAATACGAAGAGACGCGTGCGGTTTTAACAGAGCGCATGCTCCAGGCCATCCAAGATGCCATCCCTGAATTCCGGGAAGCCATCGTCCATATGGAAAGCGGCGCGCCTAAAGCGTGGGAACGTTTTGCAGGACGTCCGAATGGTTTCGTCGGGGGCTTCCCGCAAACTTTGGATGCGGCATTGTTCAATTCCATTTCGCATCATTCCGGTTTGCCGAACCTGTATGTCTGCGGCGATCATATTTTCCCTGGCGGCGGAACCATAGGCGCGGCTGCCAGCGGGATTCATGCAGCACGGTCGGTATCGGGTGAACGATTGGTGTAAGGCAGTTGAAGCACGAACCAGCCCAAAGGCACAATGAAAACCGCTGTCGAGAGTTTCCCAACAGCGGTTTTCTAATTGATCCATTTATAACCGATGCCCCACACTGTCTGGAAATGGTCGTCGATTGGAAAGCCGGCCTGACGAATTTTCTCTCGAACGTTGCGGACATGAGAATCCACTGTACGGCCTTCCGTTTCCGAGTCAAAGCCCCACACTAATTCGAGCAAGCGGTCCCGCTCGAATACTTTATTCGGGTTTTTCATCAACAGGCCGAGCATGGAAAACTCTTTAGGTGTCAGGCGGATCGGCTGGTGGTTAAAGCTCAACTCGAAACCCTCTTCTTCCCAGACCAAGCCGTCCAATTCAATGCGCTTTGGCGGGGCGCTGCGGCGCAGCAGAGCTTCCATCCGCGCCAGCAATTCCTCTTCTCCAAAAGGCTTCGTCATGTAATCGTCCGCTCCAAGCCGAAGCCCTTTAACGATGTCTTCTTGCTGCTCACGGGCAGTCAGCATGATGATCGGCACATTGGAGAATTTGCGGATTTCGCGGCACACTTCCCAGCCGTCCATATCCGGCATCATGATATCCAGCAGCACCAAATCGAAGGCTTCTTTATTCAACAGCTCGAGTGCCTGTTTGCCGCTGTCTGCTTTGACGCAACGGTAATCATATGGCCGCAAATACAGCGCCACCAGATCGAGCATCCGTTTTTCGTCATCGACCAATAATACTTTATGAATGATTTCCACCCCTTTTCAGCCGGATCGTAACAGCGGTCCCTTTGTTCAATTGGCTATCAATGCGGATTCTGCCGCCATGCGACTCGACGATTTCTTTGGCGATTGCCAACCCCAGCCCCGATCCTCCACGTTCACGTGACCGTGATTTTTCTACGCGGTACAACCGGTCAAAGACAAAGGGCAGCTCTTCCTGGGGAATTCCCTGGCCTTCGTCACTGACTCGAATAGCGATGCCATCCCCTTCTTCACAGCATTCCACATCTACATGGCCACCCGCACTTGAATGTTTGCGGGCGTTGTCGAGTATGTTCAACAACACCTGTTGAATGCGTTCAGAATCAATAAAGGCCTGGATATCTTCCCCGCAATTAACGGACAATGAAATTTGCTGTTCGTCAAAAGCTGGTTTAACCAACAGCGCCACCGACTTCAACAATGCTGCAATCGAAACGTCGTTCTGCTCAATGGCGAATTGATTGCGGTCCAGCTTTGCCAAGTCGAATAGATTTCCGACCAGCACCGTTAAATGAGCGGCTTCTTCACGGATGATGCCCATGTATTCTTCGCGTTCCCGCTCTGTCGTGTCCGGACGGTCCAGAATATCTGCATAGCCCTTGATATAAGTCAGTGGTGTCCGCAATTCATGTGAAATGCTCGACAGGAATTCATTGCGGGCATTTTTCAGGTGATCGAGGTCCGTCGACAATTTGGTGATGGCGTTCGCCAATTCCCCGAGCTCATCATTTCGTTCATTTGTCAGATCCACCCGGTTGTTGCCCTGGCTCAATTGCTCCGTCGCTTCCTTCATACGGATCAGCGGCAGCGTGATGAACCGCGACAGCAGCAGGATGGTGATGATGGTCAAGACCACTGTAATCATGCCAATCCACAGAAATTGGTTTTTCAGATGGCCAATGATGCGCTCGATGTTGGTGGTTGGCGCAAACATAAAGACATGCCCTTCATGGCGGCCGTCTATCGTAATGGGACTGTCCGTCGCGATATAGCGCTTGTCCTGCCAGTCTTCCTCGATGATGGCTCCGTCGACAGGCACCTCTTCGAAATCGGTATGCTCGAGCACTTCCACCATTTCCGGTTCCAACGCATCGGAATTGACTAGAATTTCACCCGAAACATCGGTAATGACGACAATAAAATCAGAGGCCGATTCCATAATGCCGACATGGGTTAACGTCATCTCTTCAAAACTATCCTCCAGCACATCGCTGTGTGTCTCACCGCGCGCCAATAAATTCTCCATCACTTCGTCAACGCGTTCATTGACCAACGTGAAATAAAGCGTTGAAAATAAAAGCGCTTCGATGATTAAAATAAAACCAAAAAACAACAAGCCGATTTTCAAGGATAATTTATTGAACATGTGGACCTCCGCCAATCAAGGAAATTTCTGTTATTCTTCAACTTGTCCAGCATTCAGGATCTGCTTCCAGGCACCTCCGCCATCTTCAGAAATAAAAGCATGCCCCGCAGCTGTGTAGATGGCTATTTCATCAGTATCCGACGGGTTTTGAGCAATATAGAGGATGCCATCTTCCGGCATATCCGGCAGTTCAAACGCCTGTTCTTCATCCTTTTCCCAAGTATACTGGATGAGCTCCGCTTGTGTGCCATATGTTGCGTAATACAACGCTTCCTCATAGAAGAAAACCGCGGTTCCGTAGATTCCATCTTCCGTCAGCCGGGTGAAGCTTTCCCCACCGTCTTTCGACAGGAAGATCCCTTCAGTGGTCGCAGCGGCAATCAATTGCGAATCGCTCGGATGCATCGCAAAAGAAGAAACCTCGCCTTCAAGCCCTGTTCCGCTTACCTGTTGCCAGTTCTCTCCTTCGTCTTCACTGCGGAAATACCCTGGTCCCATCTGTGAATTTTCCTGCGGATTCATAACAAACAAGTGGTGGCTGCGGTAGCCGGCCGCCATGCCATGAAAATCCGTTTCTCCTTCAAAGCCCATGTGATTGAGCGACCGGCCGCCGTCCTTGCTGCGCTGGATGCCGATCGGATTTTGCATCATCGATCCGGGACCCGGGTGGCCTGATGTATAAAAGCCGTCATCCACTGCATTAAAGCCCATGTAATCATGGAGATGGTCACTGGTTTCCAGCCATTTTCCGTCCCGGTAAATCTTCAACCCGTGATGCGAGGCAAAATAAAGGCCCTCTTCATTTTCAATATAACCCATACCGTGGACATGATCCATGCGGCCATCAAAAGCTACTTCAAAATCCTCCGTGGTTTCGGCTGTTTCATTCGTCTCCGTCTCGCTGTTGGTTGTCGTCTCCGGGTTTGACTCTTCCGGTTCTTCGGCTTCTCCACATCCTGCAAGCAACAGGCCTGCCAGCAAAGGAGCTGCAAACCATTTTCTGTTCATTCCGCTCATTCCTTTCGTCTTCCCATCTGGATTCATTGTACAAGAAAAGTTTTGATTTTTTGTGCAGATTCTGCACAGCATTTGCATATTTTTTGGGTACAGTGTAAAGACCAAACACATGAAAGAGGGATTCACATGAAGAAAAACAACTTTCTCCTGATGACGATGTCCGCTTTGACAGCTGTCACATTGGCGGCCTGCAATGAACCGGCGGAAAACGCAGTGAACCCGGCAGATCCCGACAACCAAATCGAGATGAATGAAGAAATGGACGAAGAGATGGGGCACGGCGGAATGGATCATTCCAGTTCCGGTGAAGTGCCGGAAGGACTGGCCGAAGCTGAGAATCCGACATTTCCTGTTGGCAGCCAAGCTATCATAAGTGCGGATCATATGCCTGGAATGGACGGCGCTCAAGCGACCATCTCCGGTGCATACGACACGACCGTCTACGCGTTGAGTTTCACACCGACGTCAGGCGGCGAACCGGTCGAAAACCATAAATGGGTGATTCATGAAGAACTGAAGAATCCCGGAGACGCCCCCCTTTCTCCAGGTGATGAAGCGGTGATTGCCGCCGATCATATGGAAGGCATGGACGGCGCCACGGCCACGATCGATTCGGCAGAAACAACTACCGTCTACATGGTCGACTTTAAAACAACTGACACCGATGAAGACGTCACAAACCATAAATGGGTTACTGAAAGCGAATTATCCGCTGAATAAAGCCAGCATCCTCTGCATTTTTCGCGGAGGATGCTTTTTTCATTGATGAACGAGCATTTATTCCACTGAACCAGATTTCCGCCTGGAAGAAGCATGGATCCCCCGCTTTCCACATATGGTATTATTACAAAAAGCACATCTGTATGAAGGAGCTTTTCACCATGATCCGATTTCACAAAGCTGATATTCAAAAGCGGCCTTTTCAGCCGAAAGATACCATAAATTTAAAAATGAAGATGATCGGATTGATCGCTCTGCTGATTTTGTCGATCGTTTTGGTCATTGGCATTTTCCTCAATCACTTCATCACCGATACGCTGGAAGCTCAGATGGGCGAACAGGCCCTGAGCGTAGCCGAAAGCGTGGCGCTCAATCCCGATATTGCGGAGGCTTTTAAAACGCAAGATCCCGCGGCGATTATTCAGCCGCTTGTTTCCCCAGTTCAGCAGTCAACCGCGGCTGAATTTATCGTGGTCGGAAACAGGGACGAAATCCGCTACTCGCACCCCAATCCTGAACAGATCGGCAAAAAGATGGTCGGCGAAGACAATGAACGAGCACTGAACAATGGTGAATCCTACGTTTCTGAGGCTACTGGAACGCTTGGCAATTCACTGCGCGCGAAAGTGCCGATTTACTCAGGAGATGACATTATCGGTGTCGTGTCCGTTGGGTTTCTCGCTAAAGACATCCAGACGCTGATCGGCGACTACAACCATGAGTTATGGCTGATGCTGTTGATCATTGGGCTAGTTGGCATTATTGTTGCGATTGCCATCGCCACCTACATTAAACGGAAACTGCATGGCCTGGAACCTGAGGAAATCTCGCGTCTGCTGTTTCAGAAAGAGACCATCCTGCAGTCGACACACGAAGGCATCATCGCCGTGGACGATACCGGAAGGATTACCTTGCTCAATCAGATGGCGCAGCAATTGTTGTTCGGCAACGAACGGGATGGGGACAAACTCATTGGCCAGCCCATTCGGCAAGTCCTCCCCACTTCCGATTTGCCGGATATTCTGAAAACCCGGATGAGCCATTTTGATCAGGAAGAGGTCTATGGAAGCTATGCGGTCTACGTCAACTCAGGTCCGATTTATTATGAAGATACGCTGGTCGGCGCCGTTTCCACTTTCCGCAATAAAACCGAAATCGACCGGCTGACAAAAGAGCTGTCACATATCAAGCAATACGCCAACGCACTGCGCGCACAAACCCATGAGTTTTCCAATAAGCTCTACACCATTTCAGGGCTGGTCCATTTGAATAAAAAGGAGGAAGTCCTTGATTTTATTCGGATGGAAAATGACATTCAGCAGGAATGGATCCAGCAAGTCATCGACAAAGTTAACGATCCATTGATCAGTGGCATTCTGATCGGCAAGCTCAATCAAGCAAGCGAACAGCAGGTCCAACTCACGATTGACCCGGATAGCCGGCTGCAGACACCTTTGTCGGAACAGCAAAGCCGTGCATTGCTGACCGCTATCGGCAATCTGATCGACAATGCACTTGACGCAGTGAAGGAATGTTCGCCGGACAGAAAGCAAATCAGCCTCTATTTCACGGACGTCGGAGATGATATCTTACTGGAAATCGATGATTCGGGACCGGGAATTCCGGATGGGCAAGAGCAACAATTATTCGACAAGGGCTTTTCATCGAAAAGCGGCCCAGACCGCGGTTATGGGCTAAATACCACGAGACAGCTTATTGCCGGTGCCGGCGGTGAATTGCATGCAGAGGAAAGTGAACTCGGCGGAGCCTGCTTTGTCGTTTCATTACCGAAAAAGGAGAATGCGTTATGAGACAGATGCTTCATGTACTGATTATTGAAGACGATTTCCGCGTTGCCGAAATCAATCGCCAGCTTGTGGAGCAGGTCGCTGGCTACCAAGTCGATGGCGTCGCCAAAACAGGCGATGAAGCGATGGCGTTCCTGCAAAGTTGCGGACAGCTGCCGGATTTGATTTTACTGGACGTTTTTATTCCTGACCGCAAGGGGCTGGAACTGCTTCAGGAAATCCGGCACAGTTTCCACGCTGTTGACGTGATGATGCTGTCGGCTGCCAAGGATACGGCCACAATTGAAGAAGCGCTGCGCTGCGGCATTTTCGATTACCTCGTCAAGCCGGTGGATTTTTCCCGTTTTGAACAAGCACTATTGCGCTTCGGCGAACAAAAAGCATTGCTTGCTTCCCGGCAAGAACTGGAACAGACGGACATCGACAGGCTGATTGGCATCGAACCTATTGCCGTTCTTTCCGAGACGGCTGATGGGCATTTGCCTAAAGGCATTGACCAGCTGACCTTGGTCGGCGTCATCGAAATTCTGCAATCCTCCGCCCCGGAAGGCCTCAACGCCATGGAGACTGGAAAAGCGGTGGGCGTCAGCCGTTCCACTGCCCGGCGTTACTTGGAACATCTCGTTTCCATCGGCGAAGCAAAAGCACAATTGAATTACGGAGAAATCGGCAGGCCCGAAAGACGTTATATTCCGTGGACAAAATGATCAAAACCACCTTAATGCTCTTTAGTTTGCTTAATTGAATAATCTTATTTTTCAAATCCCTCTGTGCTAAGTTAAGAACAATAACTTAGAAGCAGAGGGATTTTACACAAAATGCGATTTTGTATGCGTTTACAATTCCTCCTTCATTTTAGTCTTTTATCTACAGGGAGGAATTCTTATGTTAAGTCTTATTGGATTATTGACCATCGTTGTCATTGTCGGATTGTTGATCAGCAATAAAATTACACCGATCGTCGCGCTTGTTCTTGTGCCGATTGTTGCTGCTTTTGTAGCGGGCTTCAGCTTTGCTGAAATCGGCGATTTCTTCAACAGTGGCATTGAATCAGTGATGAGCGTTGTCATCATGTTCATCTTCGCGATTCTGTTTTTCGGCATCATGCAGGATGTCGGCTTGTTCGACCCGCTGATCAATAAAATGATTGCGGTATCACGTGGAAATGTCATTGCAGTGGCAGTCGGAACTGTGCTGATTGCAGCAGTCGCACAACTTGATGGATCAGGCGCTTCGACATTCCTGATCACCATCCCTGCTTTATTGCCATTGTATAAACGCTTGAAAATGAACCCTTACTTGTTGCTGCTATTGGTCGGTACTTCCGCCAGTATCATGAACATGCTGCCTTGGGGCGGCCCCCTTGGCCGTACGGCAGCTGTGCTGGGCGTTGATGTTACCGAATTATGGCGTCCGTTGATCAAAGTCCAGGTGATTGGGTTGGTGTTGTTGATTGGATTGGCTGTTTTATTGGCCATCCGTGAAAAGCGCTTGATTGCCAAACGCGGAGATTTTAACGAAGAACTTTATGAAGAAGCACAACCCCTTGTTAAAGGGGCGCAAGATGAAGCTTCATTGAAAGCCGCATCTCTTCGCCGTCCGAAATTGCTTTGGGTCAATACTCTTTTGGCCATTGCCGTCATCGGCATTTTGGTTTGGGGCATCATCCCTGCCGGCTTTGCCTTTATGATTGGTGTCAGCTTGGCTTTGCCATTGAACTACCCGAATATGAAAGACCAGATGGACCGAATCAAAGACCATGCACCAAACGCATTGTTGATGGCCGCCATCATTTTGGCAGCCGGTTCGTTCCTTGGTATTTTGAACGGCACCTTGATGCTGGATTCAATCGCCAATGATCTGGTGAAAATCCTGCCCGCCTTCGTCATTCCGTATCTTCACATCATCATCGGATTTTTGGGTGTACCTTTTGATTTATTGCTTAGTACTGATGCTTATTACTTCGCTTTATTCCCGATTGTGGAACAAGTGGTTACTGAATTCGGCGTCTCATCCTTGTCGGCTGCCTATGCCATGATGATCGGCAATATCATCGGCACATTCGTCAGCCCGTTTTCTCCAGCTCTTTGGCTGGCTCTTGGATTGGCCGGACTCGAAATGGGGCGCCATATCCGTTATTCGCTTCCAATCATGTGGGGATTCAGTATCGTCTTGCTTGGAATTTCGATTTTGATTGGCGTTGTGTAAGGAAATAGTTTAAGAGCCAGCCACAGTGGACCTGTGGCTGGCTTTTTGATGTGGATTTCTTTGGTTGTTTGCAGAATATGGATATATACGCACGCCCAGCGACTTTTGCGCACGCTCAAACAGATTTACGCACGTTCAGCCCTAATCGCACAAAAAAAAGCACGGCAGAAAATCTCTGCCGTGCACTAAAAACGATCAGGAAAGCAATGGAATCCGTTCGTGGTATTTCTTGATCATTTGCGTGTTATGTTCGTCCGCTCCGTCGATATTGCCGCTCCGGAAAATGGGCGGTTCAAAGCCCGCATCAGCCATTTTCTTGATGGCTTCCGCGAAAATGCCGTTCAGTATGGCCGCTCCGACGACAGTGGAAGTCGGGCCGAATGGAACGTCGACACCTTCGTATGACAGGATCGCATCCCCTGCCACGGAATGATTGTCGATGACCAGGTCTACTGCATTAAACAGGTGTTGGCCTGTTATGTGGCGCGAAGGCTGGTTACCGGAATACTCCAGTGACGTCAGGCCGATGACGAATGCCCCTTTTTCCCGCGCCGCCAATGCAACATCCACCGGCACGGGGTTGCGCCCGGAAGTCGAGATGATAAAGACTATATCGCCTGCGCGGAAGTCCTGTTCTTTCAGGAATCCTGCCGCATACTCGCTTTGCCGCTCAAGTTGCGACGATTGGACCGCGCCTTCGTGCAGCATCAACGGTTCCACAAAAATCGGCTTGATCGGCACCAAACCACCGGCGCGGTAAAACACTTCCTCCGCCAGAATATGCGAATGCCCGCAGCCGAACAATTGGATGATGCCGCCGGACTGAATGGCAGATGCCACTTTCCCGGCTGCTTCAAGCATCGCCTTTGCTTCATTTTTCTCGACAAGCTCCAGACGTTCCTGTACTTGTTTGAAATAACTGCTTAACATCCGATCAGCTCCAGTCTAGCTGCTTACGCTTGTCCAAGTCCTTCAGCCACGATCAATTCGTCGACTTTGGCCATCAACGATTCTTCGTCGCTGCCGTCAGCTGTGATAGTGATGCTGTTGCCTTTGGAAACGCCAAGTGACATGACGCCCATGATGGATTTCAGGTTTACTTCTCTTTCCTTATAAACCATTTTGACGTCTGAAGAAAACGGGGATACCGCTCCTACCAATTTTGAAGCCGGGCGTGCATGAAGACCTTCGTCGCTTGTGATGGTATAGCTTTTTTCAATCATGTCCATTTCTCCTCTTTTGTTATCTTTGTATGTCGGTCGTAAATTTGTAGCGGTCGGCACGATAGGTGCTGCGGACCACTTCGAATGGCATTTCACCCGCGAGATAGCTGATGCGTTCAATCATCAGGATGGCTGCCGGCGGTTTGATTTGCAGCAGATCAGCATCTTCTTTTTTCACCAAGCCCGCTTCCATCCGTTGAGTGGCGCGGCTGATGGTCAGTTGCTGGTCTTTCTCGATCATAGCATACAGCGAACCTTTGAACGAATCCTGGTGCAGGTCCGGAAACTGTTTGACCGGCAAATAGGTGCGTTCAATAGCCATTGGCTTGTCGTCGGCAAAGCGAATGCGTTCGACGAAATAGACCTCATCCCCTTGTGCCATTTGCAGAGCGGCCGAAATGTCGGATTCCGGCTCCAGAATCTCAAAGTTAATCATCTTGCTGCTCGGGACCATACCGCGCGCCATCATATCCTCCGTGAAGCTCGTCAAACCATTCAGCGGCTGCTCGACTTTCGGTGATGCCACAAATGTGCCACGCCCTTTTTCACGGTACAATAAGCCGTCATTGACGAGATTGGTGATGGCCTGGCGCACCGTCATGCGGCTGACGTCAAAACGTTCAGTCAGTTCACGTTCAGAAGGAATCGTGGTGCCAATCGGGAAATCCCCTTGCTGGATCTGCTGTTTCAACTGTTCTTCTATTTGAATGTAAATGGGAATCGGCGATTGTTTGTCCAGCACAGCGATCACTCCTCTTCAGCCTTCACGAGCCCGTATGCTTCCCGGTCTACAATCAGTGTAACATCGCTGTGCTTCCATAAAAATGAAGCCGGAAAATCTTTGCTGACGCGCCCTTCCAGAAAACGTTTGACTGCCTGTGCTTTCTTTTTGCCCGAAGCCAACAGGAGAACTTTTTCACTTTTTAAGATCGACTCGATGCCCATTGTAATGGCGTGCGTCGGCACTTCATCGCGGTCGCTGAAAAATCGCGCATTGCTGTTGCGCGTCGACTGTTCAAGCTTGACGCAATGAGTCCGGCTCGTTTCCGGCGTGCCTGGCTCATTAAAACCAATATGGCCGTTTGTCCCCATGCCAAGAATCTGCAGATGAGGCGGACCGAGTTCATCAATCAATGCTTCGTAACGGCGGCATTCTTCTTCGACCGGCAACGCTTTGCCGTTTGGAACGTAGGTATTTTTCAGCTGAATATCGATGGATTGAAACAATTTGTCATTCATAAAATGGCGATAACTGTTTGGGTGTTCACCAGACAGGCCACGGTATTCATCTAAATTGAACGTTTGGACATCCCGGTAGGAAATGCCGCGTTCCCGAACGCCTTCAATCAGCTTTTCATAAAGGCCGAGCGGAGTCGACCCAGTTGCAAGCCCCAGCACCGAACGGGGATTGTCCCGGATCTGTTGTTCCACCAATTGCGCCGCCTTGCTGCTCATCTCTTCGTAGTTTTCGACTCGTATCAGTTTCATCACAGTCACTCCTTCGTATAAGCGATTGTTCCTCGGCAAATGGTCAGTTGTACAGCGAAGCTGTCGTCAAGAATCGCCACATCCGCGTCTGACCCTTCCTGCAAACTGCCTTTATTCGTAAGGCCGAGTTCTTTTGCCGCATTGGCGGAAGTCATTGAAACCAGTTCGTTCAAACTGCAGCCCGTAATCGATTGGACGTTTTGGATAGCGGCATCCATCGTCAGGATGCTGCCCGCCAATGTACCGTCGGCAAGCCGCGCATCTTTCCGTGTGACTTGCACATCCTGCCCACCCAAATCGTAAACGCCTGGCGCCAGGCCTTTTGCACGCATCGCATCAGTGATGAGGATTAAGCGCTCTGCCCCTTTTTGGCGGAAAGCCAGTTCAACAGAAGTCGGATGGCTGTGAATAAAATCAGCAATCACTTCCACCGTCAGGTCTTTTTCTGTCAAAGCAGCGCCTACGACACCAGGATTGCGGTGATGGAATGGACTCATCTGGTTATAAAGATGAGTGACATGGCTCGCGCCTGCACGGACAGCTGCCTGCACTTCTTCAAGCGTTCCATCCGAATGGCCGATCGACGCAATCACGCCGTCCTCTGCCAGGCTCTTAATGAATGCCAATCCATTAGTTGTTTCGGGAGCAAGCGTCACCAGCCGGATTTGGTTCCCACTGAGTTTCTGCCATTTCTGGAACAATGGATAGGAAGGTTCCGCAATGTGTTCGACCGGCTGTGCCCCTGCCCGTTTATCGGAAATGAACGGCCCTTCCAAGTGGACACCCAGCATTTCAGCCTGGCCATCCTCTATCCGGAAGTCCCGAATATTTTTCAATGCAGCTGAAATGGCTTCATCTGATTGAGTCATTGTTGTCGCCAGAAAACTCGTCGTGCCTTCTTTCGGCAACACACCGGCCAATCCCTTTAATGCTTCAGGTGTGGCATCCATGGCGTCGTGCCCTGCTGCGCCGTGAATGTGGACGTCAATAAACCCGGGAAACGCTGTCCAGTTTTTGCCCGTTGCGTCTATATGAATATCCGCCTGTGCTTCAAGCTTTTCTGCGGCGCGGCTGATTTTCCCGTCTTTTAAGAGAAGATCTCCAACGTAACTTTCTTTTACCGCATCCGCTATGGTGATGCCGGAAATCAGTATGCTTTTGTTCATCTTGACCACTCCTTGCGAAAAACCAGGAAAATCGCGGTGGATGTTCCTGGTTTTTCTACTAGTATTATTCGACTTTCAGGATGGAAGCTGTTCCGTGCTCCTGGAAGCCTTCTTTCATGACAGTGACTTGTTGTTCAGTTAAGTTTGTGAAAATAATCGGTGTTGCGATTGAAGGCGCATTGGCTTTCAGGAATTCCAGATCAAGCTTCAACATTGCATCTCCGCGCTGCACAAGCTGTCCTTGCTCCACCAATGTTTCAAAACCTTCGCCTTTTAAGTTGACTGTATCAAGGCCCACATGAATCAGGATTTCAATTCCAGTATCTGTTTCAATGCCGATGGCGTGTTTAGTCGGGAATACACTGACCACACGTCCGTCAACCGGTGAATAGAGCGTATCTCCAGTTGGCAAGATGGCAAGACCTGGCCCCATCATGCCTTTTGCAAACACTTCATCCGGCACTTGTGACAACGGAATCAGTTCGCCTGTAATCGGCATTTCGAAATCTTCTGCGACAATCGCTTTCATTGCCGGTTCTTCAGCAGTTGTTTCTTCAATCACTTCTGCTTCGGATCCAGCTGCAGGAGCCGGATTGCCATTGGCCAAACGCGGCTTCATGGCGTCTGCCAGGAATTCAACCGCTGTGCCGATGACAACCTGGACATTGGTTTTATTGACTTTCATGACCCCCATTGCACCGTGGCGCTTAAGGTCTTTTTCGTTTACACGATCTGAATCTTTAACGGTCATGCGCAGGCGCGTCGTGCAATAATCAACGGCGACAATATTGTCTGTCCCGCCAAGCGCTTCAATTGTGTGGTAAGCTCTGGCGTCAACGGCTTTATTGCCAGTGCCTGCATTTTCTGCACCTTCTTCATCTTCGTCTTCACGGCCTGGTGTTTTCAGGTCCAGCTTAACGATCAGGAAGTAGAAGATGACAAAATAAATGGCTCCGACAACCAAGCCCATTACCAATAAAAGCAATGGATTCTGAGCGAGTCCATAATTCAGCACATAGTCAATCGCTCCAGCTGAAAAGCCGAAACCGTGGTGGATATCCAATGCATAGGCGACCATCATCGAGACACCTGTCAATAAAGCATGGACTACGTAAAGAATAGGCGATAGGAACATGAATGAGAATTCAATCGGTTCTGTGATTCCTGTTAAAAACGATGTAAAGGCGATACTGAAGAGCATGCCGCCAACAATGGCTTTGCGCTCTTTTTTAGCTGCCGCATACATGGCAAGACAAGCAGCCGGCAAACCGAACATCATGATCGGGAAGAATCCGGACAGGAATGGCCCTGCTGTTGGATCCCCTTTCAGGAAACGGTTGATTTCCCCACGGACTACTTCTCCGGAAGCATCTGTAAAAGTACCGAAATCAAACCAAACGATGGTGTTGATGACATGGTGCAATCCAGTCGGCAACAACAGGCGGTTCAAGAAACCGTATGCCCCGACACCGAACATGCCGGCATTTAAAATCCACTCGCCTGCACTGTCGATGCCTTCTTGGATCGGTGGCCATGCATAGCCGAGCACACCAGCCAGAATGGTCATGGTTGCTGCAGTGATGATCGGCACAAAGCGCCTGCCGCCAAAGAAGGCAAGCCATTGCGGAAACTTCACATTATAGAATTTATTATACAAAAGACCTCCGACAATACCGGACAAAATACCGGCAAAAACGCCCATATTGATCGACTCGTTGATTGTCACGATTGCGGAAGTCAATACGAGATAAGCGATGGCACCGGCCAAAGCCGCTCCACCATTTCCATCATGGGCAAGACCCATCGCAATCCCGATAGCAAAAATGATTGCCAGGTTATCGATGATTCCTGCGCCGGCTGCCGACATGAACGGAATGCCGAGCATATCTTCCTGCCCAAAGCGTAACAGCAACGCCGCCGCTGGCAGTGTAGCGATTGGGAACATCAACGATTTCCCTATTTTCTGCAGAAAACTGAACATAGAATTTCCTCCCTTTTATGTATTCTTAATTTTCACTATAGCTATTATCGGTATAGTTGTCTATACCAATTTTAATGATTTCGGAAATAAAGTAAGCGGTTTCTTTGAAGCCTACTAGGAGAAAAAGAGCTGGAATCCCAAGAAGATTCCAGCTCTTTTCCCGATTATTCAAATCCACTCTATCCGAAACTTCATTCCGCCTTTTATATAGGAAAGTAACGCCAGATCTTCATCAATGACTTTGCCGATGACGTTGACCTTGTCATCTGCAGGCAAGTCTCGCTTCGTAATTTGCAACTCGCCCCGGTAACGGCCATAACGCTCGTTGTCGACCGTAATGCTGCCTTTTTCTCTTGCAAGAGTGTTGTTCGGTTCGAGCAGATGTGTGCCGATCAAACCGTATTGGCGCGATTCCATGGAACGGATGCAGTCCCGCGCTGCGTCCCAGCGATTGGTTTGGACAGCCAGCGGTTCCACCTCCACGAGGGCTTGTGCCCGCAGCCGGATTTCTCCTTGATTGAACAAACTGAATTGCTCTAAGCTATCTTCGCTGAGTGTAATGTCGCCTACCAGGACTTTATCCACTTCGCCGTATTCCTTCAAATGCAAATAGGCTTGAAAAGGAGCCATGTCCCGGTGTTCTTCCAGAGTCGGCAGTCTTTTATGTAAAGGTCCGCGAAGAATTCCATCTCCCGGAATAAAAGCCATCACGGTCAATCCTTCACTTTTCAGCCAGCGATTGGTATGTACAAATTCCAGAAGGTCCAGACCTGTTTCCGGTCGCGGATAGAAATTATGCCACATTTCCACAGCATTTTTCTTCAAACCTGCAGCTTCCAACTCAGCTAGCCCTTCCTTTGTTAAGGTGCTGGCATTCAATGCGATTTTCATCTGATGGGAAAGTGCTGCGATTATTTCATTGTCTACTCCGTAATCGATCCGTAGCCCTGTCAGTCCCCACTCCAGCAACCCTTCTGCGTTATCCCAGCCAAATCCGAGATGAGCCAATGACTGCGGTGCAATGTCGGCCATCAGTTCCATATCAAACTGTCTTGCCCAGCGCCCTAATTGCTGCAGCCGTTCCTTGTAAAGCAATGGATTGTCCTCCGGAATATGCAGCGAAGTGAAAATCGATGCAAAACCGAGCTTGCTGACCTTTTCAATATAAATTTCCAATTTCTGAAACGACTCGTCCCCCAAATAAACTGAAATTCCACGCATACTGCCAACTCCTTTTCACTAGACTCATGCATTTTATTAAATAGAAAAAAGGGAGATTTCTCTCCCTTTCTTTTAAATCCCTTCTGCCATCTCTTCTTTAAATCCAAATAGATAAGTGAAGATAAAGCCGAAAATATATGAAACGACCAAACCAACGAAATACCAGAGATATTTGCTTTCGGCAATCAACGGGATCAACGAGATACCTGATACGCCTATTCCCAGCGCAGCTGTATGCATCACTGCCTGGAAAGCTCCACCAAATGCTGCTCCCATACAAGCCGTGATAAATGGACGCCCAAGCGGCAAGGTCACGCCGTAAAGAAGCGGTTCCCCGATGCCTAAGAAGCCAACAGGCAAAGCTCCTTTAATGATGTTTCTTAAGCGCTGATTTTTTGTTTTCATAAATACGGCAATCGTAGCGCCAACTTGTCCGGCTCCAGCCATCGCCAGAATCGGCAACAAAGCAGTCGCCCCTACCGTGTTCATCAACTCCAGGTGAATCGGCGTCAAACCATGGTGCAGGCCGAGCATAACAAGCGGAAGGAAGAATCCAGCCAGGATCCCTCCTGCCAATACTCCACCAACATCAAGTACAGACGTCAAAACAGTCATGATGCCGTCTGACAGGAGACCAGCGACCGGCACAACAGCATAAAGCGAGAAGAAGCCGACAACCAATAGCGTGATCAGTGGCGTAAACAGGATATCGACTGAGCTGTGCATCACTTTGCGGACGTTCTTCTCAACAAATGTCATCAACCAGGCAGCAAAAATTACGCCGAACAACCCGCCTCTTCCGACGACCAGCGGCTCTCCATAAATCACGATGTCGGCCAGCATTGGGTTGAATAGGATTCCTCCTGCAATGGCTCCGAGCACCGGCGTTCCGCCAAATTCTTTGGCTGTGTTCCAGCCGACCAAAATAGCCAAATAAGCGAATACTGTACTTCCAAGCAGCAATAAAATCTGCATCCAGGTTTCAGTAGCATCCACTCCAGCATTTTTAGCGAAGTTGGCTGCTCCGTTGATAATTCCTGAAGCCACCAGGCCTGGAATCAGCGGGATAAAGATATTCCCGACACGACGCAGGAAAAGCTTGAATGGTGTCTTGTTCTTTTCTTTCAGCTTGGCTTTTTTCAAAGCGGCTTTTTCTTCAAAGTCCATATCGTTTTCATCGATATCAGCCATTTCGCCAATCGCCAAGCCAGTTTCATTGCTCATTTCAGCAGCAACTTTATTGACTGTTCCCGGCCCTACAACGATTTGAAGTGTATCGTCTTCAATGACGCCCATCACGCCATCAACACGTTTCAATTCATTTAGATTTACGAGGCTGTCATCTTTAATCGATAAACGCAAGCGTGTCATACAATGTGCTACTTGATTGACATTCCCTTTTCCACCGATTTTGGCAAGAATGTCATGTGCCATTTGTTGTTCTTTTTTCATACTGCCCCTCCGCTCCCCCAAATGTTATAAAGTCTTTCGAATAAATCCACCGGCCGTTTCCAGTTTTTCGATGGCCTGCTCTTTCGTGCAATCCAGCAGACTCATGACGATCGCCGTTTTTACTTGCCCGTCCGCTTTGTCGTAATAATGCTGAGCCGAATCGTAATCGATTTGAGCAGCATCCATGATGATGCGTTTCGAACGCTCAATCAATTTTTCATTGGTGGCCTGAACATCCACCATCAGATTGCCGTACACTTTGCCGATGCCGATCATAGCAGCTGTTGAAACCATATTCAAAACCAGCTTCTGGGCAGTACCGGCTTTCAACCGGGTTGAACCCGTCAATACTTCGGCTCCTGTTTCAATTTCGATTGCCGTGTCTGCATAGTCACTGATCTCGGCACCTTTATTGCACGACATGGCAACCGTTTCTGCACCGACTTGCTTAGCATATTGAAGAGCTCCGATTACATAAGGTGTCCGTCCGCTAGCCGCAATTCCCACCACCGTATCTTCAGCCGCCAAAGAAACCGCTTTCAAATCTGCCATACCCTGTTCCGGATTGTCTTCTACACCTTCAATTGCCGTCTTGATCGCTTCTGTGCCACCGGCAATGATCCCAATAACCTGCTCCGGTGAAACTCCGAAAGTCGGGACACATTCGACTGCATCCAAAATCCCTAAGCGGCCACTCGTTCCAGCGCCGATATAAATCAATCGTCCACCGGCTTTAAAAGAACGGATTGCTTTTTGGACAGCTTTTTCAATCGCTGCCAATTCCATTTCAATGGCTTTTGGTACGAGACGATCCTCTTGGTTCATTGTCTTCAGTATTTCCAGCACTGACATTTCATCCATCTTCATGGTGTTGGTATTGCGTTTCTCTGTGGATAAATTCTCCAGCATCGGATCACCTCTTTTACTTTTATTTCTTGTTTTCATTTTATCCTCAAGAAATTTAATGTCAATATAAATTAATTAAATAATGAATTTTAATTTCATAACTCTCATGAAAAAAAGAGCCTTATTAACGGCTCTTCATCTTCGCAGATTTTCCATTTCACTGCGCGCATCGTAATATTGCTGCAAAACCTTTTCTCCAATCTGTTGGAAAATGCTCATGTACAGCGTGTCGATGACCGTCAATTGAGTCATCCGGGAAGGAATGCTGCCAATGCGGAAATCCTGTTCCACATTCGGCGTGCATAGCCGGATATCTGCTTCTTTGTACAATGGCGATTTGCTCAGCGTGGTGATGGCAATAGCCGTTGCTCCTTTTTTCTGGGCAAAACGTGTAAGTTCCAGTACATCTTTCGTTTTTCCAGAAGTACTGATGGCGACAAAGACGTCTTTTTCCGTTAAGTGCGGAATGACCGACAGCATGTAATGAAAATCAAGTGAGGTAATCGAATGATAGCCCAGTTTGGTGAATTTGTACTGGGCATCCACTGCAGCAGTCGAAGAACCCCCAACTCCGAAAAAGACAATTTTCCCAGCATGTTGAATCGCTTCAACCGCTTTTGCCAATTCTTTTCGGTCCATCGAGTCTGCACATGATTCAATCGCAGATTTATTGACGTAAATGATTTTATGGAAGAGATCGTAAGGAGAGTCTTTCTTAGTCAAAGCCGAAAAATCCGTGAGATTGCTATCCGTCAAGGTCAAGTCTTTCATCAGCGCCAGCTTAAAGGATTTAAAGCTGCCAATGCCGATCGATTTACAGAAGCGGATAATCGTTGCTTCACTGACACTTGATTTTTCAGAGAGTTCTTTTATCGTCATATGTGGGACAGCTTCTGGATTTTCAAGAACATACTCACCGATCCGTCCCTCTGCATCAGATAACTGGGGCAGTACTTCTTTTATTTTCTGCATCAAAGAAGTCATCTTTGAACCTCCTGTAATTCTGCTTTCGAGATTTACTGATTGCCTATCCAAATCCCAAAGCAGTGCGTAAAGATTTTTCATTCAACTTATCTAGCATACATGAAAGTCCTGCAGATGTTGAGTCACTTCTCCCAATGAAGTATATGTCTGCGTAAGTTGCTGCTTTATTCCATTTATCTTGAAAAAACCGGACAACAGAAGTCCTGTTGTCCGGCTGGGATATAAAGTTACGAGGCAGCGGCTGCCGTATTTTCTTTTTTGCTCTTCAGGAAATTGATGACGAAAATCCCTAATACAATAGCCAAGCCGATGATATCCGTCAAGGTTTCGGGGACAATCAGCATCAACGCTCCCGCCCCGAGAACGATGCGGAACAGCACATTGAGCTTTGTCTGGAAATAGCCTTCTGCAGCTGCACTTAAACCAATGATGCCGATTATAGCGGTGATGGTGATCATCACGATTTCCAGTATCGGCGGCAAGGCAAACTCGGTGGCGTTGACCGCAATGCCGGTCGTATCGATCATCAGCATGGCTGGGTTATAGACGAACAGGTACGGGATAATGAATCCCGCAATCGACAAACGCAGCGCGTTTAAACCGGTCCGCATCGGATCGCCTCCGGATATCCCCGCACCGGCAAATGCGGCGAGTGCGACCGGTGGTGTAATGTTGGCAAAAATTCCGAAGTAGAATACGAACAAATGCGCAACCAGTACCGGAATGCCGAATTCAGCAAGTGCCGGCGCTGTCATGGTAGCCGTGATGATATAGGCCGGGATGGACGGCAAGCCCATTCCCAAAACAATAGAGGCAAGCATTGTCAGGAACAAGGTCCAGAACAACGACCCTGCGCCAAAGCTTGTAATCGCTGACGTCATAACCGTACCAAAACTGGTCAGGCTGACGACACCGATGATGATGCCGACGACCGCACAGGCGATCATGACAGACAAGGATTGCCGTGCGCCATTTTCCAGCGCTTCGAGTATATCCTTAAAGCCCATGCGCGTCGATTTTCTGAACGCAGCCACGATGACCGTCAGCACGATGGTATAGAATGCCGCATAGGCAATCGGCATTCCCGTATAAAGCATGAAGATCAAGCCCACAATCGGCAACAGCAAATGGCCTTTTTCTTTCAGCACTTCTTTGGTTCTTGGCAAATCCGCTTTCGGAATGCCTTTCAGGTTTTCTTTGCCGGCACGGAAATGCACCTGCATGATGACGCCCAGAAAGTACAGCACTGCCGGCAGTAAAGCTGCAAGCGCAATCGTTCCGTAGGAGATGCCCGTGGTTTCAGCCATGATAAAGGCACTCGCCCCCATGATCGGCGGCAAAATTTGCCCGCCCACAGAGGCACTCGCTTCTACGGCGCCGGCAAAGTTTTTATTGTAGCCGATTTTTTTCATCAAGGGGATGGTGAACGCACCGGTTCCCACAACGTTGGCAATCGCCGAACCGTTGATGCTGCCCATGAACCCACTGGAAATAACCGCGACTTTGGCAGGTCCGCCTTGCCTGCTGCCGGCTAAAGCCATAGCTAGGTCATTGAACAATTGGCCCATCCCCGATTTGGCGAGAAACGCACCAAACAGGATGAACAGGAAGATGAATTGCAGGGAAGCCGAAATGGCCGTCGAATAAAGACCTTCCGTCTTCAAATAGAGTTGCCCAAAAATATCGCCAAGGTCGAATGGCCTCGTCATCAGCATGTTTGGCATCCAAACGAAATGGCTGATGAATGGGTAGGCCAGGAACACCAACGCCAAAATCGGCAGGATGATGCCGGTTACGCGCCGTGCTGCTTCAAGGACCAGCACAACCGTCAGAACCGCAAAAATGATATCCAACGTATTCGGGATTCCTCCGCGCGTGGTCATGATATCGTTGTATTCGTATATCAAATAACCCGCGGTCCCCAAACTGAAGATAAATAAAATCCAGTCATAGAAAGGGATTTTCGTGCGATCCTGCTTTTTGAAAGTTGGATAGACAAGGAAAATCAAGCCCATCCCGACAGCTACGTGGATCGACCGCGCCTGAAGGGCAGGCATCGGATTGAAGGTCACATAGAGATGATAAATCGAATAAGCGATGGCGATCGCTGCTATCAGAAAAACCAGCTTCCGATTTTTCAGTTTGCGGACTTTGGCATCTGTATCGTATTTCTCCAGCACTTCCTGGCTGAGGGTTTTGTCTTCTTCATGGGCAGAAACGCTTTCAACATCCAAATCCCGGTTGTCTTTTGTCATAGTTTATTCCCCCTCATATAATCCCACAGATCAATAAATTCAATCGTGATCGTCACCATCTCGTAATCTTCCGTATAGTCATATAATGGAATTTCCTTGTTGGCGGTTTTTATCGTTGTTTGTGCATTTTGTGAGACCGTCAAATTCATTTCTTTGAAGAGCCGTCCGATTTCCATATGGACATAGCCATCTTTTGACGGGATGATTTTTCCATCTGAAGGGACACCTGCGCCGTAAGTTTTAAACTTCGTTTCTGCCAGCAACAGGCTGTCGCCGTCCCGCTCATAAAACTCCAGCCACTGTTCTTTTTCCACTGAATGGATCCATTGCAAGGTAAAATCCGTTTCTTTCAAATAATAGCGTTCCCCGCCAAAGTTGAATTGTACGACAGGGATCCGCCACAACAGGAAAAAAAGGAGCATAATCACACATGCTCCTCCCGCCAATACTTTATTGTTCATCGTAGTAACGCTGTGCCCCTGGATGCAACGGTGCCACCAAGCCTTCCTGTGCAGCTTCCAATGTAATATCGGCGGCTGCCTGGTGAGAATTCTCGAGCGTGTCCAGATTTTCGAAGAAGGTTTTGGTCAATTCGTAGACATCGTCTTCGCTCATATCCGAGTGGACCACCAATGCGTTCATGATTGCTGCAGTCGGAACAGGTTCTTCATTTCCGTAAGTATCTGCTGGAATCTCAAGTGCAATAAAGTAGGACTGGTCTTCCGCTACCCGCTCTACATCTTCAGGAGCGATGGAAACCATGCGGATGTCCAGTGTTTCAGAAAGCTCCAGCAGTGATGCATTCGGCAGGCCGCTTGTCAGGAAGGCCGCGTCGATCTGTCCGGCACGCAAGCCGTCAGCCGCTTCCGCATACCCCAGATAATCCACTTGAATGTCATCGTAGGTGATGCCGTAGCCTTCAAGCAGCGTACGCGCGTTCACTTCCACTCCCGAGTTCTGATCGCCCACTGCAATTCGCTTGCCGCGCAGGTCCTCGAAAGTTTCAATACCTGAATCCGCTGTGGTGACGATTTGCACATAGTTAGGATACAAAGCAGCGATTTGGCTGATTTTATCTGTCGGCTCTGTAAAGCCTTCAGTTCCTTCCACCGCTTGGCTGACCACGTCACTCATCGTAAATGCCATTTCGATTTTGTCTTCTTTGATCAAGTTGACGTTCTCCACAGAGGCCCCGGTTGTTTGGGTTCTCGAGTTGACGCCGTACTGTGAACTGTAGGTTTCAGCCAGCGTTGATCCAATGATGTTATAGGGCCCGGATGCTCCACCAGTAGCAATGGTGACAATATTCGCTTCCAATCCAGCAGTGTCCCCACCGCCTTCTTCCGGATTCGTCGTCGTATTGTCTTCTCCACAAGCTGCCAAGACCATGCTTCCGGCAATGACTAAAGAAAATGCACTTGCCTTCGTTTTCTTCATCTCTCTACCCCCTTGTTTTTTTTAATTATACCGATATTCTGTATGGATTCATAGGAAGTATTCACTTTTTTCTGATTATACTAACTACTAAAAGACTGCAACTACGGATGCTCTTTTCAAAACTTTAAAGAAAGGGTTGTATTAGTGGATAATTTTCATTGACAGTTTCTTCAAACAGGCATAGAGTAGGCTCATATTTCAGTTCTCTCGATGAAGGAAGGGTCTCGTATGCGTTCCTGGAAAAAGAAGCGGATCGCCGTTTCTCCCCCGGTGGTGATTTCCGGAAGCTTTTTGTTGTTGATCTTGGCAGGTACAATTTTGTTGAAGATGCCGTTCGCGACTACACGGCCAATTTCCTGGACCGATGCTTTTTTCACTGCTACTTCGGCCACGACAGTGACTGGACTCAGCGTCTTTGATCCAGGCACGGTACTTACAGGATTTGGGGAGCTGGTCCTTCTTGTGATGATTCAATGCGGAGGCATCGGATTGATGACATTCGCGGTTGCCATCCTCATTCTGTTCCGTAAGAAAATTGGGCTCCAAAACCGGATTTACGTCCAGGAATCACTGTCGCAAAGTACTATTGGCGGCATCGTCAAGCTTGTTAAACTGATTCTCACTTTTGCTTTATCTGTAGAAGCGGTTGCCATCATACTGCTGACCCTCTACTGGATACCGGAATTCGGCTTTAAAGATGCACTCCATTACAGTGTCTTCCATGTCATTTCCGCGTTCAATAACGCCGGGTTCTCCTTGTTTCCTGATAACTTGATGAGTTTTACCGGAGATCCGCTTGTGAACCTATTAATCTCTGCGTTATTTATCGTAGGGGGCATCGGGTTCACCGTTGTCATCGATGTCTATCAAAAAAAAGCAGTTCGCCAATGGGCATTGCATACCAAACTGATGGTCAGCGGCACTTTAATTTTAAATGCGATTGGCATGATCGTCATTTTCGCTTTGGAATATGGCAACCCGGGCACTCTCGGGCATATGTCCTTGCCGGATAAGTTATGGGCTTCCTATTTCAGTGCAGTAACTCCGCGTACTGCAGGATTCAATACGCTGAACTACGGAAATTTTGAAGATCCAACTCTGCTGTTCACCATGCTGTTGATGTTCATCGGCGGCGGCAGCGCTTCGACGGCTTCCGGCATCAAGTTGACCACATTTGTCGTTGTCATCCTGGCAGCTGTTGCGTTTTTGCGTTCACAACGCGAACCTGAGATTTTTGGAAGATCCATCCGGCTGGAAGCGATATTGCGTTCACTCGCCATCACCACAATCAGTGTATTGCTGGTAATCTTCTTCCTGTTTTTATTGGCTGTGACGGAGAAAATTCCGTTCCTGCCTTTGGCATTTGAAGTGGTTTCCGCTTTTGGAACGGTCGGCTTGTCGATGGGCATTACCGGTGATTTAAGTCCTCTTGGCGAAATCCTGTTGAGCCTGGTGATGTTCACCGGCCGTGTCGGGCCGTTGACTTTGTTCTTTATCTTAATGAAACCGCGCAATGAACATTACCGATATCCTTACGATTCGGTATATACCGGTTGAAAATAAAAAAGTGCAGCATCCCAAAAATCTGGATGCTGCACTTTTTTCGATTCCTTACATGAACAAACTCAACAGAAGAACAACGCCAAGACCGACAACAGATGTCGTCAACAGCAAAAGCCCCCATGTTTGGAATGTTTCTTTGATGGATAAGTTGAAGTACTCTTTGAACAACCAGAATGACGCATCATTGACATGTGTAATCGTGTTGCTGCCCGCTGCAGTCGCCAGTACCATCAGCACAGGGTTGACGTCGAATGTCGGGATCAATGGCCCCACGATTCCTGCTGCTGTGATGGCGGAAACGACGCCCGTACCCGTTGCGATTCTAAGCATGGCAGTAATGACCCACGCCATGATCAGCGGTGAGACGCTGGTGTTCTGCATCAGTACAGCGATATAATCGCCGACGCCGGAATCCAGGATGATTTGTTTAAAGGCACCACCTGCACCAACAATCAAAATAATCATCGAAATACTTTGGATGGCGCTGCCGAATGAATCCATGACTTCGTGCATTTTCTTGCCACGACGCAGTCCGAAGACATAAATAGCAACCAAAACAGCCAGCAGCATGCTGATTTCAGCTGTACCGAAGAAGTTGATGATTTCGTGGAACGTCGTCCCTTCTTCAACGAAAATATTGAAAACGGTTGTACTGGTGATGATGATTGCCGGCAACAGTGGTACAAGGATGCTAATTGCGAATCCTGGCATTTCATCTTCTTTAAATTCTTTCGGCTTTTTTAAAAGAGGCGGTACCGGTTTTTCCATATTGCCGAGCAGACGAGGCAGGATAATCCCCGCAGCAATGACGGCTGGAATAAAGACCACGACCCCCAATATATAGACCATTCCCATATCCGCGCCGTATGCTGCAACCAACGCAGTTGGCCCAGGTTGTGGCGGAAACAGACTATGTGCCAAAGTCGCCGCTGCAACCATTGTTATTCCAAGGCGCATGTAGGAAACTTTTGCTTCAATAGCAATACTGATGACCAAAGGCGCCAAAATGATGAAAGCCACTTCGTAGAAAACAGAGATTCCGAAAATCCCACCGACGATGATGATTGCCCATTCAATATTTTTAACACCGAACTTTCTTAACAAAGTTGAAGCAACTTGTTGCGCAGCTCCAGAGTCGACCATCAGCTTACCGAGTACAGCACCTAATCCAATAATCAACGCGAGGCTTCCAAGCGTGCTTCCGAAACCGGCTTTAACAGATTCGACTACATCGTTCAGGCTTAAGCCATTCAGAATCCCGACGATGATCGCTACAATCAATAAAGACAGGAAACTGTTTAATTTCACTTTCATATTCAAGAACAATAACAAGGCTACGCCCAGTGCCACCCAAATAATCGGCAGCGATTCTATAATCCATTCCATATTCTTTCCTCCGTTAAAACCTATCCAACTCTTATGCCGCATCGACTCTGGTAGATGGTTGATTTATTTTTCCAAAATTTGCAATCGCTTTCAACGAACTTTAGAAGAGACCCGCGCGGAAAATGCACGGGCATATTTTTATACACCGGAATAAGCCATGAAACCACCATCTACTGCCATCGTAGTTCCAGTGACGAAAGAAGAATAGGATTCATCCGCCAAGAACAATAAGGCTCCGAGCAGGTTTTCCGGCTCACCAAATTTATTCATCGGTGTCGCTTCCAGTATTTTTTTCGTGCGGGCCGTCGGATTGCCGTCTTTGTCCATCAACAAATCGCGGTTCTGTGTTGTCAGGAAAAAGCCGGGCGCAATCGAGTTGACACGCAAACCAGTTTCAGCAAAATGAACGGCCATCCATTGCGTGAAGTTGTTAATCGATGCTTTTGCCGCACTGTAAGCTGGAATTTTTGTCAGCGGTGCATATGAGCTCATCGAAGATAAATTAATGATGGCCGGTGCTTCGCTTTTCAGCAATTCCTTGCCGAACACCTGACACGCCAAGAATGTACCAGTGAAATTCAATGAGAATACAGAAGAAAAGCCGGCTGCATCCAAATCGAAGAATGATTGCCCAACCGATTCTTCTGTATAACTTTCAGGTCCCGTGATAGCATCTGGGTGATTGCCGCCCGCACCGTTGACCAGCAAATCAATGCGCCCGAATTTTTCAAGAATCTGCTGTTTCGCTAGTTCCAATGAAGCCCGGTCCAATACATCCGCTGGAAGCGCAAGGGCTTCCCCGCCTGCTTCTTTGATAGCAATTGCGATGCTTTTGCCTTTTTCGGCAGTACGATTAAGAATGGCTACTTTCATTCCTTGACGCGCCAGTTCTTTCGCCATTTCTGAACAAAGGACTCCGCTGCCTCCAGTGATTACCGCTACACGGCCTTTCAGGTTTTCATGAATTGGAATCATTCTGCACCTTCTTTTCCAGCTGCTTCATAAGCATCCCATAATCCAAGCAAATACATGATGCCGAGTGCACGGTCATACAAACCGTAACCCGGTCTGCATACTTCACCCCAGATATGGCGGCCATGATCCGGCCGTATGTAACCTCTGTAGTCTTGTGCATGCAATTCCTTGACGACGCCTTTTACATCAATCGAACCATCTTGTGTGTAATGGGACGTTTCTGTGAAATCGCCATTGTCGTAAATTTTGACGTTGCGGATATGCGCGAATGGCGAACGGCTGGCATATTTTTTAGCCACTTGAACCATATCATTCTGCGGGCTTGCCCCCATCGAGCCGGTGCACATAGTAAATGCGTTGGACGGCGAATCGGAAATCTCGATAAGTTTTTCGTAGCTTTCTTCCCCAGTGATGATGCGCGGCAATCCGAAAATCGAGTATGGCGGATCATCGGGGTGAATGGCCATGCTGATGCCTGCTTCTTCAGCAACCGGCAGGATTTCTTTCAGAAAGAATTCCAAGTTACTCCACAATTTTGCTTCGTCCACTTCTTTATAAGCCTCAAACAATTCAGTGATGCGTTCAAGTTTTTCCGGCTCCCAACCAGGAAGCGTCAAATCCGAAGCTTCGCTGACCGTACGGATCAATTCCTGTGGGTCCATCTGTTCTACTTTTGATTTTTCAAAGAACAAAGCTGTCGACCCGTCATCCAATGGATGGAACATTTCGGTCCGTGTCCAGTCGAAGATCGGCATGAAATTATAGCAGATGACTTTGACGCCCACTTCCGCCAGGTTGCGAATGGATTCCTTATAATTTTCGATGTATTGATCGCGTTCTGCGTTACCAAGTTTAATGGATTCGTGAACATTGACGCTTTCAACGACGTCCGCATGAAAACCGTGTGATTCAATATAGGCCACTTCTTTTTGGATTTCTTCTTTTCCCCAAATTTCACCGGCTGGTTTGTCATGAAGTGCCCAGACGATTCCTTTAACGCCCGGAATTTGTTTGATGTGTTCAAGTGTTACCGTGTCATTGCCTTGTCCGTACCAACGAAATGTCATATTCATCGTCATCACTCCTTCTACTCTGCAGTTTTCTGCAAGTATTTTCGGCTCAGTTCCACTGCTCCATCAAAACCGTCTGCTGCATAAGCTTTATTCAAATCGCTGGCAATCCCTACGGCTACTGCGCCGGCTGCCAGCCAATCTTGAATGTTTTCCAAATTGACGCCGCCAGTCGGCATAATGCGCACATGCGGCAACGGTCCGTTGACTGATTTGATAAATGAAGGATCGAAATTATTTGCCGGAAACAATTTGATGATGTCGCTTCCTGATTCCAATGCTTTAACCATTTCACGGATTGTCATACAACCTGGCAGGTAAGGAATGCCGTAGCGATTGCATATCGGCGCAATGTCCTCACTAAAAGACGGGCTGACAATAAACTTCGCACCAGCCAAAATGGCATGGCGTGCTGTTTCCGGGTCCAGTACGGAACCTGCGCCGAGCAGGACATCTTCATTTTCCAGCGCTTCAAATACCCGCTGCACATGCGGCGTTGTATACGTCAGCTCAATTGCGCGGATACCGCCTTGTACCGCTGCTTTCGATAATTCAACCGCTTCTTCTGCGCTATTGCTGCGGATAACCGCCACCACTTTCGTTTCAGACAATTGGGATAGAATATCATGTTTTAACATCATTAATTTCCTCCTTCAGGTTAACGTTCAATTACGGTTTCTTTGCGGATCAATGACTGCACTTCCTTCAGATAAGGCAACCCTTCATTATCTCCTGAGACAGTTGTCACCAACGCACCGACGCCATTGGCGAATTCCAGTGACTCTTCAGGAGAGTAACCGTGCAGCACCGAGTAAATATATCCGGCATCAAAACCGTCACCTGCTCCTACCGTATCGATTGGGGTGACACGGAACGCTTCTTTTTCGTGCCACTTACCATCCATAAAGACACGTGCACCATTGCCGCCGTCTTTGATGACCATTTGACTGATGGAAAAGTCTGCTGCGCATTGTTCCAGCGCTCCTCTAGAAGCATCTCCGATAATCAATTCAATTTCATCCAGTCCTGTCAACAAAATATCCACTGAAGGCAAAATTTCCATATACGCGGCTTTCGCCTGTTCGATGGTCCAAAGTTTTAAGCGGATGTTTGGATCAAATGAAACACGGATATCCAACTGTTCAGCAATTTCAAGAACCCGTTTGGCAATCGCCAGGTTTTTCGGGTCGATCGCCAGAAATACACCCGTCAGATGAATGATATCGATGCCTTCAAACATCGCCTCTGCAATGTCATTCGGTTCCATTGTCAAAATCGGAGACTGGTAGCGGTAGTAGAAGGTTTTGCCTGAGCCGTCTTCCCGGATTTCCTTAAAGTTCAATGAAGTCGGATACCCTTCTACAAACTCCACATCTGCCATGTCCACGCCTTCGCCACGCGCAAAGTTATAAATGACACGGCCGAATTCATCGCCGCCAAGGCGGCTAGCCCATTTGGAATGCAAACCTAAGCGTGCGCATCCGATTGCAAAATTCAATTCTGCTCCTCCGACTTTTCTTGTGAAATTCGGAACGTAGCGTAATGGGCCCGTTTCTGACGGATTGAAGGTGATTAATGCATCGCCCAGCGTAAAAACACTATAGATATCAGACAAATTGGTTGCTCCTTCCAATATATAAGCAGTTTTATATTTTCATTATCAATAATTAAACTATTACTAAATCGGTTTACTAAACCGGTTTAGTAATAGTTTAAATGAAAGTGCTTTCAAAATCAACCAAGTCAGAAAAAGTAGTTAATTTTAACGTCTAGTATTCCACAAAATGGGTCTTCATTTTATTTTCCTTACCAATAAAAGACGCCCAACCAGAGTTGGGCGTTCAGAGTTATTGCATCAATTATCTGCTACTTTGACCATGCCGTACGATGTGATGAGGTGCCACATATTTTGCGGGATATCCAAGGTGCCGACCATTTTTTGTGTGATGACCGGATGGATTTCCTGTTCTTTGCCTTGCTTCACTTTTTCGGTCCATTCCGGATCGATCAGTGCTTGGCGGCCGATCACGACGATATCCGCCCCTTCTTCCAATGCCGTCAATGCATCTTCAGGTGTTTTCACACTTCCGACTGCGACAAAAGCAATGCGGCCATTGATGTGGTTCGCGAGGATACGGACAATGCTGTCGCCTTGTTCAGCGCCTCTTGGTTTTTTCTTGAATTCCATCAGCGATACATGAAGATAATGGATGCCGCCTTGAATCAATTCTTCCACCAAAATTTTTGTTTCTTCTATAGTATAGCCAACTGTCGTTTCATTGTTTTCTTCCGGAGACAATCGGTAACCGACGATAAACTGTTCATCTGCATATTCAGCGACAATGTCTTTGACTTTTTTCAATACAGCCAACGGGAACTTCATGCGGTTTTCCAAACTGCCTCCCCATTGATCCTGGCGCAGGTTTGTAGCCGTAGAAATGAATTGCTGAAGCAAGTAAGTATTGGCACCATGGATTTCTACGCCGTCAAAGCCCGCTTCAATCGCTCTTCTAGTCGTTTCACCAAAATCAACGATGATCGCTTCGATTTCCGCTTCTGTCAATTCACGTGGTGCCGGCTTGCCTGATGCATTCGGCACTGAACTTGGCGCAACCGTTTCATTCGTCTTGATCAGCTCAGCCTGCCCTTGTCGTCCGCCATGCTGAATTTGCAGAATCGCTTTGCTGCCTTTTGATTTCATTTCTTTAGCCATTTGAGTTAAACGCGGAATTGCATTGTCTTCAAAACCGATAAACTGGTTCGGAAACGCGATGCCGTTTTCTGAAACGGCGATGCACGCAGATATGTACAGGCTTCCCAGTCCAGCGCGGCGGTTATAATAGGTTAGTTCCTGATCGGAGACGGTGCCGTCTTCATTTCCGGAATACGTCGTCATCGGGGCAACACCTAAGCGGTCGTCCAGTACGACGCCGTTCGGCAATGTAATTTCTTTAAATAATTCTGTATATAGTGGATTCATGAAACGTCCTCTTTTCTGCATATAGGTTCTCTTCCGAAAGGCTTCGGTATTTCAAAATAGCATACGGATTTTCAGGAATCAAGAATACACGCTCGGCCCCTTTTTCTGGTACATTATTTTTGACCAGCCCCAGTTCGAATGTTACGCTTTTCAACGAATTCGTAAATTAGGAGGAATTTTCCATGACAGCACAAACTCATAAAGAAATTCATTTGGTGAATCGCCCTGAAGGCATGCCGACCAACGATGATTTTAAATTTGTCGAAAAAAACGTTCCGGCACCGGGCGAAAACGAAGTCCTCTTGAAAACACTTTACTTATCAGTAGACCCTTATATGCGCGGCCGGATGCGAGACGTAAAATCGTATATCGCACCATTCGAATTAAATAAAGTATTGGTCGGCGGCGTTCTTGCCGAAGTGGTCGAGTCCAATTCGGATTTATTTAAAAAAGGCGACATCGTCAACAGTAACCTTAGCTGGGCTGAATACAATGTAGCAGCTCCAGAGAAATTGCAAAAAGTCGATCCATCTCAAGCACCGATTACGGCACGCCTCAGCGTTCTTGGATTGACCGGCCTTACAGCTTACTTCGGCTTGCTGGACATCGGCAAACCACAGGCTGGCGAAACGGTTGTCGTTTCAGGCGCGGCCGGTGCAGTCGGTTCGATTGTCGGACAAATCGCTAAAATCAAAGGCGCACGTGCAGTAGGCATCGCGGGATCTGATGACAAAGTCGATTACTTGGTCAATGAGCTCGGCTTTGACGCAGCCGTCAACTACAAGAAAGACAGCTTCGAAGAAGACTTGATCAACGCGCTTCCGGATGGCGTCGATGTTTACTTCGATAACGTCGGCGGCGACGTATCTGACGCGGTCATCAATCAGCTGAACAGAAATGCACGCGTTTCACTATGCGGTTCAATTTCGTCTTACAACTCGCCAGGCGAAGACGTCGGTCCGCGTATGCAATGGAAATTCATCAAGACCAGCTCCATGATGAAAGGCTTCACGCTCGGCGATTACGCGAAAGAGTTGCCGACAGGCGCCGCGGCACTTGCCGAATGGCTGCAGGAAGGCAAATTGAAATACGACGAAACGATTGTCGAAGGCTTTGAAAACACACCGGAAGCATTTTTTGGACTCTTCAAAGGCACCAACCTCGGCAAGCAATTGGTAAAAGTCGCTGACCCTGATTTTGCAAAGCTATAAAACTGTGGAAAGCCGCCTTTTCGGGCGGTTTTTTTCCATTTAATTGGCGATACTATCCGCATGGAGTGAAATACTTTCCAAAACGGCGCAAATACTTTCCATTTCGAATGAAATACTTTCCAAACTCACATAAATACTTTCCGAACACGAAAAAGCCGCGTCAGCTCACTCGCTGACGCGGTTTTTCTGTTTATGCGGATACACATTTTCCAGGACAACTATTTTCCACTCCCCAACGAGCAGATTTCCTTATAATTCCTTGAGGAACCGGAAAACTGAACGCGGAAGAAAGAAAATCACATCCAAGATACTAGTGAAAAAGTCTATTACATCAAAAATCCACCAGCGATCTTTTTTCTCCTTGCTTCTCGTTTTGATTGCCATCCATCATCCCCGCCTCTTCTGCTTTTTAATGTATACGCAGAAGCAGCAGAAATGGTTTCATTTTCCATTGAGATTAAATGCACCTGCCAATAAACGCAGCGTGTCCATGCGGTTATCCGCTCCGAAAATGTTCGGAATGATGGTGATTTCGTCTGTCTTATAGCGTTCTGCAATGGATTCGACCTGGGCTTTTACTTGTTCCGGTGTGCCGATCAGCATACGCTGCCGGTTGCGTGCCACTTTTTTCTGTTCACTGGCGCTGAAGCCGCGCTTTTTCGCCGTCTCAACGGACGGGTAATAAGGAGGCGGTGAATCGGATTCAACAAACAACAGCCATAGATCAAAAGCCGTCGCCAGCTCCTCGGCTTTTTCCAGCGTTTCAGCAACGACTGCAAAAACAGCGATGATTACTCTCGGTTCCTGAAGAAAGGGCGATGGCTGGAATTCTTCACGGTATGTGTCCACTACCTCCACGCCTTGCTGCGATGGCTTAGCGAAATGGGCATACGCATAGCCCATTCCTTGTTCAGCAGCAAGACGGGCGCTGCCCTGCCCGGTTCCAAGCAGCCACAATTCAGGCGCTGTCTCCACAATCGGCATGGCCTTCAACGATCGAAAGCGGTGCTCGCTGTTAATGTCATCACTAAAGTATTTCTGCAAATCCGTCAATTGCTGATCATAAGGCAGCCGTTTCGTTTTGCTTTCATTTAAAGCTTCATTGACAATCCGGTAGCTGCGGGAGCGGCCGATGTCAAGATCGATGCGGCCCGGATGCAGTGCTTCAAGCATCCGGAAATTCTCCGCAACTTTATAAGCGCTGTAATGCGGCAGCATAACGCCTCCCGAACCGATTCGGATGGTCTCAGTGGACGTCGCCAAATGCATCATCAGCATTTCAGGCGTACTGCCGGCAACCGACTCCACCTGGTGATGTTCAGCCACCCAAAAGCGCTTATAGCCGAGACGTTCGGCCAACTGAGCGAGTTCAGTCGTCTGTTTCAGGGCAGCCGCTGCGGTCCCGCCTTCGTCAATCGGCGAATAATCGAGGATATTCAATGAAATCATCTGTCTATCTCCCTTCGCAAGTCCTTAAATCTTAGCATGCCATTCCGATTCCTCTCCACTCACGTGCTCTGCAATAAATCATGAATCCATTTTGTGACACACTTCATAAAATAGCCGTTTGTTTCGAACCGCTTCAGTTCCTCTTTTTCAGGCATTCGATTAAACTGTAGATAGAAAAACAAAGAAAACGTTTACACCATTTCCATTCCATCAATGAACTTTAAGCTGCCCTTGCCTGCGGTCAACCTATCCATCCATGTGAACTTACTCAATTATGAAAGGCAGGAGCTTCCTCATGAAAAAGATCTCATTTTTAGGCTTATTGATTTTATTGCTGCTGGTACTTTCCGGGTGTTCAGCCTTCAATTCCGGCAGTGCAGCCACCGGTCAATCGGCAGATACAAGCACTTCCAAATTTCCGGACAATCCAAACACAGACCTCGAATTCGACACAGACAAACTGCAGGATATTTGGCTGGCCGGCGGCTGCTTCTGGGGAGTCGAAGCTTATATGGCACGGGTTTTCGGTGTCTATGACGTCACCTCGGGCTATGCAAACGGCAACACCGAAAATCCGAGCTATGAAGAAGTGATTCATGACAATACCGGACATGCCGAAACGGTCCACGTCCGATACGATCCCGAACGTGTGGACTTGGAGAAGTTGCTTGGCCATTACTTCATGATTATCGATCCGACGCTGCTGAACCAGCAAGGAAATGACCGTGGTGAGCAATACCGAACCGGCATTTATTATGAAAATGAAGCCGACCGTGCTGTCATCGACAAAGTAGTCGCTGCAGAGAAAGAACGCTATGACGACCCGATCGTCACTGAAGTCGAAGCGCTTGAGCATTATTATCTGGCAGAAGAATACCACCAGGATTACCTTGAAAAAAATCCGGATGGTTATTGCCACGTTGAGTTTGATACGTTGGAAGATCAGGAAATCGATGGAGATGCCCAGTCATTGATCGATCCGGCGCTTTATCCGAAACCAAGCGACGAAGAATTGAAAGCGAAATTGACGGACATCCAATATGAAGTGACACAGGAAGACGCGACCGAACCTTCTTTCTCCAATGAATACGATGGTTTCTACGAACCGGGCATTTATGTGGACATCACTACCGGAGAGCCCTTGTTCTCCTCTGCGGATAAATATGACTCCACAACCGGATGGCCGAGTTTCACTAAACCCATTGATCCAGCTGTCGTCACTGAGCACGAGGACGGCATGCTGTTCATGAAACGGACTGAAATCAGAAGCCGCGCCGGCGACAGCCACTTGGGGCACGTTTTCAATGACGGACCCAAAGACAAAGGTGGACTTCGCTATTGCATGAACAGCGCCGCCCTGCTGTTTATCCCAGAAGCGGAAATGGAAGCAGAAGGCTACGGCTTTTTGCTGGATAAAGTTAATTGATCTATCTGCCCGAAAAGACATTCAGCATCAAGCTGAGTGTCTTTTTTTAAACAAAATTAAAAGCAGAAGCAAGGAAAATTTAATTTCCTGCTTCTGCTTATTATTTTGTTTACGTATTGTCCAGCTACACGGCTACTTCCGCTTTTCTTCTTGTCCAGCTACAGCGCCCAGCTCTTTGGGTCATAAGCCAACCCAGCGCCGTGGCAAAGAGCGCCACTTTGCCGGTCTGCCTTATGCCCGGCAGAGCTACACGGCCGTTTCCGCTTTTCTTCATTGATCCACAATAAAATACCTTGCATCAGGATGGGCAAAAACGATTGCCGATACGGAAGCTTCGGGATCCATCATGTATTCTTCTGTCAGATGGACGCCGATGTCCTCGGGTTTGATGAGGTTGAACAGTTTTGCCTGGTCTTCCAGGTTCGGACAAGCCGGGTAGCCGAAGGAGAATCGCTGTCCTTGGTATTTCGCGGCAAAGCGTTCGCGCATCGAGAAATCCGTTGCGTCGGGGAAGCCCCATTGGTCGCGGATTTCCTGATGGATGCGTTCGGCAAAGCCTTCTGCCAATTCCAGCGCAGTTGCTTGAAGTGCATGGCTTTCCAGGAACTTGCCTTGTTCTTTCAAACGTGTTGCTTCGTCACGGACACCGAATCCTGCAGTCACTTGCATAAAGGCCACATAATCCATTACCCCGCTGTCGACCGATTTCAAATAATCGGCCAGGCATAGGAATGGCGGAGCCGATTGGCGCGGGAACGTAAAGCGTTCGATTTCCGTTTTGGCGTCTTTCGGGTCGTAGATGACGACATCGTCGCCGTCACTTTGAGCCGGGAAAAATTGATAAAGTCCAGATGGCTTCAATAAGCCGGAGCCCAAGAAATTCGTAGCCAGTTCATGCAGCTGAACCGCACGCGGATCCCCATTTGCCAGGGTTTTATCATTATAGCCTTTCAGCCCAAGATGATGGCCGATCAAGGTGCGCATGTTGACGTAAGGATACAGGTGCGCCACTGAATATTCCTTCAGCACATGGCGCCGTAAATCATTCGGTACGTAAACCGGTACGTCTTCACGAACCGTCTTGACCGGCTTTTCAGCAACAGCAACAGCCGGCTTGGCTGCGCGCGCTGCTTCAGAAGCTTGGCGCTTTTCCTGTTGGGCATCCAATTCCAGCAGCAATTCCTCTTTTCCGGCTCCACTTTGAAGACGGTTGGCGAGATCCAGCCCTTGCATCGCGTCTTTTGCGTAAATGACCGGTCCATCGTATTCCGCTGAAATCTTGGTTTCCGTAAAGCGTCTCGACAAAGCCGCGCCGCCTACCAGAATCGGCACATCGATGCCCGCTTCCTTGAAATCCTGGGCGGTGATGACCATCTGTTTTGCAGACTTGACCAGCAAGCCAGACAAGCCGATCATGTCCGGCTTTTCTTTGCGGATCACTTCAATCAAAGTCGCCGGCGACACTTTAATGCCGACATCGATTACTTTAAAGCCATTATTGCTCAAAATGATTTCGACCAGGTTTTTGCCGATGTCGTGGACATCGCCTTTTACGGTAGCCAGAACGATTTTTCCTTTTCCGGAATCGTCTTCTTTCTTCTCCATGAACTGTTCAAGGAATGAAACCGCGGCTTTCATGACGCCGGCACTTTGCAGCACTTCGGCGACAATCAATTGATTGTCATTGAACAGCCGGCCAACTTCAGCCATTCCTTTCATCAAAGGTCCATTGATAACATCCAGCGGTTCATCGTACATCTCCAGGGCTTTTTCCAAGTCTGGAATCAACCCTTCTTTTGTGCCTTCGATAATGTAATAAGCCAAACGGTCAGGCACCGTTTTCGGGATATCGTCTTCGGTCTTTTCTTTTTTCTTATCGCGGTAGAAAGCGGTGAATTCAGCTAAAGTTTCATCAGTTGTCGTAAACAGCAATTCATTGGCCATATCGATTTCCTGCTTCGGAATCGATGCATAACGCTCCAGTTTCTCTGTATTGACGATGGCGTAATCCAATCCAGCCTGCGTACAGTGGTATAGATAAACCGCATTCAGCACTTCACGGCCAACCGGCGGCAAACCGAAAGATACATTGCTGACGCCAAGAATGGTCAAAGCTCGCGGCATTTTTTCCTTGATCAGGCGAATGCCTTCAATGGTTTCTACTGCAGAGCCGATGTATTGCTGATCTCCTGTACCGACCGGGAAGACCAGTGGATCGAAAATGATATCTTCCGGTGCCAGACCCCATTTATTGACCAGCAGATCATAAGACCGTTCGGCAATTTCCAGTTTGCGCTCACGTGTAACGGCCATTCCCGGCTCGTCGATCGTTCCGACAACAACTGCTGCCCCATATTTTTTCACCAGCGGCATCACTGCGTCAAAACGCTCTTCCCCATCTTCCAGGTTGATCGAGTTGATGATTGCTTTGCCTTGTGAATATTTCAGCGCCACTTCAATGACTTCTTCATCCGTGGAATCAATCACCAATGGCACTTTGACTTTCTTGACGACTTCTTTCATGAAGTTGGTCATGTCTTCCACTTCGTCCCGGTCCGGGTTCGCCAGGCAGATATCGATGACATGTGCACCATTCTTGACTTGTGCACGGGCGATTTCTGCAGCTTCTTCAAACTGCCCATCGATAATCAAGCGCTTGAATTTGCGGGAACCGATGACATTTGTGCGTTCCCCGATAAACAGCGGACGCATGGTTTCATCGTATTGCAGTGGTTCAATCCCAGACACTACGTGGCCATGGTCAACCGGATCCGGCTTTCTTGGTGCCAGCCCCTCCATTGCTTCACGGACTGCTTTGATATGTGCAGGCGTCGTCCCACAACAGCCGCCTACGACATTCAGCCAGCCTTTATCGGCAAAGCCGCGCAATTTTTTCGCCAGTGATTCCGGCGTTTCATGGTAATGGCCATCTTCATCGGGCAGGCCGGCGTTCGGGTAACAGCTGACATAGCCGTCCGACAACTCCGATAGTGAACGGATATGGTCCGTCATGAATTCCGGTCCTGTTGCACAGTTCAAGCCGACCGACAAAGGTTTGACGTGTTCGATCGAGATGTAAAACGCTTCGATGCTTTGTCCGGCAAGTGTGGTGCCCATTGGTTCGATGGTTCCGGACACCATAATCGGCAATTCGATTCCGGTTTCTTCAAAAGCTTGCTTGATGCCGATGGTCGCCGCTTTAACATTCAGCATGTCCTGGCTCGTCTCCAGCAAGATCAAATCCGCTCCGCCTTCAATCAAAGCCTTGGCTTGCACATAAAAGTTTTCCAGCATTTCATCGAATGTCGCGCCGCCCGTCACCGACAATGTTTTTGTCGTCGGTCCAATAGCGCCGGCCACAAAACGCGGCCATTCCGGCGTCGAAAAAGCAGCAGCCGCCTTTTTGGCGATTTCCACTCCACGCCGGTTGATTTCCGCTGCCTGATCGCCGATTCCATACTCATCCAACACAATCGGCGTTCCGCCGAATGTATTGGTGCAAAGAATATCAGCTCCCGCTTTCAGATAGGCCGCATGAATTTCTTCAATGACCTCCGGACGGACAATATTCAAATATTCGTTGCAGCCGTCGAATTCATCACCACCAAAATCTTCAGGGGAAAGATCCGCATTCTGGATCATCGTTCCCATAGCTCCATCGATGATCAATATTCTTTTTTCGAGTTGTTGTTCAATAAGATGTTTGGACATGTATAGGATCGCTCTCTTTCTGTTGATCTAGTTGTCTGATGTAATGGATCAATTCCACGGTCATATCGTAACGGACAAACGGTGTGATCAGGTAGATGCCATGGAACAGTTCGGCTGCTGTATCGATCAATTCTTTCGCAATCTGGATGCCTTCTTCCGTCGCGCGGCCTTTGTCTTCGCCGCAGGCACGCATACGTTCAAGCGCATCTTCCGACAGTTTGATTCCCGGCACTTCATTGTGCAGGAATTCGGCACTGCGGATGCTCGTCAACGGCATAACTCCGATAAAAATCGGTGTTTCCAGGTGTTTGGTCGCTTCGTGGATTTCGATGATTTTCTCTTTTGTGTAAACCGGCTGCGAAATGAAATAATCTGCACCGCTTTCGATTTTTTTCTCCAGTCTCGCTACGGCCCGGTCCAGCACACGGACATTCGGGTTGAATGCCGCAGCGACTGAAAAGTTGGCTTTTTTCCGCAAAGGCTTGCCGGAAAATGAAATCCCTTCATTGAGCTTTTTGATCAATTGGATCAATTCCATGCTCGAGACGTCATAGACGCTGGTTGCTCCCGGGAAATCGCCGACTTTGGTCGGATCTCCTGTTACGGCGAGTATATCATGGATTCCGAGCGCATCGAGCCCCATCAAATGCGATTGCAGACCGATCAGGTTGCGGTCACGGCAAGTAATGTGGGCAAGCGCCCGAATGTCTTGCTTGTGTTTGAGGATGGAGCCCATCGCCATATTGCTGATGCGCGGCGATGCCAAAGAATTGTCCGCCATGGTTACGGCATCCACTCCGGCCTCGTTCAAAGCGGCAGAGCCTTCCAGGAATTTAGTGGTATCCAAATGGCGCGGTGTGTCCAGTTCCACAATGATGGTCCGTTCCGTTTTGGCTTTTTCATGAAGCGGTTTGACTGCCAATGCTTCCGCTTCACGGATGACAATCGGTTTTCTTTTCGTGACTTCTTTATGGACAATCGGCGGCAAATGGTTCAGGTGCTTTTTCACCGCTTCAATGTGCTTCGGCGTCGTGCCGCAGCAGCCTCCAATTAAACGGACCCCTTCTTCTCTCAATAACAAAGCGGCACGCCCAAAATAATCCGCTTCCGATTCATAGACGATCCGACCATCCTCCACATCCAGCAGGCTGGCGTTCGGGTAAGCCGATAAAAACGCTTTTTCAGGCAATGTGACTTCTTCAAAGGCCTGAATGGTATGGTGCGGGCCAAGACGGCAGTTGACGCCGACAATATCCGCTCCCAGACTTTCCAGTTGATGAAGAGCTTCGTTCAGCGACATTCCATTTTGCAGAATCCCCGGGTCGTGCATGGATACTTGCGCAATCAACGGCGTATCCGTCATCCCTTTCAGGTGCTTGACCGTTTCTGCGAGTTCTTCGAAATCGTAATAGGTTTCCAGCAATAGGCCGTCGGGATTTCCCGCCAACAAGTGGCTTGCCTGCTGGTCCACCATCGCAATGATTTCCTGCAGGGTGGCATCGCTTTTCCGGATTCCGCGGATTCCGCCGATGGTTCCGAAAACGAATTGGCCGCCCGGCGCTGCTGCACGTTTGGCGATGTCGATCGCGGCTTTATTGATGCCAGCGACTTGCTCTTCCAAACCGTAGCGTGCCAGCTTCGCTGCATTCGCTCCGTATGTGTTGGTCTGGATAATATCCGCGCCGGCTTTGATGTAATCCAAATGGATTTTCTCAATCACTTCCGGGCGCTGCAGATTCAATTCCTCATTGCAATACTCGATGCCGTATGAATACAGCAATGTTCCCATGGCACCATCCGCCGTCAAAATCCTGGTCTTTAATTCGTCTAATAATCCCACTCTTCTCAACCTCCTATATATACAAAAAAAGCCTTCATGAAAAAGAAGGCTTTACGATATCAAACTCGTTCCTTTTCATCTGCCAGACAATTTCTTGCCTGCTGGATTTAGCACCTGACCTTTCGGCTGGTTGCTGAAGCATCATAGGGCCAGTCCCTCAACTTCTCTCGATAAGAATTCACTATTCAGTTTTAAGTATTCTAAATATGGTACCTGTATCTGAAGAGCAGGTCAAGGCAATCTGTCAAAAAACAATGAAATTTCTGTGATTTTTTTCACAATGTATACATTTAATGTATAAAACAGCTTAATGCGTTCAACTAACCGTTGAAAATGGACCAGGAAAAGGAGTTAAGTTCTATAAATATGATTGGAAGAAATCAAGAATGCCTACTGATCCTGTCTGCAGTCCATCACTTAAAAGCATCATTTCATGAAAATTGTCCATTGATAGAATTGAATCGTATGTCATGTACATCAAATCGATACCAAGTAAACGGCCTTTCTTCCAGCATCCAGCTGATTTCCATCTTCACTGGAACGGTCAGTCCCCCCACTTTCCGCTGCTTTTTAACAGTGCCCACGCACAGCAGGGAACGGGCGTCTTCTCCACTGTCTTTGTAGCGCCAGGCTTCCACTTTCAGCAATTCGTTTTGTTCATTGAAAAAATAAGTGACAGAACCTTTAAGGCCTTCAAAATTCATGGTCGCTGTTGCGGAGTGTGCGTCCACCTCCTACCAGGAAATGAAGGGACTGAGGACAGCCGAAGGATACCAGGCGAGTTCCATCAGGTAGCGCTGGAGTGCCGATTCATTGGTCTTTTCATCATCAACTGTTTTGGAAATCGGAATGATGCCTGCAAGCTTGATGTGCATACTTGCCTTCCCTTCCAGGAAATTGTCTTTTCCTGTCACAACTACGCCTTTGCCCATTTTCAGCTTCACGATCCATCGGAAAGCAGGTGGATCCGTATAGCTGATTTGCTCTGCTTCGGATACGGTCCACTGCTTCTGTTCTGGTTTCAGTTTCATTACCCCGATTGCTTAAGACTCACCAAATTGATTTGTTCATGGCCAATAGCCCCAATTTCGGATAACCACCCTTTTATACAGGTTGGCAGTGAGCTAATCATATCTGCTGTCAGTTTGTTGGAAATTGCCCGACCTGTTTTCTTTCCAGCTTTTTCTTTATTCTCCATCACTCTCCCTCCTTTTACTTGCTATACCTGTTTATTGAATGCATAAAGCATTTTATTATCAAATTTTATACGAAAGGTCAAAAAAAGAGTATTTTATAGCAAAGTGATATATATCAACTTGATATAGGGAGGCGTATAAATGGCTAGAGAAAATCATTCGCAATATGCCATTCTTGGTCTATTGACAACAGACTGCCGCACAGGCTATTCGATCAAGCAAATGATTGATACAAGCCTGAACCATTTTTGGAAAATCAGTTATGAATTCGGCTTAGCCAAAGCACTTGGAAAGAAAGCCATCACTCCCGCCCTTTCATCTGCCCGCCAACGCCTTAATAAGCAAGAACAATCCTCATAAGTTCAAAAGCAAAAGGCCTGTCTGAAGATTTCAGACAGCCCCAGCTTGTAGACAAAAGAATATTTATGTCGCTCAAAGGGTGAATATGCAATTTGTTGTCTTTCTATTGGATCCTGCACTCCAGGTGGACGCTTTCCTGCGGGCTTGCGACGAAGCTAGCGAAGCGATGCAGGAGCATATCTTTGCCCTTCGCCGCCTTGCGTTACGGATTTTTGTATGAAGGAGTTACTAAGTTTATTGGGACGATGACGATGGTTTCCGGATTCTGACTAGCAGGCTATTTCCTTTGATTGAAGCTACACGCCCCCGATCGGGCTGGCCACGGAGACTCCTGTGGGACAGCGAAAGCTGAAGACCCCGCAGGAACGCAGTGACGAGGAGGCTGAAGCTGAGCCCACGGAACGCGAAGTGGCCGGACCGGTTGGGGTATGCACCGCTATTCATTTTTGAAAGACTTTGTCTATAGTCTAGGCCTGTCTGAAGATTTCAGACAGGCCTTTTGCTTGGGTTATTCAGTACGGTTTCACTCTCCATTAAAAAAGGCTTTGCAGTTCCTTCACTGGCCGGACGTCCGGCTGCCCTTCGTAACTGGTAAATTCGATTTCACCGATGCGCATGCCGGCATTGTATTCGCCGATGATCGTATCCAGCAGAATAAATGAAGCCGAGACGAATTCATCTTCATTGTCTTCTGTAAATCCTTTGATGTACAAAATCAGGTTGACTTCATCGCTGTCTTTTTCGAAGGTACAGAAAATGTCTTCCCATGACAGTTCAATTTCACCATACTCGATGGAAACCTCTTCTTCCTGCGGCTGACGAAACGCCACGATCGTAAAGAGTGGCAAATCAGGGGCTTGGCCGACCAGATTGATCACAGCATCAAATGCTTCCACCATGCCATCAGCGCTGACGATGAATTCCCGTTTTCCGTCCACCAGCCCTTCACTGAGTTCAAAAGCCAGATGCCGATTTACTTTATGCAACTTCTTTTCCAATTGGTTAAAGAGCTTGTCTCTACCGGAATCGTCCAAATCAAAATAGGCTTCTTTATTATCTTCAAACCATTCCCAGAAAGCTGCTACCTTATCTTTTCTCTTCGGCAACCAATTCATCCTGCTATCCCCTTTGCAACCATCTACGTTCTTTTCTCTCTATCATAATCATTTTCACGCAAAAGCGATAGTTCTTTTTGTCTATGTACTAAAGACTATTGTTTAGCTGATTTTATTTCATAGATACGGAATTTCATCATGGAAATCAAGCCCAATACAGGACCGATGCTCAATACTGCAAACACCCACTCCCACCCGATAATGCTTTGCACAATTGGAATTAAATTGATTGAGAAAATGGTGATCAAAAACCCGATGCACATTTGGAATGTCAGAGCTGTCCCTAAATACGGAGCATCTGCAAATTCCGTTACCGCTGCTGAAAATTGGGCAGAATCGGAAATCACAGACATCCCCCAAATCACTGCGACCAGCAACGTCAGCCATAAAGCCTGTCCGAACGTGAAACCGATGATAACTGAACAGGCACCACTGACTCCGAGAGAAAGAACGGTCAGCCGCGACCTGCCTAACTTGTCTGCCACTAAACCTCCCAGTACACAGCCAACCGCTCCTGCAATTCCAATTGAGGCAAAAGACGAGAAAGCGATGGTTGCCGAACTGACTTGAGGCAAGGCACTTGCAAAGCTGGCAGCAATAAAAACAGGCAACCATGTCCACATCGCATACAATTCCCACATGTGGCCGAAATAGCCGTAGTTCGCCAGCATAACAGGTTTATTAAGCAAGACTTTTTTAATTAATTTAAAGGAGAATACCATACGTTGTGAAGAAGCTGGGGCGTCCTTCACAATCCAGTTCATAATAGCCGATGCAGCCAATGCCAGCAGCGAGCTTACAACGATGACCAGTTTCCAATCTACAGAGGAAAAAAAGATGCTGATAAAATGGGGGAGTGACGAGCCTAAGGTCAAAGCGGCAATCAAAATCCCGAGGGCTAACCCTCGTTTTGTCGGAAACCAAAGTGAGAGCAGTTTGACCGCGGTCGGATAAACACCGGCAAGTGACACCCCAGTCAATACACGCAATGCAATGCCAGTAAGAGCGCTGTCGGCAATCGGCAACAGTCCGTTGATCAGCGCTCCTGCCAATGCGGAAAGTGCAAAGACTTTCCGCGCATTAAAGCGATCTGCAATGCCGAAGTAGACGCTGAACAATGTGCCGATGATAAACCCGACTGGAACAGCTGCCGACAACCAGGCTTCCGTTCGTGTCGTGAGGCTCCACAGTTCTTTTAATTCTGGTCCTGTCACGCTCGCGCTGAACCATAGACTCAGCGCAAACAGCTCTGCCAGTGCGATCCAAAATAAAGCCTTCCATTTTTCCGCTGCCATATTAATCTTCCTTCCAAAAAACGCTCTGGCTTTCTTCTTTCCTTATCATAGAACAGCAAAAGCAAATAAGATAGGCGACAACTCCACAGCACCCTTTCATGAATGACGATTTCACCCAACTAAAAACCCTTCACCAGGTTTAAGGACTGATGAAGGGTTTCAGAATTCAGCTTGTTGTTAAGTTCTTTATTCCACTATCACTTGAAGTTCCAAGCACTGAGCTCACCAGCTGGAACTTCATCAGAGCTGATGTCTGTAGCCGGCTCATCAATCCACAGCTCGTTTTCAGTGGCAGCCACCACAACGGCGGCTGAAGCGTCGCCAACCACGTTGACAGATGTTCTGAACATATCAAGGATGCGGTCCACTCCGGCAACCAAAGCAATGCCTTCAAGCGGCAGACCGGCAGCACTCACTACCATCGCCAGCATAACCAGGCCAGCGCCCGGTACCCCAGCTGCACCGATGGAAGCTAATATGGTTGTAAAGATAACAATCAGCAATTGTGACAAGGTAAGCTCTACTCCAGAAACCTGGGCGATAAAAACGACAGCGATGCCTTGATAAATGGCTGCGCCATCCATATTCAGGGTTGCGCCAAGAGGCAGCACAAAACTGCTTATTTTTCTGGAAACCCCTAAGTTTTCCTGGGTATTCTTGAATGTTACAGGCAAGGTGCCCGAACTGCTGCACGTACTGAACGCAACGGCCGCAGCCGGAGCAATTCCTCGGAAGAATTTCAACGGACGGGTCTTCCCTAAAGTTTTGACCGCCAGTGAATAGACGACAGCTGCATGGAATAAGCAGGCAAGGGCCACCGCCAAAATCAATTTCGCCAAGGGCAGCAAGACGGATAACCCGTATTGGCCGACAACCGGTGCCACTAGCCCTAAAACACCGATTGGAGCGAATCGCATGATAATGCCTGTTATTTTATACATCACCTCTGCAAACCCTTCGAAGAAACGCCGGACGGGCGCAGCCGGTTTTCCGACCAACGTAATCGCCAGCCCAATAAAAACTGCGAAAAAGATAATCTGCAGAATGTTGCCTGAAGCAAGTGCTTCAAACGGATTTTCCGGAATGATATTCAGCAAAGTGGCGATGGCGCCGCCTGTTTCATTTACTTCCACCGTCGTATCCGGAATGCTGAGATCAAGCCCTTTGCCCGGTGAAATCAAATAAGCAAATCCCAAACCGATGACAACGGCAATCCCGGTGGTGGCCAAATAATACAAAATGGTTTTTATCCCGATTCTCCCGAGCTGTTTCGGGTCTCCTGTGCTGGCGATTCCGACTACCAAGGTCGCCAAAATCAAAGGTGCAATGATAAATTTGATCAGCCTTAAGAACAAATCGCCCAATGGTGCGACAACCTCAATTGCCGGACCAAACACAATTCCCAAAATGACTGCCACCGCAAAAGCGATTAAAATCTGTGCCAGCAAATTCCCTTTAATTTTCATGATTCGTTCACCCCTTCAACGTATCTGAATTTCTCCATCTTCCTTATGACTTCACAGTGATCGAATCACCGATTTCCAAAATGGGCACATCGATATTTACGGTATCCGGGTATTTGATGCCCGCTCCGGTGTTCAAAGCGACAACCGTTTCACCAGCTTTAATCCAGTTCTGTTTCCGCAATTCGCGGATGGCTACAAAAACAGCCGCGCCTTCAGGGCAGATGAAGGATCCTTCCAGACGGGCAATTTTCCCTTGTTCAGCAAGCATTTCCTGATCGTCCACTGCAATAGCGCAGCCCTTTGTTTTGTAGATGGCATCCAACACCAGGAAATCGCCCAGCGCTTTCGGCACATTGATGCCAAAAGCCTGTGTGCTGGAACTTGCCCAGAATTCGGATTCGTTCTTCCCTTCTTCCCAGGCTTTGACAATCGGCGCGCAACCCATCGCCTGAACAGCCACCAAGCGCGGCAGATTGCCCTCGATCCACCCCAGTTTCTTCAGTTCATTCAAGGCTTTATAGATGCCGATCAAGCCCACTCCCCCGCCAGTCGGGTAGAGAATGACGTCCGGCATTTCCCAGCCCATCTGTTCGGCAATTTCCAAACCCATCGTTTTCTTGCCTTCGATGCGGTATGGCTCTTTTAGCGTCGATACATCGTACAGGCCAAAGTCCTTTACAGCTTGTCCGACGATTTTTCCGGCATCGCTGATCAGTCCATTGACTAAATACAGATTCGCCCCGGACAAGGCCACTTCGTTGCGCGTGATTTTCGGTGCGTCCTGCGGCATGACGATGGTCGATTGGATGCCGGCTTTGGCGCCATAAAGGGCCCATGCAGCCCCCGCATTGCCGTTAGTCGGCATTGCGAATTCCTTGACGCCTACTTCCTTCGCCTTGGACACGCCGACAGCTGCGCCTCTTGCTTTAAACGTCCCTGTCGGCACCAATCCCTCGTCTTTCATATAGAGATTTTCCACATCCATGTCTTTTCCAAGGGCTGGCATCGCTATCAGCGGCGTCATGCCCTCGCCTTGCGACACCACGTTCGCTTCGTCTTCCACCGGCAGCATCTCATGGTATCTCCATAAAGTCGGCTGCCTTTTTTCTACCTCATCGCGTTTCAGATCCGCTTTCAGTTCGTCCCAATGGTAATCCACCAATAATGGCGAACCGCATGTGCATAATTGATGCTGTTGCTTCGTATCGTAAATGGCCTCGCATTTCGGGCAATAAAGATGGGATATGTAACTGTATTTCAATGTGAACACTCCTCTTTCATGGATTTTCCTGACAACAATAGCCCGGAAACTACCCCCGGGCTATCGATTGGACTTTATATGATTAGCTATGGAAATTAAGACCCGATGTGACCGTCGCTACATAACCGGTGCGAATAACGAAATCACCGAAATGTTCGTTTTCCTGGCGTTCTTTTGCAAATTGGAAAAAGATCGGTTTCAGCGTCGCTAAAATCTCTTCTTCTCCAATGTTTTCACGATACATTTTGTTCAGCCGGTCTCCTGCAAAACCCGCCCCTAAATACATATTGTATTTTCCGGGCGCTTTGCCGATAAAGCCAATTTCCCCAAGTGCAGGGCGTGAACAGCTATTCGGGCAGCCCGACATACGGATGATGATTTCTTCGTCACGCAGGCCAGCTTCGTCCAGCGTATCTTCGATTTTGCTGATCAGCACCGGCAAATACCGTTCCGCTTCTGCCATTGCTAAACCACAAGTCGGCAATGCCACACACGCCATCGAATTCTGGCGCAGCGCTGAATTTTCTTTGCCATCAGTCAGTCCGTATTTCTCGACCAAAGCATCGATTTTCGCTTTGTTTGTCGCTGTGACATTGCTGATGATCAAGTTCTGGTTGGCTGTCAGGCGGAATTCCCCTGTGTGGACATGGGCAATTTCACGGAGCCCTGTCATCAATGGGTAGCCGTCAAAGTCTTTAACACGGCCATTCTCGATGAATAGCGTCAAATGCCATTTGCCGTCGCTTTCAATCCAGCCATAACGGTCGCCGTTACGGTCGAACTGGAATGGACGCTCTTCTTCAATCTCCCAGCCGAGGCGCGTGTTCAGTTCATTTCTGATCCAATCAAGCCCCAATCTGTCGACAGTGTATTTGAAACGGGCATTTTTCCGGTCCGTTCGGTTTCCGTAATCACGCTGGATGGTCAGGATCTTCTCACCGACTTCATTGACTTTGTCCGGCGGGCAGAATCCGATGACGCGTGCCAATTGCGGGTACGTGTTCGTGTCGCCATGCGTCATGCCCATGCCGCCTCCGACCGTAACGTTGAAGCCTTGCAGCTTGCCGCCTTCCAAGATGGCAATAAACCCAAGATCCTGGGAGTAGATATCGACATCATTGGCAGGTGGAATCGCAAAACCGATTTTGAATTTCCGCGGCAAATAATAGCGCCCGTACATCGGCTCCACTTCTTCTGCTTCGTTGCTGTCGACAACTTTTTCTTCATCCAGCCAAATCTCGTGATAGGCTCTTGTTTTCGGAAGCAGGTGTTCACTTAATTCGCGGGAAATGTCATAAACTTCTCCGTGAACATCCGACTGATAGGGATTGGATGTCGACATGACATTCCGGTTGACATCTCCGCAAGCAGCAATCGTGTCCATCAGGGCATGGTTCATTTCCTGGATGGTGCTCTTCATATTCCATTTCAAAATGCCGTGCATCTGGAAAGTCTGGCGTGTCGTCAGCTTTAAAGTGCCATTGCCATGTGTGTTTGCCAGGTTGTCCATCGTCAGCCATTGATGCGGCGTTGCAACGCCTGCGGGCAGGCGGACACGGATCATGAATTGGTAGGCAGGCTCAAGTTTCTGCTGGGCACGTTCGTTGCGGATATCCCGATCATCCTGCATATAGCTGCCGTGGAATTTCAATAGTTTGGTGTCTTCATCCGGAATCGAAGCCGTCAAGCGCTCCGCAAAGCTTTCTTCAATATTGCCCCGCAAGTAGTTGGTTCGGTCTTTGATGACCTCCATTTCACTTGGAGTGCCTTCTATGTCAGTCAATTCTTTAATTTTCATGATAAGCTCCTTTCAATGTTGAGCGGGTCTGCTTAATAAACATCGCGCAAGTAACGTTTGTCGCTGCGCATGGAAGTCAAATACTCTTCCGCTTGCTCTGCACTCATATTGCCTTCCTGCTCCAGAATGGTCGCCAACGTAGCATGGACATCTTTGGCCATGTATTTTTCATCGCCGCAGACATAGACATTCGCTCCAGCTTCCAACCATTGATACACTTCCTGGCTCTTTTCCATCAAACGGTGCTGCACATAAATCTTTTCTGCCGTATCCCGGGAGAAGGCGACATCCATCTTCGTCAGGACGCCATCCTTCAACCATCTTTGCCATTCAGTCTGGTAAAGGAAATCGGTGACGAAATGCTGTTCACCGAAGAACAGCCATGCGTCTCCTTGTGCATCCGTTTCTTCCCGTTCTTCCATGAAAGCACGGTAAGGAGCGACTCCTGTTCCAGCACCGATCATGATGATCGGCGTCTCCGGATTTTCAGGCAAACGGAAACTATTATTGCTTTGGATGAACACTGGGAGCGTTGCGCCGGCTTCTGAACGTTCTGCACATTGCGTCGAGCAGACGCCCGTCCGTTTCCGTCCGTTCGCTTCGTAGCGCAATGCGCCTACGGTCAAATGAACTTCATCCGGATTCGCTTTTGCACTGCTGGCAATCGAATACAGGCGAACCGGTATTTTGCGCAGGATTTTAATGAATTCAGCAGCAGGCGCTTGCCATGGGCCGAAATCTTCCGTTAAATCGATCAGGTCTCTTCCATAAATGTAGGCCTGGAGCTGTTCTTTGTTTTCAGGTTCCAATAAATTGTTCAGCGCATCCCCTTGGGCAAAAGCTGCCGCTTTTTCAAGCAACGGCTTCGACAAGCTGGTGATTTCAAAAATCGTGATCAATGCATCCCGCAAGGAACTCGTATCGCCTTGCTTGTTGATCGATACCGAATCATTTGGATTCCATCCTGCCGCTGCAATCAGTTGGTCAACCAATTTATCTTCGTTTTCAGGAACGATCCCTAAGCTGTCTCCCGGTTCGTATTGCAGGCCGGAGCCTTCCAAGTCGAGTTCCAGGTGGCGCGTTTCCTTATTTGACCCACGGCCATTCAAATTGATATTTTCCAGAACTTCCGCGTTGAATGGATTGCTGCGGGAATAGGCAGGCTTGCTGGCAGCTGGAATTTCTTGAGCAGCCGAAGCAGCTCCCGGACCAGGACGATCTGTTTCTTTGTCTTTGTTCAAGATGCTGAAGACGCCGTCGAACCATTCCTCTGCCGGTTCTTCAAAATCCAAATCGGCGTCTACACGCGGATGAATGCGTTTGGCGCCCAATTCCTCCAGACGCTTATCGAAATCCTTCCCGGTCTGGCAAAAGAATTCGTAGGAGCTGTCCCCCAATGACAACACCGAGAACCGGACATCATCAAGCTTCGGAGCACGTTTGCTGTGCAGGAAGTCATAAAGAGCAATGGCGTTATCCGGCGGATGGCCGTCTCCGTGCGTACTGGTGATGACCAATAAATCTTCGACTTTTTTCAAGTCTTTCGGTTTAAACTCATCCATTGGCGTAAGCTTCACTTGATAGTCTTTGTCCTGCAGTTTTTTCGAAACCTCTTTGGCAACCGATTGACAGTTGCCGGTATGGGAGCCGACCAGAATGGTGATTTCACGCGTGGCAACCGGTGCACCGCCTTGCTGTGCATACCATTCCAATCCGGGTTGTTCCTGCACCGCTACTGTGGCGGCTGATTGTGTGCCGGCCAAATAGCCGTTCAGCCAAATTTTCTGATTGTCGGTCAGCATCGGCAATAAGCGATTGATAAGCTCGACCTGTTCCTGATCGAATGGGCTGTTCATTGTCTGCAATTGCAAATTGTTTCACCTCGAAATTCGTTTATTTTTATTTATTGAAGAATTTGCTGCTGGCGGTAATGATGATCGATTGCTACGATCATCGCCCCCATCTTTTGGTGTTCGGGCTGCAGCACTTGATTGATGCCATTGCTTTCCAGCTCATTGGCGGTGACTTTTCCGACGGCAACTGCCAGCACCCGGTCATTGAAAGCGTTGGCCAGTTCTTGGCTTTGCTCAGCGTCGGCGAAGATATTCCTCACCTGCGTTTTACTGGTGAAAACGATGGCATCCAAGGACTGTGCGATGATGGATTGTTTTAATTGGTCCACTACGTAAAGATCTGGTTTTTCATAGGAGTAAGGCCGGGATAAGTAAACCGAGTGGCCCTTTTCCTCCAAGATGCTTTTCAGTTTATCGTCGTCCTGGTCGTAGGCTTGTAAAAAGATCCGCTGCGGGCTCTTGCCTTCATATTCTTCAGCCAAAGCCGCGAGCAGGTTATTCATGGTTCCGTCTTCTGAAACATGGACCGGTTCTAAGCCATGTTCTTTGATCCATTTCATTGTTTTGCTGCCTCGAACAGCCAATTTTGTTTCTTTCAGCTTGTCGATATAACGCGACTGAAGTCCGATGCTTTCTGCCGAATCGGTTAAAGTTCTTGCTCCGATCCCCGTCGTAAAGATGGCCCAGTCAAAAGATTCGGCTAAAAAATCTGTGATGTTCTGCGCGCTGATGTCTTCGTTCAGCCGCTGTCTTCCCTGAATCGGGAGAATGACAGGTGTACCGGACTGCTTTTCGATCAGCAAGCTGATTTCTTTTGCAGCGCGGACTGCGGCGACGCCGATTTTCTTGCCGGCCAATCCATTCATGTTCAATCTCTCCTTCTGTCATTCACCATGCTAATTGCTGTTCACTTTGCAGCGCTTCCTGTGTGCGTTCGGCAAGGGCATCCACCATGGATGGATGGTCGCCTAAATATCCGCATAAGATGATTTGCTGGTCGTCTGAAGACAAAGCGTTGATTTTCTTCTGCATTGATTTCACCAAAAGGCCCGTGAACCATAAATAAGGAACCACGAAAATCTGGTTGCTGCCGGAATTGATGGAAGCTTGCAATCCTTCATCAAATGACGGGGCAGCTGCAGCCAAATAACAGACTTCCACGTTCGGTACATTTGCTTTCACTGCCAGTTTCGCAGCAATTTCTTCAACCGAACGGGTGATTTCCGAGCTCTTCCCGCCTCTTCCGACCAGCAGAATCTTCGCTTCAGGCAATCGCTCCACTGTCGTCTCCTGCAGACGCTCAGCTAAAATCTCAACGAGCCGATCTTGGACGCCAAGCGGTTTTCCGTAAGTAAAGCGGATATCCGGATAACGCAAGACCGATTTTTTGATTTCATCTGGAATGTCTTCGTAATAATGTCCGGCGCTCAGCAACAGAACTGGAACGACTGCAATTGCTGTCGCGCCTTGTTTGACAAGGCTGTCAATTCCTTCCCCAATATCCGGACTGGCCAGCTCCAAAAAGCAGGTTTCGTGAAGAGTTACATCTACCTTTTGATGAACCTGCTCCATAAACGCCATCGCTTCATCGCGTGTTTCTTTTACACGGCTTCCATGGCTTACGTAAAGTACAGCCTGCATGTCACCATCTCCTTATCCAACATGGGCGGCAAGCTGGAATTGCTGTTCGTCCTGCAGCTGCTCATACCATTGCAATTTGTCTCTCAATCGAACCACTTCTCCCACCACAATCATCGATGGATTCTCGAAATCCTTGGCGTTTCGGATAATGTCTTCGAGTGTTCCCGTAACCGTCCGTTGGCGTTCTGTCGTCCCCCATTCAATCAAGGCGATCGGTGTCGTCGGTTTTAATCCGTGGCGCATTAAGCGGCCACAGATTTCAGGAAGCTTGCTGACACCCATGTAGATGCACAACGTATCCATGCTTTTGACGACATGTTCCCAGTATTCATCCTGGTCGACGCCCACTTTGCTGACTCCTGAAATAAAGGCTACGGAAGAACTGTAATCACGGTGAGTGACCGGAATTCCGGCGTAAGCCGGCGCTGCAATGCCCGCTGTGATACCTGGAACAATTTCAAACGGGATATTGTGGTCCACCAATGCCTCTGCTTCTTCTCCGCCTCTGCCGAAGACGAAAGGATCGCCTCCTTTTAAACGTGTCACGATTTTCCCCTGCAATGCGAACCGGCAAAGCAGCTCGTTGATTTCTTCTTGCTTCAAGGAATGGTTATCGGGTTTTTTGCCGCAATAAATCAATTGGGCATGTTCTTTCGCTTCGTCCAGCAATTCCTGGTTTATTAAGCGATCATAAAGGATGACATCAGCCTTCTGAATGGCTTTCAACCCTTTCACTGTAATCAAATCAAGGTCGCCTGGACCTGCACCCACTAAATAGACTTTTTTCATAAGCTTCCTAGACTCCTTTTTTCAACCAGAGAAACGATGATTATGCCATTTTCTGATCGGTAATTTACTCTATTGCCGGCCTAATTATGTATGCAGGCCACATTCAGTTTTCGCAAAGCCTTTCCATCTGCCGTCGCGGCTGTCTCCATCAGTCGTCACTGCAAAAGAGCAATGCTTGCAGCCGATGCTCGGATAACCTTCGTCATGCAGAATGTTGTATTCCAGGCCATTCAATTGGATATACTGCCAAACATCGTCCCATGTCCAATGAATCAGCGGACAAACTTTAACCGACTTGAACCGGTTGTCCTTGTTGATGAAATCCGTCTTGCTGCGGCTGGCTGACTGCTCTCTTCTAAGGCCTGAAATCCAAGCCTGTGCACCCGAAAGTGTTTGTTCCAACGGCTTGACCTTGCGGATATCACAGCATTTATCCGGCTGGCTGTTCCATAGTTCATCACCGAACTGGCTGGCTTGCTCTTCTAACGTCAATTCCGGCTTTTTCATCCGGATATTCAATTTCGGGTAGCGCTTCTTAACGCGTTCAATCAGTTCATAAGTTTGGTTGAAGTGGACGTCGGTATCGAGAAACACCACTTCGGCATCGCTTTTCACCTTGGAGATCAAATCAATCAGCACCATGCCTTCTGCCCCAAAGCTGCAAGCATAGACAATATTCTCTCCATAGGATTCATAGGCCCATTGCAGAATATCAGCAGCCCCTTTCAAGAGATCGGTCGGTGCCAAATCTTTAAATGGATCTCCAGTAAATTGCTCGTACGAAACAGCGTGGCTCATCCTAACTTCCTCCTTTAAACTTCTATATATTGAATTAAAGATTTTCAGTAAGCAGTCCCGTTGGTTGGATATTCCTCCGTACCACTAAAATAAAAAACCCCCCTCTTCCAATGGAACAAGAAGAGAGGGTACCAATTCGCAGTTTGCGGGGCCTGTCTTCTTATCTTCCAGATCCCAATGGAACCTGCTGGAATTGGCACAGTGTATCCGGTCAAAAACCAGAACTTGTTGCCGAGGCTTCAAAGGGCCAGTCCCTCCACCTCTCACGATAAGAAATACCTTATAAGATTACTTGGTTTTAATAATTTCTCTAAATACTATAGCAATAAAAGATAACTGTCAATAAAACTCTGAAAATATCATTTATTTACTTTCTGCAATAAAGAGTTTCCATTTTCTTCATTCACTAGCCTTAAGCTTTTTAGATTCTTGCCAAAAACCAGCCATTCTTCAGGCTTTCTTTGTTGTAGGAAAAGCGGGTTTGGTCTTTAACGCTCTGCACAACTCCGCCAGCTGCTTCGACAATCGCCTGGCCGGCTGCCGTATCCCATTCCATAGTCGGCGCAAAGCGGGGGTAATAATCCGCTCCCCCTTCTGCTACCAGACAAAACTTCAGTGAACTGCCTGCCGATATCTGTTCGATTGGTTGGCTATCGTCGTTTATCCGATCGATGAATTCCTGTGTTTCAGCGGACATATGCGAACGGCTTGTTACGATTCGAGTCCGGTCTAAAGCTTTTTTTGCAGTCAACAGAATGCTTCCCTCGAATAATTCATCGGCTTTTTCAAACTTTCCAGCTGAAGCAGCTTCCAATTTAAATGCGCCGCTGTTTTCTTCACCGTAGTAGAAAACATCCATGGCCGGCACGTAAATCACACCCAAAACCGGATAGTTCTCTTCTATTAAAGCGATGTTGACGGTGAACTCACCATTGCGTTTGATGAATTCCTTCGTGCCGTCGAGTGGATCCACCAGCCAAAAACGCTGCCAGTTTTTCCGCTCTTCATAAGGGATTTTACTGCCCTCTTCGCTGAGAACCGGTATGTCTGGGTAGGCAATCTGCAGTCCTCTTTCAATGGTCTGATGTGACCGCTGATCGGCAATGGTCAGTGGTGAATCGTCCGCTTTCGCTTCAACGATCAGTTCCTGTCCGTAAACCGCCATGATTTCTTTGCCAGCTGCAAGACTGATTTCCAGCAGTTTGACCGGATCAATACCACCAGCCATCAGCCCAGGTAACCCGCTTTCTTCAAATAATCTGTAATTGCCTGAACCGACTCTTCCAAAGTCTGCTTGTCGGTTTCAATGACGATTTCAGGATTTACCGGTTCTTCATATGGCGCATCGATGCCTGTGAATCCTTTGATTTCGCCGGCTCTTGCTTTTTTATAGAGGCCTTTCGGGTCGCGGTCTTCGCAAGTGTCCACACTGCATTTGACGTATATTTCAATGAACTCATCTTCTTCAAGCAAGGCACGCACCTGGTCGCGATTTTCCTGATACGGCGAAATAAATGCCGATAGCGTCAATACCCCTGCATCACTCATCAGTTTTCCAACTTCACCGATGCGGCGAATGTTTTCTGTCCGGTCTTCCGGGCTGAATCCCAAATTTTTATTCAATCCGTGGCGAACATTATCCCCATCCAATAGATAGGTACGGATTCCAAGTGCGTGGATCTCTTTTTCCAAGGCAACAGATACCGTCGATTTTCCTGATCCCGATAACCCGGTGAACCACAGCACCCCGCTTTTGTGGTTATTCAATTTTTGTCTGTCCTCTTTTGTGACACTTGATTCATGCCATACAATATTCGTTGATTTGGTCATCTTTTCTCCTCCTAAAACCAGTAATAGTAAACGATTCCGATGGTCACCGACATAACCAGAATGCTGAGCGGCGTGCCCACTTTGACATAATCCATGAATTTGTAGCCGCCTGGCCCATAGACGATCAAGTTGGTCTGATAACCGATTGGGGTAATAAAGCTTGCAGAGGCAGCAATCGTGATGATCACTGCGAAGCCCATGGGATCAAGCTGCAGGTTGCTGGCCATTTCAATGCCGATTGGAATCATCAGGACAGCCGCAGCGCTATTGGTGATCAGTTCTGTGAAGATGCTGGTCAGCAGGTAAATTAAAATCAGAATAGCTAGCAGGCCGAACGGCTGTCCGATTGCCAACAAGCCATCCGCCGCCCATTGCGCCAGACCAGTTTTGGTCATGGCCGCCCCTACCCCGAATGCACTGGCGATCAGCAGCAGCACATTGAACTGCACGTCGTTTTTTGCATCGTCCATTGAAACCGACTTGGTCACCAGCAAAATCAGCACAGCCAATGCCATGGCTTTGAACATGCTCAACCAACCGACAATGACACAGGCGATTGCCCCCAAAAGTACCAGTAATGAAAACCAGCCCACCAAGCGGCTTTCCTCAAGTGCCTTAGGCATTTTCATAGAAGACACTACATAAAAGTCGTTGGATTGCTGGTACTTTTCCACAAACCCATTGCCGGCGAGCAATAGCAAGGTGTCACCCGGCCGCAGAATGATATCGCCGACTTTGCTTTTGATGCGTTCGTTATTGCGGTGAACGGCCATTACACCTGCATCAAAACGTGAGCGGAATTGGGATTGCTTGATGGTTTTTGACAATAGCGACGATTCATGGGAAACGACAGCTTCTGCAAGCTGCGTATTGCCGTTTTTCAAGTCATCCAATTGGAGGTTGGTACCCGTCTTCAAGGTCAGACCTTTTCTTTTTTGGAGATCTGCGATGGTGGCAATGAGCCCGGTAAAGATTAAGCGGTCTCCAGACTGGATGACCGTTTTGGAGCTGACCGACGAAATCCGTGTCTGATTCCGGATGATTTCTATCAAGTACAATCCCTTTAAATCACGTAATTTAGCTTCTTCCACTGTTTGGTTGATATGTGGAAAGGTTTCTTCCACCACCATTTCAGCAATGTATTTCCGGGAATCTTCAGCCACCTGTTGGCTGAATCCTTTATTCTCGGGCAAAAGCATATTGCCGATGGTGAATAGATAGATCAAGCCGACAATAGTGATGGGGATGCCGACAATCGCCAATTGGAACAGTGAAAATCCAGGAAGCCCATAATCGATCAGCATGCCGTGGACTACCAGATTCGTTGAAGTTCCCATCAGCGTGATGGTCCCTCCTAAAATCGTTACATACGACAAAGGAATTAAAACCTTTGATGGTGCAATGTTCCTTTCTTCACACCATTTCTTCAATAATGGGGTCAGTGTCACGACAATCGGCGTGTTATTCAAAAAAGCAGAGATTAACGGAAGCGGCAGAAAAATACGGAACAGTGAACCTTTCAGGCTTTTGCCCTTGTTCAGCCAGCCAATCATCATCTGGTCGATTAGGCCATGCTTTTGTACAGTCCCGACTACGATGAACAATAAGGCGATGGTCAGCATTCCCGGATTGGAAAAGCCGCGCAACGCTTCTTCTGTCGTTAAAATTCCAGACAGCAGCAAAACCACCAATGCCGAAAACACAATCATATCTGGGCGGGCAATTTCAAACAGGAGCGCACTGACCATAGCGACGATGACAATTAGCACAAAAACCATTGAGACTGACATGGGCAACCATCCTTCAATTTAGTTACTTGTTACGGTCTCCCGCAATCCTTTAATAAGTACATCGGCTACTTCCGGACGGGAAAACTGTTTTGGCGGTTTTTCTCCGTTGCGAAGCAATTCGCGCACTTTCGTGCCGCTTAAATGGACGTGGTTTTCTGCAGTGTGCGGGCACGTTTTGGCTGTTGCCATGTTCTCACATGCATTGCAGTAGAACGAATGCTCAAATTTAAAGATTTGGATGCCCAGTTCTTCTTCAAACTGGCTGATGAACTCCTGTGCTTCGTATGTGCCGTAATAGTCGCCGACCCCTGCATGGTCGCGGCCGACAATGAAATGTGTGCAGCCGTAATTCTTGCGGACAATGGCATGAAGAACCGCTTCTTTTGGCCCTGCATAACGCATTGCTGCTGGATAGATCGCGAGGCGTGCTCTATCTGCCGGATAGTAATGCTTCAAAATGACCTGGTAACTTTCCATCCGCACTGCCGCTGAAATGTCATCCGATTTCGTTTCACCCACCAATGGGTTCAATAATAAGCCGTCGACTACTTCCAGTGCTGCTTTCTGAATGTATTCATGTGCACGGTGCACCGGGTTGCGCGTTTGGAAACCGACAATCGTCTTCCAGCCAAGTTCCTGGAACAACTGGCGCGTTTCAACCGGATCCAAGTGGAATTCCTCGAATTCGCTGTGGTCTGGTCGATTCAATAAAGTAATCGGACCAGCTAGGTAAACATCGCCGCGTTCGTATAATTTCTTCACGCCGGCGTGTGCTTCTTCTGTTGTTCCGTAAATTTTCTGTGCTTCCAATTGCTTGTCATATGCGTATTTTTCCGTCAGTTCGATTGTTCCGTAAATGACGCCGTCTTCGCCTTTTAAAGCAATTTCATCGCCGACCTGATAGCTGTCCGCTTCTCCTGCCGTAACCGATAGCGTAATCGGAACACTCCAAACCGTTCCATTGCTGAGACGGGATGTATGTACCACACTTTCATAATCTTTTTGGCTGAGGAATCCGGTCAACGGACTGAAGCCGCCGATGCCGATCAATTCCAAATCCGAGATTGCCCAATCCGAAATGAATAAAGAAGGAAGCGACTCTGCATTTTTCAATGCCTTTTCTCTTTCACTGCCCGTCACCTGTCTGTTTACCAAATCTCCACCGTGTGCTTTGCTTGTCATTTCATTACCTCCAAGGTTAGTTTTATGTAGTGCCGTCTATTTCAAAAACGTTCTGAAACCAAATCTCCAAGGCGTTCGGACAAAAAGAAAAGGACCCTCTTCGACAAGAAGAAGGTCCCAAAAAACAAAACGATCTTCTTATCTTCTAGGCTATTGAAAGCCTATTGGAGTTAGCACCGTTTCCTTAAAGGAGGGTTGCTGAGACATCAAAGGGCCAATCCCTCCGTCTCTCTTGATAAGAACGCATATTCAATTTTCATTTGAATTGTTTGAAATATTTGATTTCACAAAGTATATAATAGACTATTCCTAGTGTCAAACTATGTTTTAAGTTTTTTATTTTTTTCTATACAGAAAAGTTAGTCTATCAACAGGTGATGGATAAAAAATATTTTTCTAATGAAAAAAATGAGATCTGAATTACCAGGTTGAATTGAATAGCGGCCACAAAACGCATAGAGATTATTTTTGGTAATATTAAAAGAGTTGAGGAGGCGGAGAAGATGACGGTGATTCCGATCATGATTGAAATGAAAGGAAAAAAAGTGATTGTGGTAGGTGGAGGACGCATCGCGAAGCGCAAGCTGAGTGGTTTGATAGATAGTGGAGCAGAGCTGTTGGTCATCAGTCCGGTGGCCGATCCTGCCATAATCGCTTGGGATGATGAAGGTAAAATTCTCTGGAAGCAGAAATGTTTCGAGCCAGCGGATGCCGAAGAGGCTTTCATGATGATCATCGCCACCGATGATCCGGCTACAAACGCAGAGTCCAGAAAAGCTGCACCTTCCAATTGCCTAGTGAACGCCTCTGATGAAGCGGAGGCTGGCAATATCCATTTCCCTGCTCATGTCAAAAGGGGAAAATTGAGCATCGCAGTTTCTACAAACGGCGCCAGCCCGATGCTTGCAAAGAAAATCAAGCAAGATCTGAAGTCTCAGTTTGATGAAAGTTATGAACAATACCTAGATTTTCTTTTTGAAGCAAGGCAGCTTCTCAAGAAAACAACAATTTCAAAAAACGCAAAAGAAGAATACCTCCGTGGCTTTCTGGATGAATCCTTTTTACAAGTTGCGTCACAAGAAGCGTCACTCCGGGAATTGCGGCTTTTGATGAATAATAAAAAGGACTTGGAATAATTCATTCCAAGTCCTTTTGAGCTGATAAAGAGCGTTAACTTCTGTACTTGATCGCCAAGCCTTTCAAGAAATTGCGCGCATAGCGGTCTCCGCATTCTTTATAGTTTTTATGTCCCACTTTTCGCAGCAATGCACCCAGCTCGCCTCTTGTCACCGTGACGCCTGCCAAATCCCAAATCTCCAGCATGTCCTCACTGTTCAGCTGCAAAGCGATTTTCACTTTCTTCAAAAGCAAGTTGTTGGAACGCTCGTTTGTCGATTCCGGGAATTCAGGTTGCCCTGGTTTCGGCTCCTGACGGCCTCTCTTGAAAATGATGAAGCCATTCAAAAACGATTCAAACAGATGGTCATCCGCTCGGATGTAGTCATCGTTATCTTGTTCGGCCCAAATGCTGTCATCCTCTTCTTCGCTTTCAGGTGTTTTCGTCAGCACTTTCAGCACTTCGTCCTTGCTTAAGTCAATGCCGCCCAATTTAAAAATCTCAACCATGTCGTTATTTTTTATATCCAGTGCATAACGCAATCTGATCAATAAATCATTATTATCCATTTTCTTTGCCTCCTGTTGATTTCCAGTAATGAATGCTTATCCACTATAAAGACAAACTTCAATCAGTGGGGGTTTTCTTCATCCCCCACTGATTGTTAGTTGATTCACTGACCGTAAAGCGGGATAAATCCATCCCTAATAATAGCACATAATTCACAGTTCATCAGGCTTCCGGAAAGACAGCAAAAAAAGACAGCTTTATATCGCTGTCTCTTGATTTTCTTTATTTTTAATGTCTTTTAGTTGCTTTACTTTATCCTGCAGAACCGTAATAATTTCCAGGGATTCAGGGTCATTTAATGATTCATCATAAAAAAACTGCAGGTCCCGTTCAATATCCGCAAACCGTTCATTATAATGCCTCAGTTTTTCCGCAATGATCAATTGCTTCGCTTCTTCTACACTCTTCATTTTATTGTGACCTCCGCTTTGATGACCAACTAACCTATTCTTTTCTAGTTTCCCTTTTCTAAACCTTTTTAACCTTTTATTTTTGTCTTTTCTGTGTCTATAGATACATCCGCTTAAATTGTCAACTAAGTTTACAATTTAGGTTTTTTATGTTATGATGAATTTAGTTGAGATAAGTTGAGGAGGAAAAAAATGTTCACTATTGGAGATCACATCATTTATTCCGCCCATGGTTTATGTAGAATTGACGATATTCAGGACGTAACCGTTTCTGGCGTCACCAAGCAGTATTATAAATTGCATCCTTTGGAGAATACCCGAGTGACCATCAGTACACCAGTCGACAACGAAAAAGTTGTCATGCTGAAACTTCTTCAAAAAGAAGAAGCCCTTGAAATCATTGAAACGTTCAAGCAGCCTGGAGGCGAGTGGACCAACCATCCAAACTCCCGCTTAAAGAAATATTCTGAAGTTATCAATACGGGAGAACGCATGGAAATTGCGAGAGTCGTCAACACGCTGATGCGCAAGAAGTTTGAAACGCAACTAGAGAAAAAGACGCTCTATGAACGCGATTATAAACTTTTAAACAATACCCAAATCATTCTTTTCAAAGAACTGGCACGTGCGCTTGGCACCAGTTTTGAGGAAATCAATAAACAAATCAATGACATGATCAAGGAAGATGAACCTCTTCCGGTCGTGTAATAACTGCTTTTCACTATACAAGAACGCCCTGCTTCATCAATCGGTTGATGAAGCAGGGCGTTCTTCGAATTTTCGGCTAAATACCCCAATCGGATTTCAAAATGTCCTTGAGGATTTCCATTTGATCGGGGCCGATTTTCTCAGCGACCTTATTTTCCAACTGAACTTTTAGTGCTTCGTTTTTCTCATAGCATTCTTCCCCAAAAGCCGTCAGCCGGATACACTTTTCTTTTTTATTATTTTCCACATTCCTTACTTCCACTAATCCTTTAGAAGCTAAATTTTTAATGAACTTATGGATCGCCTGCCTGGAAATATCCACATTTTTCGTAACGTAGGCAATGGTGGGCTGTTTTTTATAAATGCGTGCCATAATGTACCATTCAGAATTGGAAATATGGAATTCGCTATTATCATTCCATGCCTTCTCCGAAATTCTCCGCGTTGTTATATGGCGTTCGCTTATCAAATCGATCAAATTCAACTTCTGTAATTCCGCGTCCGGGGCCAAACAGTTCACTCCTATCATCTTCTTCGCCATTTAATATACCGATTCCATCTGGCGAAGTCAATTTGTAGAAATACTTACAAGTTTGCGGAAAGTGGTCTGGTTCCCCTCCCTCCTGTTATACTCTGAATAATAGCTGAAGATGGAGGTTTTTAAGTTATGCAAAACAAGGACATTCCACGGAAATTTCCACATGACTTTTTATTCGGTGCAGCTTCTGCTTCCTATCAAGTAGAAGGCGCCGCCAACGAAGATGGTAAAGGGCCGACCAATTGGGACGTCTTTTCCAAAATTCCCGGCAAAACATTCGAAGGCACCAACGGCGACATCGCCGTCGACCATTACCATCGCTACAAAGAAGATATCCGTTTGATGGCAGAGATGGGGCTGGAGTCTTACCGCTTCTCCGTTTCATGGGCACGTATTTTGCCGGACGGTGACGGCAGTATCAATGAAAAAGGACTGGAATTTTATAATAACCTAATCGATGAATGCCTGAAATACGGCATCGTTCCGTTTGTCACACTGTATCATTGGGATTTGCCGATGGCACTTGAAAAAGATGGCGGCTGGACCAATAAGCGGACAGCGGAAGCTTTCGTCAAATACGCAGACATCTGTTTCCGATCGTTCGGCGACCGCGTCAAGCATTGGATCACTTTCAACGAAACCGTCATGTTCTGCGGGTTGGGCTATTTGAAAGGCGCCCACCCACCAGGCATTCAGAACGATGAAAAGAAATACTTCCAGGCGACCCATCATGTTTTCTATGCACACGCCAAGGCAGTGGAAACCTATAAATCGCTCAAGCAATACGGTGAAATCGGTATCACCCACGTCTTTCTTCCGGCCTATAGCGTCGACGACACCGAAGAAAACTTGAGAGCTGCCGAGCATGCCAATGCGTACGAGACCCACTGGTATTACGATCCGATTTTAAAAGGCGAATATCCTCCGTATGTTGTGAAGCACCTGGAGGAAAAAGGCTGGACGCCCGATTGGACTGACGAAGAGCTGGACATGTTGAAAAGAAACGCTGACCACAATGATTTCATCGGACTCAATTACTACCAGCCCATCCGTGTAGAAAAAAATCATGAAGCCGTTTCTTCTATCGAACATTCACGGGAGACTTCTACGTTGGTTCCTGGCAGTCCTTCTTTCGATGGCTTTTACCGAACTGTCAAAATGGACGATAAAACTTATACCAAATGGGGCTGGGAAATCTCGCCACAAGGGTTTCTGGATGGACTCCATATGCTGAAAGCGCGCTATGGGGACGTCAAGATGTATGTTACAGAAAACGGTTTGGGTGATGAAGACCCGATCATCGCCGGTGAAATTGTCGACATTCCGCGAATCAAATACATTGAAGAACATCTAAAAGTCATCAAAAAAGCCATAAGCCAAGGCATTAACCTGAAAGGTTATTACGCCTGGTCTGCCATTGATCTGCTAAGCTGGCTCAACGGCTATAAAAAGCAGTACGGCTTTATCTACGTCGACCACAAAAATGGATTAAACCGCAAGAAAAAGCTGTCATTCCATTGGTATAGGCAAATAATTGAGACACGTGGAGAAGAGCTTTAGTACCCTTAATACAATCAGCCAGTTGCGAGATTCACTACACGCCACTGGCTGATTGTATTTTTTTTACAAGCTACTCACGTTTGATCTCAGCCATTACTTTCTCGTACATGCTCTCTATTCCGATGCCAGTCAACAACGGCACCCCATCGATCACTTTTTCTTTTATATTATTTGGCACCAACGTGGTGGACAGCACGACATCGTATTCATCAATCCGGTTTATCTCGTCACTGACTTTTGATTGGTAAATCTTCACATCCTGGCTCAAGTTATTGTCTTTCAACCACTGTTCCACTTTTCCTTTAACCACAGTCGAAGTGGCGATGCCTGTTCCGCACATGATCAATAGCTTTTTCACTTAACTTCCTCCCCTTCTGCGACTGCTTCCGTCCGTTTCTGTCGCTTTGGTTTGATTTTATTCTGGTAAATCAATCCGAATAAGATTAGCAGCCCCAGCCCGATCATGCCATACCAGCTAAGGATTTTAGGTATCCAAACAAAGATGAAGGTGGTCCAAACCGCTCCATCAATCAATGAGGAAATACTGGTATTCTCGCCCATTTCAAAATTCGATGCAATGGCTGCTTCTGTAAATAAGGGTGCAATCCACGTAGCGATATAAAAACCAATTCCGATGTAAATGGAACCTCCGATAACGGTACGGATAATATTGCCTCTGAAAATCGGCACCATTAAGCAAATCAAGAATGGAATTGAAGCCAAATCAGCAAAAGGCAAAACGGAATTTCCAGGCAGCAGAACAGCCATAAAAATCGTAATTGGGATAATCAGCAACGCGGAGGATAAAACCGCCGGATGCCCAATTGCCAAAGCGCTGTCCATGCCGATATAGAGATCTCTTCCGGGGAAGCGTTTCTTAACAAATTCGCCTGCAGCTTCCGAAACCGGAATCAAGCCCTCCATCAACAAAGCGACCATACGCGGAAGGAGAACCATAACGGCACCGGTCTGAATGGACAGCTGCAGAATACCCGGGATGTCATAGCCGGCCAGTATCCCGATCAGAATTCCGATCAACACACCAATGATGGTTGAGTCTCCGAGAATCCCGAGTCTTTTTTGAATGGATTCCGGATCGGCTTCCAATTTGTTGAAACCGGGAATCCTATCAAAAATCCAATTCATCGGCATGGCAACAAAAGCGGATGGCGCCGATGTCCCGTGCGGAAACGTAATGTTTTGGAAACCGTAAAACTTTTCAATATGCTTTGCCAAAACGTCTGCCATCAGATAAAGAAGCAGCAAGTGAACAATTATGGTCAATACCCCAAGCCAAAAATCTGAAGTTAAGGCGTAGACCAACGATCCTGTAAATGCCACATGCCAGAAATTCCAGATATCGACGTTCAAGGTTTTGGTTAAACCGAAAGTCAGCAACAGAATGTTGACGCCCACCCCCAACGGAATAGCCAAACTCCCCAACGACGTACCATAGGAAATGGCAGAAGCTGCTGGCCAACCTACGTCAATGGTATTCAACTGAAAACCGAAATTATCGACCATCGATTGGGCAGCTGGCCCCAAACTGTCGACAAGCAAGCCAATGACCAAATTGATTCCGACAAACCCAATCCCGACAATAATCCCGGCACGCAATGCTTTTCCCGGTTTAGTCCCCAATACCAACGCGAAGATAAATATCAAAATCGGCAGTAAGACAGTAGCCCCTAGATCCACAAACCATTGCAGAAACCCCATCAAGTTCACTCCTCTATTCATATTTTCATTGATAGAAAGAAAAGGCTCATTTTAGGGATAGCCGAGCAAGTTTACAGCCTGCCCTCGACTAGTTCATTCAGTTCATCAACGCTTTTGATGTGTGCCAGTTTTATAACCATATCGGGATTCTGGATTAATTCTATTAATTTTTGCAGGGTTTCCAGTTGATCTTCCGGATTGTTCAATGCAAGCATGAATATCAGCTTTACATCCACGAGTTTGTCATCTGTACCCATCATTAAAAATTGAACGGGATTTTTTAAGCTTGCAAAAGCAATTCTCGATTCATGGACCATGTCCCCATCCGTATGTGGAATCGCTACCCCGTAAGGTTCTGTAGGCAATCCGGTCGGGTAATTTTTTTCCCTTCCCATAACGCTGTCGATAAACCCTTCTTTGACGAATCCTCCCGCGGCTAAACGGGTCCCCATTAACTGCAATGCTTCTTCTTTTGTTGCAGCCTCCAAGTCGATGAAGACCAGATCTTCCTCTATTCTCATCTTCTCCTCTCCTTTTTTGAATCAGTAGAAAAAATTTAATTGAATAACATGATTTTTTCTTTAGGCTTTACAAATGTTCTTGTTGCGCACCTTTGATATCACTCTTATTATAGAAGCGACCCAAAGATAATTCAATATAAATATCTGAATAATCAATCATTATATTCAGCAAAATTTAATGAACAAACAAAAAAACCTCTAGGCTAGAGGTTTTTCATCTTTACTTTTAATAATAGTATATGGTTCCCCAGCATTTCTCTCCTGCAGCTTATTCTTCGCATACCCAACGAATAACGTCATGAACACCATCCCGACCGCCAACATGGAGATGCTTCCTGCTAAATAAGTTGAATCCATCGAAAACAGGACTTCCTTTCTGAACCACGATTGGAATGGGAGGCCGAATCCTAAGAGCACAGCGAAAAATAACACTTTCACTTTCCAATTCTTGCCTTTCATTTTTTTAATCGAGTTATTCACAAACAAACGCAAGAATGCAAGAGCCGATCCAATTCCAAAAAAGATCAGTAAAAACATTTTAATGTCTTCGTTTAATACAAAAGCTTTCGACAACACGACAGCCGCAATAAGTAGCATAATCCACATGACGATCGTTGTTTTTTTCATTTCCATCACCTTTTCCCCGAATTCCACTAAACACACTGTTGAGTGGTTATAGGTTAATTTTAGGGGTCTGCTATAATGAAAGCAATAAACAAAAAACACTTAACTGTTGATAGCTGTGGAGGGATATGGATGATGGCTGTTTACGATGACATGAATGAAAAAACAAAAGAAAAGATCCAAAAGAGCTTCCTTCAATTGCTTCAGGAAAAGAACTTTATAAAAGTTTCTGTCCAGGACATTGCAAAAGCCTCAGGTATAAACAGAGGAACTTTTTATCTTCACTACTTAGATAAGTACGATCTTCTCGACCAAATGGAAGAAAACTTGCTTGCTGGTCTGGAAGTTCAATTGGAACGGCTCCAACCCGATCGCTTGTTGCTGGAAGCAGAAAAAGGAAACATCTCGATGCATGCGGTTGAAGTATTTCGCTATATTCAACTGAATGCCGAAACCTTTAAGGTGTTTTTAGGCGGCAATAACCGCGTCGGCTTTCATAAGCGGTTGAAACAATTCTTCGTAGAGCATTTCCTGGAAAAAATGATTAGCAACGAACTTTTTTTCAACAGTACCACGGTTCCACAAGATTATTTGTCTTCTTTTGCCACTTCAGCTTTTTTGGGGCTCATCGAGCAGTGGCTGGATAATGACTTAGCAGAAACGCCTAAACAAATGGCTGAAATGTATATTCAGATTATCTTCTTTATCAAGAATTTATGAACCACAAACTTCCTGAAGACAGAAAAAGACAGCTTCCTAAATTAACAGGAAACTGTCTTTTCTTTATTTGCGTGTGGCACTCATATCGGATTCTCCAGCTATTTCAATGCCTGTCTCGTCTTTAACGACAAAGAAAGATTTAAAGACGAAGGCTGCAAGAGCCGCTCCGACAAGAGGTGCTACGATAAATACCCATAATTGAGCAAGTGCGTCGCCGCCAGCAAAAATAGCAGGAGCTAAACTTCTGGCAGGGTTTACAGAAGTACCTGTCAATGGTATGCCGATGATATGAACCAATGTCAACGTCAAGCCGATGACAATCCCTCCCATGTGGGAAGTGGCTTTACTTGTAGTGACACCCAAAATGGCAAGGACAAAGATGAAGGTAAGGATGACTTCAATCACAAGCGCTCCTGTCAAATTCAAACCGACTGCACTCAACTCACCATATCCGTTTGCGCCAAACCCTTCCAAGCTGGTCGAACTTGCGACAACAAAAGCCAGAATCGAACTCCCTGCAAATGCTCCCAATATCTGTGCAACGACATAACCGCCAAACTCCTTAGCTGTCATATTACCGGAAATCAGCACAGCCAACGAAACTGCGGGATTGACGTGGCATCCTGAAATATGGCCGATGGCGTATGCGCCCGCTACAATCGACAGACCGAAAGCGAATGCGATGGCCAAAACGCCAAGAAATCCTGTATCTGTTCCACCCGTGTACCCTCCGAGAACAACTGCTGCCCCTGTCCCTAAGAACACCAAGATAAACGTACCGATAAATTCCGCCAAATATTTTTTCACTTTAAGCAACTCCCTTCTGTTAAACAAATTTTTGAAGATTCATTTTTTCACTGCATTGAAGCTGGATTGCCGGGTATTCAAAAGAAGTTTTGTATCTCATCAATTCCCCCGCCTTAATCGTTCATGACTTCCTTTAAAATAAGCATTTTGAAAGAGGAGCAACAGCAGCTTCTTTGGTTTTCTGTACTTCCCCTGCCCTCCAATCCATTTAGATCCCCTTATTCGCCTCTATTTGTACTTTCTTAGCGATTTGATTGAGCTGTACCATTTTTCGTTTCTGCCAGAATAGTTAATAACATAATTCCCTAAAACATTGGAAATCCCTTTTACTTTTACAATAAAGATCACAAAAGGACTTCCCACCAGCGGTGGAAAGTCCTTTATTTTGTTGCTACTCATCTTAACTGTTAAATCTGCAATAAAAAACGGAAGATGCTTGTTACGAAGCTCCTGCTTCCATTCAAACGCGTTTATTTTTCAACCGCTTCTGCTAGCTCCACTTCTTGATTCGAAGCTTCAAAAGCATCCAGCAAGGCACGCACTTGATCCGTTGTTTCGGTATACATCAATTGATTTCTCAATTCACCGGCTCCACGGACTCCGCGAACATAAATCTTAAAGAAGCGGCGGAGAGGCTTGAAGGCAATCGGCTCGATGTCTGTCGAATATTTATCATGAAGGTCCAGCTGCAAGCGCAAAAGATCAAACAATTCCTTCGTGCTGTGTTCTCGCGGCTCTTTTTCGAAAGCGAACGGATTGTGGAAAATGCCTCGTCCGATCATAACGCCATCGATGCCGTATTTCTCGGCAAGTTCCATGCCTGTTTGGCGATCTGGAATATCTCCGTTGATCGTCAACAAAGTATTCGGTGCGATTTCATCACGAAGCTGCTTGATTTCGGGAATCAATTCCCAATGCGCAGGCACTGCGCTCATTTCTTTTTTCGTCCGCAAATGAATCGACAGATTGGCGATGTCCTGCTCCAGTACATGGGTCAGCCAGCCTTTCCATTCCTCCACATCCGTGTAGCCGAGGCGCGTCTTGACACTGACAGGCAAGCCGCCAGCTTTGGCCGCCTGGATGATTTCAGCAGCGTTGTCCGGATAATTGATCAGCCCACTGCCTTTTCCTTTGGCGGCAACGTTCGGTACCGGACAGCCCATATTGATATCAATCCCTTTGAAGCCCTGCTTCGCCATTCCGATGCTCATTTCCCGGAAATGCTCAGGCTTGTTGCCCCATATGTGAGCCACCATCGGCTGCTCATCTTCGGTAAACGTCAGACGTCCCCGTACACTGAAAATGCCTTCCGGATGACAATAACTTTCCGTGTTCGTGAACTCCGTAAAAAATACATCAGGCCGTGCTGCTTCCGCCACTACATGGCGAAATACCACATTGGTGACATCTTCCATCGGCGCCAATACAAAAAACGGTCGCGGCAACTCACGCCAAAAATTTTCTTTCATATGCAAATTCCAATCCTTTCATTACGGGATGGAAGGCCAGGCCTTCATCCAAATGTGCTTCATTTATCTATTCTATGATCATTGATTTTCAACAATATATAAGGCACTCCACTTTTTCTTAACCTTATACAGTTTACACGAATCGTGCGCTTCTGGAAAGAGACGTGCTTTGAAGGGAAGTTCCCATACAGTGCCTCAGCAATTAGTAAACAAGAAGCACAGAAAAACCTCTCAACAATTCACCGCATTGTTGAGAGGTCGTTCTACTGGTTGAACCTGTTCTTCATGCTTTTGCCGAGTTGTTCGAATGTGCTGTCTAGCAATTCTTTTGGAATTTTTGAATACCCGTCTCCCATATGTACTTCGAAATAACAGGACTGTTCATCCATTTCTTTGAGGTAACTGGTTATCCCTATCCCCGTTTGCTGTTCCAGCTCCAATAAAATCGGTTCGACTTGCTCTTTAGCTTGCCTGAACTGGACATGAAACATATTAGAAACCGGAACAGCAGGAAGTGTTGAAATCCCATAACACGCATTAAACCGTTCAGCCACTTCCTTAGCTTCCTCATAATACTGTTCCATTTTATTGGAACGCATGTCAAAGTAATAATCTGCGGGTATGATATAAGGATACAAACTGATCAGATTGCCGCCGTGGCGCCTTTTCCAAACTTTTGATTGCTTGATAAAATCATTGTCACCTGCTAATATAGCACCCACAATTCCGCCAATCCCTTTATATAAAGAAAGGTAAACGCTATCGAATAAAGAACAGACATCATGTGCTGTTTTCTGATAGTAAGGGAGAACTTCCAATAACCGGGCACCGTCGAGATGAAGCCGAATCTGCCGATCACGGCAATATTGAGAAATTTGTTCAAGCGTTTCAAAACTTGGCAACTGACCGCCTATTTCCCGTTGGGGCAGTTCCAATAAGATAGCCGCAACCCCGTCTTCCATTTTGATGACGTCATTCAGATCGATTACCTGATCACGTTCAGTAAGGAAAACCGAGTCAATATGATGCAATTCTTTTAAACCGCCTTCTTCATGAATCTCTAAATGGCTAAGTGGATGGTACGCTACTTTTCCGGTTCCCTTTTCATCACACCAGATTCGCAAGGCAATTTGCTGGGCCATTGTGCCGCTCGGGAAAAAGACCGCATCCTCTTTCCCTAATAAAACTGCCATTTTCTTTTGGAAATCCTCAATGACCCGGCCCTTACCATACTTATCACTTTCCAGATCATCTTCTATATTTTGAAATGCTTCTTTTAAAACCTGGATATTCCGTTCACCATTTCCCGCCAGTTTATAGGCCGTTTGATTATAGGCCCTCTCCAATTGATTTTCTTCACCCATCTTATAAACCCCTTTCAGAAAAACTTATACGTATTCTTTCCTGAAGTTTTTGCCTCGTACAAAGCCTGATCAGCGTGTTTAAGAAGCGCCGCTAATTCTTCAGTACCACTGGCCGGATATGTGACAACTCCGATACTTGTAGAAAGTTGATACTGGGCATCCCACTTACTTAAGCGATCGAGTACATGCTGCGCCTGTTGGCTTATGTCTTCTTTACTGCCTATAGAAGGAAAATGCATGACAAACTCATCGCCTCCTAATCTGACCGCAAAAGCGTCCGGCTGTTCAGCCGCCAACTTCTGAAGCCTGGAAGCTACTTCCTTCAACACGCCATCGCCTGCTTCATGGCCATGGATATCATTTACCTTTTTAAACCCATCCAAATCCAGAAAGAAAATCACGCCACCTTTACTGGAATGATTGTCAAAGAAATTAGAGAGATACCGTCTGTTATACAGATCCGTCAACGCATCCCGATAAGCAAAACGCTCAAGATCCAAATAATAAGAAAACATCCGAACAATTTTTTGCAGTAATTGGATACTCTTCGCATCAAAGTGGGTGACTTCATCATTGATTGCACATAATGTTCCAAATTTCTCTCCATTCACAAGAGAAATCGGCAAGCCCAAGTAAGACCGGATATTCACTTCATCAAGCTTCTGCTGAAGTTTCTCTAAGCTGCTTTCTTTTTGGATATCTTCATAGATCAGAGGCTGGTTGTTTTGAAAATCCACTCGATTGCAAAGCGTTTCATTCAGGTTTAACACCAGTCCTTCTGCCACGGCAATACTGGTATCTTCATTTGAAAGCTTGAGAATAACTTGTTGGCTATCGCTAAGTGACGTTAAATAGATCAATTGATCCGGCAAGATTTCTTTTGCCAATTCCAGCACATCGTTGGCCAGTTCATCAAAGTTTTTATACATCTGCAATTCTTGATACGTAGTTACCATGGCACACCTCGAATATTTTCAAATTTCATTTTATCGATCCATCCTCTCTTAAGGAAATGAAGCAATCTTAAAATCATTTCTTTGCTTCAAAAAACGGGGATCTTGTTGTATTTCTTAAAGCTTAACATATCAAGCTGATAAGCATTTAATATGAATTCAAAAATATTTCTTCTCATCGGCAAAGATTGCTTCTTAATTTACACCTAATAAAAAAGGACGAAACCGGTGTGGTTTCATCCCTTTTGCTGATGGTCTTGAGAATACGGTCTTCCAGCCAGTTTGTTAATCGCAACAATTTTTCGTTCAGTTACAGTTTGCAATAAAACACTCAATAAGAAACCCAGCTTAATCCTGTAGTTCCTTCGCCTGCATGGACGCCTACACAAACACTTAGTGCAGCAACTTGCACTTTCAATGCTGGAAATTCTTGCAAAAGCTCGCTCTTCCATATTTCTGCGTCAGTGGCATTATTGCAGTGAATAACGGAAACTTCCGGAACAGTGCCCGTCTCCATATCCGCACGAAGGGAAAGAGTGACTTTGTCTTTCGCCCGTTTGTTTAAACGAACCTTTTCTTTCAGGACGGTTATTCCATCTTCAAAAGTGATCACCACTTTAATGTTCAGCAGATTGGTGACGAAGGTTTGTGTTCCAGACACACGCCCGCTTTTATGCAATTGATTCAAGCTTGAAGGAATAAAGGACAATCTCGACCGAGTCGCCATTTTATTGATCGTTGCCATCACTTCTTCCGCGTCTTTGCCTTCTGCAAACAACCCTGCGCCTACTTCAATCATCTTCCCCATTGGAAAAGAGCCGATTTTTGAATCGATGGGATAGACATTGAAATTTGTCATCTTCGCAGCTGCCTGGGCACTTTCAAATGTCCCTGACAGGCCACTCGATAAATGAAGCGCAATCGCAAAGTCATACCCTTCCGACTCCAATTTTTCATACAAAGATACCATCTCGCCAATTGCAGGCTGTGAAGTTTTAGGTGAGACTTTCGCTATCCGTAATTTATCGTAAAACTCTTCTTGTGTAAAATCGATGGATTCCCGAAACGATCCATCCGAAAAAACCACACTAAGAGGCAGAATGTGGACATTGTGTTTTCGGATGAAATCCTCATCCAATTGCGCAGCCGTATCGGTAATCCAAGCTATTTTTTTCATTGACGTTTCTCCTCTAAATGTGAGTTTATCAGCATCGTAAGTGGCCTGCTCTTGCTAACTTACAGGAGGATTTAATCGAGTGCTAGTGACAGCCGTCATATACAGAAAAAGTTCTACATTGGCCGACATGATTTGAACATATATTGCTGATTTTCTTTTGTTTACGAGAAAAAAGCCACCTCTCAATTCAATAAATTGAGAGGTGGCTTATGGCTTTAAACTTTTTATGACTGCTACATAATCACGGTTTATTGAAGCATCTTTTCGTCCCAGGCAATTCAAGGACTTAAAGAATTACTTACATCATGCCGCCCATGCCGCCCATATCAGGCATTCCACCCATTGGTGCTGCTGGTTCCGGGATGTCTGCTACGACTGCTTCAGTCGTCAAGAACATAGCTGCAACAGAAGCTGCGTTTTGAAGCGCTGAACGGGTAACTTTGGTTGGATCGACGATTCCTTCTTCCACCATGTTAACCCACTGTCCATTTGCTGCGTTGAAGCCGATGCCGATTTCTTCGGATTTCAGGCGGTGAACGACGATTGATCCTTCAAGGCCTGCGTTTGTCGCGATTTGGCGAACCGGCTCTTCAAGTGCACGAAGCACAATGTTGACGCCTGTTGCTACGTCGCCTTCCTCTGTTTCAAGAAGTTCTGCAACCTTGTTGTAAATGTTGACTAGCGCTGTACCACCGCCGGCAACAATGCCTTCTTCGACAGCTGCACGAGTTGAGTTCAACGCATCTTCAATGCGAAGTTTACGTTCTTTCAATTCTGTTTCAGTAGCCGCTCCGACTTTGATGACTGCAACGCCGCCAGCCAATTTAGCTAGACGCTCCTGCAATTTCTCTTTGTCGAATTCAGAAGTTGTTTCTTCGAGCTGGTTGCGGATCTGTGTAACACGAGCGACGATTTGTTCCTGGTCGCCGGCGCCTTCCACGATGGTTGTGTTTTCTTTCGAAACAACCACTTTTGATGCGCGCCCAAGCTGAGCGATGTTCGTTGTCTTCAATTCAAGTCCAAGATCTTCTGTAATCACTTCTGCGCCAGTTAGTGCAGCGATATCTTCCAGCATCGCTTTGCGGCGGTCACCGAAGCCTGGTGCCTTAACAGCTACAGCATTGAATGTGCCGCGCAATTTATTGACAACCAATGTCGCCAATGCTTCGCCTTCAACATCTTCAGCCACGATCAACAATGGCTTGCTTTGCTGAACGACTTGCTCAAGAATCGGAAGGATTTCCTGGATGTTGCCGATTTTCTTGTCAGTAACCAAGATGAATGGGTTATCCAATACCGCTTCCATTTTGTCTGAATCCGTCACCATGTATGGAGACTGGTATCCACGGTCGAATTGCATTCCTTCAACCACATCAAGTTCAGTTGTGAAGCCGCGAGATTCTTCCAAAGTGATGACGCCGTCGTTGCCGACGCGCTCCATTGCTTCTGCGATCAGTTTGCCGACTTCTTCATCACCAGATGAAATCGCTGCAACTTGTGCAATCGACTCTTTTCCTTCGATTGGCTTGGAAATGGCTTTCAATTCCACAAGCGCGTTTTCCACTGCCAATTCGATTCCACGGCGGATGCCTACAGGGTTCGCGCCAGCTGTAACGTTCTTCAAGCCTTCACGGATCATTGCCTGCGCAAGAACCGTCGCTGTCGTTGTACCGTCACCGGCGATGTCGTTTGTTTTAGAAGCTACTTCCGCAACAAGTCTCGCCCCCATGTTTTCAAAAGCATTTTCAAGTTCGATTTCTTTTGCAATCGTTACACCATCATTGGTGATCAACGGCGAACCGAATTTTTTATCAAGAACCACGTTGCGCCCTTTTGGCCCAAGTGTCACTTTCACTGCATTTGCTAATTTATCTACGCCTTGCAGCATTAGACTGCGTGCGTCTTCACTGAACTTAATATCTTTTGCCATGTTTAGCTTCCTCCTGTTTCGCTGGTTTATTTTAGCCTAAAACTGCTAATATATCGTTTTCACGTAAAATCAAATATTCTTTGCCTTCATATTTCAATTCAGATCCTGCGTATTTCGAGAAGATGACGCGGTCGCCAGCTTGCACGTCCAATTCTGTGCGCTGCCCGTTTTCACGGATAAGTCCATTTCCTACAGCGATCACATGGCCCTCCTGCGGTTTTTCCTGTGCTGAACCCGGCAAGACGATTCCGCTTGACGTTTTTTCTTCCGCTTCGATGAGCTCAATAATTACACGATCTCCTAGTGGTCTTAACAATTGAAACACCCTCCTCAAATTATCTAAATGTTCTCGATTAGCACTCTCAACCTCTGAGTGCTAACCCACTACCAAGTTTAATAAAATCTTCAGTCTTTTGCAAGCGGTAACCATTAGTATTTTGATTTCTTTGCGGTTGTTCTTTGAAAGCTCTACAATAGAAGGAGCATCCCCCAGTGAAAGGAATTACATCATGCCCACCAAACGAAAAACCTTTATAGACAGTTTCTTGAAAAACGGCAGCTCCTCTCGCCCGAAAACCAAAAAGAACAGCAGCTACCGCCCGAAAGCACAAGGGACAAAAACGCCGCTTTATGTATTGTTGATCTTTATTGCTGCACAGTTATCACCGATTCTGTTCATCTCCCCTACCTTGAATTATTTCCTGGACCAAGGCATGGACCGGGAAGCTGCCGGCGCCGCCACTTCAGGCTGGCTGATTTTCCTGACTATGGGCATCGGTTTCATTTTAACGCTCCTGATCATTTTCCGGGACAAGCGCTTTTTCGATATATGGAAAGGCACAAAATCCACGGTCCTCATGTCGGTTGTCTGGGGCTTTCTCGGCTTTCTGCTTCTGCTGATCGGCCAATCAGTCGCCGCTTTAATTGAAATGAAGGTTCTCGGCATTGATCCCGGTTCTGAGAATACCGCTTCCTTAGTCTATATCGCTGAAGCGGTGCCGCTCGCTATCGTTTCAATCGTCTTGTTCGGACCAATTCTCGAAGAACTGGTTTTTCGCCGCGTCCTGTTCGGTTCACTGAACCAAACGACCAATTTCTTTTTCGCAACAGCGATCAGTGCATTGGTGTTCGCTTTGATTCACTTTGATTTTACGCATTTGCTGCTTTACTTCACTACCGGCTTGATCTTGGCGTTCCTGTATCAGAAGACCAAACGGATCATCACCCCGATTATTGCCCATATGTGCTTGAATGGCTATGTCATGCTGATTCAACTCAATATGGACAAAATTTTGGAATTCCAGGAACAGATGGAAAAACTTCAAACAACCGGTTTTTCTACTTTCTTTTAATCAGCTGTAAAGAGACGAAAAACATATTTCCCATAAGAAAAAGCCTTCCCCGATTTTGATCGGTGGAAGGCTTTATTTTTCTTCAATGATTTGTTGCTGTTCTTCGATAATCTGCTGTTGCTCCGCTTTCAAGAACTTACGGTAACCAATCTTAGCGATGATGACACTGAATTCATACAGCACAATCAACGGCAAAGTCACAATCATATGCGAGACGATGTCCGGCGGTGTAATGAACGCTGCAATGATCACTAAACCAAGATAGGAGTACTTGCGGTATTTCGTCATCAGCATCGGGGTAATGATCCCAAGCCTTGTCAGAAACAGCATAAGGACCGGCAGTTGGAAAATCAAACCGAACGGCAACGTAATCTGGAACAGAAACTGGAAGTACTCATTGATCCCAATTGTTTCTTGAATATCCATATTGTCAGAGATATTCAGCATAAATCCGATGACATAAGGAAATAGAATCAAATACGCAAAAGCGATGCCTCCCAGAAATAATAGAACAGAGAACGGAATGTAACTTAATGTCGCTCTGCGTTCTTTATCGAGAAGACCTGGACTGATAAACGCCCAGAACTGATACATGATCAATGGGGACGTGATGATCAGCGCTAAAATCATCGTAACCTGCATAAAAATTTTCAGCGGATCCGTAATTTTAAACGCATTCAACGTCAGGTTTTTCGCTTCTTCGGTATACTGCAGATACTGGATCAGCGGTTGGGCAAGAAAAAAGCTGACAATAAGCGCTAATACAAAGAAAACGACTACAATGGTCAGCCGTTTTCTCAATTCACCTATATGTTCAACTAACGTCATATCTTTTTCTGTCATCAGACAAACATCCTATCGTATTTCCTTTTGCTCATCTTTCTTTTTCAAATCTACTTTATCGTCGTCGTCATCCACAAGTCCTTTTGTAGCGTTTTTAAACTCGCGCAAAGACGAACCGAATGCTTTTCCAAGTTCCGGCAACTTTTTAGGACCGAAAACTAACAAGGCAACAACCCCGATAACGATGATACTCATTGGACCTGGCATACGTGGCACCTCCTGTATTATGGCTCTATTTTACATCATTCAAGCTGTTTTGGCTATTTCCAAAGGCCTTTGAAATGTGAAGGTTTTAAGTCATTGCTGCTTGATCTGGTATATCAAAGTCTGCAGTTCAACGGACAAATCGATGGTCTGGACACGGATATGGTCGGGAACCGAAATGCGGACGGGCGTAAAATTCAAAATCCCTTTGATTTCGGTCTTCGCCAAACGGTCTGTCACTTCCTGGGCCGAGCGTGACGGCACTGTCAAAATAACCAGTTCTACGCCGTACTCTTTGATCTTCTCTTCAATCTTGTCTGGATGGTAGGTATCGATATCACTGATCTTTTCGCCTTCCACCGGACTGTTCGAGTCGAAAGCCACAATGATTTTCGTGTTGTGGTTGCGATGGAAATTATACTTTAAGAACGCACTTCCGAGTCCTCCGACACCGATCAGCGCCACATTGGTAGCTTCGTCCTGATCCAAAGTCTTCCGAAAAAAGAGCAGCAGTTCCTGGACATCGTAGCCATAGCCTTTTTTTCCGAGCGCTCCCAGATGGGAAAAGTCGCGGCGGATTGTGGCCGAATCAATTTTCATCGCTTCGCTCAATTCCTGCGAAGAGATCCGTTTTTGTCCGGCATTCGCAAAATTTTGAAGGAAACGGTAATACAAAGGCAGCCGTTTGGTTGTGGCTTGCGGAATTTTAGATGTCTCATGTAACATACGCTTTCGCATCCTCCTGAGGTGTTGTCAAATCGCTTTCATCTTACATTAGGAGCCTTGATATGTAAAGGCTTGTGCAATTGCGAACCAACGCCCCATCAGCTACACTTAGAGAGAATAGAGGTGACCTACATGATAGTTTTACAAGTGAATCAAGTCCATAAATCATTTGGCGCAGAAGAGATCCTTTCAGGCGTCAAATTGGAAGTACAGCATCGCGACCGTGTTGCATTAGTAGGCCGCAACGGTGCAGGAAAATCCACTTTATTGAAAATCATCGCCGGTGAAATGTCCCATGACAGCGGCGACATCATCATGCCGAAAGATTTGACGATCGGCTATTTGGAACAACAGACCAATTTGGAGTCGGATGCCACCATCTGGGATGAAATGATGACGATTTTCCATCATTTCCGTGAACAGGAATCGAAACTTCGCCGCTTGGAAGCACAAATGGCCGATCCTGATATATACAATAATCCTGAAGAAAACGACAAAGTCATGAAAGAATACGATCTGCTCCAGCATGATTTCAAAGATGCAGGCGGCTATCAATATGAAGCGGATACACGAGCCATCCTGAATGGCATGAAGTTCTATCCCGAAGACTACGACAAGAAAGTGGTGTCATTATCCGGTGGCCAGAAAACCAGATTGATGCTTGCCAAGCACCTGCTCAGCAAGCCGCAATTGCTGATTCTCGATGAACCGACCAACCACTTGGACATCGAAACGCTCAGCTGGCTGGAGAACTACTTGAAGAACTACCCGGGTGCTTTGCTGATCGTTTCGCATGACCGTTATTTCCTCGACCAAGTGGTAACGCTGGTCTATGAAGTTTCCAGACACCGAGTAAAAAAGTATACCGGCAACTACAGCCGTTATTTGAATGAAAAAGCTAAACAATACGAATTGGACCAAAAGCAGTTTGAAAAACAGCAAGGCGAAAAAGCCAAGCTGGAAGATTATGTCCAACGCAATCTGGCACGGGCTTCAACGACCAAGATGGCACAAAGCCGCAGGAAGACCCTGCAAAAAACCGAATGGATGGAGGCTCCCGACGGCAATGAAAAATCAGCCCGCTTCGGCTTTACTATTGGCAAACAAAGCGGCAATGACGTCTTGAATGTCCAATCGCTGAAAATCGGCTATAGCAGCAAGCCTGTATCCGAAAACATTTCATTAAAACTGTACCGCCAGGAAAGCATGGCATTGGTCGGACCCAACGGCGTCGGCAAATCGACGTTGCTGAAAACCATCATGAAAGAGCTGAAACCGCTTGATGGCGATATTCATTACGGAACCGGCATCCAATTCGGCTATTACGACCAGGAACAAGCCAATTTAAAGGGCAATAAGCTGGTGCTGAACGAATTATGGGATGATTACCCTCTCATCAATGAAAAAGACATACGCGGCATCCTTGGGCGTTTTTTGTTTACAGGGGATGATGTCCTTAAACCGGTCTCAACTTTATCAGGCGGCGAGAAGGCACGAGTGGCCCTTGCCAAGCTGATGATGCAAAAAGCCAATGTCCTGCTTCTTGATGAGCCGACAAACCACTTGGATCTCGACAGCAAGGAAGTACTCGAGAACGCCTTGCTGGATTATCCCGGCACCCTGCTATTTGTATCGCATGACCGTTATTTTATGAACCGGATCGCTACAAAAGTCATTGAGCTTACTAAAGACGGCACAACCGAATACCTGGGCGACTATGATTATTATGTAGAGAAAAAATTGGAAATCGCTGAATTGAAAGCTCTTGATGAAGCAGAGTCGATGACGGAAGTAAAAGCGCCAACCGCAACTTCCACTTCGCAGATCAACAAAGAAGCGAAAAAACTGGAGCGCCAGCTGGTCCGCCAATCTGAAGAAGCCGAACAGGTAATGGAGAAACTAGATCAGCAAATTGCTGAAATTGAAGAACAATTGTGTGAGCCGGAAATCTTCCAGGACCACGAGCGGGTCTTGCCGCTTCAAAACCAATTGGAATCCTTAAAAGCCTCTCACGAAGAAACCATGGCACAATGGTTAGAACTACAGGAAAAAATTGAAAGTATTTAGTTTTGAACCGGCTGTTTTTCAGCCGGTTTTTTGTTACTATATATAGGTCAATAGGGTTTCGCAAAATATTTATTTCCACAGATTTCCCCACAACTTCGAAGTTGTCTTATCAACTGTCAACAGACTTATCCCCGTTATCCACAGGTTAACAAAATACTATCCACATAGTTTTCCACTTCTACTTACACAATATGTAGGATATCCTCTATTTACCCCCTAGTTATAAACAGTTTATTCACAAATTGTGCATAAGTACAAATGTTCTCTCTTGACAGAAAAATTCTGCCATCTTCATAAATATCTGAATTTTACGGTAAAAAAAAGCAAGTAATTACACACATTCCAGATGACCTGAAATGATGAAATTACTTGCTTTTATTAAATCCATGAGGTTAATGGCATACCCGGCCGGCCATTCATTGCCATCGTGCCATATAATCCTTTTTCGTACATGACAGTGCCTGCGGCTGCAATCATCGCTGCATTATCTGTACATAAAGGCAAAGAAGGAATATAGAAGGGAATCTCTTTTTCTTTGAATACCGATTCCAACGAGCTTCGCAAGCCTTTATTCGCGGCTACTCCACCAGCAGCAATCACTTGCTGGACTTTGTATTCCTCAGCTGCGCGCAGCGTTTTTCCAGTCACCACTTCCACCACACTGTTCTGGAAACCGGCTGCTACATGTTCTGGAGCTATTTTTTCGCCGCGCTGAGCTGCGTTATGCATGTAATTCAAGACAGACGATTTCAATCCACTGAAACTGAAATCGTAAGAACCTTCCTCCAGCCAAATTCTTGGAAATGCAATAGCCTCATCACTGGCATGTGCCAATCGATCAATATGAGGGCCGCCTGGATAAGGGAGATCCAGTGTCCGGGCAACTTTATCATAGGCTTCTCCAGCTGCATCGTCCCGTGTTTCTCCGATTACAGTGAAATCACCATGTTCTTTCATATAGATCAATTCCGTATGGCCACCCGAGATAACCAGCGCCAGAAGTGGAAATTCCATCTCTTGCTCCAAACGATTGGCATAAATATGGCCTGCGATATGATGGACTCCTACTAAAGGCAGCTGATGGGCAAAAGCAAACGCTTTGGCCGCATTGACGCCAATCAGTAAAGCACCTACTAGACCTGGCCCTTCCGTTACCGCCACGGCATTCAGCTGATGCGGTTCCATTGCTGCCAACTGAAGCGCTTCTTCAATAACCAATGTAATTTGTTCTACATGGTGCCTAGAAGCAATTTCCGGCACGACCCCACCAAAACGTTTGTGGCTCTCAATTTGGGAAGCCACCACATTGGAGATGATTTCGGTGCCATTTTTAACAATCGAAGCTGCCGTCTCATCACAGCTCGTCTCAATTCCTAATATATAAATGTCTTTATTCATCAAAATTCACCCACATCACTATGGCATCCTCATAATTGTCCGTATAATACCGCTTACGGATGCCTCCATTTTTAAATCCTAATTTACGGTAAAGATTTTGTGCGACTGTGTTGCTGACACGGGCTTCCAATGTCATCAAGATCGCACCATGCGCTTTCGCAGTATCAATTGCCGCCTGCATCAAGCCCTCGCCCAGTTTTTTACCACGCTGTTCGGGAAGGATGGCGATATTCGTCACATGTGCTTCGTCCATGACGAGCCACATTCCGCAATAACCTACGATGCCTTCACTTGTTTCAGCAATCACATAATATGCATGTTCGTTGTTGATCATTTCATAGTAAAAAGCGTCTTTGGTCCAAGGCAAGGTAAAAGACAGGCGCTCTATTTCATAAACCTCGTCAATGTCCGCAATAGTCATTTTTCTGAATCTCACATCTTCAATCATAGAGGTTGTCCTTCTTGCGCTTTATTATAATTGGCTTCTGCTTCTGTAATGCGGCGGTATTCAGGAACAGCATGATGAACATTGCTTTCTGGAGATTCCTGAGCCAGCAAAATGAGATTGGAAGCACGCGGCAACCGGTTCTGCATTCCGCTGAAATGAGCTGTTTCACCCAACACTTCACTGATTAATGCTTCGTGCAAGGACACATCCATCCCAGTGAAGAGTACAGGACGATTGAATTCTTTCACTTTCAATAAAAACTCTTTTACATCACTATGCTGATCGCCAATCACCGGCATCAAGCTGCTGCCCTCATATAAGCCGATAAAGGCGGTACCGCGCCGCGCATCCATCAGTGGACAAACCAGCCCCTCAAACCCTTGGCCGTTTGCAGCAAGCACCTTCAAGCTCGAGACTGGATGAAGGGGAATTTTCAAAGACCAAGCCAATGTTTTGGCAATGGTCAATCCAATACGCACACCTGTATAAGAACCTGGTCCTTCCGCTACGGCAATGTGCGTCAGATCAGCAGGCGCCACTTTCGCTTTTTTCATCATTTCTTCAATTGCCGGCATCGCAGTTAGCGAATGATTGATTTTTAAATTAGATGTTTCTTCTATTAAAACCTTGCCATCTTCAATTAACGCAAGCGCCAAAGGAGAATTCGAGGTATCGATTCCTAGATAAATCATGATAAGTTTAGCTCCTTGCAAAGATTTTCATAGCGTCTGCCAATCGGGTGGAGGATAATCTTGCGTTCTTGCTCTGATTGCCGGGTAATTGTAATTTCCAGACGCTCCGTGGGTAGGTATTCTTCTATAAATGTTGCCCATTCAACTACCGATACTGCTTCGCTGCTGAAAAATTCATCAAACCCGATGTCTTCGTCACTGTTCTCAAGACGGTAGACATCAAAATGATTCAATTCCAGACGACCGGAATATTGTTTTAAGATTGTAAAAGTCGGACTGTTGACCATCCGCTGAATTCCAAGTCCTTTTGCTAAGCCTTTTGTAAATGTCGTTTTCCCAGCCCCTAAATCGCCTTCGAGCGTCAAGAGGTCTCTAGGTTCGAGCAGTTCAGCCAAACTGGCCGCAAACGCTTCGGTTTCTGCAGGCGAGTTCAATGTAATTGTGTATGCCATTATCGTGTCACCTCTATTGAGTCTTTACATAGTTTAGCGAAATTGTTGAAGTAAATCAAAATATATCGTTTTGTCAGTGGTTTTTAATGAAAACAAAAAAAATAAACACAGCAGGATCGCTGTGTTCATCATCAAAATTACGGTCCCGACCGGGATCGAACCGGCGATCTCCTGCGTGACAGGCAGGCATGTTAACCGCTACACCACGGGACCAAAAAAAAATAGA
>NZ_JASDCT010000003.1:0-454295 GCF_030407735.1 Planococcus sp. APC 3900 | reverse complement strand
TAATTAGTGAATAATTAGCTTTCTCGATACTGCTTATTATCTTATATTCTAAATTTGACAGCTTGAAAGGAAATATAATATTAATTAATTTTTGCTTTCACTTTTAATTTTTTTATGAACTTCCGCAAACATTACAAGGAGGAACTTGAATGATTTATGAATACTTTTTGGTCTTTCTGGGAGCTGCGATTCCTTGGTTTGAAATCGCGTTGGTCATTCCGCTCGGCATCATCTGGGGCTTGTCGCCATTTTGGGTGATGGTGCTGGCTTTTGTCGGCAATATGGTGACTGTGCTGGCGTTGATTATCGGCTTTGACCGGTTTCAGATCTGGTACAACAAGCGCCAGGAAGCGAAAGGCAAAGCTGTTTCGAAAAAGAACGAACGCGCCAAACGAATTTGGAATAAATACGGCTTGCCCGGTCTCGCCATGCTTGGACCTATTTTGATTGGGACGCATATCGCAGCTTTCATCGGTATGACACTCGGTGCTACGAAAAAGAATACGACGTTGTGGCTGACTATCAGCATCGGCGTCTGGACATTGGCGTTCGGCGTATTGACCGCACTCGGCTTTGATTTCTTCACGAGAGAAATGTAAGCTGTGCTATACTTGAACTACTCTGAAATAAAGGCGTGATCCTGTAATGAAAAGAATTGAATCGAACCAAAACTCACTCGTCAAGCATTGGAAAAAGCTTGGAACGACCCGGAAAGAACGCGATAAATTCGCGGAATTCCTGGTCGAAGGCTTTCATTTGACGGAAGAGGCTTTAAAGAAAAAAGAGCTGATCAAGTCATTGATCGTCCGTGAAGGTGTGGATATTCCAGCAGACTGGGATGTCGAAGGAGTTCCTCAATATTCCGTAACAGCGGGTGTAGCAAAAGAAATATCGGAAACCGAACATACACAGGGCATTTTTGCACATTGTGCGCAGCCTGAGTTTGCGGAAGACGAGCAGAAGACATGGACGAAGCTTCTGATGATCGATGCTGTCCAGGATCCTGGCAATATCGGCACAATGATCCGTACGGCATCGGCGAGCGGCATCGACGCCGTGATTCTGGGCAAAGGATGCGCAGATCCGTATAATCCGAAAACCGTGCGTTCGGCGCAAGGATCGCATTTCCAAATCCCTGTCGTTAAAGGGGAATTGGTTGAATGGATTGAACAGTCCAAAGCGAGCGGCATCCAAATTTTCGGGACGGCATTGCAAAACTCGGTGCCGGTCCATGAAGCGGAGACGCATGAGAAATTTGCTTTAATTGTTGGCAATGAAGGCAGCGGCGTTGACCAAGTGCTGCTTCAGCAGACAGACCAAAACCTGATGGTGCCGCTTTACGGCAGTGCAGAGTCGTTGAATGTCGCAGTAGCAACCGGCATTCTTTTGTATAGTCTCGTCCCGAAAAACTAAGTTTGATAAAAGCCGTGAACTTTCGTATAATGAAAGAGTAAATATAAGTAAAAGCGAAGAACGGGAAAAGTACGTTGCGCCCTTACATCACAGAGATTCCGCACCTTGACTGGAAGTGTGGATATGTAAACGCCTCAGAAGTTCACCCCGCGAGCTGCCCGACGGGACCAGTAGAAATGCTGTAAAGATGGGCCGGTGAAGAGCCGTTATGTAAATGAGTGATTGCTGTATGGCGATAACTAGGGTGGTACCGCGAATAATGCCTCGTCCCTTTTCTGGGACGGGGCTTTTTACTGTCTAAGGAGGAGAAAAGAATGGAAGCACAATTGCAGGAATTGAAAACACAGGCACTCGATCAGATTGCCGCAGCTTCAACGGTCAAAGAACTGAACGACGTCCGTGTGGCGTATTTAGGGAAAAAAGGGCCGATTACGGATTTATTGAAAGGCATGGGGAAACTCCCGGCTGAAGAACGTCCGAAAATGGGTGCTTTGGTCAATGTTGTACGTGAAGAAGTGACAACTCAATTGGAAGGCCGTATGGCTATCCTGGAAGAAGAAGCGATCAACATGAAGCTGCAAAGTGAAACAATCGACATTACCTTGCCAGGACGCCCTGTGAAAACAGGCAATTCGCATCCGTTGACGCGCGTTGTGGAAGAAATCGAAGACTTGTTTATTTCCATGGGCTACGAAGTGGCAGAAGGGCCGGAAGTGGAAAAGGATTATTACAACTTTGAAGCGTTGAATTTGCCGAAAGGTCATCCGGCTCGCGATATGCAGGATTCCTTCTATATAACAGAAGATATTCTATTGCGTACACATACGTCACCGGTACAGGCGCGTACGATGGAAGCCAAAGGCGGAGAACCGATTAAAATCATCTGCCCGGGCAAAGTGTATCGTCGCGACAGCGATGACGCGACGCATTCGCACCAGTTCACGCAAATAGAAGGATTGGTCATCGGAGAAGATATCCGCATGAGCGACTTGAAAGGGACACTTTCCGTCTTCGCCAAGAAAATGTTCGGCGACGACCGCGAAATCCGTCTTCGCCCAAGCTTCTTCCCATTCACGGAGCCATCTGTGGAAATGGATATTTCCTGCTTCAAATGCGGCGGCAGTGGCTGCAACGTCTGTAAAAAAACAGGCTGGATCGAAATTCTGGGCGCTGGAATGGTGCATCCGAATGTTCTTGAAATGGCCGGCTATGATTCAAAACGCCTGACTGGCTTCGCTTTCGGTATGGGACCTGAGCGTATTGCCATGTTGAAATATGGCGTCGAAGATATCCGTCATTTCTATACAAACGATGTCCGCTTTTTATCCCAATTCCAACGTACAGAACTTTAAGGAGGAAATAAAACATGCTCGTATCCATTAATTGGTTGAAAGACTATGTAAATACACAACAATTGCCGCCCGCTGAATTGGGTGAAAAAATAACGCGTTCCGGTATCGAAGTGGACGCAGTCATCGACCGTTCGCACGGCATGACAAATATCGTCGTCGGCTATGTCGAGTCGTGCGTCAAGCATCCGGAAGCAGATAAACTATCCATTTGCCAAGTCAACGTTGGCGAAGAAACCACTCAAATCATCTGTGGCGCACCGAATATCGCAGCCGGCCAAAAAGTCATCGTGGCTCGTCCTGGCGCAAAACTTCCGGGCGACATCAAAATCAAGAAAGCGAAGCTTCGTGGAGAAGAATCGCATGGCATGATCTGCTCGCTGCAGGAACTGGGCATTGAAGGCAAACTCGTACCGAAAGCTTACGCAGAAGGCATCTATGTATTGCCGGAAGATGCGGAAACAGGATCTGATGTCATCACCAATTTTGATTTGGATGACACAGTATTGGAACTGGGCTTGACGCCAAACCGTGCAGACGCGATGAGCATGCTTGGAGTCGCTTATGAAGTCGGTGCAATTCTTTCCGAAGAAGTGCAGCTTCCTGAAATCAGCTACAACGAAGCATCCGATACTGCGGCGTCAATGTTGACGTTGAATGTGGATGCACCTGAAGCCAATCCATTATATGTCGCAAAAGTGGTTCGCAACATTAAAGTACAGGAATCGCCAATGTGGCTGCAACAGCGTTTAATGGCAGCCGGCGTCCGCCCGCATAACAATGTGGTCGATGTCACCAACTACATTTTGATGGAATACGGCCAGCCGCTTCACGCATTTGATTACGATGCACTGGGAACTGGGAATATCACAGTTCGCTACGCCAAAGAAGGCGAAATGATCACTACGCTTGACGACGCAGAACGTAAATTATCCGGCCATCACCTGGTCATCACCAATGGTGAAAAACCAGTGGCGATTGCTGGTGTAATGGGTGGAGCCAACTCAGAAGTAAGTGATTCGACAACGACAGTTGTCATCGAATCGGCTTATTTTGCATCAGGATCTGTTCGCCAGACATCGAAAGATCACGGACTTCGCAGCGATGCAAGTTCACGCTACGAAAAAGGCGTTGATCCCAATCGTGTCATCCCGGCTGCAGAACGTGCAGCGCAATTGCTGTCTGAACTTGCCTGTGGAGAAGTATTGGCGGGATCAGTGGTATTTGACGAATTAAATAAAGAAGAGAAAATCGTTAAAGTTTCTCCGGATTTCATTAACAGCCGTCTCGGCATGAAAATTCCTTTCGAAGACATGCTGGACATTCTGAAGCGCCTGAAATTCGATACGCAAGCTGTAAATGGCCAATTGGTGATTTCGGTACCGACACGCCGCCAGGATATTCAAATTCCTGAAGACGTGGTGGAAGAAATCGCACGCCTTTATGGCTACGACGAAATTCCAGCAACCTTGCCGGAAGCAGAAACAACGCCAGGCGGTTTGACGCCTTACCAGGCAAAACGCCGCATTGTCCGCAACCTGATGGAAGGCGCCGGTTTGCTTCAGGCGACGACGTATTCACTGACTTCCGAAAAATCGGCGAAGCAATTCGCTTTGGAAGAAACGGATACGACGCGTCTGTTGATGCCGATGAGCGAAGAGCGCAGCATCCTTCGCCAAAGCTTGCTTCCGCATCTTTTGGAATCTGTTACGTATAACACAGCGAGAAGAATGGATTCAGTGGCATTGTATGAAACTGGTTCAGTCTTCCTAAAAGGTGATGACGAGCTTTTGAACGAGCAGGAGCATTTGGCAGTCGCCATGACGGGTCTTTGGCTTGATAACAGCTGGCAGGGCGAGAAAAAGCCAGTCGACTTTTTCGTCTTGAAAGGCATTGTGGAAAGCCTTGCCGATAAACTTGGCGTTCAATTGACGTTTGAACGCGGCCAAATGGACGACTTGCATCCAGGCAGAACCGCATTCATCATGCACGACGGCCAACGCATTGGTGTTATGGGCCAATTGCACCCGTCCGAGCAAAAAGCACGCGACTTAAAAACAACGATTGTCTTGGAATTAAACCTGGCAGCGCTGTTGAACCTGGAAACAGAAGCTTTGGTCTACACGCCAGTGCCGCGCTACCCATCCATGTCACGAGATGTGGCATTAGTCCTTTCGAAAATTGTCGAAGCGGCAACGATTGAAACAGTCATCCGCAACGCAGGCGGCAAGCTATTGAAAGACGTTCGCGTATTTGACCTATACGAAGGCGATAAAATGGAAGAAGGCAAAAAATCAGTGGCCTTCTCCTTGACCTACTTCGATCCTGAGAAGACCTTGACGGACGAAGAAGTCATCAACGCACATGATAAAGTATTGGCAGCATTGACGGAAGTAGGCGCTGAGTTAAGAAGCTAATTTATTTTTGACTAAAATAACCCCCTCGAGAAATTTTCTCGAGGGGGTTATTTGTCTATCCACGCCGTTTCCCAGCCAAAACCTTCGCCTTCCCCGTATTCGCAAAATGCACCTTCGTCAAACTCTTCAAATATTCCTCACCATGCTTCAGCAAAATCTTCGCTGCCGCTTCATCAACAATTTTCCCTGCCCCTTTCGGCAACGTGACGCCGGCTTCAGCGCTCATGCGGTCCATTTCTTCGAGAAAAGCGACACGGGCGATGATGGAAGCACAGGCAACTGATACATGGAGCCCTTCGGCTTTAGTAGAGAACAGAACGTTCTCACGGACAATTTCAGGTTCTTCTTTGATGTGTTTGTAGTAAACGCCGCGCTCGGCGAATTGGTCGATCAGAATAGCGTCCGGTTTTTCCGGCGCGATTTTACTCAATACATGTTTAAGTGCCTGGTTGTGCAGCAATGCTTTTATTTTTCCTTGCGACCAGCCTTTGCCTTGGACTTGGTTGTATTTATCGTTTTTCAAAGTCAGCACTGAGTGGGCAAATGCTTCCCTCAAGTCGGGTGCCACTTGGCGCATCCATGCATCGGTAAGCTGCTTGGAATCTTTGACGCCGAGTTCATGGGCGAGTTCGACTTTGTCTGCAGGTACATAACAGGCAGCTACCGTAATCGGGCCGAAGAAGTCGCCGGTGCCGGTTTCATCAGACCCAAGGACGGATAGCTTGGCGAATCCGTCAGGCAGTTTGTCGCCTTTCGTCGAAACGGTCTTTTCGACTGCTGATTCTGCAGCTCCCCATTTGGCGGCTTCACGAGCGGCGCCGTTTCCTTGGAACATGACTTTTCCGGAAGTGTAGACAGTGACCACAGTATCCGGCAATTTGGCGCTAAAGCGGGCATATGGATTTTTGGTCTGGATTTTGTTTTTCTGGTAATGCGAAATCACTTGGAGCAGACTTTCCTCCGGGAGTTTCAGAACTGTATTTGACATGGACACGTCACCTTTCTTTGATTCACAATCGGCTTGTTTTCATGGTATGATGGTCTATAGAATTCCAAAGGGGGATATTGCATTGTCAGAGCAACATAAAATTCACACGGTCGTTGACATCTATGGCAACACCTATAAAATGGTCGGTACCGAGACTTCCGGCCACATGCGTCTGGTCGCATCGATCGTCGACAGCAAAATGCGCGAGATCAATGCCTTGAATCCATCGCTGGACCAAGCGAAGCTTGCGGTCTTGACGGCTTCAAATGCGGTACATGACTATCTTAAACTGAAAGAGCAAGTTGAACAATTAGAAAATGAATTGAAAAAACTGAAGGGTTGACGCTAATGCTTGATATACTTTTACTCATCATACTGCTTGGCGGCATCATCGTGGGCGCCAAACGAGGCTTTATTGTCCAGTTAATCCACATGGTCGGCTTTGTTGTCGCTTTGATTGTGGCTTATAAGTATTATAAACCCTTGTCCGAATACTTCACGTTATGGATTCCGTATCCGGCAGTAAATGAAAACTCGCAGTTCACAATCGTCGTAGACCAATTGGATCTGGATCAGACCTTCTATCAATTATTGGCGTTTGCGCTTATTTTCTTTGTGGTGAAGTTCGGTTTGCAGCTGATTGCTTCTATGTTTGATTTCTTGAAGTTTTTGCCGGTGCTCGGATTTTTCAGCAAGATTCTTGGAGCGGTACTGGGCTTTATCGAAATTTACATCCTGTTGTTCATTTTCATCTATGTGTTTGCGCTGCTGCCGGTTGATGCAGTGCAGAACCAATTGGAGAATTCAGGAATTGCCCAGTCTATGCTTGAACATACGCCTTATTTCTCTGAGAAAGTGAAAGAATGGTGGTATATTTATATGTAGTAGGAACTTCTCTCTTACGAGGGAAGTTTTTTTAATCGAAATGGGGAGGGCTCTCGTTGAATAAAAAAATCATCATCCGTACGCTTGAAAAGATAGCATTATATATGGAGCTTAAAGGGGAAAACCCGTTTAAAGTATCAGCTTTCCGAAAAGCCGCGCAGGCGCTTGAACTGGATCAGCGCAGCCTGGACGAAATTGAAGATGTTACGAAGCTGAAAGGCATCGGCAAAGGCACGGGAGACGTCATCCTCGAATTGATCAACGACGGCAAATCGACCGTCCTTGAAGAACTTCAGGAAGAAGTCCCAAAAGGCCTCATCCCAATGATGAAATTGCAGGGAATGGGCGGCAAAAAGATCGCCAAACTCTACAAGGAACTTGGCATCGATTCGATGGAAGCCTTGAAAGCAGCTTGCTTGAACCAGGAAATTCAAAAGCTTCCAGGGTTCGGGCCGAAGTCGGAAGAAAAAATCTTGAAAGAACTGAATGATTTTGAGACGAAACCTGATCGCCAGCCGATCTGGAAAACGGAAGAAACCGTGGCATTCATTGAAGACGTATTGATCACGATTGCGGAAGTCACTGAGTTTTCAGTGGCCGGCAGTTTCCGGAGAACCAAAGAAACCAGCAAGGATTTGGACTTCATCATTGCGACGGCTGAACCGGCGCTCGTGAAGGAGCAATTGCTGGCGGCGTTGCCTGTACAGGAAACGATTGCATCAGGAGAAACGAAAGTCTCTGTCACTGTAGATGTATTGGAACCGATCGATGTCGATTTCCGCCTGGTGGCGCCTGAAGAGTTCGTCACCGCTTTGCATCACTTCACCGGATCTAAAGACCATAATGTCAAAATGCGCCAATTGGCGAAATCCCAGAACAAGAAAATCAGTGAATACGGAGTAGAGCAAGAAGACGGGGCAGTTGTGACTTTTGCATCCGAGAAAGAATTTTTCGCGCATTTCGGACTGCCTTTCATTCCGCCATCCGTTCGTGAAGATGGGCGTGAGCTTGACCGCCTGGAAGAATTACCTGAGCTGGTGGCGATTGAAGACATCAAAGGCGATCTTCATATGCACACCACCTGGTCGGACGGAGCCAATTCCTTGAAGGAAATGGTCGATGCCTGTGTGGCGAAATCCTATGAATTCATGGTCATCACCGACCATTCTCAATATTTGAAAGTCGCTAACGGCCTGACACCGGAGCGTTTGACGGAGCAGCATGGACTGATCCGCGAAATCAATGAGCAGTACCCGGCGATTGAAGTGTTGTCCGGAACAGAAATGGACATTTTGCCGGACGCCACATTGGATTTTGACGATGATATGCTGAAGCAATTGGATTTTGTCATTGCCAGTATCCATTCTAGCTTCCAACAGCCACAGGAACAGATCATGGCACGCATTTTGACTGCGATGAAGAATCCGCATGTCCACATGATTGCACATCCGACTGGCCGAATCGTAGGCCAACGCGAAGGGTACGATCCGGATGTTGAACAGATTCTGGATTGGGCCAAGGAATACGGCAAAATTGTCGAGTTGAACGCCAGCCCGTACCGTTTGGATCTTGCTGTCCCATATTTGGTGATGGCGCAGGAAAAAGGTGTGCCTGTCGCAATCAATACGGATGCCCATGCCATTGAAGGTCTGGAAGTCATGGAAACAGGCGTCAAGCATGCTCAAAAGGCATGGCTGAAAAAAGACAATGTAGTAAACACATGGTCGCTGGAAAAATTGAAAGCCTATTTGAATAAATCGAAGTAAATTAGTTTTTAAAATAAAATGAAGTTGTTTTTCGGAATATCTTTATTAATTTATCTGAAACGTTAGGAGGTTCTTAAATGATCGCAGAACGCGCGTTAAGAACACTTGAATTTTATAAAATCCGGGATGACGTGGCACGGTATTGCACATCGTCACTAGGAAAAGCCCATGTGGATAACTTGCTGCCATCTACAGATATCAACGAAGTTAATCGTTTGCTCGAAGAAATGGATGAAGGCGCACAAGTATTGCGTGTCAAAAATAATGTGCCGATGGGCGGTATTTTTGATATCCGTCTGCATGCACGGAGAGCGCAAATTGGCGGCAGCCTGAGCCCGATGGAGTTGATGGAAGTTTCATCGACCATCCGTGCCAGCCGCATCCTGCGCCAGTTTTTCGAAACGATCCAGGAAGAAGCAGTGATTCAAATTCCACATTTCCTGGAGAAAAAAGAATCGATGCCGATTCTGACAGCTCTCGAACATGCCATCAACATCTGTATTGACGATAACGGCGGCGTTTTGGACAGTGCGAGTTCTGAATTGCGCTCAATTCGCCAGCAACTGCGGACGCAGGAAAGCCGTGTCCGTGAACGGCTGGAAAGTCTGGTGCGCGGTAAAAATGCATCGAAAATGCTGTCGGATTCCATCGTCACCATCCGCAATGACCGTTTTGTTATTCCCGTTAAACAGGAATACCGCAGCCATTATGGCGGCATTGTGCACGATCAATCATCATCCGGGCAAACATTGTTCATTGAACCGGATGCCGTGGTACAGGCCAATAATGAAGTGCGCCGCCTGAAAATGAAAGAAAAAGAGGAAATCGACCGCATTCTGCAAATGCTGTCAGCACAAGTGCAGGAAGTGGCTCATGAACTATTTGATTTAGTGGAAGTGCTTGGGGAAATCGATTTGATTTTGGCAAAAGCGAAATACGGAGCTGCCCATAGAGGGACCAAGCCGACTATGAACACAGAAGGCTACATCAATTTGAAGAAAGCCCGCCACCCCTTGATTCCGAAAGATGAAGTGGTGCCGAATGATATCGAATTCGGCGGAGAAATCACTGCAATTGTCATTACGGGCCCGAATACAGGCGGTAAAACAGTGACGTTGAAAACAGTTGGCTTATCAACTTTGATGGCACAATCCGGTTTGCCGGTTCCTGCGCTCGATGGATCGGAACTGGCGGTATTCGATCAGATTTTTGCGGATATCGGCGATGAACAGTCCATCGAACAAAGCCTCAGTACCTTTTCATCCCATATGGTCAATATCGTTGATATCCTGACCAAGTTCGATGAGAATTCATTGGTGATTTTTGATGAGCTGGGTGCAGGTACAGATCCGCAGGAAGGGGCAGCACTGGCCATTTCACTGCTGGATGAAGTGCATGGCAGAGGAGCACGTGTCATTGCAACGACCCATTACCCGGAATTGAAGGCTTATGGCTTTAACCGTCCCGGTGTAGCCAATGCCAGTGTGGAATTTGACGTAGAAACACTAAGCCCGACTTATCGTCTGTTGATCGGAGTACCAGGCCGAAGCAATGCTTTTGAAATCTCCAAGCGACTCGGCTTACCTGAACATATCATCAGCCATGCCAAGAGCTTTACAGGAACTGACAGCAAAGCAGTCGATTCGATGATCGCTTCTCTTGAAAAGAGCCGCCGTGAAGCGGAACAGGACGCCGAAGAAAGCAAACAGGTGCTGGCGGAATCAGAACGCTTGAAAAAAGAGTTGGCGAAGCAGCTGGAAGAGTACGAACAGCAAAAAGAACGGCTTGAAGAAAAAGCGAAAGAAAAAGCCCGGAAAATCGTTGAGCAGGCACGGGCAGAAGCGGAAGCTGTCATTTCGGATCTTCGCAAGATGCAGCTGAATCAAAGCTCGTCTGTAAAAGAGCATGAATTGATCGATGCGAAAAAACGCCTGGAAGACGCGATGCCTCAAAATCGAATCCTGAAAAAAGCGGCAAAAGATAACGCAGCCAAACCGCTGAAAGCCAATGACGAAGTCAAAGTGATTTCCTTTGGCCAAAAAGGGACATTGGTTGAGAAAGTGTCGAAAAATGAATGGATTGTTCAAATCGGCATTTTGAAAATGAAGTTGCCGGAGTCTGATTTATCCTATACCAAACCCGAAAAACAGAAAGAGACCCGGACCATGGCAACCTTGAAAGACCGGGACAGCCATGTGAAGATGGAACTCGATTTGCGCGGAGAACGATATGAAGATGCCCTGGCGCGTGTTGAAAAATACCTAGACGATGCGTTATTATCAAATTACCATCAAGTATCGATCATCCATGGAAAAGGGACCGGTGCATTGCGCCAAGGTGTCCAGCAATATTTGAAAAAGCATCCACGGGTGAAAAGCTATCGTTTTGGTGAAGCAGGGGAAGGCGGCTCGGGCGTTACCGTAGCCGAGTTAAAGTGAGTTTCCGCAGAGGAGTATAGGACATGACAGAGAATGGATTTTGGACGCACCCAGTAGTCGAATCAGCTGGCTACTTCAGTGTGGTGGTATTGTGCCTGATCGTTGCCATGGTAATTTTTGAAATGGTGACAAAATATAATAACTGGGAACAAATCAAAAAAGGGAATTTGGCGGTAGCAATGGCTACAGGCGGAAAGATTTTTGGTGTCACCAATATTTTTCGCTTTTCAATTGAACAGCATAATTCCTTGTTCGAAATGATCGGCTGGGGATTGTTCGGTTTCACCTTGCTGATTTTTGCTTATATCCTGTTTGAGTTTCTGACACCTAAGTTCAAAGTGGATGATGAAATTGAGCAGGACAACCGGTCTGTCGGATTGATTTCAATGGTCATTTCTGTCGGTCTGTCTTTTGTGATCGGAGCCAGTATTCAATAGGAGTTGGATGTCGTGGAAAACTTAATCAAGATATTATTTGTATTTTGTGCAATCTTTCTGATTGTGGGAGTCATTTTTCTGTTTCTTTTCTAAAGAGCAGCGCCAGCCTTGGAGCTGGCTTTTTTCTTGCCTTAATCCAAGAATAGACAGATTTAAGCAAGATAGTACAATATATAAAAAATATAGTTTGTAAGCGGTATCATTTTTCTTTATAATTAAATATAGGAATATTCGCACGATTCTAAAAAAACTAGGGGGTCAAAAGAATGACTGAAAAGCCGTGGTTAGCCCATTATCCACCGGAAGTTCCGCACACGTTAACGTATCCCAGCATGCCGGTACAGGATTACTTAACAAAGGCATACAGAAAGTTCCCGAAAAAAATAGCCATCCATTTCATGGGGAGAGAACTTTCTTATGAAGAACTTTATCAATCCTCTATGAAGTTTGCCAACTACCTGCAGAAACTGGGCATCCAGAAAGGCGATCGGGTTTCAATCATGTTGCCGAACTGTCCGCAGGCGGTCATCAGTTTTTATGGGATCCTCTATGCCGGCGGTGTTGTCGTTATGACCAATCCGCTGTACACAGAACGGGAAATCGCTTACCAAATGAAAGATTCAGGAGCCCGTGCCATTATTGGGTTGGATATCCTGTTCCCGAGGATTTCGAAAGTATTGAAGGAAACGGATCTGGAAAATGTCATCGTCACAGGCATCAAGGATTACCTGGCATTCCCGAAAAATTTGGTTTATCCGTTTATCCAGAAAAAGCAATATGGCATGAATGTGAAAGTGGAACATCGTGGCATCAATCACTTGTTTACTGAAATCATGAAAACGGCGCAGCCGACTGTAGCGGAAACGCCATTTGATTTCGATGAAGATTTGGCTTTGCTGCAGTATACAGGAGGCACAACAGGTTCTCCGAAAGGCGTCATGCTGACGCATAAGAACCTCATCTCCAATGCAACAATGTGCGACAGCTGGCTATACAAAACAACGGACGGGGAAGAAACGATCATCGGAATCATCCCGTTATTCCACGTTTATGGTTTAACGACGGTCTTGATTTTATCGGTCATGCAGGGAAATAAAATGGTGTTGCTTCCGAAATTCGATCCGGAAACGGCATTAAAGACCATCAATAAGCAAAAACCGACGCTTTTCCCTGGAGCGCCAACTTTGTATATCGGCTTGATGAACCATCCTGACATCGCCAAATATGATTTGTCTTCCATTGAAGCCTGCTTGAGCGGTTCAGCACCACTGCCCGCTGAAGTACAAGAGAAATTTGAAGCATTGACCGGCGGGAAATTGGTCGAAGGCTATGGTTTGACGGAAACATCACCGGTAACCCACTCGAACCTGGTTTGGGGCGAACGGACAAAAGGATCAATCGGCCTTCCATATCCGGATACGGACTGCAAAATTTTTCAAACGGGCACTACCAATCCGATACCAAATGGGGAAATCGGTGAAATCGCTATCAAAGGGCCTCAGGTAATGAAAGGCTATTGGAACAAACCTGAAGAAACAGCCGCTACAATCGTCGATGGCTGGTTATTGACAGGAGACCTTGGCTATATGGACGATGAAGGCCATTTCTTTATCGTCGATCGCAAAAAAGACATGATCATTGCCGGTGGATTCAATATTTATCCGCGTGAAATCGAGGAAGTGCTTTATGAACATGAAGCTGTTCAAGAATGCGTCGTGGCAGGTATACCGGATCCGTATCGAGGTGAAACGGTAAAAGCATACATTGTGCTAAAAGAAGGCTATACTGTAACAGAGGAAGAATTCAATCAGTATTGCCGTGAACACCTCGCTTCATTTAAAGTGCCGCGCGTTTACGAATTCCGCAAAGAACTGCCGAAAACAGCAGTCGGGAAAATTCTGCGCCGTTCACTGGTCGATGAAGAGATTGCCAAGCAGAATGAAGCAGTGCCGTCTTAACGAAATAAGCTTGACACATTATTGAATAAACTATAATATGAAAATATGAATGAATCGCCATTCATATTTTCATATTTTTTTGGGTGGTGACAACATGGTAAAAAAGGATAAGCCGAAATACAAACAAATCATTGATGCGGCTGTTATTGTCATCGCTGAAAATGGCTATCATCAAGCACAAGTCTCGAAAATAGCCAAACAGGCAGGGGTAGCCGACGGAACGATTTATCTGTATTTCAAAAACAAAGAAGACATTTTGATTTCTGTATTCCAGGAAAAGATGGGTGTGTTCGTCAGCAAACTTGAACAGATCATCTCGCGTGATTTGGATGCTGCATCCAAACTGGGATTGATGATCGAAAGCCATTTTGAACTTTTGGCCGGTGACATCCATTTAGCGATTGTCACACAGCTCGAACTGCGCCAATCCAATTACGAAATCCGCATGAAAATCAATAATGTGCTGAGGGAGTATTTGAAGCTCATGGATCAGATCCTGGTTAAAGGCATGGAAGATGGAGAATTTGATCAAGCGATGGATATTCGTTTAGCAAGGCAAATGGTTTTTGGTACAATGGATGAGACCATCACCACTTGGGTGATGAATGATCATAAATATGATTTAGTCGAACTCGCACCACAAGTTCAGCGTTTGCTGCTGAAAGGTATGCAGGCTTAAAGGAAGGGGCTCATTGGATGGAATTTATCAGTTGGAAAAAAGAAGATGGAGTAGCTGTCGCGACGATTAATCGTCCACCGGCAAATGCACTGTCGCGTTCGCTCATTTTGGAAGTCGATGAATTGTTGAACCAAGTTGAGAATGATGAAGAGGTTCGCGTCATTGTCCTGCACGGGGAAGGAAGATTCTTTTCTGCAGGAGCTGACATCAAGGAGTTTACGCAAGTATCTTCAGGAGAAGAATTTTCAAAATTATCAGCGAGCGGCCAGGAAGTTTTTGAACGGGTTGAAACCTTCCACAAGCCTGTAATCGCGGCGATCCACGGAGCAGCCTTAGGAGGCGGATTGGAATTGGCAATGAGTTGCCATATGCGATTTGTCACTGAAAATGCTAAACTGGGATTACCGGAGCTTCAACTGGGCTTAATACCCGGGTTTGCTGGAACACAGCGCCTGCCAAGATATGTAGGCTCAGCGAAAGCGGCTGAAATGCTGTTGACGAGCGATCCGATCTCCGGTACCGAAGCTGCACAATACGGTTTGGCTAACCGTGCTTACGCTGAAGAAGACCTGTTAACGGAAACGCTCTCAATCGCCCGTAAAATTGCGAAGAAAAGCCCGGTTTCCGTCAAAGCGGCGATTGGGATGCTGCAGTACACAAAGCCTGCGTCTTATCATGAAGGCGTAAATGCAGAAGCACAATCTTTTGGAACTGTCTTTGTTTCAGAAGATGCAAAAGAAGGAATCCAGGCATTTCTGGAAAAACGTGAAGCACAATTTAAAGGGAAATAATACTTGGGAGGTTTACGTTCATGAACATTTATGTATTGGTAAAACGTACGTTTGACACAGAAGAGAAAATCGTCGTTTCTGGTGGACAAATCCAGGAAGACGGAGCGGAATTCATCATCAATCCTTACGATGAGTACGCAATTGAAGAAGCCATCACAGTCCGTGACGCGCACGGCGGCGAAGTGACTGTAGTCACAATCGGCAATGAAGAAGCAGAGAAACAGCTGCGTACCGCACTTGCGATGGGCGCTGACAAAGCCGTCTTGATCAATACAGAAGACGATGTTGAAGAAATGGACCAGTTTACTTCTGCGTACATACTGGCTGAATACTTGAAAGACAAAGAAGCTGATTTGATTTTAGCAGGGAACGTAGCAATCGACGGCGGATCTGGGCAAGTCGGACCGCGTGTGGCTGATTTGCTTGGCATCAACTACGTAACGACAATCACCAGCTTGAGCATTGAAGGCGAAACAGTTACCATCGTCCGCGATATCGAAGGGGATGCGGAAGAATTGGAAACATCCTTGCCGCTTCTGGTTACAGCTCAGCAAGGGCTGAACGAGCCTCGCTATCCATCGCTTCCAGGAATCATGAAAGCGAAGAAAAAGCCGCTTGAAGAATTGGAATTGGATGATCTGGACATCGAAGAAGACGATGTAGAAGCTAAAACCGAAACAATCGAAATCTACTTGCCGCCGAAAAAAGCGGCCGGGCGTATTCTGGAAGGCGACATCTCCAACCAGGTTACAGAATTGGTCGGACTATTGCGCAACGAAGCAAAAGTTATTTAATTGAAGAAAAGCGAAGGTGCCCGTTCAGCTCTGACGGGCATAAGACAAACCAGCGAAGTGGCGCTCTTTGCCGCACAGCTGGGTTGGCTTATGACCCAAAGAGTTGGGTGCCGGGGTCTGGACAAAGAAAAGCGAAGGTGCCCGTTCAGCTCTGACGGGCATAAGACAAACCAGCGAAGTGGCGCTCTTTGCCGCACAGTTGGGTTGGCTTATGACCCAAAGAGTTGGGTACCGGAGTCTGGACAAAGAAAAGCGAAGGTGCCCATTCAGCTCTGACAGGGGTAAGACGATCTGGCGAAGCGGCATGTTTTCAGCCGCACAGCCAGAGTGGATTGCATCCCGAAGAATAGGCTACTTTCCATTCGACTGACAGCAAGTAATGGTTCCATATAATTTTCACATCTACTTAGGGGGTAAACGGACTATGGCGAAAAAAGTATTAGTTTTGGGCGAAACGCGTGAAGGCGCTTTGCGTAATGTCTCATTTGAAGCAATTGCGGCTGCCAAGAAAATTTCTGGCGGCGGAGAAGTAGTAGGCGTTGTGATTGGGGATTCGGTTGCTGATTTTGGTGCTGAATTGATTGCATACGGAGCAGACCGTGTCGTAACGGTAGAACACCCGCACTTAAAGTCATACACGTCTGACGGCTATGGCCAAGCATTTATGGCAGTCGTTGAACAGGAAAACCCGGAAGGCCTTGTCTTTGGCCACACAGCAGTCGGAAAAGACCTGGCACCGAAAATCGCTTCCAAGTTGCAGGCTGGATTGATTTCGGATGTAACGGATATTGAAGGCGAAGGCGATGAAGCTGTCTTTATCCGCCCGATCTTCTCTGGTAAAGCATTTGAAAAAGTGAAGCTGAAAGAAGGCATCGACTTTATCACAGTGCGTTCGAACAACATTGCACCACTTGAACGCCAGGAGCGTACAGGCGAAGTTAGTTCATTGTCTGTAGATATCACGAACCTTCGCACCATCATTAAAAACGTTGTCCGCAAATCTTCTGAAGGTGTCGATCTTTCGGAAGCGAAAGTCATCATCGCCGGTGGCCGTGGCGTGAAGAGTGCTGAAGGATTTGAGCCATTGCAGGAATTGGCGAGTCTTCTAGGCGGCGCTGTTGGCGCGTCCCGTGGCGCATGTGACGCAGATTATTGCGATTACTCGCTTCAAATCGGACAGACAGGGAAAGTGGTTACACCGGACCTGTATATTGCAGCCGGCATTTCCGGAGCGATTCAGCACATGGCGGGTATGTCCAACTCGAAAGTGATCGTGGCGATCAACAAAGATCCAGAAGCGAATATTTTCAAAGTAGCAGATTACGGCATTGTCGGAGACTTGTTTGAAGTCATCCCGATGCTGACAGAAGAATTCAAGAAAGTAATGTAATTTTGGATGGCGGCGGGTCTACAAGACTCGCCGCCATTTTCTGTTTAACGCACCCAATTGACGGGTAATGGAAGAGTAGGCAAATAAATAGCTGTTGTTTTTAACGCATGCTATACTCTGTATATAGTTTGGTTTTAATCATAAGGAGGAATTATTCATGGCAATCGTACACGGTACAGATCAGAACTTTTCACAAGAAGTATCAGAAGGACTCGTTTTAGTAGATTTTTGGGCAACTTGGTGCGGACCATGTAAAATGATTGCTCCAGTGCTGGAAGAGTTAGACGCTGAAATGAGCGATAAAGTTAAAATCGTAAAAGTTGATGTGGATCAAAACCAGGAAACAGCTGGAAACTACGGCATCATGTCAATTCCGACTTTGCTATTGATGAAAGACGGAGAGACAGTAGATAAAGTAGTTGGTTTCAGACCAAAAGAAGCATTGGCTGAATTGGTTGAAAAACACGCATAATTCTTAACCGGGTCCAGTGATGGTGCCCGGTTTTTTAATAGGGTGAGATAAAAGATGGCTAACGAATTGATTCAGCATAAATTAGCAATATTGCCTGATCAACCAGGCTGTTATTTGATGAAGGACCGCCAGAATACCGTCATTTATGTCGGCAAGGCGAAAGTTCTTAAAAATCGCGTGCGCTCCTACTTTACGGGAAGCCACGATGCAAAAACCCAGCGTTTGGTCAATGAAATCGAGGATTTCGAATACATCGTGACATCTTCCGATAAGGAAGCGCTGATTCTTGAATTGAATTTGATCAAGAAATACGATCCGAAATACAACATCATGCTGAAAGATGACAAAAGCTATCCGTATTTAAAGATTACCGGTGAGCGCCATCCGAAGCTGATCACGACCAGACATGTCAAAAAAGACAAAGGCAAGTATTTCGGTCCGTATCCGAATGCTTATGCCGCGGCAGAGACGAAAAAGTTGCTGGACCGCCTGTACCCATTGCGGAAATGCCATACCATGCCGGACCGGGTTTGTTTGTATTATCATTTGGGGCAATGTCTTGCGCCATGCGTCAAGCCAGTAGAAAAAGAAACCTATCAGGAAATGATCGACGGCATCAGCAAATTTCTAAATGGCGGTTTTCGTGAAGTCAAACAGGAATTGGTCGAGAAAATGTCTGAAGCGGCAGAAAATCTGGAATTTGAGCGGGCCAAGGAATACCGTGACCAAATTTCGATGATTGAAACCGTTATGGAAAAACAGAAAATGGCGATGAATGATTTCACCAATCGCGATGTATTTGCTTATGCGGTCGATAAAGGCTGGATGTGTGTGCAGGTCTTTTTTGTGCGCCAAGGCAAATTGATTGAACGGGATGTTTCGCTTTTCCCGCTTTACCGGGACCCGGAAGAAGAATTTTTGACTTATCTTGGCCAGTTTTACGAAAAACCGAACCATGTTAAGCCCAATGAAATTCTGCTTCCGGAAGCGGACGATCCGGATATGCTGAAAGAATGGCTCGGAGTCCGGGTGCTCGTTCCGCAGCGCGGCAAGAAAAAAGATTTGGTGGCGTTGGCGAAGAAAAATGCCGAGATTGCCATTAAAGAGAAATTTCAGCTATTGGAGCGCCAGGAAGAACGGACAGTCGGTGCATGCGTAGATTTAGGTGAAGCAATGAACATTGAAACGCCTTTGCGCATCGAAGCGTTCGACAACTCGCATATTCAAGGTGCCGATGCGGTGTCTGCAATGATTACGTTCATTGACGGCAAGCCTTCTAAAAAAGATTACCGGAAATACAAAACGCGAAACGCTTCCAAGCCCGATGATTATGCAGCGATGCGTGAAGTGATCCGCCGGCGCTATTCACGGGTCTTGAAAGATGGATTGCCTTTGCCGGATTTGATTGTCATTGATGGCGGCAAGGGACAAATGGAATCAGCCCGTGAAATTCTGGAAGATGAACTCGGCTTGTCGATTCCGATTGCCGGTTTGGCAAAAGACGCCAAGCACCAAACGTCCCAATTGCTCTATGGTTCACCTCCTGAAGTGGTTCCGTTGAAACGGACCAGCGAAGCATTTTACTTGATGCAGCGCATTCAAGATGAAGTCCACCGTTTCGTTATCACGTTCCACCGGCAGCTGCGCGGCAAGAATTCGATCCAGTCCGCTTTGGATGGCCTTGAAGGAGTTGGCCCGAAACGCAAACAGCAATTGCTGAAGCATTTCGGTTCCGTCAAAAAAATAAAAGAAGCTTCTATAGAAGATATTCAACAAGCGGGAATCCCGTTAGCTTTGGCGACATCCATCAATCAGCATTTTGCTGAGGAGACATTGCCAAGCGATTCATAACATGTTATCGTAAGACCATAATTGAATCACTTGGAAAAGTGATGATAGAGGCGCGAACGTCAATAGTAAGCATTTGGAGATTTGCAGAATCCGTGAAGAATGTTGAAAGGGGCGGTCGCCGAAGTGTGCGTATTTACTGCTGTTTCGCATGCTGGTTCTGCATTTAAGAAGTGCAGAGCTGTCAGAGTCAATCTCTGGAGGGCTATCTCACATGGACGTTTTTCGTACATGATAAAAGAGGTAGTTTGCCGCGGTTGCGGTGAGCTGCCTCTTTTTGTGTCTTTGCCCGGGAGTTATGCTGTTTCCTGGCTAGGCATGTTGAGGGCCACATACTAAATGTGGGAGTGGATGGAATGGAAACGATCGTCATGAAATTTGGAGGCACGTCTGTTGCTACACCTGAGAAAATCATTGGAGTGGCAGAAAGAGCCATTCGAGAAAAAGAAAAAGGAAAACGCGTAGTCATTGTGGTTTCGGCAATGGGCAAGACAACAGATACGCTGCTTGGGTTAGCAGGGGAAATCTCAGCTGAGCCGCCGAAACGGGAAATGGATATGCTATTGGCTACAGGCGAGCAGATTACCATCTCGTTACTGGCTATGGCCTTTAAGAAGCTTGGCCATGAAGCGCTATCGTTTACGGGGTGGCAAGCCGGAATTGAAACAGAGTCTGTTCCGCGAAATGCCCGGATTGAACAAATTCACACGGAACGGCTTGAACGCGTGCTTGACAATGGTTATTTATGTGTAGTGGCTGGATTCCAAGGGGTAGATAAAATCGGTAACATCACCACCCTTGGCCGGGGAGGTTCCGATACGACCGCAGTCGCACTTGCGGCAGCGCTCGGAGCTGAAAAATGCGAAATCTATACCGATGTCGACGGTGTCTACACTTCCGATCCACGTTTTGTAACAGGTGCACGGAAGCTGGAACAGATTTCATATGACGAAATGCTCGAACTCGCTAATCTGGGAGCAGGTGTGCTACACCCGCGTGCAGTTGAATTCGCAAAAAACAATCGCGTACCATTATCGGTCAGAGCAAGTTATTCAGACGAGCCTGGCACAATCATACAAGAGGTGATCACTGTGGAAAAAAACTTAATCGTCAGAGGTGTAGCGTTCGAACCTGGGGTAGCGCGTGTAACTGTCATTTACAAAAAACCGTTTAACGGATCGCTGGCAAATATTTTTACCAAGTTGGCAGAAAATCAGATCGACGTTGATATTATTGTTCAAAGCATCAGTGATGAATTTCCTCCTTCGGTATCGTTTTCCATCAGCCAGGAAAGCTTGGAAGAAACACGCCGCGTGTTGACTGAAGCTCAAAGTGAAATTGGCTTTCTTTCCATGAATGTGGAAATCGGCCTATCGAAAGTCTCCATTGTCGGGTCAGGCATGGTATCAAATCCAGGGGTGGCTGCACGGATGTTTGATATTTTGAGAAGTCAAGACATCCCAGTGAAGATGGTCAGCACATCTGAGATCAAAATTTCAGTGGTAGTGCCGGAAACGGATATGAAGAAATCAGCAAATGCTTTGCACGAGGCCTATGGACTTTCAGAACTTCAGGTGTATCAAGACATATCTTGAATTAAAAACGGTGTACGTGAAAATATTCACAAAATGTTCAAATTCTCAATAGCAATGCTGCGATAATCCCGACAACAGTGGAATACAGCAGAAACAGCTGAAAAAGCGATTCTCAATTAGAGAATCGCTTTTTCGCATAAATCTAATAAAACGGTTACATTCACATAGGTTTTCCCCCTTATGCGGCGTGAAGTCCCCCTTTTTAATGTAATAACTATCTGTTTAAAAGGGATTCGTTGCCTTGACGCTCTCAGAGGGGGGGAGTACAATAAATATGTCATATTCTTGTATCATGATGGTGTTGCGGCTTCAGGTGCTTTCGTCAATTTTTCGTTTGCTCTGGACGCTGCCAATCAATGTTTTGAGGGGGGTAAAATTTTGGATAACAATCGTGAATTTTTAATGCGCAGGCTGCACTCATTGTTGGGGATCATTCCTATCGGTTTATTCTTAACGCAGCACTTAATCGTCAACCATTTTGCAACTCAGGGTGTGGAGTCATTCAATAAAGCATCCGAATTTATGGCTAATCTTCCATTCGTCATTTTCCTGGAGATTTTTGTCATCTATTTACCAATCTTGTATCATGCGTTTTATGGCCTATACATAGCGTTTACTTCGAAGAACAATCCTGGCCATTATAGCTATTTGCGCAACATTCTGTTCGTTGCACAGCGCTATACAGGTGTCTTCCTTGTAGTCTTCATCGCTTGGCACGTATTTGAAACAAGATTCCAAGTTGCAATCGGAGCAGCTGCTGCAGCTGATTTCAACATGATGGAAAACATTTTAAGCAACCCGTTCATGCTGGCATTCTACATCGTCGGTGTCTTGGCTGCAGTCTTCCATTTATCAAACGGACTTTGGTCTTTCCTTGTTACATGGGGAATCACACAATCCGAAGCATCTCAACGAAATGCAACATATTTCACACTTCTAGTATTTATTGTATTATCGATCATTGGTATCAGAGCATTGTTTGCATTCGTTTAAGAATGTTTCAATCATTGGTGAACTAAAAGAGGAGTGAATACTAACATGGCGAAGGGCAAAATTACGATCGTCGGTGGCGGCCTAGCTGGCCTAATGGCAGCAATTAAAGTTGCAGAAGCAGGTTCTTCCGTCGATTTATTTTCAATCGTTCCCGTTAAACGGTCCCACTCAGTATGTGCGCAAGGCGGGATCAACGGAGCGGTTAATACAAAAGGTGAAGGGGATTCCCCGGATATTCACTTTGATGATACTGTATACGGAGGCGACTTCCTTGCGAATCAGCGTCCCGTAAAAGCAATGGCGGATGCAGCACCTGGAATTATCCGGATGTTTGACCGCATGGGCGTTATGTTCAACCGTACGCCGGAAGGCCTTTTGGACTTCCGCCGCTTTGGTGGAACGATGTACCACAGAACAGCATTTGCCGGTGCAACAACTGGCCAGCAATTGCTATACGCATTGGACGAGCAAGTTCGCCGCTACGAAGTGAGCGGACTGATCACGAAATACGAAGGCTGGGAATTCCTGGGTCTTGTTCTTGACGAGCAAGGCGTCGGCAAAGGGATCACAGCTCAAAATATGACGACTATGGAAATCAAATCGTTCCGTGCAGATGCTATCATCATGGCAACTGGCGGACCGGGGATCATTTTCGGGAAATCGACGAACTCTGTCATCAATACAGGTTCAGCGGCTTCTATCGTCTATCAGCAAGGTGCATACTACGCAAACGGCGAATTTATCCAAATTCACCCGACAGCGATTCCAGGAGACGATAAACTGCGCTTAATGTCAGAATCAGCTCGTGGGGAAGGCGGACGTATTTGGACATACAAGGACGGCAAGCCTTGGTATTTCCTTGAAGAAAAATATCCAGCTTACGGAAACCTGGTTCCACGTGATATTGCAACACGTGAAATCTTCGATGTCTGCGTCAACCAAAAACTCGGCATTAATGGCGAGAACATGGTCTACCTGGATCTTTCACACAAAGATCCTAAAGAGCTTGATATCAAACTAGGCGGCATCATTGAGATCTACGAGAAATTCACTGGTGATGACCCTCGCAAAGTACCAATGAAAATCTTCCCGGCTGTCCATTATTCAATGGGTGGATTATGGGTCGATGACCACCAAATGACAAGCATCCCTGGCGTTTTGGCAGCGGGTGAATGTGATTATTCTCAACACGGCGGTAACCGTCTAGGTGCGAACTCATTGCTTTCAGCGATTTACGGCGGTATGGTCGCAGGACCAAACGCTATTGAATATGTAAATGGCCTTGATGTGTTGGCAGAAGATCTTCCTTCGGCTATTTATGAAAAATACGAAGCAGAAGAGCAGCGCAAATGGGAAGAAATCCTTGCATTGAACGGCACAGAAAACGCTTATGTCCTCCACAAAGAGCTTGGCGAATGGATGACGGACAATGTAACAGTAGTACGCTACAATGATCGTTTGCAGAAGACGGATGAAAAACTCCAGGAACTGCTTGAACGTTTCAACCATATCAATATTACTGATACACAGCTTTGGAGCAACCAAGGCGCAATGTTTACACGCCAGTTGCGAAATATGCTACATTTAGCACGAGTGATCACAATCGGAGCGCTTAACCGTAACGAAAGCCGCGGAGCTCACTACAAACCGGAATTCCCGGATCGTAATGACGAAGAATTCCTTAAAACGACTATGGCTAAATTTAATGGCAATGATGCACCTATCTTCCACTATGAAGAAGTCGATACATCGTTGATTCCACCGCGCAAACGTGATTACTCAGCAAAAGCATAATCTAGAAGGGAGCTAATTTACCATGGGTGAAGCAGCAAAGACGGTTATATTTGAAATCGAACGCCGAAACTCTACGGATGAGAATTCGTATTGGGAAAAGTTCGAATTGCCATATAAAGCGAATATGAATGTCATCTCGGCATTGATGGAAATTCGCCGTAACCCTGTCAACATGGAAGGGAAGAAAACCACTCCTGTAAACTGGGACATGAACTGTCTGGAAGAGGTTTGTGGAGCATGTTCGATGGTCATCAATGGCAAAGCGCGTCAATCGTGTACTGCTTTAGTTGACCAATTGGAACAGCCAATCCGCCTTCAGCCGATGAAGACATTCCCTGTTGTCCGTGACCTTGTCATTGACCGCAGCCGGATGTTCGATTCGTTGAAGAAAGTTAAAGCATGGGTGCCGATTGATGGTACGCATGACCTTGGAGACGGACCACGTATGCCTGAGCGCAAGCGCCAATGGGCTTACGAATTGTCTAAATGTATGACTTGCGGCGTATGTCTTGAAGCATGCCCGAACGTCAACGATAAATCTGATTTCATCGGAGCTGCCCCACTTTCACAAGTTCGCTTGATGAACGCGCATCCAACTGGTTCTATGAACCGCGATGCACGTTTGAATGCGATCATGGGTGAAGGCGGACTTGCAAGCTGCGGTAACTCTCAAAACTGTGTGGAGTCTTGTCCAAAAGGAATTCCTTTGACAACTTCAATCGCAGCGTTGAACCGCGACACGACTGTTCAAATGTTCCGGAACTTCTTCGGAAGCGACAGAATGGTTGACTAGTATCCACTAAAACCCCGCTGCGGCGGGGTTTTTATTTTGTCCTGTTTAGAAAATGCCTGCTCTTTTCTCAAGTTTTTGATATACTAGGAAAATGAAGAAGTTGAGCCAGTGGAGGTTTTTTCGATGAAAGCAAATTATATTGAGAATTTCAATGAGTGGAGCCGGGAATTTTCCTTTTCCGCTCCGGTGCAAGTGCGGTTTTCTGAAACCGATATGTTCGGTCATGTGAACAATACGGTACCGATCGCTTATTTTGAATTTGCACGGATTGAATTCATGAAAGAGATGGGTTTGATGCAGCGCTGGTTGGAAGCTGGCAATGAATTATTTCCTGTCGTCGCGGATATGCAAGTGGATTTTGTGCAGCAAGTCTTTTTTGATGAAAAATTGAGTGTCTACGTCAAAATCGCGCGTGTCGGAACTTCTTCGGCAGATGTCCATTATTGGACGGTCAACGAAAAAGAGGAAACATGTTTCACTGGGAGAGGGACGATCGTCCAGATTTCGAAAAAGACTGGAAAAGGCCATCCTTGGTCCGAGCAAGACATCGAATTGCTGCGTGCCGAACAGTTGGCGACCGTTAAAAAATAAGTGAGTTCTTGCTATATCAATAAAAAACCTTCACTATAAGAAGAAGATGGTTTTTCAAGGAGTTGTAATTATTAATGAATGATGACAAGCAAGGCATCAGCCATGATTCAGAACGTATCGCATTCATGGAAAAGGAACTGCGTTACATTTCAGGGATCATTAAGCAAAAAGGCCGGGAGATTCTGAATTCCTATACGATTACACCACCTCAATTCGTTGCATTGCAATGGCTGTTTGAACATGGCGACATGACCATCGGCGATTTGTCGAACAAGATGTATTTAGCGTTCAGCACAACGACGGATCTGGTCGATCGCATGGAAAAGAACGAACTCGTTGTCCGTATCCGTGAAGAACAGGATCGCCGTGTCGTGCGGATCAAATTATTAAAAGAAGGCGAGCGGGTCATTGAAGAAGTGATTCAAAAGCGCCAGGAATATTTGAAAACGGTATTAGCGGATTTCACAGTAGACGAAGCGGAACAATTTGCAGCTTTGCTTGAGAAACTGCATACAAACATGAAATAGGATAGAGGCGATGACGTTGAATGCGCCAATCGGAGTAATTGATTCAGGAGTCGGTGGACTTACCGTCGCAAAGGAAATAATGAAACTATTGCCGAATGAGCAAATTTACTATATCGGTGATAATGCCAGGTGCCCTTATGGCCCGCGTCCGCTTTCGGAAGTACGGACCTATACGTGGCAAATGGCTAATGCATTGATGAAAAAGAATATAAAAATGCTGGTCATCGCTTGCAATACCGCAACAGCAGCAGCGCTGTATTCTCTTCAGAAACACTTGCCGATCCCTGTAATCGGTGTAATCTTTCCTGGAGCCAGAGCTGCAATCAAATCATCAACAACAAAAAACATTGCCGTTTTGGGCACTTTAGGGACAGTGCAAAGCGGAGCCTACGAGAAAGCAATCTTGTCTCTCGTTTCTGCTTCCCACGTCGTGCAGCTGGCATGCCCGCGTTTCGTTCCTTTGGTTGAAAGTGATGAATACGAAGGTGAATTCGCTCACCGCATTGTCCAGGATACGTTAGCGACAATTGCCCATGAAGAATTCGATACCGCCATTTTAGGCTGTACCCATTATCCGTTGCTGCAGGGCTTTATTGAAGAAGTTCTTGGTGATACGGTCCATGTGTTGTCTTCAGCAGAAGAGACAGCAAAGGATGTAGAACGTTACTTGAGCTATAAAGATCAATTCGCAGAATGGAAGCAGCCGCCGGTGCATCGTTTTTATACATCAGGCTCTACACAGATTTTCGGTTCCATCATCCAGAAATGGCTGGGGATTGAGGAACCGCTGATCCATTCGATTCGCTTTCCCAAAACCTGATGGCTTCCGGCTGTCAGGTTTTTGTTGTTGTCAGGGAAATATGGTAAGCTATTTGAGCATATATGAGGAGGATTTTTATGACACGCATAGATAATAGACAAACAAACGAACTGCGTCCCGTATCAGTGGACGTCGACTACTTGATTCATCCGGAAGGTTCGGTTCTGATTACTGTTGGACAGACAAAAGTCATTTGTACAGCGACGATTGAAGATAAAGTACCCGGTTTTTTACGCGGGCAAGGCAAAGGCTGGATTACTGCTGAGTACTCCATGTTGCCGCGCGCTACCAACAGCCGGAACCGCCGCGAAGCTTCAGCCGGCAAAATTGGCGGACGCACAATGGAGATCCAACGCCTAATTGGCCGTGCATTGCGTGCTGTAGTCGACCTGGAGAAGCTGGGTGAGCGTACTTTATGGATTGACTGCGACGTGATCCAGGCAGACGGTGGAACGCGCACAGCATCCATTACAGGCGCTTTTATCGCGATGACAATGGCCATCAGCAAATTAGAATTGCCGGCATTCCCGGTAACGGATTTTCTTGCAGCGACAAGTGTTGGCGTTTCTGCTGAAAATGGGCCGATCCTTGACTTGAATTACGTTGAAGATTCAAGTGCGGAAGTTGATATGAACTTGGTGATGACCGGTGCAGGCCATTTTGTGGAATTGCAGGGAACAGGCGAAGAATCCACTTTCACACGTGCCCAATTGAATGAGTTATTGGATCTTGGAGAAGTGGGAATCAGCCAATTGATTGCCATGCAGCGTGAGGCACTGGGTGAAATCGCTTTGCGTGTTGGTGAAAAGGTGCCGGCAGAACTATGAAAAAAATTGTAATCGCAACTCAAAACAAAGGCAAAGCCAAAGATTTCGAAACCATGCTGTCTCCACTCGGCTATGAAGTGCTGACTTTGCGGGACGTGGCAGAGGATATGGACGTGGAAGAAACAGGCGTGACATTTGAAGAAAATGCTATTTTGAAAGCTGAAGCTGTAGCGGATGCGCTTGGCATCCCGGTTATATCAGATGACAGTGGATTGGAAATTGACGCGTTGAACGGGGAACCGGGGGTCTACTCAGCGCGCTATGCAGGCCTCGCTAAGAGCGATGACGCAAATATCGACAAAGTGCTCGAGAAATTGAGTGGCGTGCCGGACAGCGAGCGTACAGCGCGTTTTCGGTGTGTGTTGGCTGTCGCAGCTCCTGGTCAGAAGACCGAAACCTTTTCGGGGTCATGCGAAGGAATGATCCTTCATGAGCGCCGAGGCAATCATGGTTTTGGCTACGATCCGATTTTCTTCGTGCCTGAACAGGATAAAGCAATGGCTGAACTTGAGCCTCATGAAAAAGCAGCGATCTCTCACAGAGGAAATGCTTTGCGCAAGTTGCAGGAAAGCCTGCCGACATGGATGAATAAACAAGAATAAATGCCTGTAAATTAATTTTAATGTTTTTTTAAAATAGCATTGACTTTTATTCAAATCATTTCTATAATTAAAATTGTCTTTCGTTAGAAAAGCGAAGCCGCCCGCATCAGCAGGCGCCACAGTCTGGACTCTAAGAAAGCTTTGGTCTCAGTAGCTCAGCTGGATAGAGCAACGCCCTTCTAAGGCGTCGGTCGGGGGTTCGAATCCCTCCTGGGACATTATAGGAATGTACATAGTACACGAAAGAAACCTCCTCATCGTTCATGGAACGGCGGGGAGGTTTCTTTGTGCATGCAACAGGTGATTTTTCATCTCTGAACTACCGGCTTCTATATGGCTTTTTATATTCGCTTTTGGCGTGAATTTTAAGGAGAGTGAAACTAAATCCTGCTTAAGACGTAATACTTATAAGGAGGTTTTTTTATGCCAGTATGTGAAAGGTGCGGAACTCAATGGACTTGGAAGCAGTCGATCATGGCCTCCTGGAAAATCCATGGCCCCATGCGCTGTCCGAATTGCAAGGACAGTCAATATGCAACACCAAAATCTCGGCAACGAATGACGCTGATCAATTGGATGATTCTTTTGCCTTTGCCATTTGCAATAATTTTGGATTTACCATTGATTTATACAGTCGGCATGATGATTGTACTGTTTGCGATTGGCCTGTCCCTGATTCCAAAATTTCTGGAACTGACCAGCGAACAGAAAGCTTTGTGGTGATGGGCAATCATTATTCCAACAATAAGGTTTTTATTTTCGCTCTAACGGGAATATGATATGATTATGAGATACAAAAGAGGTGGTAGGATGCGGAAGAAATATCGCGATTTAAAGCGCAAGGGGAATGTCATTGTTTTTCCGACGACCGTAACACGTTTGTTGTCTGAAGGAATGACCTATTTAAAAGAAGAAAAGTACGAAGATGCCCGTGACAGTCTATATCAAGTTTTGTCATATGAACCTGAACACGCAGCAGCCCTCGGCGGTTATGCCTATTGCCTCTATGAGCTTGGGGAATTCCAGGAAGCGCTAGAAGTGTGCCGTGAATTATTGAAGATCGGACCGATTCATTACCTGGAAACGATGGAATTATACATAAGTATTTTGATGCAAGTCCGCGAATTTGAAGAAGCGGAAAAAATGATTGAAGCTCTAATAGAAGAAAAAGTGTTGCCGGAAGAACGGCTGGAACAATTCCAGCAATTGCGTGACTTGAACGAACGCATTGCAGCAAATGCGGCATCTGAAAAAGTGGATGCTTCGAAGTACGCCATCGATACATTTTTGGCGCTTCACCCTGCGGAACAAGAGCAATTGATTCTGGATTTGCCGACGACTTCCTATCAGGCTTTGAAGAAGAAGCTGATTGCGATCATCGAACATCCGGAAGCCGATCTCTTGACGAAGACATACATATTATTCATGCTGTTCCAGGAAAAGATCGATGCGGAAGTTTCCGTCCGAAAATTTCATTACCAAGGCACATTCAGCATCAATGAATTGCCGGATCCGGTGAACAACAGCCGAATCCGGAAAATCACCGCTATCATCGACAACGAGCTGGCGAAGGATCCGACTCGTCTAGAGATGGTCAAAGAACTGTTTGAACGGCATATTTATCTATTGTATCCGTTCATCTGGGATGACTATAATGAAGAAGACGTGGCGCAGGGGTATATGGATTACACAGAAGGGCTGTTCAGCGGAATGACTTCATTCAGTGAAGACGAAAAGCTGCTCGAGCTGATTCAGCAGGCCGAACTTTGGTTCGAAATGCGCAATGGGTAGAAATAGTTGAACCTGTCGGCATGTGTGCTATAATATTGAAGTTGTCAAAATTCGTATAAAACGTAAAATGACTTTGTAGAAAATGTTTGGAGGGCTTATAATATGTCAGCAAAATGGGAAAAACAAGAAGGTAACACAGGGGTTCTTACAGTTGAAGTTCCTGCAGAAGAAGTAAACGCCGGTCTTGATAAAGCGTTTAAGAAAGTTGTTAAAGAAATTAACGTACCAGGTTTCCGTAAAGGAAAAATGCCTCGTCAAATGTTCGAAAAACGTTTTGGCGTAGAATCACTTTACCAGGACGCTTTGGATTTCATCTTGCCTGACGCTTACGCGAATGCAGTTGAAGAAGCAGGAATCAACCCGGTTGACCGTCCTGAAATCGACATTGAAACAATCGAAAAAGGCCAGCCTCTTGTATTTACAGCGAAAGTGATTGTAAAACCAGAAGTTGAGCTTGGCGAATACAAAGGTCTTGAAGCATCGAAACCTGATACTGAAGTGACTGACGAAGACATCGAAAACCAGTTGAAAGAAAACCAGGAGCGTATGGCTGAGTTGACTGTTAAAGAAGACGAAGCAATCGTTGAAGGCGATACAGCTGTTATCGATTTCGAAGGATTTGTTGATGGAGAAGCTTTTGAAGGCGGCCAAGGAAATGATTATTCCCTTGAAATCGGATCAAACTCTTTCATCCCTGGATTTGAAGAGCAATTGGTAGGCGTTAAAGCTGGAGAAGAAAAAGACGTTGAAGTCACTTTCCCAGAAGAATACCACGCTGCTGAACTTGCAGGCAAAGCTGCAACATTCAAAGTGAAAGTAAACGAAGTTAAAGGCAAGGAACTTCCAGAGTTGAACGACGAGTTCGCTAAAGAAATCGACCCTGAAGTGGAAAGCCTTGAAGCGCTTCGCACGAAAATGAAAGAAAGCCTGATTGCTGAGAAGAAATCTGCTGCTGATGCAACGCTTCGCGACGAATTGGTTCAAAAAGCTGCTGAAAACGCAACAATCGATATTCCTCATGCAATGATCCACACAGAAATGGACCGTATGATGAGTGATTTCGAACAACGTTTGACTCAACAAGGCATGAACCTTGAATTATACTTCCAGTTCTCTGGGCAAGACGAAGCTGCACTTCGTGAGCAAATGCACGGTGATGCTGAAACACGCGTACGCGTTTCATTGACACTTGAAGCTATTGCTGAAGCTGAAAACATGCAAGTTACTTCAGAAGACATCGACAAAGAGCTTGAAAAAATGGCTGGTCAATTCAACATGGACATTGAACAGATCAAAACAGCTCTAGGTGGAACTGAAATGCTTGAGAACGATATCCGCATGCAGAACACAGTTGAGTTCCTAGTGGACAACGCTAAAATCGCTGAATAACACATAAGCAACATATAAAGAATTAGGAAACAAGGTGCGGAGACGCACCTTGTTTTCCACTACATAGAACACTGGAATTATACTTAGGATGCCAAGAAATTGACTGTGAATCTAATTAGTTGCTACAATTACGATAATCTTGTAAGATAATGGCTTGAATAGGGGTGAATACATTGTTCAAATTCAATGACGAGAAAGAGCATTTAAAATGTTCATTTTGTGGTAAACCACAGGAGCAAGTTCGTAAACTGGTCGCAGGACCAGGTGTTTATATTTGTGACGAATGTATTGAGCTTTGTACGGAAATCGTAGAAGAAGAGCTTGGTACAGACGAAGAAGTAGAATTCAAAGAAGTGCCTAAGCCAAAAGAAATTCTGGATATTTTAAATGGCTATGTCATCGGCCAGGAAAAAGCGAAGAAATCGTTGGCTGTAGCAGTTTATAACCACTACAAACGCGTCAACTCAAACAGCAAAATCGATGATGTCGAGTTGTCGAAATCTAATATTGTCTTGATCGGACCAACAGGAAGCGGGAAAACCTTGCTTGCACAAACTTTGGCCCGTATTCTGAATGTGCCGTTTGCGATTGCAGACGCAACTTCATTGACTGAAGCTGGTTATGTCGGAGAAGACGTAGAAAACATTCTACTAAAGCTGATCCAAGCTGCAGACTATGATGTGGAGCGCGCAGAAAAAGGAATCATCTATATTGATGAGATCGACAAAGTGGCACGCAAATCCGAAAACCCATCGATTACACGCGATGTTTCCGGTGAAGGCGTACAGCAGGCCCTTCTGAAGATTTTGGAAGGAACCACTGCAAGTGTTCCACCTCAGGGCGGACGCAAGCATCCACATCAGGAATTCATCCAAATCGATACGACGAACGTTCTGTTCATCGTAGGCGGTGCTTTCGATGGAGTAGACCAAATCATCAAACGCCGTCTCGGCAATAAAATCATCGGTTTCGGTGCAGATCCGAACAAGGAAGAATTGGATGAGAAATCATTGCTTAGCCAATTGATTCCGGAAGATCTGTTGAAATTTGGTTTGATTCCAGAGTTCATCGGCCGTTTGCCTGTATTGGCAAGCCTTGAGCAATTGGATGAAAAAGCTTTGGTTGAAATCTTGACTGAACCGAAGAATGCATTGATCAAGCAATATCAGAAGATGATGGAACTTGATGGCGTTAAATTGACTTTCGAGCCTGGTGCACTTGTTGAAATTGCGAAATTGGCAATTGAACGCAAAACCGGTGCCCGTGGACTTCGTTCAATTATCGAGAATATCATGCTTGAAGTGATGTTTGACCTGCCTTCACGTGAAGACATCGTTGAATGTGTCATCACAAAAGAAACTGTTGCGGATAGCGTACAGCCTAAACTGATTTTGGAAGATGGCTCCGTATTCGTCAACGACAATAATGAGAAAACATCCGCGTAAAATGAGTGGAACTTCACGCAGTGGAAAAGTCTCACTGAGTGGCAGTTGAACCAATCAAAAGGATGATACGGGCTGACTCTGATCGTGCGCATCCGCGCATTTCGGAGTTGGCCCGTTTTTATTAGAAAAGCGGAAGCACCTGTCAAGGCTGCGATATGTCTTATAACCTTAAAACTTACTTACGATTGTTTCTTGTTGAAAATATTCCCGGAGGTGACTTCCCAGATGGCGAAGAAAAAAGTGACGAAAAGTGTGCCATTACTGCCATTGCGCGGACTTCTTGTATTCCCGACGATGGTATTGCATATAGATGTAGGCCGTGAGCGTTCGGTGGCTGCATTGGAACAGGCATTGCTGGATGACAACATCATCTTTTTGGCAACTCAAAAAGACATGAGTACAGAGCAGCCGGAGAAAGACGATCTCCACAAAATCGGTACGCTGGCATATGTCAAGCAGATGCTGAAATTGCCGAATGGCACAATCCGTGTACTGGTTGAAGGTTTGGAACGCGGACAAATGAAGAACTACGAGGAAGGGGAGGACTTCACGATTGTTGAAGTGACTTCTTTCCCGGACGAAACAGAAAGAGATGCAGAACAAGACGCCCTAATGCGTTTGTTGCTTGAGCATTTTGAGAACTACGCGAAGAGCTCGAAAAAAGTCAGCACAGAAACGTATAATACCGTTGCTGATATTGAAGAGCCTGGCCGCTTGGCGGATATGGTCGCTTCCCATCTTTCGATGAAAGTGGCTGCCAAGCAGGAAGTTTTGGAAACATTCGATATCAGCAAACGCTTAGAGCTTTTGATTACCCGTCTCCATAGTGAACAGGAAGTCGTAGATCTGGAAAAACGGATCAACCTTCGTGTGAAAAAAGCGATGGAGCAGACGCAAAAAGAATTTTATTTGCGCGAGCAGATGAAAGCGATCCAAACGGAACTTGGCGACAAAGACGGCAAATCAGCTGAAGTGGTCGATCTGAAAAAACGGATCGAAGAAGCGAAAATGCCGGAATCTACTCAAAAAGTGGCTTTCAAAGAACTGGACCGTTACGAGAAACTTCCTTCTGCAGCTGCAGAAAGCGGCATTATCCGCAATTATATCGAGTGGTTGGTAACGATTCCGTGGTCGGAAGCGACAGATGATCGTCTGGATATCAAATACGCAGAAGAAGTGTTGGACCGTGACCATGATGGACTAGAAAGCGTCAAAGAACGCGTACTGGAATACTTGGCTGTCCAGCAGATGACCAATTCATTGCGTGGCCCAATTCTTTGTCTGGTCGGACCTCCGGGTGTCGGGAAAACGTCCTTGGCGAAATCGATCGCCGAATCCCTGGACCGCAAATTTGTCCGCGTTTCACTTGGCGGCGTCCGCGATGAATCGGAAATCCGAGGCCATCGCCGGACGTATGTCGGTGCGATGCCAGGCCGTATCATACAAGGAATGAAAAAAGCGGGAACCGTTAACCCGGTCTTCCTGTTGGATGAAATCGATAAGATGTCGAATGATTTCCGCGGCGATCCATCTTCGGCGATGCTGGAAGTATTGGATCCAGAACAGAATAATTCGTTCAGTGACCATTACATTGAAGAAACGTATGATCTTTCCAATGTGCTTTTCATCGCGACAGCCAATGATTTAGGATCAATTCCTGGACCGCTGCGTGACCGTATGGAAGTCATTTCAATTGCGGGCTACACAGAAGTCGAAAAACAAATGATCGCTAAAAACCATTTGGCGCCGAAGCAATTGAAAGAACATGGTTTGACGGAAGAACAGTTGCAGTTTGATGACGAAGCCTTGCTTAATATCGTCCGCTATTATACGCGCGAAGCGGGTGTCCGTGGACTGGAACGCCAAATCGCTTCAATCTGCCGCAAAGTAACCAAGCAAATTGTCTCAAAAGAGAAAGACCAAGTGAAAGTCGGCGCAGAAGAAGTGGAATCGTACCTTGGAAAACGCAAATTCCGTTACGGCATGGCTGAAACGGAAAACCAAATCGGCGTGGCAACTGGCCTTGCCTATACCACAGTCGGCGGAGATACACTTCAAATCGAAGTTTCGCTGTCGGCCGGCAAAGGCAAATTGCAGTTGACCGGTAAACTGGGAGACGTCATGAAGGAATCTGCACAAACGGCATTGTCGTTTGTCCGTGCCCGTGCTGAATCTCTGGGGATCGATCCGAATTTCCATGAATCGCACGATATCCATATCCACGTTCCAGAAGGCGCTGTTCCAAAAGACGGCCCTTCAGCGGGGATTACCATCGCGACAGCTTTGGTATCTGCTTTAACGAAACGTCCGATCCGCCGTGAAGTCGGCATGACGGGTGAAATCACCTTGCGCGGACGCGTTCTGCCAATCGGCGGAATCAAGGAAAAAACCTTGAGTGCGCACCGTGCTGGATTGAAAACCATCATCTTGCCGCTTGATAACGAGCGTGACCTGGAAGATATACCAGAAACAATCCGTGAAGAGTTGACCTTTAAACTGGTTTCTCAAGCGGATGAGGCATTGGAAATTGCCTTAGAAGGAGAAAATGAATGAAAGTTAATCATGTAGAACTAGTCATCAGTGCCGTCCGTCCGGATCAATATCCGGAAGACGGTTTACCGGAATTCGCTTTAGCCGGACGTTCAAACGTCGGGAAATCGTCTTTCATCAACAAAATGATCGGGCGCAAAAGCATGGCGCGCATCTCATCTAAACCCGGCAAGACACAGACCTTGAACTTCTATAAAATTGAAGAAAAGCTGTTCTATGTCGATGTTCCCGGATACGGCTATGCCAAAGTATCAAAAAGCGAACGGGAAGCATGGGGCAAGATGATTGAAAGGTACATCACAGACCGCGAACCATTGCGTGCTGTGATCCAAATCGTCGACTTGCGCCATCCGCCAAGCAGAGACGATATCGCGATGTATGATTTCATGAAGCATTACGGCATTCCATGCATCATTATCGCGACCAAAGCGGATAAAATTCCAAAAGGCAAATGGGACAAGCACAAGAAAATTGTGCGCACCACATTGGATATGGATAAAACCGATCCATTGATCATTTTTTCGTCTGAAACCGGTCTCGGCAAAGACGAAGCCTGGAAAGAAATCGAAAGCAGAATGCAATAAATTCAAGCGCAGCCTCCGGGCTGTGCTTTTTTTATTGGAAATAGCTCCTTCTTCCATAGATTTCCCTTTGCCTAACTTCTCTTCAATCACCCGCCTGAAGCGAATCCATCTCTCGCGATAGTTTGAGTTGACAGGTAATTCCGACTAAGAGCGTTATACTTGTAGACGTCAGACACCTTTGCTACTATTAATTTATAATAATTATAAATAAGGACTATATTCATGCCTTGTTCACAAATTCAAAGGCATTTTAAAGATGATAAGTGGTATACTAAATCTAGAGGAAATATGAACGTGAAAGGTGTTTTGTACCCATGCATACATTAGTAGTCGGGGTGAATTATCGCTCTGCACCCGTGGAGATTCGCGAAAAGCTTTCATTTATTGAAAATGAGCTGCCACAGGCGATGCAGGCGTTAAAAGAACAAAAAAGCATATTGGAGAACGTGATCGTGTCCACTTGTAACCGGACGGAAATCTATGCGGTCGTGGATCAGCTTCACACTGGGAAGTATTATGTGAAGCAATTTCTTGCTGACTATTTTGGCTTGCCGCAAGAAGCCATTTCCCAGTATTTATTTGTCCATGAGCAAGATCAGGCAATTGAACACTTATTCCGTGTAACAGCCGGCATCGACTCAATGGTATTGGGTGAAACACAGATTCTTGGGCAAGTAAAAAACAGTTTCCTTGCAGGCCAAGAGCACGGCACTACAGGTACGGTGTTTAATCAATTGTTCAAGCAAGCTGTTACATTGGCGAAAAGAGCGCATTCTGAAACGGCCATCGGCGAAAATGCCGTGTCGGTATCGTATGCAGCAGTTGAACTCGGCAAGAAGATTTTTGGTACGCTTAAAAACAAACATGTTGTTATTTTAGGTGCCGGAAAAATGGGTGAATTGGCCATCAAGAACTTGCAGGGGAGCGGAGCTGACCGTATCACTGTCATTAACCGTACATTCGAGAAAGCGGAACTGTTGGCAGACAAATTCGGCGGCAATGCAAAACCGTTGAACCAATTGCAATGCGCATTGCTGGAAGCGGACATTCTGATTTCATCAACCGGCTCGACTGACTTTGTCATCGATCTTGAATTGATGCAGTTTGTGGAAAAACTACGCAAAGGCAAACCGTTATTCATGGTGGATATCGCAGTTCCACGTGATATGGATCCACGCATCGGCGACTTGCCGAATGTCTTCTTGTACGACATTGATGACATGCAAGGCATCGTAGAAGCGAATTTGGCAGAACGTGAACGCGCGGCTGGCCAAATCATGACCATGATCGATCAGGAAGCACTTCAGTTCAACGACTGGCTGACAACGCTTGGCGTTGTTCCGGTAATTTCTGCGCTGCGCCAAAAAGCGCTTGGCATACAGGCTGAGACCATGGCAAGCATTGAAAACAAAATGCCGGATCTGACTGACCGTGAAAAGAAAATTCTCAACAAACACACCAAATCGATTATCAATCAATTGTTGAAAGATCCGATTCTGCAAGCGAAAGAAATGGGCGGAGCGCCTAAGTCACGTGAACAATTGGAATTATTCATGCAAATTTTCGGGATCGAAGAAGACGTTGAAAAAGAAATTGAAAAGCAGTCGCAAGCTGCACAAAAGAAAACGGAAAAAGCCGTTCTCGAAACCCAACAAGCAACTGAAACTCCCAAATATTCATTTTAAGCTTTCTTAAAGAGGCGTTTTCGGATCTATATGTTAAAATGTAGAGACGGAACGCCTTTAACTATGGAAACGAAGGGGAATGGGATGGCTGATATAACAATGGCAAGGCTGCACGAAGCTATGGTTATACTATATGCTGTCAGCCTTGTTTTTTATTTTATAGATTACTTATATAAAGAGAAAAGGGCCAGCCGGATAGCCATGACGCTGCTCGGCATTGTATGGGTGCTGCAGACGGTCTTCCTGGTGCTGTATATCGTTGAGACTCAGCGATTTCCGATACTGACTTTATTCGAAGGCATTTATTTTTATGCCTGGTTGCTGGTGACGTTGTCGCTCGTATTGAGGATTTTCTACCGTTTTGATTTTGCTGTATTCTTCATCAACATCATTGGATTCATCTTCATGACGATCCACACCTTCGCGCCGGTCCAGATCGAGCGTTCGCCTGTCGGGGAATCGCTGGTCTCGGAATTATTGTTCATCCATATCAGTTTCGCGATTTTATCCTATGTGGCATTTTCCTTGTCATTCGTTTTTTCGGCGCTTCACATGATCCTTTACCGATTATTGAAGCAGAAAAAATGGACAAAGCAATGGAGCAGCTTGCCGTCACTCAGCCAAACACAGCAATTTATGACGATTTCGATTCTCGTCGGGATTTCGCTGCTGTTCGTGTCATTGGTGCTCGGGCTGCAATGGGCATTTATTTCACTTGCTGCATTTTCTATCTTCGACATGAAGATTGTCGGATCGTTCATCTTGCTGGTGGTCTACAGCTTTGTGCTGTGGTGGCACCGCAAAGGCTCATTGAATGGGATGAATTACGCGCTGGCACATACGTATGCATTTTTATTGCTGCTGATCAATTTCTTTTTAGGCAGCCGATTATCTGAATTTCATTTTTGGTATTAAAGAAGGGTAGGATTCATTTGAGAAAAATTATTGTAGGTTCAAGAAGAAGCAAGCTGGCATTGACGCAAACCAACCAGTTCATTGAAAAAATGAAAGCGGCGGGAGCGCCTTTTGAATTTGAAATCAAGGAAATCGTTACGAAAGGCGATCGCATTGTCGACGTCATGCTCTCAAAAGTCGGCGGCAAAGGTCTTTTCGTTAAAGAAATCGAACAGGCGCTGTTCAATAAAGAAATCGATTTTGCTGTCCACAGCATGAAGGATATGCCTTCTGTCTTGCCGGAAAGCCTGACTATCGGCTGTATTCCGGAACGTGAAGATCCGCGCGACGCATACATCGCCAACGGCCATGTGAAATTATTGGAACTTCCGGTTGGAGCAGTTGTTGGGACAAGCAGCTTGCGCCGCAGTTCACAGCTTTTGCTGTTGCGTCCAGACCTTGATATCCAATGGATCCGAGGCAACATCGATACACGTCTTGCGAAATTGCAGGCTGGCGATTTTGATGCCATCATTTTGGCTGCAGCCGGCTTGAAACGCATGGGCTGGAAAGATGACTTGGTTACAGAATTCCTGGAAGTCGACGAATGCCTTCCAGCTATCGGACAAGGCGCGTTAGGAATTGAATGCCGCGAAGACGACAAAGAACTTTTGGCGGAACTGGCTAAACTGAATCATGAAGAAACAGCTTTGGCTGTTAATGCAGAGCGTAAATTCCTGCGTGACATGGATGGCAGCTGCCAAGTGCCGATTGCAGGATATGGAACAGTGAAAGATGGAGAAATTACATTTACAGGATTGATTTCTTCACCGGAAGCGGATCAGGTATTCAAGGAAACATCAATCAGCCGTGACCCGATCCAAGCAGGCCGTGAAGTGGCTGAGAAAATCAGTGCACAAGGCGGATACGATTTGATTCAACGCGTTAAAGCTGAGAGCAATGTCTGATAAAGATCTTTTGCTTCAAGGCGAAACCATCGTTTTCACTGGTTCGAGAAATCCGGTGGAAGCGGTTCGCCGTGCACAATCACTAGGAGCGGAAACGCTTTATGTGCCGCTCGTCACCACCTTGATCCGCCGGTTGGACAAGCCGGACCTCGGTGGCTACGACTGGCTGATTTTCACGAGCCGCACCAGTGCACAGGCATTTTGCCAGCTCGATGAAAACGTGACCGCGAAAATTGCAGCTGTCGGCGACCAGACGGCTGCTGTGCTGCAGCAGCATGGCTACACCGTTGATTTCATCCCGCGGGTTTTTAGTGCCGACCATTTCATCCAGGAGTTTCCGGTGGTTTCCGGCAAAGTCAAATGCCTGTTCATTAAAGGCAATTTAGCGAAAAACACGATTGCTTCGATGCATATGCAAGTGGACGAGTGGACGGTTTATGATACCGTGCTGGACTTGAAGAATGCGGAAAAGTTAGTGCAACTGAAAGATGTCATCATTCTATTCGCCAGTCCTTCTGCTGTGTCGGCTTACCGGCAGGCAGGAGGAGACTGGTCGAATATCCGTACCGCTGCCATTGGCCATGTTACACAAGGGGCCATCGAGGCAAATGGCGGAAAAGTCGATTTTACTCCGAAGAAATACACTTATATGGAAGTCATCAATGAAATAGCGAAAGGAAGTTTTTCAAAATGAAAGAATTGAATTTTAATCGCCATCGCCGTTTGCGTGGATCTGCCAATATCCGTTCAATGGTCCGCGAAACGAGCTTATATAAAGAGGATTTCATTTATCCGATTTTTGTCGTTGAAGGCGAGAACATTAAAGAGGAAATTTCTTCAATGCCGGGTGTTTTCCATTACTCATTGGATAAATTAGGCGAGGAACTGGACGAAGTTGTAGATCTTGGAATTCCTTCTGTTATTTTGTTCGGTGTGCCAAATGAAAAAGATGCTGTCGGTTCGCAAGCTTATCACGACCATGGCATTACACAGGAAGCGATCCGCTTTGCGAAAGAACGCCATCCGGAATTGGTGGTTATCGCTGATACTTGCCTTTGCCAATATACCGATCATGGCCATTGCGGCGTAATCGAAAATGGCGTCATCCTGAACGATGAATCACTTGATTTGTTGGCACGCACTGCCGTGTCTCAAGCAAAAGCGGGAGCTGACATCATTGCGCCATCGAATATGATGGACGGCTTTGTTGCAGCGATCCGTTATGGACTGGACCAAGCCGGTTTTGAAAACACACCGATCATGTCTTACGGCGTCAAGTATTCATCTGCGTATTATGGACCTTTCCGTGAAGCAGCACACAGTACTCCTCAATTCGGAGACCGCAAAACATACCAAATGGATCCCGCAAACCGTATGGAAGCATTGCGTGAAGCTACTTCCGACATTCAGGAAGGCGCAGATTTCATGATTGTCAAACCGGCATTGTCTTATTTGGACATCATCCGTGAAGTACGCGATAATTTTGATATCCCGATTGTTGCTTACAATGTTTCAGGCGAATACGCCATGGTCAAAGCAGCAGCGGCAAACGGTTGGATCGATGAAGAAAAAATCGTTTTGGAAACACTGCTCAGCATGAAACGCGCAGGAGCGGATATCGTGATGACGTATCACGCAAAAGATGCGGCACGCTGGTTGGAGGGAACTAAATGACATACGAAAAATCATTAGCAGCATTCACTGAAGCAAAAAAACTAATGCCGGGCGGCGTCAACAGCCCGGTCCGTGCGTTTAAATCGGTCAACATGGACCCGATATTCATGCAATCCGGCAGCGGAGCAACCATCACAGATATTGATGGCAATACGTATATTGACTATGTCCTGTCTTGGGGACCGCTGATTTTGGGCCATGCCCATCCGGAAGTGGTCAAGGCGATTCAGGAAACGGCAGCGCTTGGAACTTCATTCGGTGCACCGACTGAACTTGAAAATACCATGGCGAAGTTGGTTATGGAACGTGTTCCTTCCATCGAAATGGTCCGCATGGTTTCATCCGGAACAGAAGCGACGATGAGCGCATTGCGTGTGGCACGTGGTTACACGGGCCGCGACAAGATCCTGAAATTTGAAGGCTGCTACCACGGCCATGGCGATAGCCTGTTGATCAAAGCCGGGTCAGGCGTTGCGACTTTAGGATTGCCTGATTCTCCAGGAGTTCCAGAATCGATCGCTAAAAACACCATTACAGTTCCATATAACGATCTGGAAAGCGTGCGTTTGGCATTCCAGGAATTCGGCGACGATTTGGCTGCAGTCATTGTCGAGCCGGTTGCCGGCAATATGGGCGTTGTGCCGCCAAATGAAGGCTTTTTGACAGAGCTTCGCAATTTGACTCATGAAAATGGCACGATTTTGATTTTTGATGAAGTCATGACCGGTTTCCGTGTCGGCTTTAATTGTGCACAAGGCTATTTCGGCGTTACACCGGACATGACGTGCCTCGGCAAAGTCATCGGCGGCGGGTTGCCTGTTGGGGCATTCGGCGGCAAGCGTGAAATCATGCAACAAGTGGCACCGAGCGGGTCGATCTATCAGGCAGGTACGTTGTCGGGCAATCCGCTTGCAATGCGGGCAGGATACGAAACGCTGTCCCGTTTGACGGAAGAAAGCTATGACGTCTTTATCGAACGCGGCGACCAGCTTGAAAAAGGATTCCGTGAAGCGGCGACGAAATACAACATCCCGCATACCGTGAACCGTGCAGGATCAATGATCGGTTTCTTCTTCACAAATGAAGACGTAGTCGATTTTGAATCAGCAAAAACTTCGGACACCGAGTTGTTCGCAGATTATTACCGCTTGATGGCGGAAGAAGGCATCTTCCTGCCGCCGTCCCAGTTTGAAGGCATGTTCCTATCGACTGCCCATACGGAAGAGCATATTGCGAAAACCGTTGAAGCATTCCATACCGTATTTGCTAAACTGGCACGTTAATAAAAGAAAAACAGGCCGAGGCTTCTGGAATTTTCAGAGGCCCCGGTTTTTTTATTGGAAAGAACACCGAACGCCAGCCTGCATACTCCACAGATGCCCTTGTTTCCTGTACCATAGAAAACAACTAAGGCACTTGGGAAAGGAGGGATGGCTGTGAAGCCATTTATTGTAACGGCAGTTATTGCGATTGCTGCAGGGGCGGTATTCGAGGCGGTCGGCATGTTTCTGCCTTGGCTGCTGGGACCGATGTTCGCACTTTTGCTCGTCAATCAATTCACCAAAATCCCCCTCTACTGGCCTCGATTCTTGCGGACAGCGGGTCTGGTGATGCTCGGTGTGCAGATCGGTTCGTCGTTTACACGCGATGCGGTGTTATTGATGGTGATGGACTTGCCTTATATGGCGTTCATGACGGTTTCGGTCGTGGCCTTGTCGGTTGCTCTCGGTCTGCTGTTCAAGCGGATGGTCCATGAAAGCCTGGGAACGAGCCTGCTTGGGTCCATACCAGGTGGATTGGCGCAGATGGTGGTTTTGGCTGAAGAAATCCCTTCAGCGAATATTACTGTTGTGACGATGATGCAGACCATCCGCATTTTCATGGTGGTGACGATTGTGCCGTTCCTGACGATTTTCCTGAACGGCAGAGGAGCAGGCGAAGTGAAAGAGCAGCTGTTTACATTCTCGGCAGGCTTGTTCCTGTTGGCGCTCACTGTCAGTTTATTATTGTATGGGGCTATGAAGAAAATTGGATTTCCAGCTGCTGAACTGTTGGCGCCCATTATGGCCATGGCGATTGTCCAGGCCGTGTCGGGGGATGTCCTGATTGATATGCCGTACTGGCTCATTGCTATTGCACAGGTCTGCATCGGTGCGAATCTCGGCCTGCAGATGGAGGGAATCGGCGACAAACTGACGTTCCGGCTGGGTGCTGCAATTGTCCTGAACAATGTGCTGCTCATCAGCTTCACCGTATTAATTGCCAGGGTTCTCGCTACTTGGCTGCCTGAATACATATTCCTCGACTTCTTTCTAAGTGCAGCACCCGGTGGCATAGCGGAAATGGCCATCACCGCGCTCGCTGTTGGAGGGGATGTAGCACTCATCACCGGATTCCAGCTGTTCCGGCTGTTCTTTATTCTATTGGTGGCCTCACCGCTTGTGGCATTCATTGTAAAAAAACTTGACGCTAAAACCGGATATTGAGTACAATAAGAGTAATTAGATATTCATGCGTTGATGAGGATAGTAGAATGTGTGTGCATTTCAGAGAGAAGGCCGATTGGTGAGAGGCTTTCATGGACCCATATTTGAATGTCACCTCGGAGCAGTTGCCGTGAAATGAGTAGCGGGAACCGGACTTAACATCCGTTATGAAACTTGAGAGCCAGGTGTGCAAGTGGACCTGTGTATAAAGGTGGTACCGCGAAAAACTCCTTCGTCCTTTACAGACGACAGGAGTTTTTTGCGTTCTATCAGAAATAAGAGGAGGAATTCCAATGACTGAACAAATGTCTACTAAGTACGATCCGCAATCCATTGAGAAAGGCCGTTACGATTGGTGGGTCGACAAAAAATTCTTCGAAGCGAAACCGGAAAGCGGCAAAACACCGTATACCATTGTGATTCCCCCGCCGAACGTTACCGGCAAGCTGCATTTAGGGCATGCCTGGGACACGACATTGCAGGACATCATGACACGCATGAAACGCATGCAGGGCTTTGACGCATTATGGCTGCCTGGAATGGACCACGCCGGCATTGCGACACAAGCGAAAGTGGAAGGCAAATTGAAAGAAGAAGGGCGTTCACGCTATGATTTGGGCCGTGAAGCATTTCTTGAAGAGTCGTGGAAATGGAAAGACCAATACGCGGGACATATCCGTGAGCAATGGGCAAAACTAGGCCTTGGCCTTGACTATTCCCGTGAGCGGTTTACATTGGATGCCGGTTTATCAGATGCGGTGCGCGAAGTTTTCGTGAAACTCTATGAGAAAAAACTTATCTACCGTGGGAAATACATTATCAACTGGGATCCGGCGACGAAAACTGCTATTTCGGATATTGAAGTTATCTACAAAGACGTACAAGGTGCGTTTTACCATATGCGCTATCCGCTGGCAGATGGCAGCGGCCATATCGAAATCGCGACGACGCGTCCGGAAACGATGCTGGGCGATACAGCGGTTGCGGTTCACCCGAAAGATGAGCGCTACCAGCACTTGATCGGCAAAAAAGTGATCCTGCCAATTATCGGCCGTGAAATGGAAATCGTTGCGGACGATTACGTGGACATGGAATTCGGAAGCGGCGCTGTAAAAATTACGCCAGCGCATGACCCGAATGACTTTGAAATCGGCAATCGCCACAACCTGGAACGTGTGCTGATCATGCACGAAGACGGTACGATGAATGAAAACGCAGGCAAATACGAAGGGCTCGACCGCTTCGAATGCCGCAAGCAGATCGTCAAGGACCTGCAGGATTTGGATGTGTTGTTCAAAATCGAAGAACATATGCATTCTGTAGGACACTCAGAGCGCAGTGGAGCAGTTGTTGAGCCTTATCTGTCTACACAATGGTTTGTTGACATGAAGCCTTTGGCTGCCGCTTCAGTGGAAGCGCAGAAAAACGAGACGGGCGTTAATTTTGTACCGGACCGTTTCGAGAAAACCTACCTGCACTGGATGGAGAACATCCGCGACTGGTGTATTTCACGCCAGCTTTGGTGGGGACATCAAATTCCAGCCTGGTACCATAACGAAACAGGTGAAATTTATGTAGGGCACGAAGCGCCGGCGGATGCTGAAAACTGGACACAGGACGAAGACGTTTTGGATACTTGGTTCTCATCTGCATTATGGCCGTTCTCAACGCTCGGCTGGCCGAAAGAAAACGATGACCTTAGCCGCTATTACCCGACCGACGCGCTGGTTACAGGCTATGACATCATCAATTTCTGGGTATCCCGGATGATTTTCCAGGCACTTGAATTCACAGGTGAAAAACCGTTTAAAGACGTGTTGATCCACGGCCTTGTACGCGATGCGGAAGGACGTAAAATGTCCAAATCACTGGGCAACGGCGTTGATCCGATGGATGTCATTTCTCAATACGGTGCGGATTCCCTGCGTTACTTCCTGGCTACTGCTTCATCTCCAGGACAGGATCTCCGCTACTCGAACGACAAAGTAGAGTCGGTTTGGAACTTTGCCAATAAAATCTGGAACGCTTCCCGTTTTGCATTGATGAACATGGAAGGCATGACGTACGATCAAATCGATTTGTCCGGCAAGAAATCCGTAGCCGATTCATGGATCCTGACTCGTTTGAATGAAACCATCGAACAAGTGACGGACCTTGCAGAACGCTATGAATTCGGCGAAGTAGGCCGTTCGCTTTATAACTTCATCTGGGACGATTTCTGTGATTGGTACATCGAGATGTCGAAATTGCCATTATACGGTGAAGACGAAGAAGCGAAGAAAATGACGCGTTCAGTCCTTGCTTATGTATTGGATAACACGATGCGCCTATTGCATCCGTTCATGCCGTTCATCACAGAAGAAATCTGGCAGAACTTGCCGCATGAAGGCGAATCGATCACCATTGCAGCATGGCCGACAGTGGACGATTCCTTGACCGACCAAAGCCAGTCTTCAAGCATGAAGCTGTTGATGGACGTGATTCGTTCGGTACGGACTATCCGTGCAGAAGTGCAGTCGCCGATGAGCAAGAAAGTGCCATTGACGATTTCAGCGAAAGACGCCGACACGCATGCAGTGCTTGAAGCGAACGCTGCCTACATCGAACGTTTCTGTAACCCGGAAACGTTGACGATCGGCCAAAGCATCGAAGCTCCAGACAAATCGATGTCAGCGGTTGTATCCGGTGCTGAATTGTTCATGCCGCTTGAAGGCCTGATCGATATTGATGCCGAACTTGCGCGCCTGCAAAAAGAACTGGAAAAATGGGCGAAAGAAGTGAAGCTCGTCAGCGGCAAATTGTCGAACGAACGCTTTGTTTCGAAAGCTCCTGAAGCCGTTGTTGCAGAAGAACGTGCAAAACAAGCCGATTACGTGGAAAAACACGCAACGGTTGAAAAACGCATTGAAGAATTGCAGAACCTGTAAGATATGAAAAAACCGCTTTCCCAAATGGGAGAGCGGTTTTTATGTTTTCTTAGAGATATTCCGCAAACTAGCTCCGCTTTCCTGCGGGCTTGCGCCGAACTAACTTGTGCTTAGCGCCCAAGTGGATTTCGGCACTTCGCTATCCCGCTGGAGTCTACGCTAGTTTGCTCCATATCCTAATATTTAAAGAAGGTAAAATAATCTTTTACTTGTTAACAGCTAAAGAATTCTTAGAAGAAAGAACATAAGGAATAAAAAAGTTATTCTTCAGTTCAGCTTACATAGCTCTAAACTAGTTATATAAACGTGGAAACTAAATACTCACTTCGAATTTGTTGAATCTCTTAGCGCCGGCGCGTCCCCGGGCTAGACGGAGCCATGAAACAGGTGCTTTTCCTGGTTCAGCGTGTGAGTCATGCCCAAAGCGACCGAAGCGATTTAAAATAGCTCACTAACTACTTCGGCCGATCTTCCTGCCGAAACGGTGCATGCTTTTCCAATTTCCGCAGATGCTCCACTAATAGTTCTGCGATATTTTCGTCGTGCGTTTCGTAGAACGAGCGGGCGCCGACGGGATCTTCAATTTCATTGAACAGATGACGGCCGTCATCCAACAAAAGAAAGTCGATACCGATATAATCGCTGTTCAAGGCACGGGCAATCCGCAAGACGTCTTTTTCTTGAGTGGCACTCAAGATGTATTTCTCAGCATGGCCGCCAAGTGAATAATTGGCTTTAAAGTCACCAGTGGAACTGCGTTTAACCGCACCCACTACTTCTGTGCCGATGACATAGGCGCGAACATCTGCCACATGTTCAACAACCGGCTGGAAAATCAGCGGGGAAGAGACTGGTGGAATTTCCTCAGCCGATGGAACGAGCCAGACCTCCGAGCCGCCGTGGCCATCCACGGTTTTAACGACGTATGGAAACTCTATGGCTTCGCGGAAAGTCGGTACCGCCGGAACACCGAGCAATAAAAGCAGTTGATAGCTTTGCCATTTGTCGTTGGCGATGCGGTTGACTTCGGCGCGGTTCGCTAAATGGATGCCTTGATCTTCAAGAAAACGGGCCGCTTCCGGACGCCGTGCGCGGAAAAGAGTGATGCCGCCGCGCAACTTATCCACAAGCATAGCCAAGCCTTCTTCGCTCCAGTCGTCCCATTGGATCAGCTCAAAATCATCAAAACGCTGCAACTCTTCAATAAACCCGTGATTGCGTTTGGCCTCTTTAGTTTCATAAAGAAGTTTCATGCTAAGTCCTCCAGTATATAAGCGATCATGGCGTCTGCAACATTAACTCCTGTGACATTAAGGATATTGCGGATATGGGCAGCGGCATTCACTTCACAAACCAGGGGCTGGTCATTTTCACCGAACAACAGGTCGACACCCGCAAACGTTGCACCAACTGCTTCAGCCGCTAACAGGGCCAGCTCTTGTTGTGCCTCAGTTAATTCTACGGGTGAAGCGACACCTCCATTGGTGATGTTGGCGCGGAAATCGGTTTCCGAATGGCGGTACATGGCTGCTACAATCCGTCCGCCGACAATGTTGACGCGGATATCTCGCCCCCGGCTGGAAGCGATAAATTCCTGAAACACAAAATCGATGCCCCGCAGGCTGTCGACTTTTTCATAGAATTGTTCTTCGGTTTCAATCAGGTAGACCTTCATGCCAAACGAACCGTGCCCTTCCTTGATGATCATCGGCAGCCCGAGACGGTCAATGACTCCTTCGAAATAGCCTGATTCCAGTATGGAGAAATTCGGATAGACTTTCGGCGCAACGATGGTCCGTGGCATCGGCAAACCTTTTGCAGCTAATTGGACGTATTGTGTAGCTTTATTATCACATAAATCGATGACAGCCGGGTCGTTATAAACAGGGACTCCGCGGCTCTTCAAAAAATATCCAAGCAATATATCTTTATCCAATAAAATTGCAAAATCAGGTATACTTAAAGTAACAGATAAATCCATAATAGTTTCGTAGTTTTTCATAATCTTGACAGTGATGCCAGCACGTTCTGCTGCTTCAGCAACAAGTCTGGCCTGATCTGCAAACTTATCGGAAACTAAGCTTCCGTTGTAAATAACCCAACAACTCGTCATATCCATTCCACCTTCGTGCTATAATCATACTCAAAAAGTGTATCATGTTTACCGCAGAAAAGAGGCTTCAAAATGATAATTGGACTCGAACAATACAAAAATAAATGGAATATTCATACAGATGCTTCGATTCAACCCGGTCTGGAAGCTATTACAGGGGCATTGGACGAATTGGGGAACCCGCATAAAAACGGCAGATTCATTCATCTGGCAGGCACCAACGGCAAAGGGTCGACAGCTACATTCCTGTCGGCAATCCTTCAGGCGCATGGCCACAGTGTCGGGAATTTCTTTTCTCCTTGCCTTGAAGATATCCATGACCAGATCCAAATGAATGGAGAGCCGATCAACCCAGTGGAACTTGAGCAAGTGATGGAGCGGTTAAGCAAAATAAAGACGCCGTTAACGGATTTTGAACTCTTGACGGCGGCCGCCTTTATCGCTTTCCAGCAGCAGGCACCTGATTTTGCCATCATTGAAGCAGGCATGGGAGGAGCGCTTGACAGCACGAACGTCATCAATCCCGAACTTTCCATCATTCCTTCCATTTCCATTGAACACACGAATTTTCTGGGAGAAACTATAGAAGAAATTACACGCCATAAAGCAGGAATCATCAAGAAATGGAAGCCGGTGGTCATAGGGGAACTGCCGCTTGAGTCTCTGGAAATCATCCAGGAGACAGCTGACCGTTTACATGCAGAAGTCATCCGACCGGCTGGACAAATTGATGTACCGCTGAAACTGAAAGGGCCGCATCAACAAAAAAATGCCCAACTGGCGTTGGAAGCCGCTAAGGAACTGCTGGGCTTGGAATTTAGCGAGGAAAAAGCGGAGCTTGGGCTTTTTTCAGCTACTTTGCCGTACCGTTTTGAAGAAGTATTTCCTGATGTTATTTTTGACGGTGCCCATAATCAGGCGAGTGCCGAAGCCTTGGTTGCTACCATAAGAGACACATTTCCGGATGACCCTATCCATATCGTCATGGGAATCTTCAAAGATAAAGATTATCGAAGCGTACTCCGCCATTTGGAGACAATCAGTAATCATTTCACCTTTGTGGACTTTGACAATGAACGGGCATTGCCAGCTGCAGAACTATTTAAGGAAAGTTGCAGTAAAAGAAAGACAATTACAAATATGTGTGATATATTACCTGTATCGCACAACAAAGAAAAGACTATAGTCACAGGTTCGTTACATCTTCTTACACTTCTTCGAAACTCAGCGAACGTCTTTTTCAAGAATTATCAATAAATCATACCCTGATCTATACCTCACTAATTCGTTTCAGAAAGGAAAGATGTCATGGGGGAGAAATTTAACCGGAAAATCGTTTTATGGTGCCTATGGGCATTGATAGTTCCGGCAGGCTTAGTGATTGTTTACCGTTTCTTCCCGCCATCTGTAGCAGATCCGTGGAACTTAATGGCGTACATTCTGTTTTTTATTTTGATGAGTTTGATGCCGATGAACATCAATGGAGCCTCGACATTTTTGGTGCAATGGGTAACAGTGGCGCTGTTTCTGAAATATGGACTTTTTATCGAAATGCTGGTATCCCAATTGAGCATGTTGATTGTGCTGTACCGTATTCGAACCAATGAAGAACAATCGGTGCGGATTCCTTTCAACTCGCTGATGTTTTTCTTTGTCTCATTAATAGCAGGATTGGCTTTCATAGGGGCAGGCGGCCAAATCGGAACATTGGAAATGTCGCATGTCATTTTGTATGGCTTGATATTCCAGGTGCTTTCCGTATTGATTAATCAAATCATTTATCACTTATATGACTACACGACAGGTGGTCGGAGCAAATTCTTTTCGGTCGACGCCATTTGGGATTTTGCCTTGATGTTTGTGATTTTCCCTTTTGCGGTCGCTTTGTATTTGTTTGAGTCGCATATCGGAATTCCGGCGCTTGTATTGCTGGGTGTGCCGTTTTTCATTATGGCAGCGGTCATGAAAAAGTTCACCAGCTCAGAACAAGTCAATATTGACTTGAAACGGGCTGGAGATATTGGCCATCAGCTTGCAGATCGTCTGGAAGCGAATGAAGTGCTTGACCAATTTGTTGTAGAGGTTGCCAAGATGTTCAAAGTTGAATATGCCTATATCGTCGATTACCGTGATGGCCAACAGCAAATGTTGCGGCTTTATGAAAATAATCAATTGCAGCCCCGTGAAATTGAGTCACTTCCTTATAATCGGGGAGTTGCTGGACATGTCATCGTCACCAACGACTCGTTCATCTTTGATGAAAAAAGCCAATGGGCGGATTATGTCACCGGCAACCTGCCAGAAGATACAGAGAGTTTGATGGCCACGCCGATTGCCCGAAACAATAAAACCGAGGGTGTACTGATTTTAGCTTCTAAAAAGAAATACGCTTTTGCCAAGCACCAGCTTCAAATTTTGGAAATCCTCAGTACTTATTTCGCCGTATCGGTGGAAAAAGCAGGGTATATGCAAAAAGTCATTGCCAAAAGTGAACGCTGCGGATTGACCAAGTTATATAATTATCGCTATCTGGACGAAAGTCTGGAAAGTTGCATTAAGGAAATGAATGAAGGCCGTCTCGAGCAATTGTCATTAGTGATGATGGACATCGATCATTTCAAGAGCATCAACGACCGTTACGGACACCAAAGCGGCAATGACATCCTCATTCAGCTGGCTGATATTTTGAGAGAAGAATTCGGCGATGAAGGAACCATCGCCCGTTACGGCGGCGAAGAATTTGTCATCCTGTTGTCGAATTACAGCAAAGATGTAGCGGTGCTGCTGGCAGAAAACCTCCGCAAACGCATCGAAAAGCACGACTTCGTAATTGAAAACGACTTGGGGGAAGACCGTAGCCAACAAATCGTCCACATCACTTTAAGCATCGGCGTATCCACTGCACCGGACGACAGCGATGAAGGCATGTCGCTGATCCGGAATGCCGATAGGGCGTTGTATATTGGAGCGAAACAGGCGGGACGGAATAAGGTTGCGGCGTATGTGAAATAGAGCACAGAAAAAAGACGGGATAAACTTCCGTCTTTTTTCTGTAATAATAAAGAATTTAATGTTAATCCGGACCAAGACTTCGACCTTTTTTTATTGGATCGATTATATTTTGCGGCATGATGACACTGCTTGTGTAATCAATTGTGTTTCTAAAGGTATCCAATAACTCATGATCGTAAATTATTTGAAGACGCGAAGCGGCATTTTCTTGGTTTTCTCTTGTTTCATAATAATGATTATTTATTTTTTGATATGGTTTTACAATTGTTGTTATATCGGGAACATCTCTGCACCAGTATAAGAAGCTTTCATAACGCCACTCATTTCCGGGCGATCTAAAACCAAAACGACATTCTTCTTTGGTGCCCGTTTGAGCTGTTTTTTCCCACTCAGAAAGGTTGGCTTTTGATTTTCCACGCATTGCATTCAAAACGATATTATTTGCAGCTACTCCTCCGATAATTTTCGTATTGGAGCCAAAACCATACATTTCCATAGTACCGGTAGAATAAAAGAACCCGTTAACAGTGCTTGGAGTATCTTGAAATTCAGATAAGTTGGATAAAATAAAGTTTCCATCTGCAAATACTATTAAGGAACCTCGAGGATTGGTACTGGTATTTTCTTTTATGCCAGACACTGTTACATATTGAATAGATACTTTTCCTTTTACAAACATAGTGAAATTTGCTTGAAGATTCACTTTGTTAATATTTACGTCGCCATTTACATAAATTCTTTTTCCATCAATTGAAACATTTTCAAAGGTAGTATTAGAAGAATTTCCAATCGTAAAATTTTTATTCACATAAATATTCTTATCAAATTTTATATCAGTGTTGTTTCCTCTAATGGTTAAATTTTCATTATAACTGGTCGAACTTTTAATATTCTGATCTGAAGTATAGGCTATGCTTGCGGATATTCTGGAATAGGAGCTTCTATCAATATTAAATTCTTCGGTAAAGTTTACAGGTTTTATTTTTTCGGATTCATATTGGATGGAAGGGGCATAGTTAGTAGCAAATATATTTTTAGTATTCTCTCTACTCAATTCATCATAGTTTCTGTTAGAAAAATCTCCAGTGATATGCTGTGCATAGGTTCTGTCGAAATAGTCTTTAAAATTATAAGCTTTTCCACCCAAATTAAGCTTGCTGTTCACTAAATTATTTTCACTGTCCATAGTTTTAAGTGAGCGTGGCAAAACACTTTGAAGCCATCCTCCATCCCCATGTCCATTGTTAGTGGAGAAAATATTCCCTGCAATATTCATATCACCTGTAATTTCAGAGCCACCATTAAGTAAAAGGTTTCCTCCATCTTCACCGCGTTTCAATGTAGATACAGTATAATTAAGCACTTTTTGTATATCATCAGCACCCATTTCTAGTGTTTCATATACAGTGGATTCTTGTTTGCCCTTATAGCCGGTGCTTTTAAAAACTAACTCTTTCCTAGTCTTACTACCGCTTCCATCTGATATTTCTTTTACTTGATCAATACAAGTTCTGAATTTGCCATCACCTGTTTCATCAGCCAATGTTATTTCTTTGCCGGTAGAGCATCTGAAGCCGAGTATTACATTATTGAAGTGGCTTTCAAATTGAGAGTTTGTCATTCCGTTTGTATAGCTAGCTGGAAATATTTTTAATTTGGCTGAGACTTCTTTTTCGATTCTTTCTATTCCCTTAGTAGCCAAATCTTCAGACTGAACTATATGCTCTCTTGTTACATTTTTTTGAGCACCATTAAAGGTCATTGCCATTAAACTGGCTCCGAGAATGCTAAACAATAGAACTAACATTAATGTAAGCAGCAGGGAATATCCTTTTTCATTAACAATTAGTTTATTCATCTCGAACCTCCCTGGAATCATCAATTATAGTTATCGTATTTTCAAATTTCATTGAATGCATCGTTTTGTCTTTCATTGTCTCAAGCGTAAAAATGATAGTATAGGCATTTGTATCCTCTTTCTTCTTAATTACTGTTGGAGAGAGGGCAGTACAATCATTTTTTAGAAGTTTAATATTATTATAAAAACTGACTTCCTTATCCTTTACTATGACTTTGCCGTTTTCAAATCCAGTTTTGTATATTTCTGTAGTTCCTGCCACAGCTCCTGGTTTTTTTACTTCAATAAAAGAATTGTTAACTCCGGAAGTACATTGGTTTTTTAAGCTTATTTGAGATTTTTTTAACACAAAGAGATCTTTTACCATACTTGCCATGATTAAATCCGCTTCATCTCTAAGTTCTGATTCGACTTTTATTCTTTGATAATTTGAATAGCCTTGAAAAAGAACGGAGAACGCGAGGGCTCCAACAATACCTACGATGATTATGGTAGCAAGCAATTCTACCAAGGTAACTCCTTTGTGATCTTTAATAATTTTTAAGCCCTTATTCATATGGAATGTATCCTTCCACAGAACTTTTATGTTTTGAACTTTCGGAGTTTACTGTGACCACGATGTTTAAGAGTGTAAACTTATTATATTCATCCGCTGTTTGAGTTACTTTAATAGTTACTTTGTATTTCTTATTATTCATTTCAAATGAATTTAATGCTTTTCCTTTGCTTTCATTTACTTTGGTAGGGGGAAAAGGGGAAATAAATTCAGAAGGGTTGGCCTTAACCCTTTCTAGATAAGCATCTGCTAAATTAATGACAACCAACTTTTCACTATTGCTTACCGCTAAACGATTTGTATTCGCAAATACCGCCATAAAACTCATTAATACAATCGAAAGTATGACCAGTGAAGCCAACACCTCTACCAATGTGAAACCTCTTTCGTTCTTCGTCAAATACCACATAAAAAAATCACCCGCTTATGTCTAAAGTTATAGATACATTTAATAAAAATTAACTGTACTGTTATATATACCATTTTCTTTTTGAACTGACTAGATTATTAATGGAAATTTTTATATCTAAAATAGTATATTAGTAATGAAATTTATTTTTATTATTCGCTATTATTTATACCATTTATCTTGTATTATAGCTATATCAGATGGGATACTTTAACTGTTTCTATTACTTAAATTTACAATTTCAAGGGAATGGCAAATAAAATATTCTTATCAGCGCATAATTTTACAGGAGGAGTTTAAATGATCCGTATACTTATCTTCATTATGGTAGCTGCTATTGCTATGGCGCTTGTTTACTTCATAGGAAAGAGCAGTAGCAAAAAGAAGTTCATGATTCTTCTTGGAAGCGGCATCTTGGCTGCGGCAGTTGGTGTATTCATGCAGACGACATTTCCGTTATACCAGTCCTTATTAGGAATGATGGCGGTGGCCTTAATTGCAACAATAATCTATATGAAAGTGCTCGAGAAAGAACAAATCAAAAATCAGCAATTGCTTGAAGAGCGGAGAAACAGCAAAAGCCGCGTGCAGCCAAGCTCAACCGTGTTGACGAATAAACGGTTCCAGGAACCTGCAGCCGATAAAACATATGGCATGAAGCCGATACCAGTCGTTAGGGAGGAACAGAAAGTTGAATAATAAAGTTTTTGGAATGACCTTTGCAGCAATTATGGGATCTGCACTACTGTTTTTTGGAGTCGCCAATGCAGGAGCGGCCGTGGTGGATAAATGGATTTTTCCGGCCGATAAATTTGGAGACCATACGTATATCGGAACGACGAATGTTTCAAATATGGATGTTGCCAGTGCCATGGCTCAATTTTCGGACACAGCTGAATCTTTTCGTGCTTCCTCTGAATTATTGGTGACTTACCAGGATGCAACAGCGAAGTATCCACTCAATAATGCCAATATTTTATTAGAAGAAACAGCTGCCCGCGCTCAAACGGGTGTTCAAAATACTTTTGTGTTTGATCTTCAAGAACAAACGACAAAAAAGTTTTTAGTTGCCAACTTCCATGCGGCTGAATTTTCCAATATAGAAGTGGAACGCATCACCATGAAGCTGGAGCAGGCACTTGAATCAGGGCTTGCACAAACGCATGTGACAATCAGTGACGATTCACTCGCTGTAGATCGTGAAACAGTTTCTGAAGTTGCGTTTCCACAAGGTTCGACTGGCGAAGGGGCGGCGGCTGTAATTTCAGCAATTGATGAAATTCAAATTGCTCCTGGCGCGAAATTTTCATTCTTGGAGTTCTTAAGTCAGCTTCCGACGACGAGAGCCACTGATAAAGAACTGACAAAAATAGCATCAGCCATCTATGCAGCTGTGCTTGAAACAAACTTCACGGTTGATGAACGCAGTATTGGAACTTCAATTCCCAAAAATATTCCGGCCGGACAAGAAGCAACCATTAACCAGTCTCTTGGAGTAGATTTGGTCTTCACAAATCCAAATGCCAGTTCATTTACATTAAACACAGAGCTTGCGGGAGATTCGTTAATTGCTTCATTGAGTGGGTTTCCGTTGGTCTATGACTATGCGCTTCAGACCAGCGGCAAAGAAACTGTTGAACCCCGTTTGATTAAGCAATACAGTGCTTTTGTGACTGCAGGAAAAGCGGTAGATGAAAAAGGCAGTGAAGGAATGCGGATTCGCGTCAATCGCTCCGTACTTTCGGACGGAAATGAGTTGGAAATCGAGTCGATTTCAACAGATTTTTATCCTCCAGTCAACCGTGTGGAAATTTATCCGTTGGAAACCGAACCAATTCCAGTAGAAAGTGTGCCAGGCACGGACGGAAGTGAAACTCCAGGCGGTGAAACGGAAGAAGGGCTTACGGAAGGCGGGCAAGTGTCGGCAAATTCATCCGGTGAAAGCGCTGATGGTCAAGCAGCTGAAGATGGCAGTTCAACTGGCAATTCCGAAAACAATCAGGATCCTAAAGGCAACGAAAAAAATACCGAGAACCCTGGAACAGATGGGGATGCCAAGTCGAGTGAACCTGTATACGACAAGGGCGGGAATTTGGTTAACCCTTAATCGGTTTTAAGGAGGAAAAAGAGTGGCTAAAATACGGAAGCGACTGGGGGATATCCTGGTCGAACATGGCTTATTAACGCAAGATGATTTAAATGAAGCTTTACAGACGAAAACAGCGGAACAGCGAATTGGGGATGCTCTCTTGCAGCGAGGCTTGATCACTGAACAGCAATTGATCGAGACGCTTGAAGTGCAGTTGGGCATTCCGCACGTTTCCCTATTCCGCTATCCTTTCGATAAAAACTTGTTCAATATGGTGCCGAAAGAAATGGCAAAACGGAATCAGCTGGTTCCGTTGAAAATTGAAGGCGATAAATTATTTCTGGCGATGACCAATCCGATGGATTACATCGTCATCGATGATCTCCGTTTAATGACAGGATTTCAGATCCAGCCGGCAATCGCTTCAAAAGAAGATGTTTTAAAAGCAATATCCAAATACTACGATGAAGAATCATTCGATGATCTGATCGGCGAATTGCCTGAAACCAAACAGGACCAACAGGAGGATATGGGCGACTTGGATGCCCCCATCGTCCGCCTGGTCAGCCAAATCCTGTCGAATGCCGTTTCACTGAAAGCCAGTGATGTTCATATGGATCCTCAGGAAAACCGCGTCTTGATTCGTTATCGGATTGACGGTTCACTGCGGACTGAACGCATTTTGCCGAAAGCCATGCAAGGGATGATCACGGCACGAATTAAAATTTTGGCGAACCTCGATATCACCGAAAGCCGAATTCCACAGGACGGACGGATCAAGACCAATGTCGATATGCGCCCCATCGATTTGCGTGTTTCGTCATTGCCGACCGTTTACGGCGAAAAAATCGTGATGCGTATATTAGATCTGAGTGCCAACTTGACCGATATTTCGAAGCTTGGCTTTAATGACTTGAACATGGAACGTTTTATGCGCGAAATCGATAAACCGAATGGCATCATTTTAATATCAGGTCCGACGGGATCGGGGAAATCTTCGACGCTGTATGCAGCCTTGAATAAATTAAATAGCGAAGAAGTCAACATCATCACTGTTGAAGATCCGGTAGAGTACCAGCTTGAAGGCATCAACCAGATTCAAGTGAATACCAATGTGGGCTTGACGTTTGCGGCAGGGCTTCGCTCGATTCTCCGTCAAGATCCGGATATCGTCATGGTCGGAGAAATTCGCGACAAAGAAACGGCCGATATTTCCATCCGTGCGTCGCTTACCGGACATTTGGTATTGAGCACGATTCACACCAACGACTCAATCGCTTCAATCACCCGCTTGATGGACATGGGAATCGAACCCTTTCTCGTCACTGCTTCACTGAACGCCGTGGTCGCTCAGCGCTTGATCCGGAAAGTTTGCCGGGATTGCCGGGAAATCCACCAAGCAACCGAACGCGAAAAACACATCTTTGAAAAAAGAGGCTTGTCGATCGGTACGATCGCCCGTGGCAAAGGTTGCTCGCAATGCAATATGACAGGCTACCGGGGACGTATGGCCATCCATGAAGTGCTGGTCGTTAACGAAGAAATCAAGGACATCATCAACCGCAACGGCACAGCGGGCGAAATTCGTGAAGTCGCCATCAGAAACAAGACGATTTTCCTGATTGATGATGGCCTATTAAAAGTGAAGGAGGGCATGACGACAACAGAAGAAGTTCTGCGCGTTGCCATGATGGACTAAGCCTATGCCGACAACTTATATAGATGAAATTTTAACAGCCGCAATCAATTTAGATGCTTCTGATATTCATTTGACCGTTGGAATTCCTCCTGTTTTCCGTTTAAACGGGGAATTGCGCCGTTACGGAAAAGACAACGTCAGCTATGAGCAAACAAGGGAAATCAGCAAACTTCTGATTCCGGAAAGGTCTTTTGATAAATTTCTGGAAAAAGGAGAAATGGACTATTCCTATTCATTGCCGGGAGTAGCCCGTTTCCGGGTCAACACGTTCCATCAGCGTGGCTCCGATTCCCATGCTTTCCGAACGATTACGACAGGTGTTCCGACAATCGATCAACTCAAAATGCCGGATATTTTGAAGATGCTTTCAGAATCTCAACAAGGCCTGATATTGGTTACTGGCCCAACCGGATCCGGCAAATCGACAACGCTTGCATCCATGATCCGCCACATCAACGACAACATGTCGAAACACATCATCACCTTGGAAGACCCGATTGAATACTTGCATAGGCACGGAAATTCCATCATCAACCAACGCGAAATCGGATCTGACACACATTCCTTCGCAAATGGATTGCGCGCAGCTTTGCGGCAAGATCCCGATGTTATTTTAGTCGGGGAAATGCGGGATCTGGAAACCATTACAACTGCCATCACCGCAGCGGAAACCGGCCATTTGGTTATGGCGACATTGCATACCTCAAGTGCCGCTTCGACAATCGAGCGCATCATAGATGTGTTTCCGGCCGGCCAGCAATCCCAAATCCGCACCCAATTAGCAGGAGTCTTAAAAGCGGTCGTTTCACAGCGCTTGCTGCCGACAGCTGACGGCAAAGGGCGGGTGTCTGCTACAGAAATAATGATCAACAATACCGCGATTTCGAATTTAATCCGTACGGAAAAAGTGCATCAAATCCCCAACGTCATTTTGACGAACCGCGCAGCGGGGATGCATATGATGTCTTCATCTATCCAGGAGCTTTTGGCGAATGGGAAAATCGCCCGCCATATCGCCCACCCTTATCTGAAAGGGGAAGGATAATATGGCGCGCTTTAAATACGAAGGACGCGATACGAAACAAATAAGAACCGGCATCGTCACTGCCGGAAACCGCAGGGAAGCCATCATCAAGCTTCGAGATGACGGCATTAAAGTCATCGATATGAGGGAAATTGAAACCACTGCGCTGCAAAAAGATATCACCATCGGGAATCCGGTGAAGCGGGACCAGTTCATCATGTTCCTGCGCCAGTTTTCCACATTGATGCGCGCCGGTGTGACAATCGTCGATACCATCCGAATTCTGTCCCAACAAGTCGAATCAAAAGCGTTGGCCAAGACCTTGGCGATGGTCGAAGACGAATTGCGCAAAGGCAATACCTTATCCGACAGCCTGGCCAAGCACCCGAAAATCTTCGAACCGCTGACTATCAACTTGATCAAAGCGGGAGAGATGTCCGGAAATATTGACGAATCACTGGAACGCTTGGCCAATCATTACGATAAAGCATACCAAACCCGCCAGAAAGTGGTTTCCGCCATGTCTTATCCCGCAATCGTCGGCGTATTGGCAATCGGCGTAGTCATTTTTCTGTTGGCGACCATCGTGCCAATGTTCGTGGACATGTTTGCGGGGTTCGGAGGGGAACTTCCGTTGTTGACACAAATCGTCATGCAGTTAAGTGATTTGACCATCAGCTATTGGTACTTGATCGTGCTGGCTGTTCTATCACTTATCGGTGCATATTGGCTGATGAAGCGAAGCCTGCAAGGGCGCCTCGTCCTGGACACCATGCTTTTGCGCATGCCGATATTCGGAAAAATCTTTAAGAAATCGGCGTTGGCACGGTTAACGCGTACTTTGAGCTCGTTATTCACCAGTTCTGTACCCATTCTTCAGGCGTTGACCATGGTCGAAAAAGTGGTGGGCAATGAAGTGATGTCGAAAGTGGTACTGGCGTCCAGGGACTCTTTGGAGAGGGGCGGTTCACTGACCGAACCGATGCGCGACCATTGGGCATTTCCGCCATTGATTCCCCATATGATTTCCATCGGCGAACAGACAGGATCTCTCGACCACATGCTGCTTAAAGTAGCGGAGTTTTATGAAAAAGAAGTGGATGCAGAGACGGATCGGTTAAAAGCATTGATTGAACCATTGATGATTATCTTGCTTGCCGCTCTAGTCGGGACTATAGTCCTTTCTATCATGCTTCCGATGTTCGAAATGTTTAATAACGTAGACACGATGTAGTAGTAACTATACAAATAAATGTTAAAAATTATATATTTCTCTATTGCATAATTAGAGCCACTTGATATAATAAAGCAGTAAGAAGGAAGTACTAAAAATTTAGCAAAAACAGGGGGAACAAGAATGAAAAATTTCGTTCAAAGAAAGTTAAAAGAACAAAAAGGGATGACCTTAATCGAGCTATTGGCCGTTATCGTAATCATCGCTATTATTGCTGCAATTGCTATTCCAGCGATTGGGAATATTATTGAGAATAGCCGTTATAGTGCGGTTAAGTCGGATGGGTTGAATGTTATTGCAGCTGCTCAAATCTATTTTACTGAAAATGCACAAGAACCCTCAGTTACAATTGAAGATTTAAAAAAAGATGGCTTTTTAGAAACATCAGGTAAACTTACTTCCGGTAATGTAGCTAAACCTACGACGGGGGCCTTGACTTTAACAGCAGGTCCATTTGAATTTTCTGGCGGTAAAGAAATTGAATTTAAAGGTGCTACAGTTGCTGGCATTAATGCTGATACACAAAAAGGTAGTAATGATACGATAAATGCTATAGCAAATTAAATTCTTTACTAATCCCTAGGAGCTGAAAAAATGGCCTTACCGTTTTTATCGAAAAAAGCACGCGTCGTGACAATTACTATAGAAGAAGATGCCATCCGGTACGTGGAATTGAAATCCACAGAACCGCTTCACATAAGCCTGGCGGAAGAGATGGTTCTTCCTGCCGGCGTTATCAGAGATGGCGAAATTGTCGACGTAAAAGCGCTTGGATCGATACTCGGTGAGGCTGTCAATCAGTGGGGTCTCTCTAAGAAGTCAGTCCGATTCCTCGCCCCTGACGAATTCGTTATCATCCGCAAAGTGGCATTTCCCCAAGGCGTCAAAACCGATGAGCTGAAAGGCCATTTCTTTATCGAAATCGGTTCGACCCTTTATCTTCCCTTCGAAGATCCCGTCTTTGACGTTGTGCCTTACAACGGTAACAAAGAAGTGCTCATCATCGCTTCCAAGGAATCTGTCGTCAATACCTATGAACAAGTTCTGGATCAGGCGAAACTGAAAGCCGCAGTGGCAGACATCACGCCGCTCGCTTTATATCGTCTGGCGCATGTGCAGCATGATTTCATTGAAGACGAGCACATCATGATGATCGATCTGCAATCAAAAAAAATGACGGTGTCCATTTTCCACGAGCATTACCCTTTGTTCATGCGGCCGGTCGAATTGAATCTCACGGAAGAAGAATTACTCAATCCGGATATTTTTATAGAAGAGATTGAAGCGGAAATCGAGAAGCTCATCAATTTTTACCGCTACAGCATGAACGCGGGTGAAGCCACTATCACGAAAGTGGTCTGTAATGGCCTCGGCGATTGGCCGGAACTTCAGTCGCGGCTTGAAAGCCGGCTTTCCGTTCCGGTCTATCCGATTGTTATGAAACCCATTCCTACCGAATTAAACGACAGCGTTCCTGAACGTTTTAACCGTGCCATCGGTTTAGCCCTGAAAGAGGTGTGAACATGTTAGTTGATATTAATTTATTGCCGCAAAAGGAAAGGGAACGTCCTGTTTTTCTTTTTGCGGTGTTTGGAATTTTATTGGTGGCTGTTTTCATCTGGGCGACCTTTTTCTTTTTGGCACAGTCGCAGGCTAATCAACAAGCAGCAATCGATGCTGAATATACACAAGTCGCCGCTCAAAGCGAAGCGATCCGCACGCAACTCGCGGCTTCAGTCGGACTGAACGAAGAGCAGCAATTAAAGGCGACGGTCGATTGGGCAGAAGGCTACCAATTCGATACGGTGCCGTTGCTTAGTGATTTGGTATCCAGATTGCCGGAGCGCGGATTCTTTGATTCCTTTTCCTTCGTGAAGCCGAACTTGGCTACGTTGACGATTCAATTTGATACAGCCCGTGAAGCGGCATATTACTTGTCACAATTAAAAGCTTCCGAGTTGCTGGATTCCGCAAAGCTGGATTCGGTGACGAATCAAGAATTGGAATTGGTGGAAACAACAGAAGAAGGCACTGAAGTAGCAGAAGAAAAAATTATTGAAAATCCACGCTATTTGGCAACTTACAGTTTGGTTTATGTAGATGAACGTTTGCCGGCAGTAGAAGAAATTATCAATGCTGATGGAACCGTTACGGAAGTGCCGGCTATTGAAGATGCATCTGCCGAAGAAGTTCCAGCAGAAGAAGCGGAAACCGTTCCTGCCGAAGGGGAGGGTGACGTTCAATGAGCAGTTTATCAAAGCGGCAGAAAGAAATAGCTATGCTGGTCTTGGCGGTACTGTTATTGATAGGGAGTGCAGCTTATTCCTATTTTTCCCTCTACGTTCCAACTAGAGACGCTCGCTTGCAATCTGAACAATTGCTGACCTCGGAAAACGAAGTGCTGATGTCTTTGCAGGCGCAGCAAGAAGCTGCACCACCAGCTGAAAAAATCAGTACACGTGAATTGCAGCATAAAGTCACCATTGAACCTTTAACGGATTTGATTCTCTTGCAGGTTGAACAAGCCGAGCTGCTGTCCGAAACACTCGTCACTTCCGTCAATTTCGCTGAAGCACCATTAACGTTATTGCAGCCGGTCGAAGGAATGGAAAATGTTCAGGAAGTCATCACAACAGTGGAATTCAATGCCACAGATTATAAGAGCATTATCACTTTCATCAAGGAAATTGAAGCGATGGAGCGCATCATGGTCGTCGGTGGAATTGATTTCACTTCAACACCGGAAGTGACAAAAGCGGAGCAGGAAGGGGAACCGTTAACCGTTTCCGTTGGATTCTCAGCCTTTTACCGTCCGGATCTCATTGAACTTGCGGAGACGCAATTGAAAGTCGATTCCCCTGCACCTGCGAAAAAAGTAAATCCGCTGCCTCAAAATGACGGCACCAGCCTAGTCATACCCGACAAAACAACCGACGAAGAAGTGGAAACGCAAATTTCATCAGACGGTTCACAAAATGAAGTGAATGTGGAAGTGAATGTAGAAGAACAGGAAAAAGCGTCAGACCAGTAATGCAGGCAAGAGGGAAATCATCGTGATTTCTCTCTTTTTGATAAATTGGGGTTAAAAGCTTCGTTTTACAGAAGGTATAGACCGTTCTGCAAACAAAGGGACGGATTCTGCAAACAACCGGTATTATTCTGCAAACAAATTCAGCATTCCGCAAACAACCAGGCGTATTCCGCAAATAAAACCCGTATTCCGCAAACAAACGCTCTTCCATTCGCTTTTCGCCCGCGAAAAGCATCCATCATCCGTTTTTTTAGCAAGAAATAGAACAAAACACCGAAGCCTCCTGCCGAAAAGTGGAGTTGTTTATGAAATATCACCAAAAATAAACTAAAGCAAAGAGGGTTTCTATGGTACTGACTTATTCTGTTTTCATTTCACTGTTCGGGCTCGTCTTTGGGTCGTTTTTCAATGTGGTGGGCTTGCGTGTACCGAAAAAGGAATCGATTGCGTACCCGCCTTCGCATTGCACCAATTGCCAGCGCCGTTTGACCGCGCCCGACCTGGTGCCGGTGTTCTCGTATCTGTTTCTGAAAGGCCAATGCCGGACGTGCGGCTCGAAAATCCATTGGGTCTATCCGCTGATGGAGGCGGTTACGGCTGTTTTATTCGTGGCGTCGTACTTGGTGTTCGGGTTTACGCCGGAACTGATCGTAGCGCTCTTGTTCGTTTCAATGCTGGTGATCATCACCGTGTCGGACATCGCTTATATGCTTATTCCGGATAAAGTGTTGTTGCCGTTTGCGGTGGTGCTGCTGGGCTTGCGTTTTGCCATTCCGCTCGATCCGTGGTGGGATAGCCTGCTCGGCGCTGCCATTGGATTTTCATTGCTGTTCCTGATCGCTGTTGTCTCCAAAGGCGGCATGGGGGGCGGGGACATCAAGCTGTTCTTCGTTATCGGATTGGTGCTCGGAACAGCCGGCACCTTGATGACCTTGTTCTTTGCATCGTTCATCGGTGCGATCGTCGGCATTATTCAACTGCGCGTGACGAATAAAGGGCGCAAGACACCGATTCCGTTCGGCCCCTCGATTGCAGCGGCCGCAGTCATCGTCTATTTCTGGGGCGATGCCATGCTTGCTTGGTACTGGAATTTTTGGCTATAAAAAAAGCTCAAGGGACATGTTCCCTTGAGCTTTTTGTTATTTTATTTTGAATAAAGAATTGGTGATGCAGGACCCAGATCAAGGCCGAACAGCATCCAGACGATCAGCATCAATGACCAGAAGATCATGAAGAAGATGGAGTACGGGAACATGACCGAAATCAATGTACCGATGCCCATTTTCTTATCGTATTTCTGGGCAAAAGCGATGATGATGGCGAAATACGTCATCAATGGCGTGATGATGTTCGTCGATGAATCCGCGATGCGGTAAGCCATCTGCGTCAGTTCAGGCGAGTAGCCGAGCTGCATCATGATCGGAACGAAGACCGGCGCCATCATGGCCCACTTCGCAGAAGCTGAACCGATGAACAGGTTGATGATTCCAGTGACCACGATAAACCCAATGATCAACGGGATGCCCGTCAAATTAGCGGCTTCGAGTGCTTCAGCCCCGTAGACGCCAAGCACCATTCCAATATTTGATTCTGTGAAATAGGCGACGAACTGTCCGGCGGTGAAAGCCAGGACGATGAACATGCCCATGGCAGCCATCGTATCCGTCAAATGCGCAGCGATGTCTTTATCGCTGCGGATATTCTTGGTGGCGATACCGTAGAACAATCCAGGGATGAAGAACAGGATCGTAATGATCGGCACCAATGAACTCATAAATGGTGACTGGACGATGCCGCCGTCTTCAGCGCGCAAGACGCCGTTTTCTGGGACGATCAACAAGGCAGTCAGGATAATTCCGACCAATACGGAAATCCCAGCCCATAAAAGGCCTTTCTTTTCTTCAGCTGTCAAGCCGTTCAAGTCTTCACGGTATTGCCCTTTGTATTCACCAAGGCGCGGTTCAACCACTTTTTCCGTAACAATTGCACCGACGATAGTCAACAGGAAGACCGAAGCGATGATGAAGTAATAGTTCATGGCAATGTTCATGCCTTCTGCATAAGTCGGATCGATGATCGCTGCTGCCGCGATTGTCATTTCACCGAGCATGGCATCAGTGGCAGACAGCAGCAGGTTTGCCGAGAATCCGGCGGATACACCGGCAAATGCTGCGGCAAGACCGGCCAATGGATGGCGTCCGAGCGCCGCGAAAATGACAGCACCAAGTGGGGGAAGGACCACATACCCGGCGTCAGAAGCAACACTGGACATGATTCCGGCGAATACCAGTCCTCCTGTGATCAAGAATTTCGGAACGGATAGGACGAAAGCCCGTAGTACAGCACTGATGAGTCCTGTGCGTTCCGCAATTCCGATACCCAACATGGTGACCAGGACAACGCCTAGCGGAGCGAATCCGATGAAATTATCGACCATGCTGGCAAATATGTATTGAATGCCTTCTGCATTCAGAAGGTTCTTGACTTCAATGATTTCGCCTTCCTGGCCCGGATGTTCGACGGTAATGCCAATTGCCGAGATGATAGAGGAAATCACAAGGACGGCAAGTGCGAGCAGGGCGAACAAGGTCACCGGATGAGGCAGCTTGTTGCCGATCAGCTCGATGCGATCCAGCGATTTCTGAAATAAACCTTTGCGCTTTGTCTTCAAAAAAGACAGCTCCTTTGCTAAAAGAATTGGTGAAAATTATTTCATAATAATAATTTTCAGAAATTAAAAGCCAAATTTCATTATAATAGCTCTTTTTAATGAAGTGAATCGCTATACAAAAGTGCCAATAATGCTAATTTTGAATAATGTTAAAAGATTTTTGTGCTTGACATAAAAACCTTGTTGCGACAGCTTTTGTCGGATGTTCGTGAACAAAGCAAATGTGAATTTTAGATGGCAGCATACAGCGCTTTCAAGAAAAAACTAACTGAAAAATGATTTTTGAACGCCTGCTGAAGGGCAAAAATCATTTTTGATGGTTTGTTGAGTGCTGTCAGGGATGGTATGATTCTTGAAAAAAGGAGAGATTTCCCCATGAAATTCAAATCAGATTTCCCCGTCATTCTAGCTTCACAATCACCGCGCCGCCAGGAACTGCTTAGTATGCTTGGCGTTCATTTTCAAGTTATCCCGAGTCTCCAGGACGAACCCGATCCGCAGGACTTCCAAACGCCGCTTGGCTACGTATTGGCATGTGCTGCTCAAAAAGCGCAGGAAGTGGCAAGTGCCCATCAAGAAGCTGTGGTCATCGGCTCTGATACTATTGTCGTCCTGGATGGTGAAATCCTATTGAAGCCGAAAAGTAAAGAACAGGCCAAGAGCTATCTTCAGAAATTATCCGGCCGCACACATGAAGTCATTACGGCGGTGACGGTCGTAAAAGGTAATAGCGAGCAGTCCTTCCATGAAGCCGTCAACGTGACGTTCTTCGAATTGCCGGAAGCCTGGATCAACGCCTATATTGAAACCGAAGACCCTTACGACAAAGCAGGTGCTTATGGCATCCAAACGGTATCCGGTTTGTTCGTCAAAGGCATTCAAGGAGATTACAACGCTGTTGTCGGCTTGCCGGTTGCGGAACTGACGCAGAAACTCGCAGCTGCTGGGTTTATTTCGCTAGAAGGGAGCGGTGTCCGATGCTGAACGACGCGCCGTTGATGATCCGTGACGTCCACATTGCGGACCGTCCCCGAGAACGCCTGGTCAACCAAGGGGCATCGGCATTGTCCAATCAAGAGCTGATTGCCATCCTGCTGCGCACCGGCAGCAAGCAGGAGTCGGTGCTGCATTTGGCCAATCGGGTGCTGACCCATTTCGAACAGATCCAGGAAATGAAAAACGCCACCATCGAAGAGATGGTGGCGATCCATGGCATTGGCCGGGCAAAGGCTGTCCAGCTGCTTGCGGCTGTAGAACTTGGCCGGCGGCTGTCATCCAAGCAGACCGATACGAAATTCACCATCCGTTCCCCGAAAGATGCGGCTTCCTATTTAATGGCCGATATGACTTCGTTGAAACAGGAGCATTTTGTTGTCTTGTTCCTCAACATCAAAAATCAGGTCATGCACCGCCAAACCATTTTTGTCGGCAGCCTGAACGCCTCCATTGTCCATCCCCGTGAAATTTTCCGTGAAGCGGTCCGCCGTTCTTCAGCTTCGATCGTCTGTGCCCATAACCATCCTTCCGGCAATCCTGCGCCATCACCTGAAGACATCGATGTCACGAAGCGCCTCGTCGAAGCCGGCAGCATCATCGGCATCGAACTGCTGGACCATGTCATCATCGGTGACCACCAATTCATTTCCCTGAAAGAAAAGGGGTTCATGTAGCACTGTTTATTTTTTTTCTTTTCGTCTATAATGAGTGGTATTGTGTCAACGCAATTGCCGAAATACCGGCTTGTTACAGAAAGGAAGAAAACCTGTGCTTGGATTTGGTTCAAAAGATGTTGGAATTGACTTAGGTACTGCAAATACATTGGTGTACATCAAAGGCAAGGGAATTGTTCTTCGCGAACCTTCCGTTGTCGTTAAAAATAAAAATACCGGAGAAATCGTCGCTGTCGGAACCCAGGCAAAAAACATGATGGGCCGTACAGCCGAGTCGATTGTCGCCATCCGTCCGATGCGTGACGGCGTCATTGCGGATTACGATATGACCTTGGCGATGATCAAGCATAATCTTGTCGAAGCAGCGAAAGCGGCAGGCGGCAAATGGAAAAGCGGCAACGTTATGATCTGTGTTCCCTATGGGATTACCTCCGTTGAACGGCGGGCGGTTTTGAACGCAGCCCGTTCAGCCGGCGCGCGTGAAGCCTATACCATTGAAGAGCCTTTCGCAGCGGCGATTGGAGCGGATTTGCCAGTTTGGGAACCTATGGGCAGTATGGTCGTCGATATTGGAGGCGGAACGACTGAAGTAGCGGTCATTTCACTTGGCGGCGTCGTTTCAAGCGACTCGATTCGTGTAGCCGGAGATGCACTGGACACTGAAATCATCCAGTATATCCGCAAGACGTATAACGTCCTGATCGGTGAACGGACAGCTGAAGCACTGAAAATGGGTATCGGATCCGCCCGTATTATGGAAGAGGCTGAAAAAGACCTTTCCATGGAAATCCGCGGGCGCGATTTGTTGAGCGGTTTCCCGAAAACGCTGCAGATCACGTCGGGTGAAATTGTGGAAGCCCTCAGTGAATCGATTGCTGCGATTGTCTCAGGCATCAAATCGACGCTTGAAAAGACGCCGCCTGAATTAAGTGCGGACGTCATGGAAAACGGCATCGTCTTGACAGGTGGAGGAGCGTTGCTTAAGAACCTCGACCGGGTCATTTCAGATGAAACGTCCATGCCGGTCTTTATTGCCGAAAATCCATTGGACTGTGTCGCACTTGGCACCGGCAAAGCGTTGGAGAACATGGACCAATTCCGCCGCCAACTATCAATCAAATAAGGAGGATGGCAATATGCCACAGCTTTTAACGAACAAGCGGCTGATTTTGCTGCTGTTGGGTGTCATCCTGCTCGTTGCACTGATTTCTTTTTCGCTCCGTGACCGCGGCAATGTGTCGCTGCCGGAACAAATCATAAAAGATGCTGTAGGAGCCGGGCAGTCGGTATTTTCACGCCCTGCTCATTTTGTCACTGGAATTTTTGACAATGTCGATTCACTATTGAATACATTTGAGGAAAACCAGCATCTGAAAACGCGCTTAGAAGAATTTGCGGGCGTGCAGGCTGAAGTCAAAGACTTGCGTTCTGAAAACGCAGAATTGAAACAACTCGTAGGGAAAGAAGAAGACCTGCGCGATTACAACCCGATCCAGGCCACCGTTATTGCACGGAACCCGGATCAATGGGAAGAGAAAATCATCCTCAACCGCGGCTCCAACCAAGGAGTGGCAGAGAATATGGCGGTCATGACTGCGTCAGGCCTGATCGGCAAAGTGACATTGACGACTCCGACAACTTCTACGGTCGAATTGATTTCCACACTCAATCCGAACTACCGCGTATCGGCGATGGTCGTTGGCGGGAAGAAAGATGTTTTCGGTTTGATCGAAGGCTATGACGCGGAGCGCCGTGAATTGCTGCTCAAGCGGATTGATGCCAATGTCGAATTGAAGGAAGGCGACCAGGTCATATCCAGCGGACTCGGCGGCATTTTCCCGAAAGGCATTTTGGTCGGCACCATCACCGAAATCACCATCGATGAATTCGGATTGACTAAACTGGCTTATGTGAAACCGGCAGCCGACTTTTCGTTATTGGACCACGTCGTCATCGCTGACCGTATCATGCCGGAAGTGGACGGTGAAGACAACGGCGTGACTGGAGACGATGAATCATGATCCGTTTCCTTATCCCGTTGATCTGCCTCGTCCTGTTTTTCATGGAACCGGTTTTCGGCCTTTTTTCACCGCTTAATATTGGCGGCGAATTAAATTATATTGTGCCGCGCTTCCTGATTATGTTCCTGATTTTCCTGACTTTGTACTATGATTTAAAGCATGCGATGTTCTATGGATTATTTTTCGGGCTCTTGTATGATGTCTTTTACATTGATATTATTGGATTATATTCTTTTTTGTATCCAGCCACTTGTTTGGCAGCTGCTTTTGCTTTCAAGCGAATTCCGCAGAACTTGGTGACGGCGACACTTCTGACGCTCGTTTTGCTGGGCGTATTCGAATTTTTGCTTTACCAGTTCTTCCTGCTGATTTCATTGACAGGAATGCCGCTCGGTACATTTTTGGCGACTCGGCTCTGGCCGACGATGGTCGCTAATTCAATCTTCCTGGTGATGCTCGGCTGGGTGTTCAAATCAGTAATGGTCACGCAGCTGTCGGAGCGTGACACTAAAATAGGGTTATATTAAAGAAAGCGCAGGTGACACATTTTTTGAAAAATCTCGTTAACATTAAAGGGAAAAATAAAGGCCTCGTGCTGTATCTCGATGACCAATGTGCCTACACGGATCTATTGGCCGAGTTGAAGGCGAAGGTGTCGGATCCTGCGCTTGACAGTGATACTGAAGTGACGGTTCATCTGAATAAACGCTATTGCACCGACAGCCAGATCAAAGAAATCAGCGACATTGTTTCGACCAATCCTCATCTGAAGGTAGTTGCGACAACGAGCGATATCCTGACGGTCGAAGAAAGCGATCAGATGATCCTTGAACGCCAGTCGGAAACCTATGTCGGCATTGTGCGTTCAGGACAAGTTGTCAAAGCGAACGGCGATCTGGTCGTCATTGGCGACGTCAACCCGAACGGCCGCGTCGAAGCGGGCGGCAGTGTTTACGTGCTGGGCCGGCTGAAAGGTGCGGCGCATGCCGGAACCAAAGGCAACCGCGACGCAGTCATTGCAGCCTCATGGCTGGAAGCGACGCAACTGAAAATCGCTGATGAATTGGAAACCATGACAGACGAATTGTCCAGCTTATCGGAACAACCGGAAATGGAATGTGCTTATTTACATACAAACGGCACCATCATCATTGACCGTTTGCAGGAATTGCGGTTTATTCGTCCGCAAATTTCAACGTTTAAAGGAGGAAGCTAGTGTGGGAGAAGCTATCGTAATTACATCAGGCAAGGGAGGCGTCGGTAAAACGACGACAACCGCCAACCTCGGCACTGCATTGGCTCTTCAAGGGAAAAAAGTATGCCTGATCGACACTGACATCGGATTGCGCAACCTCGACGTCATCTTAGGGTTGGAAAACCGCATCATCTATGATTTGATTGACGTATTGGAAGGCCGCTGCAAAGTGCATCAGGCACTTGTCAAAGACAAACGCTTTGATGACATGCTGTACCTGTTGCCGGCTGCGCAGACTGCAGACAAAAATGACGTCAATCCGGAACAGATGAAGGAATTGGTGACGGAATTGAAGAAAGACTATGATTTCGTCATCATTGACTGCCCAGCCGGTATCGAGCAAGGCTACAAGAACGCTGTTGTTGGAGCAGATCATGCAATCGTCGTGACGACGCCTGAGATTTCAGCTGTCCGTGACGCTGACCGCATCATCGGTTTGCTTGAACTGGAAGAGAACATCGACGCACCGCGTTTGATCATCAACCGCATCCGTCCCCATTTGATGAAGGCGGGAGAAGCGTTGGATGTTAATGAAATCACTACCCATTTGTCGATTGACCTTCTAGGCATCATCGCAGATGACGAACGGGTCATTTCGAGTTCGAACAAAGGTGAACCGATCGTCATGGATCCATCCAATGCTGCTGCACTCGGCTACCGCAACATTGCGCGCCGTTTGCTTGGAGAATCCGTCCCGTTGATGAGCATGGAAAAAGCACCGCCAAGCCTGTTCACCAAAATCAAAGCTGTTTTCACTAAATAAGATTGTCAAAGCCTCCGCTATTCAAGCGGGGGCTTTTTTAAAACTTCCGGGAGGTGTGGCATGAACGATTTTTTATTGGCACAGATGGTTGCAGCTGAACGTTTGCCGAATGCACATGAATCCAAGGCAGCGGTTTTACTCGAATTAAAAAGTTCATTGGCAGGTGCCAGTGGTGAGCAGCGGACGGCTACTTTGTTGAAAAGGGAATTGGATCTGCCAGGCGAAACGATTTTTTTGAATGATGTGCACATACCTTATAAAGATGGGACGGCGCAAATCGATTTGCTGTTGATTCATGAACAAATGGTCTGCGTGCTGGAAGTAAAGAACATGGTGGGTGAGTTTTATTTTGATTCCGTCAATTTTCAGTTTCACCGGATCATCGATGGGCGCAGGGAAGGAATGCGCAATCCGGAAGCGCAGCTCCACCGGGCGGTCCGTGCCGTCAGCAATTTTCTCGGCGTCTCCGTACATGGTGTAATCGTACTTGCGAGCCGGTCCGGCAAAGTGGTGGAGGCGCCCAAACATTATCCGGTCGTGTCACTCGACTATTTGCCATTTCACCTGGAGCAGCTGATGCAAGGTTCGAATCTTTTTGATGCACGGGCGCTGGCTTCCAAGTTGCGGGGACTGCCGGTGCGCAATTCGAGCCGCCGCTGGCTCGAGCGACACAATATCAGCTTCGACTCCTTGCGACTCGGTGTAACTTGTCCAAGCTGCCGCACCTGTTCACTTGATTGGCGTGAGCGCAAATGGAAGTGCGTAGTCTGCGGGTTTTATTCGCAGGATGCACATGAAGTGGCGCTCCAGGAATATGCCGTATTGTTTGGCGATAAAATCGACACCGGATTGGCTTATCGGCTTCTCGGAGTCGAAAACAAATATGTTTTATACCGATTGTTGCAAGGGTCGGCAATTCAAGGCGATGTGCGCGGAAAACGCCAAATAGTCGAAGACCGGCAATTGCTGCGGGAGTATTTTGGTCGCATTTATCGCTGACCGCACCTCAACTGGCAAAGACCGCACCTCGCGCCCGGATAACCGCACCTCAACTGGCAAAGACCGCACCCCGCAAGCGGACAAGCGCACCTCACGCACCAAAGAGCGCACCTCGCACCGTCAAAATCACTCCTCACAACCATTTGCCTAACCACTCATCACCAATTTCTCGAAACCTCACATTATCTATTGACGCGACACGCAATGGCGTGGTATTATTCTAATGTTATGTTTGTAGCGTACCATGCTGCAACCGCTCGAATCAGGTTACCTTAAGCATTCGCTCCGGCGAGTCACCTGAATAGGCGAGTCTTATTTTAAGAGGAGGTGCAAGGATATGTACGCGATTATTGAAACTGGTGGAAAACAAATCAAAGTTGAAGCAGGCCAAGAGATCTACGTTGAGAAATTGAACGGAGAAGCTGGGGATGTTATCACATTTGACAAAGTTCTATTTGTAGGTGGAGACGATACTAAAGTGGGTGTTCCTTTTGTTGAAGGAGCTACTGTTACAGCCAAAGTTGTTAAAAACGGCAAACAGAAAAAGATCACAGTCTTCAAATATAAAGCTAAAAAGAACTACCATAAAAAACAAGGTCACCGTCAGCCATACACGAAATTGACTGTCGATGCGATCAACCTGTAAGAATGATACAAGTTACTGTAAAAGAAACCTCAAAACGCATTTCGTCTTTTGAAATGTCAGGCCATGCGGATTATGCTGAACACGGGCAAGACCTCGTATGTGCTGGAGCGTCTGCTGTCTCTTTCGGAGCGGTGAACGCCATCATGGAGCTGACGGGAATCGAACCGGACATTCAGCAGGCAAACAGCGGCTTTTTAAAAGTCGGTTTTCCGGAGAACCTGGATGACAAGACGGACGAGCAGGTTCAACTGCTTGTACGCGCAATGATTGTTTCATTGAAAACGATTGAACAAGACTATGAAGAATATATTAAAATAACCTTCACAGCTTAGGAGGTGGGACAGAATGTTAAGATTAGATCTTCAGTTTTTTGCATCCAAAAAAGGTGTAGGTTCAACGAGAAACGGACGTGACTCTGAATCTAAACGCCTTGGCGCAAAACGTGCAGACGGCCAAGAAGTTACTGGTGGTTCAATTTTATACCGTCAACGCGGGACTAAAATTTATCCAGGTGAGAACGTTGGACGCGGCGGAGACGATACACTTTTTGCTAAAATCGACGGAGTCGTACGTTTTGAACGTTACGGACGCGATAAGAAAAAAGTTAGCGTATATCCAGTTGCACAAGAAGCTTAATACAAAACGAAAAGGGCTGCTTTCGCAGTCCTTTTTCTTTTGAAATTTATAAGCGCGGGTCCTGTCGGCTGAACGCATTATTTTAGGAAATTCCTGCGAACTCTTGGTATACTGGAATAAGAAGCTGAATCGGGACGTGACTTATGGAAAAGACAATCACAGTGGCACAATCGCTTCGGCATGCGCGCCATGATTTTTTAAATGAATTGCAATTGATCAAAATGAATTTGGATCTGGGCCGTCTGCAAGAGGCGCAAGAAATAATTCGTTCGCATGCCGAAGCGGCTATGCATGCCAGCCGGCTGTCTGATATCGGGCTGCCGCTGACAGAGGAATGGCTGTTGACTGCAAATTGGCGTTTCCCGGGATTTAATTTTCATGTCGAATGTTCGGCTGCTAAAGCACCGACTCATTTGGACGCAGCATTCCGGCTTTTTCTGGAGAGTTTTGTGGAAGCGGCCAAAGGGCGCCTGGAACCTTATCAGGCGTTTTATGGCACGGTTTCATTGGCTTCCAGTTCCACGCTGTTTGAAATGAAAATTACTTGTCCGGGGAATTGGCTGGATTTGGACGTTTTAGAAGTACAGGGATTCACGGCACGAAAAGAGTGCAGCGAAAACAACACATTGATTGTTGTGCGCGCACAGATGGAGGGATAATATGTTTGTCGATCACGTAAAAGTTTATGTTAAAGGTGGCGACGGCGGAGATGGCATGGTTGCATTCCGCCGCGAAAAATATGTACCGAACGGCGGCCCTGCCGGCGGAGATGGCGGCAAAGGCGGAAATATCGTCTTTATCGTTGAAGAAGGATTGCGCACGCTGATGGATTTCCGCTACAAACGGATCTTTAAAGCCGAACGCGGAACACACGGCATGAGCAAGAACCAGCACGGTGCCAAAGCTGAAGATACATTGATCAAAGTTCCGCCGGGCACAGTCGTTAAAGACGTGGATACCGGTGAAACCATTGCTGATTTGGTGGAACATGGGCAGACAGCAGTCATCGCAAAAGGCGGCCGCGGCGGCCGTGGAAACTCTCGTTTCGCAACGCCTGCAAATCCGGCGCCAGAGCTTTCTGAAAAAGGCGAACCGGGCTTTGAACGCAATGTCATCTTGGAGCTGAAAGTGTTGGCGGATGCCGGGCTTGTCGGATTCCCAAGTGTCGGAAAATCGACGTTGTTGTCGGTTGTTTCTGCTGCAAAACCAAAAATCGCTGAATATCATTTCACGACCATCGTCCCGAATCTGGGCATGGTCGAAACAGAAGACCAGCGCAGCTTTGTAATGGCCGATCTTCCAGGATTGATCGAAGGCGCTCACCAAGGCGTTGGCCTGGGCCATCAATTCCTTCGCCATATTGAACGGACGCGTGTCATCATCCACGTCATCGATATGTCAGGTCTTGAAGGACGCGACCCTTATGAGGATTACGTCACAATCAATGAAGAACTGAAGCAATACAATATGCGTTTGACCGAACGTCCGCAATTGATCGTTGCGAACAAAATGGATATGCCGGAGTCGGAAGAGAACTTGGCGAAATTCCGTGAAAAATTGCCGGAAGATGCCCGCATTTTCCCGATTTCTGCTTTATCCCGCAAAGGATTGAACAATCTCTTGTTCGCCATTGCTGACGTTATTGAAGTGACACCTGAATTCCCATTGATCGACGAGGAAGAAGCTGAGTCAGAAAGCACGGTCTTGTACAAACACGAAACCGATGCAGATGGATTCAGCATCACGCGTGAGTCTGATGGTGCATTCGTGTTGTCCGGTTATGCCATTGAACGCATGTTCAAGATGACCGACTTTTCACGTGAAGATTCGATTCGCCGATTTGCCCGCCAGATGCGCGGTATGGGAATTGATGATGCACTTCGTGAGCGCGGTGCAGAAAACGGCGATACGGTTCGCCTGCTTGAATTCGAATTCGAATTTATGGATTGATGCGGAGGTAGCTTGAATGAAGGATATTTCGGAACAACGGTATTATTTAGTGCGTGAAGACGTTTTGACGGAAGCGATGCAAAAAACGCTTGAAGTGAAAAAAATGCTGCAGAACGACCGCATTTCCATTATGGACGCGGTCAACAAGACAGGTCTTTCACGCTCTGCGTTTTATAAATATCGGGACGCTGTATTTCCGTTCCATTCGATCGTCAAAGAACGGATCCTGACGGTTTTCCTGCAACTGGAAGACCGCTCGGGAACGCTCGCGACGCTTCTGCAGTCAGTCGCTGAAAACGGCTGCAATATTTTGACCATCCACCAGACCATTCCGATCCAGGGGCGTGCGAATGTCACGCTGTCTTTGGACGTAACGGCGATGGACGGGGATTTGGACGTGTTTTTGCAACAGCTGAAAAAGCTCGATTTCGTCGAGTCGGCTGATGTGGTATCAAGTGGATCATCTTAATGGAGGAATGTTTAAATGACTGGACAAGCTGTTGATACACGAATTTCATATTTAGGGCCGGAAGCGTCATTTACACACCTTGCGGCAACAAAAGTTTTCCCTGAAGGTACCCTGGTGCCATTTACGACCATCCCTGAATGCATAGAAGCAGTGGCAGAAGGCAGCGTGGATTACGCTGTCGTGCCACTGGAAAATGCGTTGGAAGGATCAGTTCCATTGACAGTGGATTATCTATTCCACGAAGCGCAATTGTATGTGACGGCGGAAGTATTGTCGTCGATTCAACAACATTTGCTGGTACATCCGGATAACCGCAATGCGGAATCGTTTGAAGCGATTTATTCACATCCGCATGCATTGGCGCAATGCCATAAATTCCTGTTTTATACATACAAGAATACGCCTTTGGAGCAGTACAGTTCGACAGCGGCTGCAGCGAAGATGGTTGCCGAATTGCCGGAGCGCAACATTGCGGCTATCGCCAACGAATTTTCCGCCCATAAATACGGGTTGGACATTCTGCAGCGTGACATCCACGATTTCCATTTTAACCACACACGCTTTTTCGTGTTGTCGAAGTCTGATCACAAATTGACAGACCCGACGCATGACGATCAAATCAAAACAACGTTGATGATCACACCGCCTGACGATGACCGTTCAGGTGTCCTGCACCAGATCTTGTCCGTTTTCGCATGGCGCCGATTGAACTTGAGCAAAATCGAATCGCGCCCATTGAAAACCGGCCTCGGCGATTATTTCTTCATCGCTGATGTACTGGCGGACGAAAAAGACGCCATGATGCGCGGTGCGTTCGAAGAGCTTGCGGCACTTGGCTGTACAGTAAAAACCTTAGGATCGTATTATACGTATAAATGAAAAAGAGAAGTCCCGCAGCGTTTTTCGCTGCGGGACTTCTAGCTTTTAGGCAATAAATGATTAATTAGAAGAATAAGTAGCCAGTTTATTAGCTTTATAGCCAATCCTGCACCCCAGGCGGATGCTTTACGTGGACTTGCGAAGCGATAGAGGAGCCTGTCTTTTCCCTTCGCCGTCTTGCGTAAGCTATGCCCTAAGCGACCGAAGCGTTGTGTAAGGGCTATCCTTTTAAAAAAATGCCATAGCTATACCTAAGCATTCAAAACAAAAAGCCCATAATTCCGCAAATTGCGGATCATGGGCTCATCATAAAACTATTCAATTTCTTCCAGCAAAAATCCGTTATCCCGCATCGTTTGGACAGCTTTTTCAAGCGTCGCGTTATCAGGTGCAGTGATGGTATGGAGATGCGTGCCGGCTGTCAGTTCCAGCAAGTAGCTGGCGCCGGTTTCGCGGACGCGCTTCATGAAAGCTTCAACTTCCTGGACGTTTGATACGTGGATGCCGGCTGTCAGCTCGCCATATACCGGATGCTCGATCGAAACATCTTTCACTGTGACGCCCGACTCAACCAGCAGTTTCAGTTCGCGTTCGGTGTCTTCAGCCTGGTGGTGGCAGGCTATGCGCCGGCTTGCTTCTTCTGTCGCCCGGTCAGCCAGGTACAGATAACCCTGGCTGGTCGCGATGATGGGCTCGCCTTTTGCCTTCAATAATGTCATGTCGCCGACGATGACCTGGCGGGACACGCTGGTTAAAGCGGCCAGCTCACCGCCCGTCAGTGGTTGTGTTGACGTTTTTATTTTTTCCAGCAGGAATTGGCGCCGCTGTTCGCCGAATAATTTTTTCATTAGATTCCCTCGCTTATTGACTCGTTGTCTTTATCTTATCATGTGCCACTCAACAACGGGTTTATTTCGTCTAAAGCAGCTGAATATGCTATAATTATAAAGTTGAATTGAAGGAGAGACTGTCCATGTACGATTACATAAAAGGCAAGGTTACACGCGTAACGCCTGAATATTTAGTGATAGAACAACAAGGGATCGGCTGGCAGATTTTCGCGCCGAATCCGTATTCTTTCGGCAGTGATGAATTGCAGGTCTTTCTGCATCATCATGTCCGTGAAGACGCGCAATTGCTGTTCGGCTTTCCGACACTGGAACAACGCGAATTGTTCCGCAAGCTGATTTCGGTATCGGGCATCGGCCCCAAAGGCGCATTGGCGATTTTGGCCAGCGGACAGCCGCAGCATGTCATCGAAGCGATTGAACGGGAAGATGAATCCTATTTGGTGAAGTTCCCGGGTGTCGGCAAGAAGACGGCACGCCAGATGATATTGGATTTGAAAGGCAAGCTGACCGAGTTTTTCGGCGATCCTTTCGATTCGGAAGAGACAACTACATTGCTGTCGAACGACCAGGCAGAACTGGAAGAAGCGATGCTGGCACTGGGTGCTCTTGGCTATTCAGAACGGGAAATCACCAAAGTCAAACCGCAGCTGCGGGATCTGGACCTGGATACAGAAGGCTTCATGAAAAAAGCATTGCAATTGCTGCTTAAACAAAACTGATGAAAGGAGGCGACCGGCATGGAAGACCGCATTATCGACAGCGAGATCTCGGAATTTGATGAGCGTTTTGAACAATCCTTGCGTCCGCAATTGCTGGGCCAGTATATCGGGCAGCAGAAAGTGAAACACAATCTGCAAATTTTCATCGAGGCAGCGAAAATGCGCCAGGAAAGCTTGGACCATGTGCTGTTGTACGGGCCTCCTGGACTCGGGAAAACGACACTCGCTGCTGTCATCGCCAATGAAATGGAAGTCAACATCAAGATGACCAGCGGACCGGCAATCGAGCGTCCGGGTGACTTGGCGGCAATCGTGTCGTCATTGGAGCCTGGAGATGTGCTGTTCATTGATGAGATCCATCGCTTGAACCGTTCGATTGAAGAAGTGCTGTATCCGGCAATGGAGGATTTCTGTTTGGATATCGTCGTCGGCAAAGGTCCGACGGCGCGTTCTGTCCGGCTGGATCTGCCGCCGTTCACTTTGATTGGGGCGACGACGCGCGCAGGCGCTTTGTCTGCACCGCTGCGTGACCGTTTCGGCGTCTTGTCGCGCCTGGAATACTACGATACAGAAGCACTGACGGATATCGTCATCCGCAGCTCGAAATTGTTCGAAGCGGATATCGATCCGAACGCAGCTGTCGAAATTGCCCGCCGTTCCCGTGGAACTCCGCGCATCGCCAACCGGTTGCTGAAGCGCGTGCGTGATTATGCGCAAGTGCGCGGCACCGGGTCCATCACGATGGACATGGCGGAACAGGCTTTGGAAATGCTGCAGGTCGATCCGCTTGGATTGGATCATATAGACCATAAATTATTGACGGGCATGATTGAACGTTTCCGCGGCGGCCCGGTTGGACTGGATACCATCGCAGCCAGCATCGGGGAAGAGTCGACGACGATTGAAGACGTCTATGAACCGTATTTGCTGCAGATCGGTTTTATCCAGCGTACGCCGAGAGGCCGCACTGTAACGCCGCTTGCCTATGAACACTTTAAAATGGAGATGCCTGAATGACTAAATTAAATACACCACCCACAACATTGAATGTACAAGATTTTGATTTTGAACTTCCGGATGAGTTGATCGCCCAAACACCGCTGCTGGACCGTACATCGAGCCGGCTACTGGTCATGAATAAAACCACCGGCAACACGGAGCACCGCCATTTCCGCGACATCACCGAGTATCTGCATAAAGGCGATACGCTGATCCTCAACGATACGCGTGTATTGCCTGCACGCCTGATGGGTGTGAAGGAAGATACAGGAGCCAACATCGAATTGCTGCTGTTGAAGCAGATAGAAGACGATGTATGGGAGACGTTGGTCAAACCAGCGAAAAAAGTGAAAGTCGGCACCGTTGTTTCATTTGGAGAAGGGTTGCTGCGTGCTGAATGCACCGGCATCCTGGACCATGGCGGACGCCATTTCAAGATGATCTACGATGGCATTTTCTACGAAATTCTGGACGAATTGGGCGAAATGCCTTTGCCGCCATATATCCGTGAAAAATTGGAAGACCAGGATCGCTACCAGACTGTTTTCGCGAAAGAGCGGGGAAGTGCGGCGGCACCGACAGCAGGGCTTCATTTCACCGATGAGCTATTGGAAGAAATCCGGTCAAAAGGAGTCAATATCGCCTTTATCACACTTCACGTGGGACTTGGAACATTCCGACCGGTATCGGTAGATTCGATTGAAGACCATGAAATGCATTCGGAATTTTATCGCATTACACAGGAAACGGCTGATTTGATCAATCAAACAAAGGCACAAGGGGGACGCATCATTTCGGTCGGTACGACTTCGACGCGCACCTTGGAATCCGTTGCCCAGAAATTCGGAGGCGAGCTGCAGGAAGACAGTGGCTGGACCGATATCTTCATTTTCCCAGGCTATGAATTCAAAGCGATCGATGGGTTGATCACCAATTTCCATTTGCCGAAATCAACGCTCGTTATGCTCGTCAGCGCATTGTCGAACCGTGACCATATTTTGAACGCTTATCAACAAGCTGTAAATGAATGCTACCGTTTCTTTAGTTTCGGAGATGCCATGTTCATTGAGCCACAGAAAAAGGAGACTCACCAATGACAGCAGCAGTAACCTATGAACACATCAAAACCTGCAAACAGACCGGCGCGCGCCTGGGCATTGTCCACACACCGCACGGTTCGTTTGAAACCCCGGCATTCATGCCCGTCGGCACGCAAGCGACGGTCAAAACCATGTCACCTGAAGAGTTGAAAGCCATGAACGCCGGCATTATCCTCAGCAATACGTACCACTTGTGGCTGCGTCCCGGCAATGATGTCATCAAAGAAGCAGGCGGCCTGCATAAATTCATGAACTGGGACCGTCCGATTCTGACGGATTCCGGCGGGTTTCAAGTGTTTTCACTAAGCGAATTCCGCAACATCAAAGAAGAAGGCGTCCATTTCCGCAATCACATGAACGGCGACAAGCTGTTCCTGAGTCCGGAAAAAGCGATGCAGATCCAAAATGACCTGGGTTCTGACATCATGATGGCTTTTGACGAATGCCCGCCGTTCCCGGCGACGCATGAATACATGAAAGCCAGTGTCGAACGCACGTCCCGCTGGGCAGAACGCTGCCTGGAAGCGCATGCCCGCAAAGCAGACCAAGGCTTGTTCGGCATCATCCAGGGCGGCGAGTACGAAGATCTTCGCAAACAAAGCGCTCAGGATCTGGTGTCACTTGATTTTCCAGGCTATGCCATCGGCGGATTGTCCGTAGGTGAGCCGAAAGATGTCATGAACCGTGCGCTTGAGTTCACAACGCCGTTGATGCCTGCCAACAAACCGCGTTACCTGATGGGCGTCGGATCTCCTGATTCGTTGATCGACGGCGCTATCCGCGGCATCGATATGTTCGATTGTGTCTTGCCGACGCGCATCGCCCGTAATGGAACATTGATGACCAGCACGGGCCGATTGAACATCAAAAATGCGGCATTTAAACGTGATTTCGGACCGATTGATGAGAAATGCGATTGCTATACATGCAAAAACTATTCGCGCGCCTATGTCCATCACTTGATCCGAGCAGATGAAACATTCGGAATTAGGCTTACTAGTTATCATAACCTGCAATTTCTGTTAAACTTAATGGAACAGGTGCGTCAAGCGATTCGCGAAGACCGTCTGGGAGATTTCCGCGAAGAATTTTTTGAAGCATACGGTTTCAATAAACCCAACGCTAAAAATTTCTGAGTTTGTACGAGAATAGAGAAAGTGAAAGGGGGAAAATGAATAATGGAAACTTTAATTGCGTTATCACCTTTACTATTAATGTTCTTGCTAATGTGGTTTTTCATCATCCGTCCTGCCCAAAAACGTCAGAAGGCAACGGCAAACATGCAGTCCGAATTGAGACGCGGCGACCGCATCGTTACAATCGGCGGATTGCACGGACTTGTGGATGCAGTTGACGATGCAACTGTCTACATCACAGTAGCGGATGGCACGCGCATGCAGTTCGAGCGCCAAGCAATCGCGAAAGTAGTGGAATCAGCGAAATCGACAATCTAAACAAGTAAAGGAACGCCTTCGACTGTGAAGGCGTTTTTTTCATGATTAAATAATATTTTATTCTAAATTTTCCAGTTGCGAGGTACAATGGATACAGTACATCGGAAAGGAGTATACGCATGACGAGTCACCCTGAGCAATTCGAATTCGTTCTGCCGGCCCTTCAGAGCAAACGCAGTGAATTTCATCATTTTGAATACGATACGTTTACAGAACAAGACTTATGGGAATTTTGTGTGAAGAAAAAATGGCGAAAAAAAGATATAGAAACCATGCATCTCTATGAAATGATCAATGACATCATGGACATGACCGCTTCCGACTTTTTGGCTTATCACCAAGTGGAGGGTTTAAAAAAAGCGCGCTGGAACGATGACAGCACACTTGAGAACATCGAACATCTTTTGAGGCCGTCCCCGAAAAAAACGAAGTAAAATAACCGATGAACATTTCATCGCTCAAGCAGATTGCTTTTGTTGATTCGATCTTTTATTCAACTCATGTCCAGTTGCATTTGACAGCAATCAGCGGCTGTTTCATAATGATAGTGCTGTGTTTTACACACCCGAGGAGGAAGTTTACATATGAAAGCAAGAGGTCGCATAATCGCCTTTTTCTTACTGGTTATTGTACTGATAGGAATCATTGGCACCACGAGTTTACCCATCGCTAAAGACATTCGGCTAGGTCTGGACCTGCAGGGCGGCTTTGAAGTGCTCTACGAGGTGGAAACCTTAGATGGCAAGGAAGTTACGGAAAAAGTACTGACGGATACAACAGATGCGTTGATGAACCGGATCAATGTATTGGGCGTCAGTGAACCGGTCATCCAGATTGAAGGGGATAACCGAATCCGTGTCCAATTGGCGGGAGTAGAGGATCAGTCTTCAGCACGTGAGTTGCTGTCGACTGAAGCGAACCTGACTTTCCGTGATGCCCAAGATAATTTGCTGCTTTCCGGAAATGACCTGAAACAAGGTGGAGCCACCGGAACGTTCGATCAGAACGGCAATCCGATTGTCACACTGGAATTGAACGATCCCGGCAAGTTTGCGGAAGTGACGGAAGAAGTTTCCCAGATGCCCGCCCCTGACAACGTGTTGGTCATCTGGCTTGATTTTGAAGAAGGCGTGGATTCCTTTGCGGAAGAACGCATGAAAGCAGACCCGAAATTCGTCTCGGCACCAAGTGTGCAGCAACGGATTTCATCACCATCCGTTGAAATTTCGGGATCGTTCACTGTGGAAGAAACACAGAACCTGGCAGGAATCTTGAATGCCGGTGCGTTGCCGGTAAGCTTGACGGAAATCTATTCGACTTCTGTCGGAGCCCAGTTCGGTGAACAGGCACTCGACCAGACCATAGTCGCTGCAGCAGTCGGTATTTCACTGGTTCTGCTGTTTATGCTGGTTTATTACCGCTTGCCCGGAATGGTGGCAGTCGTCACCTTATCGACCTATGTGTACCTGATCTTGCTGGTGTTCGAATGGATCGGCGGCGTTCTGACTTTGCCGGGAATCGCGGCAATCATGCTTGGTGTCGGGATGGCAGTTGATGCCAACATCATCACCTACGAGCGGATACGCGAAGAAATGCGTGTCGGAAAATCGGTTCAAGAAGCGTTTAAAGTAGGAGCTCGCTCTTCTTTCTCCGCGATTATCGATGCCAATATCACGACGCTGCTGGCAGCTATTGTATTGTTCTATTTCGGAACGAGTTCCGTGAAAGGATTTGCAACGCTGTTGATCATTTCCATTCTGGTCAGCTTCCTGACAGCTGTATGGGGATCTCGCCTGTTGCTTGGGCTATGGGTCCACAGTGGTGTGCTTGACAATAAATTCGGTTTGTTCGGTTTGAAGAAATCGACTATCCATGCAAGAGAAGAAGGGTTGGAAATCACAGACCTTTCAACACGCTTTGACCGTTTTGATTTTGCGGGCCACCGCAATAAATTCTTCTTGGCTTCGATTGTCCTGATCATTGCAGGAATGGCCGTAATCGGTGTGTTCCGCTTGAACTTGGGCATCGACTTCTCCAGCGGTACACGTGTGGAAATCGCATCAGAAGCGGCGTTGTCGAAAGAGGAAGTGCAGACTTTCCTGGACGGCGCAGGCTATGAAACGGAAGATATCGTCATTTCGGGTGATGCGTCCAATATCGGCGTAGCCCGGTTTAACGAGGAATTCAGTCAGGAAGAAATCAATAGCCTGAAAGCGGTCGCTGCAGAAGAATTCGGTGCAGAACCGAATATTTCGACCGTGTCGCCTACAGTAGGCCAGGAACTGGCTAAAAATGCATTGTATGCGCTGGCGATTGCCGCTCTTGGCATCATCATCTACGTAGCCTTCCGTTTTGAATGGCGCATGGGTGTAGCTTCGGTAGTGGCATTGATTCACGATGCATTCTTCATCGTTGCCGTCTTTAGCCTATTGCGGCTTGAGGTGGATATCACCTTTATCGCGGCAGTTCTGACAATTGTCGGGTATTCCATCAATGACACGATTGTGACATTTGACCGAATCCGGGAAAATATGAAACGTATGAAGAAAATCGATTCTTTCGAGCAGTTGGAAAACGTGGTCAACGTATCGCTTCGCCAAACGCTTGGCCGTTCAGTCAATACGGTATTGACCGTGGTACTGGTGGTTATTGCGCTATTGATCTTTGGTGCGCCATCAATCACCAACTTCTCAATCGCCTTATTGATCGGTTTGATCGCGGGAACTTACTCTTCAATCTTTATCGCTGCCCAGCTATGGCTGGTACTGAAAAAAGGCGAGTTGAAGAAAAAAGGTCCGATCGACATCGAGAAGAAAGAGCAGGAAAGCAAATGGGGTTCTGACGAGCCTGTCGTATAAGTTTAGAGTTGAAATGGAACAGGGTATAGTTACTATGACCTTGTTCCATTTTTTTATTTTGAGAGGAGAATCCACAATGAAATTACAATGGCTTATTTTAATTGGACTTGTATTTGCAGTAATTATTGCGGTGTTCGCCGTTGTCAACGTTGACGAAGTGCCTGTCAATTACGTATTTGGTGAAGCTGAATGGCCATTGATCCTGGTTATCCTGGCATCGGCATTGCTTGGATTTTTGCTCAGCGGTGTGTTGGCGATCATCCGCAACTACCAGATGCAACGTAAAGTAAAGGCGCTGCAAAAAGAAATGGCGGTCAAAGAAAGCCTGATTGCCACACAGCAAAATGAAATTGGGGAGTACCAGAAAGCCGGTGTAGTGCCGGAAGCCCAGGTCGTCACCAGCGAAGAACAGACTAAAGAGCAATTCTGAAAAATGAACCTTTCGGTGTAGTTGCCGAAAGGTTTTTGTCTGTGAATTTTTGCTGTATAATGAATCGGTGAGGAAGTGATACAGATGATTGAATCCAAAAAAAGATGGCGTTTGACGACGCCCAATGAACAGACAGTTGAGGAAATTCGGAAAGAATTGAATATATCGTCCGTATTGGCAAAAATTTTAGTGACGCGCGGACTGGATACTCCAGAAGAAGCCCGTACGTTCATGGAAATGGACGTCAGCGGCATACATAATCCATATTTGATGAAAGATATGGATGTGGCAGTCGAACGGATCCGTGGAGCCATCGATAAGCAGGAAAAAATTGTTGTCTATGGCGACTATGATGCGGATGGCGTTACAAGCACGACTGTCATGATGACTGTGTTGCAGGATTTAGGGGCTGATGTGTCCTTTATGATACCGAACCGATTTAAGCACGGATACGGTCCGAATACGGAGTTATTCCAACAGGCGTATGATAATGGCACAAAACTGATTGTGACTGTCGATAACGGCATCTCGGGCATTGAACAAGTCGATTTCGCCAATGGATTGGGAATGGACGTCATCATCAGCGACCACCACGATATCGGGGAGGCTTTGCCGAACGCGCTTGCGGTAGTCCATCCGCGCCATCCGGAAGGCAATTATCCGTTCGGAGAGTTGGCCGGTGTCGGCGTGGCATTTAAAATGGCACATGCCTTATATGAAGAAGTTCCTGATCATTTGATTGAACTGACAGCGATCGGTACGGTGGCCGACCTGGTTCCGCTTCACGGTGAAAACCGGTTGTTCGTCAAAGAAGGCTTGGCCGCATTGATTGATTCGCCGAGTCCGGCGGTTGTCGCGTTATGTGAAGTGGCGGGCATCAAGCAGCAGGACATTACGGAAGAAACGATCGGTTTCATGTTCGGCCCGCGCATCAATGCCATCGGCCGTCTGCAGGATGCGGATCCGGCTGTGCAGATGTTCCTGACTGATGATGCAGCAGAAGCGCGTTCACTGGCTTCCGGTCTGGACGTATTGAATAAAGAGCGTCAAGCCATCGTCAAGCAGATTTCAGAAGAAGCGATGCAGCAAGTGGAGCAGCGCTATCCGAACGGTTCACCACGTGTCATCGTGGTGGCTCAGGAAGGTTGGAATCCAGGAGTTGTCGGCATTGTTGCTTCGAAACTGACAGAGAAATTCTACCGTCCGTCGATTGTCTTGTCGCTGAATCCGGAAACCGGCAAAGCAAAAGGTTCGGCCCGCAGCATCGATGGTTTTCATTTGTATAACGAGCTCGCCAAGAACCGGGACATCCTGCCTCATTTTGGCGGGCACCCGATGGCAGCCGGTATGACCCTAGAAGCGAAAGATGTCGACGAATTGCGCGAACGGCTCAACAAACAAGCTGAAACCAGCCTGACGGAAGAAGACTTGCTGCCGGTCGTGGAGATCGATATTCCACTCCGTTTGGATGAAATTGATATTACAGCCATCGAATCCATGCGTCTTTTAGCGCCATACGGCATGGGCTTTGCCAAACCGAAGTTTTATCTGGAAGGCGTTAAAGTGGCATCTATCCGAAAAATCGGAGCCGCGCAAAATCACTTGAAGATGGAATTGACGCAGCATGCCGCTTCACTGAACGCTGTTGGTTTTGGTATCGGACCGGTCGGTGACGAGTTGACCCCTGATGTCAAGATCGACGTGATCGGTGATTTGCAGATCAATGAGTGGAACGGCCGCAAAAAGCCGCAGCTGATGGTGGAGGATGTCCGCACGGATCAATGGCAATTGTTTGATATCCGCGGCATCCGCCAAGTGTCGCGCTGGTCGAAGCTGATTCCTCAGGAAAATCAGGTTTACTTGGCTTTCAAAGATGAAACGCCGGCACTTTTCCAGTCATTCCTGCCGCAGCCGATCTGCATGGCTTCTCAATTGGATGAACTTCCCGGCAACAAACATCACTTGGTGCTGTTGGACTTGCCGGAATCGGAAGAACAATTGGCTGAAGTGCTGGCAAAATTGAAGCCGAAGCGCATCTACGCACATTTCCATGCCAAGGACTCTCAGTATTTTGAGCAGATTCCGACCCGTGAACAATTCAAATGGCTGTTTGCTTTCATCAAAAAACGCGGTACATTCGATTTCAATAAACATTGTGACGAACTGGCAAAACACAAAGGTTGGACGCGGGATGCATTATTTTTCATGCTGCAGGTGTTTTTTGAACTCGGTTTTGTTACACTTAACAATGGCGTTACCGAGATTGCACAATCGCCGAGCAAAAAGGATTTGTCGGAAGCGCCGATCTACAAAAAGCGCGAACAGCAGATTGCCCTGGAGCAGAAGCTTTTGTATGCGTCTTATAAAGATTTAAAAGAGTGGTTCGATGCGAAAGTGTCTGCCAAGGAGGAAGAAATATGGATTTGAAGAAGTACATCACTATTGTTGAAGATTGGCCGAAACCAGGAATCCAGTTTAAGGACATCACTTCGTTGATGGACAATGGAACTGCCTATAAGTATGCAACAGACCAGATCGTTGAATACGCAAAAAAAGTAAATGCTGAAATTATTGTAGGACCGGAAGCACGTGGATTCATCATTGGATGTCCAGTTGCTTATGCACTTGAGCTTGGCTTTGCCCCTGTCCGCAAAGAAGGAAAATTGCCGCGCGAAGTCATTCGTGCACAATATGGCCTTGAATACGGATCTGATGTGTTGACTATGCACAAAGACGCCATCAAACCGGGACAGCGCGTCCTGATCACTGATGACTTGCTTGCTACAGGCGGAACAATCGGCGCGACAATTAATCTGGTTGAAAAACTGGGCGGAATCGTCGTCGGCTGCGCATTTTTGATCGAACTGACTTATTTGGATGGCCGCAAGAACTTGGACGGCTATGACGTAACGACTTTAATGCAATATTAATAACGAATCTCTTCGCCTTTTGGGGCGGGGGGATTTTTTTCTAGCATCAAGGGTATGGATACATAATAACTGGATTGTGGAGGTGACGGGAAAATGAAACTGGAAAAAGATCACGACCCCCGATTAAATGCTGCATGGATCAGCCGATACTTGGACGATCGCACACCTCTTGAAAAAATTACCCGCGAAACTGAACAATTCTTTACAGCCATCAAAAAGGATTTTGCCCTCAGCGAACACGCACGGCGAAAAATGACGTTCACCGAAAGATTGTGGTCTTTTTTTGCTGAACCGTTCTCGATTGAAGATGAGCACAATTTTGGAACAAAAGTTGAAGGAAACCAGGCAGTGCCGGAATGGAAAGATCGGTTGGATGCCGAATACCGCAAACTTGGTGCGACGATTCAGCGCCGTGTCAATGTTCGGGATTACGGAGCTGTAGGAGACGGAGAAACGGATTGTACAGAAGCATTCAAAAAAGCTTTCGGCGCCGGGGCCGTGGAAGTGAAAGTCCCTGCAGGCGTTTTTGTAGTGGAGGGTTTGCGCTTGCCATCATGGACCCGTTTGGTCGGAGCAGGAAAAGGGCGTACCGTTTTAAAACTGCATCCGAAAGCTTCCCGAAAAACCCGGTTGCTGACCAACCGTAATTATGTATCCGGCAACCGCAATATTGCCGTGGAAAAACTGACTTTGGACTGGAATGTCGAGCGTCTCGGTGACATTGAAATGACCAGTGCTGGTGGAAACTATTCCAGTTGCCTGACCTATGCCCATGTCACATACGGTTGGGTCATAGACGTCGATGCGCTAAACCCTGGGCTTCATTGCTTCGATATTACGGCTTCATTATATAATTATGCAGGAGACGGCTTGCGCGGGAAACGCGGCAGCCGCTTTGTCTGGCTGGACGGGGTAACGGGATCAGGATTCGGCGATGATGGGCTGACGACGCACCACAGCGACTATATTTTCGTTTCCAACTCTCATTTCAGCGATCCAAGCGGACGGGCACATAAGCGTGGATTCTCCAACTCCAATGGTTTTGAAGTGGATGATGGCTCAAGACATGTCTGGCTTTCCGATAATTCCAGCACTCGTTGCTTTGGCGGAATTGAAATCAAAGCCCATGCCAATTCTTCTGCTGCTTCTGGTGTCCATATTTCAGGGCATCTGTCGGTCCATGACAACCGTTCATTCAATTTCCGTCATATCGGCCACCACAAAAAAGAAGATCCCGAATCGCGTTCGGCTTTCAATATCCGCGCTCAGCGGCTGGTGTCGATCGAACCGATCGAAACTGCCCTTTATGAAGGGTCTGCGCCCCGCTCGCTGGTTGTTTCAGGCTACCGCAATGTTGCCATCAACCGTTTTCTGTTTGTCGGAAACCCCGATTACGATTATAAACGGCAGCCGGCAGCCGCTATTCAATACCGGGCTGCCTGTGTTTTGCTGGCCAATGGCGTCGTGAGGGACTTCACGACCGCTGGAGCAGACCTATCGATTGCAGGAGGCGAACAAAGCGCGCGAAATGTCAGGGTTCAGAATCTTGTCAGCCTGGCTTCAGCGGAACAGGCTGTAACTGTTGGCAGAGGCAGTGAACTGGTGCAACTAGAGGGCATCAGAAAGCGCAGTTCTCATTTATTGTGAATCGATGCTAAAAGGAGGAAATACCATGAGATTAGCTGGAAAGAAAGTGCTTAGTTTTGTTCATCATGAATTTGAAGATTTGGAACTTTGGTATCCGATTTTAAGGCTCCGCGAAGAAGGTGCCCATGTCGACATTGCCGGGGAAGAAGCGGGCGTCAATTATATCGGCAAATATGGCGTTCCCGCAAAATCCGACATGACATACGGGGAAGCTCTTGCCAATCAATACGACGCGATTTTGGTTCCCGGCGGTTGGGCACCTGATAAAATCAGACGTTTTCCTGAGGTTTTGGAAATGGTTTGCCATATGGACGACCGGCAAAAGCCCATCGGCCAAATTTGCCATGCTGGTTGGGTGCTTATTTCCGCCAATATTTTAAACGGCCGAAAAGTCACCAGCACACCAGGCATAAAAGACGATATGGTCAACGCTGGCGCGGAGTGGCTGGATGAACCGGTTGTGGTCGACGGACACTTGGTATCAAGCCGTCGGCCGCCGGATCTGCCGGATTATCTCCGCGAATTCATTAAAGTGATTGAGAACAGCTAACAAAGCTTTACATTTAGCCACTTTGTTTTTTATAATAGAAAGATATACTTTTGGAAAAATTTAAAGCAAGGTGGGCAATTATGGCGAAAGATCTAGTGAGAACAGCTGAAGATGTATTCGAGATGGTTGCGTCTTATATGAATGCCGAACACGTGAAAACGATTAAGAAGGCGTACCAAGTTGCGTACGATGCCCACATGGGACAGTTCCGGAAATCGGGAGAACCTTATATTGTGCATCCGGTGCAGGTGGCTGGAATCCTGGCAGAGTTGCAGATGGATCCAGCTACCGTAGCAGCGGGCTTTTTGCATGATGTGGTTGAAGACACGGAAGTCAGCCGTGAAGACATCGTCCGTGATTTTGATGAAGAAGTGGCAATGCTGGTCGACGGCGTGACCAAGCTGAGCAAAATCAAGTATTTATCAAAAGAAGAACAGCAAGCGGAAAACCACCGCAAAATGTTTGTGGCAATGGCACAGGACATCCGTGTCATTTTGATCAAATTGGCTGACCGCCTGCACAATCTTCGGACATTGAAATACCAGTCTGTCGAAAAGCAGCGCATCAAAGCAAACGAGACACTGGAAATCTTTGCCCCGATTGCGCACCGCCTTGGAATCAACACCATCAAATGGGAATTGGAAGATACTGCGCTGCGTTACTTGAATCCCCAGCAGTATTACCGGATCGTCAATTTGATGAAAAAGAAACGGACCGAACGGGAAGAATATTTGAATAACGTCATGGGGGAGATTCGCACGCAGCTCGACGAAGTCGACATCAAAGCGGATCTTTTCGGGCGGCCGAAACACATTTACAGCATTTACCGGAAAATGGCGATGCAAAACAAGCAATTTAATGAAATCTATGATTTATTGGCTGTCCGCATTACGGTCGAAAGCATAAAGGACTGCTATGCGGTACTTGGGATCATCCATTCCACGTGGAAGCCGATGCCGGGCCGCTTCAAGGACTACATCGCCATGCCGAAACAAAACTTGTACCAGTCGCTTCATACCACGGTCATCGGGCCTCAAGGGGATCCATTGGAAGTGCAGATCCGTACAGAAGAAATGCACCGGATTGCCGAATACGGGGTAGCGGCGCATTGGGCTTACAAAGAAGGAAAAACCATCGACAAGCCGAAAAGCTCCGTCGATTCGCGCCTGTCCTGGTTCCGTGAAATTTTGGATTTCCAGAACGAATCCGATAACGCGGAAGAGTTCATGGAATCGCTCAAATACGACTTATTTTCCGATATGGTCTATGTCTTTTCGCCAAAAGGCGACGTCATCGAAATGCCGGCTGGATCTTGTCCAATCGATTTTGCTTACCGTGTCCATTCGGAAATCGGCAATAAAACCATCGGCGCCAAAATAAACGGCAAGATGGCACCGCTCGATACCGAATTGCATACAGGGGACATCGTTGAAATTTTGACGTCCAAGCAATCTTTCGGACCTAGCCGCGATTGGCTGAAAATCGCTAAATCGACACAGACCAAAAATAAGATCAAGCAATTCTTCAAAAAGCAATTGCGTGAAGACAACGTCCAAAAAGGCCGCGATTTGATCGAGAAAGAAATAAAATCGCAGGAGTTCCCGGTGAAAGAAGTGCTGGCCAACGAAAACATCAAGCGCGTCTGCGAGAAGTTCAATTTTGCGGGCGAAGACGATATGTACGCGGCGGTCGGCTTTAACGGCATCACGGCCCAGCAAGTCGTCAACCGATTGGCTGAAAAAATGCGCAAAAAGCGTGAGCAAGAAGAAGCCATCGAGAAAATCACCGTTGAAATGAAATCCAACACACCGAAAAAACAAACGGAATCAGGTGTCATCGTCAGAGGCATCGACAATATGATGATCCGCTTGTCCAAATGCTGCAACCCGGTGCCAGGAGACGATATCATCGGGTTCATCACCAAAGGCCGCGGGGTATCTGTACACCGCACCGATTGCCCGAATATCCATGCCGATGAAAACGATCGGCTGATTCCGGTTGAATGGGAAATCGACGGCGCAGGGGATAACAAATCCTATCAAATCGATATTGAAGTCCAGGCATACGACCGTACCGGTTTGATCAATGAAGTCATGCACATGGTCAGTGAAACGAAAACGACCATCACCGCAGTGAGCGGCCGTGCGGACAAAGACAAGATTGCAACGATCAACCTTTCCATTATGATTCCGCATATCACACACTTAAACCGTGTCGTTGAACGGATCAAATCGATCCCGGATGTATATTCGGTCGAGCGTGTGACGAATTAAGGAGGCACTATGAGAGTAGTTCTGCAACGTTCCAAAAAAGCATCAGTGACAGTCGATGGCGATATAACCGGAGCCATCAGTTCCGGATATGTGCTGCTCGTCGGCATCACTCATGAAGATACAGAAAAAGACGCTGATTATCTGGCCGGCAAAATTGCGCAGCTTCGCCTGTTTGAAGACGAAGAAGGCAAAATGAACCGTTCGATCCTCGACAATGGAGGCGAGATCCTGTCGATTTCCCAGTTCACGCTCTACGGCGACGTCAAAAAAGGACGCCGGCCAAGTTTCACGTCGGCTGCGCGACCGGAAACGGCTGAACCGCTTTGGCAGGCCTTTAACGACGCTTTGCGCCACCAAGGTCTCGTAGTCGAAACGGGCGTCTTCGGCGCTATGATGGACGTCCAATTGGTCAATGATGGCCCGGTGACGATTTTAGTGGAGTCTAAATAGAAAAATGTTGAGAAGTACGGGCGAAATGGCCTGTGCTTCTTTTTTTCGCTTGGATATAGGCGAATCCTGGGGTATACGCACGGATTGTGGCCGGATACGCTCGCTTTTTAAGAAATACGCACGTTCATAGGAAAATGCGCACGTTCAGCAGATTTTGCGCACGTTCAACAAGAAATACGCACGCAACGCAAAAATGCGCACAAAAAAAGCGCGGAGAAAAATTCTCCGCGCTTTTTTATCCCGCTTTTCTTCAGTGGAGGATGAAGAATCCCACTAATTAAAGTCTCTCTTTATTCGCCTAATTGGGCATCGAAATAATTGATGACGCCGGTGTAGAGGCCTAGCGCCGCTTGTTCTCTGAATTGATCGGTAGTCAGGACGCGTTCTTCGTTGAAGTTGCTCAGGAAGCCAAGTTCGACAAGAACGGCGGGCTGCCGGTTTTCACGGAGAACCAGGTAGTTGCCGCGTTGGACGCCCCGGTCATGCAAAGTCAATTTACCGCCAAGACCGGCATTCAGGTATTCGGCCAATTCTTTTTGGTAATCCTGCTGGTAATATGAGGTGAATCCAGAAATACTGCTGTCTTCAGTGGAATCGTAATGGATGCTGATAAAAGCATCTGCTCCAGCTTGGTGGCTTCCAGCTACACGTTTGCGGAGATCCACGTAAGTATCGGATTGCCGCGTCATGACGACTTCAGCACCTGCCGCGTTCAAATGGTGGGACAGGATTTCAGCTGTTTTCAGCGTCAATTCTTTTTCTTCTGTTTTGCGGACGCCGACTGTGCCGCCGTCATTTCCGCCATGCCCCGGATCAAGCACGATGGTGACGCCGTTCAACGTGCCTTTTTTGCGGTCAGGCACGTCTTTTTGTTCTTTTTCAACAATTGCTTCTTCTGCTGATACAACCCATTCAGCCACAAAGGCTTTTTGGCCGTCCGGCAATGAAACGTGGTACCATTCGCCTTGTTTATCGATCACCACTAATTCGTCACCGGCATTCGCGCGGCTGGCAACTTCGGATGCAGTCGTTGCCTCAGTCCGCAGATTCGTGCCGTCGGTTAGGATTGTGACAGACTCATTGGTGTCATTCGTTACCGTTTCTGCGGTCTGATCGGACAATTGGCCATGAAATGCATAGACCCAGCCGTTTTTCTCTTTGGCCAATTGGATTTCAACCCAATTGCCTGCCATGGAAACGACAGGGAAAACTTCACCTTTATTGACCGTCTGTTGAATCTTCGAGCTGAGGTCGGGTTTCGAGCGGACATTTAATGCACTGACAGCAATTTCAAAAGAAGAGACTTTGGAAAGCGCATCTTTTTTCTCTTCCGGCTTTTCTTCGTCAGCCGGCTGCTCTTTTTTCGCTGCTTCGTCGGTTACATTCAAATACTGTTTGGACACGAACCCTCGTGTGTTGCGGAAATCGATTTCAACCCAGTCACCGGCTGTGCTGATCACCTGGGCTTCGTCGCCGGCATTCATTTTCGTCAATACGGCCGCCGAGAGATCAGCCTGCGCACGGACATTCAAGCCATTGACGGATGAAACGGCTGTCTGGCCGGCGGCTGTCTGTTCCTCGCCTTCGCCGGTCGTTAGCCAAGAAGCGATCCAGCCTTCTTTGCCATCAACCTGAACTTCCAGCCAGTCACCTTCTTTTGAAAGGACAGAAGCGGTCTGCCCCTGCTCCAAATCACCGGTTACGCTGTAAGACAGGCCGGGGCCTGAGCGGATATTGACAGTTGTTCCGGTAATTTCGACAGAGCCATTGTCAGCTGATACATGGTCTTGGTCCAACAGCGGAAAGCTGCTGGCTATGAATAAAAAGAATAATATAAGTACGATTAACCATTTGTGTTTCATTCAATACCTCCTAAAACAAAGTTCTCTACAATAGTATCAAAAAACTGACGCCTTGTGTCAAAAAGGTTGACAAGCCTCCAGTGAGTTATTAAGATTGATTTATCCCGCTTTAACGGGCAGTAAGACTCCCACTTAAAAAAGATGGAGATCCACTGCCCGTAACAGTCCGATTGAGGCCGACAGGATGTCGGTTACATAGGCGTTGCCGCAGGATGCGGCGTTCTTAGCCTATGTTCCGCTTTTCTTCAGTGCGGGATAAAGAATCCTCACTGAGTGAAGTTTCTCTTTAATTATACTTATATATTTGCTGACGACGAAGAAAGTAATTGCATGATTTGGCTGAAAAGAGAAGGAAAGTCTTGGGCTGTAAACTTTCCTGCAGACAACTGCGATGAAAAACACTTTCGAGGCTTTTTTCTGAAAAGCGCATGCCGCCTATTAGGGAAAAACGGAACCGGCCGTTACCCGGAATGAGAGGATGCATCATTTTGCATCAACTAGGGTGGAACCGCGGAAGCTAATACAGGCTCTCGTCCCTTGCGTAAAGCAAGGGACGGGAGCTTTTTTGTATGGAAAAACAGAGGAGTGAAAACATGGCTAACATTCAAGCACCACGGGGCACTTACGACGTGCTGCCCGACCAATCCGCCAAATGGCAGGAAGTGGAACAAAAGATCAATGATTTATGCAGGCTTTATCAATACAAGGAAATCCGCACACCGATTTTTGAGCATACGGAATTATTCCAGCGCGGTGTCGGCGACACGACGGATATTGTCCAAAAGGAAATGTATACATTCCAGGACCGTGGCGACCGTTCGCTGACATTGCGTCCGGAAGGCACAGCTTCAGTTGTCCGGTCGTATGTAGAAAATAAATTATTCGGCATGCCGGACCAGCCGGTGAAATTATTCTATACCGGCCCGATGTTCCGCTATGAACGCCCGCAGGCTGGCCGCATGCGCCAATTTGTGCAATTTGGCGTTGAAGCGATCGGTTCGAAGGATCCTGCAATCGATGCAGAAGTAATTTCACTTGCAATGGACCTTTACCGTTCTGTCGGTCTGAAACAATTGCGTCTGGTCATCAATTCGCTTGGTGACACGGAAAGCCGTGTGGCGCACAAAGAGGCATTGATCAAGCACTTTGAACCAAGCATCAATGAATTCTGCGGTGACTGCCAAACACGCCTTGAGAAAAACCCTTTGCGCATCCTTGATTGCAAAGTGGACCGCAACCACCCGTTGATGGCGACTGCGCCGTCACTGGCTGATTATTTAAATGAAGAATCGCAGGCTTATTTCGATGAAGTGCAATCGTATCTGTTGAGCATGGACATCGACTTCGTAGTCGATCCCAACTTGGTGCGCGGCCTTGATTACTATAACCACACCGCCTTTGAAATCATGAGCGATGCAGAAGGTTTTGGCGCCATTACGACTTTGGCGGGCGGGGGACGCTATAACGGCCTTGTCGAAGATCTTGGCGGACCGGAATCTCCGGGGATCGGTTTTGCGATGAGCATCGAGCGCTTATTATTGGCGCTTGAAATGGAAAAAGTGGAAATCGGCCAATCCAATAACTTGGAAGTCTACGTCGTGGCGATGGACGAGTCGACGAAGAAAAAAGCTTTTTCAGTCGTTCGCGATCTGCGGATGAACGGCATTTCAGCGGATATGGATTTCACAGGCCGCAAAGTGAAAGCGCAGATGAAATCTGCAGACCGCAAAGGCGCCGGATTTGTCCTTGTCATCGGCGAAACGGAGCTGGAAAGCGGAAAAGTGGCATTGAAAGAAATGGCGACGGGTGAACAACAGGAAATGGCATTCGAAGAAATCGCTGGAACCATATTGAAAAAGAAATCACTGGAGGAATAGACATGTCAAGAACGCATTATTGTGGGGAAGTCAACGAAACTGTCATTGGACAACGTGTTACATTAAAAGGATGGGTACAAAAACGCCGGGACCTTGGCGGTTTGATCTTTGTCGACGTCCGTGACCGTTCAGGAATTGTCCAAGTGGTCTTCAATCCGGAAATTTCAACAGAAGCTGCTGCAATCGGTGAATCCCTGCGGAACGAATTCGTAGTCCACATCGACGGCTTAGTCGTGGCACGGGCACAAGGCCAGATCAACGCAGCCATGAAGACCGGGAAAATTGAAGTGCAGGTGGATCACGCAGCCATCATCAATGCAGCGAAAAACCCGCCGTTCGCCATCGACGACAATAACGATGTCAATGAAGATCTGCGCTTGAAATACCGTTATTTGGACTTGCGCCGACCGGCGATGTACGAAACGTTCAAAATGCGTTCAGACGTCACCAAATCGATCCGCCGCTTCTTGGATGAAGAAGGTTTCATTGAAGTCGAAACACCGATTTTGACGAAATCGACTCCTGAAGGCGCACGTGATTACCTGGTGCCAAGCCGTGTCCATGATGGGGAATTCTACGCCTTGCCGCAATCGCCGCAGCTTTTCAAGCAAATGCTGATGGTTTCCGGATTCGATAAATATTACCAGATTGCCCGTTGTTTCCGTGACGAAGATCTGCGTGCTGACCGCCAGCCGGAATTCACGCAAATCGATATGGAAATGAGCTTCCAGACGATGGAAGACATTATCGGAATGAATGAACGTTTAATGGTGCAAATGATGAAAGACGTCAAAAATATCGACATCGAACCGACTTTCCAGCGCATGAGCTACACAGAAGCGATGGACCGCTTTGGTTCTGATAAACCGGATGTCCGCTTCGGCCTGGAATTGGTCGATGTATCGGATTTGGTAAAAGATTCAGCATTCAAGGTTTTCACTGGTGCAATTGAAAATGGCGGCCAAGTGAAGCTGATCAACGTTAAAGGGCAAGCTGACAATTATTCACGCAAAGACATCGATGCACTGGGTGCATTCGCTGCAGTTTACGGAGCAAAAGGATTAGCTTGGCTGAAAGTTGAAGAAGAAGGCGTCAAAGGGCCGATTGCAAAATTCTTCGAAGGCGAAGCAGCAACTGCTTTGACCGAACGTGCAGAAGCGGAAGCAGGGGATTTATTGCTGTTTGTAGCTGATAAGAAAACGGTTGTCGCAGATGCGCTTGGCGCTCTTCGCTTGAAGTTCGGCAAAGAACTTGGCCTGATCGACAACTCGATCTACAAATTCCTTTGGATTACGGACTGGCCGCTATTGGAATACGATGACAAAGACGGCCGCTATTATGCAGCCCATCATCCTTTCACAATGCCATTCGAAGAAGACTTGGACAAATTGGCGACAGAACCGCAAAATGTCCGTGCACAAGCCTACGATCTTGTGTTGAACGGCTATGAATTGGGTGGGGGATCTTCGCGTATTTACCGCCGCGAAATTCAGGAGCAGATGTTTGAAGTACTGGGCTTCAGCAAAGAAGAAGCCAATGCGCAATTCGGTTTCCTTATGGAAGCTTTCGAATACGGAACGCCTCCGCATGGCGGGATTGCATTCGGCCTCGACCGTCTTGTTATGCTTCTTGCAGGGCGTACAAACTTGCGCGACACCATTGCTTTCCCGAAAACAGCTAGCGCCAGCGATTTGCTGACGGATGCGCCGAGCCCGGTTTCAGGTGCACAGCTTGATGAATTGAGCCTATCGTTGAACATTCAGAATAATAAAAAAGTATCAGAGTAAAAAGCTTGTCTAAATAAAAAAGGTGTGCTAACATACGTTTATAGAGAATCCTGATGTGTTCGTTTTAAGCAATTCGATTTTGACCCAACATTATGTCGTCGGGAGATCGGATTTCACCATGGCTAACATGCCTTAACGGGAAGTTATAAGTGGTGAAGAGGTCACCCACCTGCTTTCAGCGGGTTCAAACGATGCGCACCAACAAAGACGGCACGATTGGGATTCCTAATTAAAAAATCATTTTTATCCCTCCGGCAATTAATTGTCGGAGGGATTTTTATTGTGTATAATTCCTATTATGCGTATCAACTTTGAAAGGCAGTGGCTTAATGTTACACCAATTCTCCAGAAATGAATTAGCAGTAGGAAAAGAAGGAATCGATTTATTGAAAAACGCGACAGTCGCCATTCTTGGCATCGGAGGCGTAGGCTCATTTGCAGCAGAAGCATGCGCACGCAGCGGCGTCGGTACCATCATCCTAGTGGATAAAGACAATGTTGACATCACCAACATCAATCGCCAGTTGGTCGCCAATCTGTCCACTGTTGGGCAGTCAAAAGCAGGTGTCATGAAAGACCGCATTGCGGACATCAACACGGAATGCAAAGTAATTTCCTTGCATATGTTCTATACCGAAGAAACGTATGAGGAATTCTTCAGCTATAATCCGGACTATGTAATTGATGCCTCCGATACAATGATCTACAAAGTCCACTTGATGGAAGAATGCTATAAGCGCGGCATCAAAATCATCGCAAGCATGGGAGCGGCCAATAAAACCGACCCAACACGCTTCAAAATTGCGGATATTTCCAAGACACATACCGACCCACTTGCGAAAATCATCCGCAAGAAGCTGCGCCAAGCTGGAATCTACAAAGGCATTCCAGTTATCTTTTCGGATGAAAGCCCGATCATCGTCCGCGAAGATGTCGTAGAAAATGTCGGCAAGCCCGATGCAGCCATCCGCAAAGCGCAGATGCCGCCGTCCTCAAATGCCTTCACGCCATCGACAGTCGGCTTGATTGCAGCGAGCTGGGTAGTCAACGACATCACAAAGTCCATTCCCATCACGCGTGTCCGCATGAACTGACCAGCCGCCGGCTCTTAACCTTGAGCCGGCTTTTCTGTGCCGTTTTAAAGATTCCAGACAGAGAAAAAGCCATTTCCAACGAAGGAAATGGCTTTGCTAAGAGAGCATCATTTTTTATTTTTCCGGAAACTCTTCAGTTTTTCATAGATTCCGGCAAATTTCTTTTCTTCACCGGCGACGACCGGTTTGTAGAACTCTGCTGATTTTACTTCTTTCGGCAAATAGTCCTGATCGACCCAGCCCCCAAACGAACCAATCGGAGAGTCGTGAGGATAGCGGTAGCCGCCGTGCCCAAGTTCCGCACTGCCTGCGTAATGGGTATCACGCAGATGCAGCGGGATGTCGCCAACTTGGCCTTTGTTGATGGCTGCAGTGGCAGCATCGATTGCTTTGTATGCTGAATTGGATTTTTCGGACAAACACATTTCTGCTACAGCTTGGGCGAGCGGGATGCGCGCTTCAGGAAGGCCGAGCCGGTCTGCAGCCTGGCAAGCTGCCAGCACGTGTCCGCCGACTGCCGGATTGGCTAGCCCAATGTCTTCGTAGGCCATGACCAATAAGCGGCGTGTGACTGCCGTCAAATCTCCGTTTTCCAGCAGATGCGCCAAATAATACATAGCGGCATTGACATCGCTGCCGCGAACGGATTTTTGGAGGGCAGACAGCAGGTTGAAGAAGTGGGATCCTTTTTTGTCGCCGAATACGCCGACGCGCTTGATCATCTGTTCGACCATCTGGTCTTCCACGATGTATTTGCCATCGCGTTCATCAGAAGCGATGACGATCGACTCTAGCATCGTCAATGCTTTGCGTGCATCTCCGTTGGTGCCTTCTGCGATGCGTTCGACTTGTTTTGCAGAAATGGCGATTTCTTCACTGCCAAGGCCGCGCTTGGTGTCGGTCAAAGCCGCATTCAAGAGCTGAACGATATCTTCCTGCGTTAATCGCTTCAGCTGTTTGATTTCACCGCAGCGAGAGCGGATTGCGGGGTTGACATCATGGAATGGGTTTTCCGTCGTCGCACCGATGAGGACGATCGATCCACTTTCGACATGCGGAAGCAAAGCATCTTGCTGGAGTTTGTTGAAACGATGGATTTCATCCAAAAACAGCAAGACTTTCCCGGTCATCCGTGACTCGGTCACCACCTCTTCAACATCTTTCTTGCCGGAAGTGGTGGCGTTCAAGGCGATGAACGGCAAATTGGATGTGCCTGCGATCGCGTGGGCGATGGAGGTCTTGCCGATTCCAGGCTCACCGTATAGCAGCATAGACGGCACATGGCCGTTGCTGATCATTTTATAAAGAGCCGTATGCGGCCCGATAACATCTTTTTGTCCGACGACTTCGTCGATGGTGCGGGGGCGCATACGGAAAGCTAAAGGTTCGTTGTGCATAAGAAAACTCCTTCCGTACATTCGTTCTATCAGTATAGCGTTTGAAGTTTCAAAAGTCATTGCAAGTCCATTCGGCCCAATTTATGCTATACTGTTTTGAAGAATATCGGTGTTTGTTTAGCGTGGATCAGTTATTTATTATTAGCATTATTCTGCTAATTTCATCCTTTAAATCGGCTGTGCTTTTTGCAGAATTACTGGTGGCACAACTGATTTGCTTCATTTCTTGACCGGCTAATTATAAATTCAATTTATTAAACTCAGAGGTGCAATGATGAAAATATCAACCAAAGGCCGTTACGGTCTGACCATAATGATCGAATTAGGAAAACAATACGGGGAAGGCCCGCTTCCGCTGCGCAAGATTGCTGCAGAAAATGATTTATCGGAAGCTTACCTGGAACAGCTCGTCGGACCACTCCGCAACTCGGGACTTGTAAAAAGTGTCCGCGGAGCATATGGCGGTTATATGTTGACTCGCCATCCACGGGAGATTTCTGCAGGAGATGTCATTCGCGTGCTGGAAGGGCCGATACAGCCGGTCGAAGGCATTGAAGACGAGAAACAGCCCCAGCGTGAGCTATGGGTGCGCATCCGTGATGCAGTGAAAAATGTACTCGATACAACGACTATTGAAGATTTGGCCAAAGCCAATAACGGTGAAACTGAAAGTTATATGTATTATATATAAAGGAGTTAGCAAATCATGAATCGAATTTATTTAGACCATGCAGCGACTTCTCCGATGCATCCTGAAGTGGTGTCCACTTTTTCAGAAGCACTTGGAACGGTCTATGGCAATCCGTCGAGCATACACGGGACCGGAAGAGCCGCCCGCAAGGCATTGGACGACGCCCGCAAATTACTGGCTGACAGCATCCACGCTGATGACACGGAGATCATTTTCACCAGCGGCGGAACCGAAGCGGACAATTTGGCGGTTTTCGGCACTGCTGCCAAAAAAAGCGGCAAACACATCATCACGACAGTGATCGAACATCATGCAGTTCTGCATGCTTGTGAGAAATTGGAACGGGAAGGCTACGACATTACTTATCTGGCGGTTGATGAAAATGGCCAGGTCCAAGCAGAAGACGTGAAAAATGCGTTGCGTGACGATACAATTCTAGTGTCGGTGATGCTGGGCAACAATGAAGTCGGCACCATTCAGCCGGTCGCTGAAATCGGTGAACTGCTGAAAGGGACAGGCATTACGTTCCACACGGATGCTGTCCAGGCATATGGTGTGCTGCCGATTGATGTTGAGAAATTGAACGTCGATTTATTGTCTGTATCCGCACACAAGCTGAATGGACCGAAAGGCGTCGGTTTTCTATACCAGCGTAAAGGAATAGCGGTAAGTCCATTGTTGTACGGCGGAGAACAGGAACGCAAACGCCGTGCAGGAACAGAAAACGTACCGGCAATTTCCGCATTTGCCAAAGCTGCAGAAATTTCATTGTCGACGATGGAAGAGAAAACTGCGGCATATGAGCACTACAAAACCATCTTCAAATCCGCATTGAATCAGCAAGGCATTGATTACAAGGAAAACGGCAGCAATCAACTGCCGCATATATTAAATCTCAGTATTCCGGGCATCGAGATCGAATCGTTTCTGGTCAATCTGGATTTAGCGGGAATTTCAGCTTCAAGCGGGTCCGCCTGCACAGCCGGGTCAATTGATCCTTCCCATGTGCTCGTGGCCATGTACGGTGAACAAGCTGCTGAAATCCGCAATTCCATCCGATTCAGTTTCGGATTCGGATTGGCGCCTGAGGATATTGAACAAGCTGCTGCAAAGACAGCTCAAATCAGCCAGCGTTTGGCGTTAAAATGAAAAGGTGAGAGATAATGACTGCAAAAGCACCACAAGATACACGTGTTGTCGTCGGCATGTCCGGAGGGGTCGACTCTTCGGTTGCCGCTTATTTATTGAAAGAACAGGGTTATGATGTCATCGGCATCTTCATGAAGAACTGGGATGACACCGATGAAAACGGCGTCTGTACAGCGACGGAAGATTACGAAGATGTTATCCGAGTCTGCAACCAGATTGGCATTCCGTATTATGCCGTCAATTTTGAAAAGCAGTACTGGGATAAGGTTTTCACATATTTCCTGGAAGAGTACAAAGCAGGGCGTACACCGAATCCTGATGTCATGTGCAACAAGGAAATCAAATTTAAAGCATTCCTTGAACATGCTTTGAGCCTGGGTGCAGATTATTTGGCGACCGGCCATTACGCACAGGTAGAACAGTCGGCAAACGGGGAAACAAAAATGCTGCGCGGCAAAGACAACAACAAAGACCAGACGTATTTCCTGAACCAATTGGATCAAAGCCAATTGTCTAAAGTGATGTTCCCGATCGGCCATATGGAAAAGAAAAAGGTCCGTGAAATCGCATTGGAAGCTGAACTTGCAACAGCAACGAAAAAAGATTCCACAGGCATCTGTTTCATTGGCGAACGCAATTTCAAGGAATTCCTTGGGCAATACCTGCCGGCTCAACCCGGCCAGATGGAGACGTTGGAAGGCGTCAAAATGGGCACGCATGACGGTTTGATGTATTACACGATCGGCCAACGGCAAGGGCTTGGCATCGGCGGCGCCGGCGACCCTTGGTTTGTCATCGGCAAAGATTTGAAAAAGAATGTTTTATACGTTGGGCAAAATATCCATCACGATGCTCTATTCTCGGATAGCCTGACTGCGGTAAACTTAAGCTTCACGTCAAATACAGCACCGACCGGTATTTTGGAGTGCACAGCGAAATTCCGCTACCGCCAACAGGATGTCGGCGTTACAGTGGAATTTAAAGGCGAGGAAGCCATCGTGACATTTGCAGAACCGGTCCGTGCCATTACACCAGGACAAGCCGTTGTTTTTTATGACGGCGAAGAATGTCTGGGCGGCGGAACCATCGACCGTGTCTTTAAAAATGGCGCGCGTTTGGAATATGTAGGGTAATGGGAGAGACAGCGATGAATTACAACGAAATCGGCATACAGGCTTTACAAGAAGGCAACACGGAAGAAGCGATCAAAGCTTTTACACAAGCGATTGAAGAGCAGCCGGATAATCCGCTTGGCTACATCAACTTTGGCCATGTGCTGACTTCCATGGACGAAATCGACCGTGCAGAACGTTTTTTCCAAAAAGCAATCACGCTTGATGAAACCTCGGCGACGGCTTATTACGGCCTCGCCAATCTTTATTTCAATTCAGAGCGTTACGAAGAAGCATTGAAGTTATACGAAAAAGCTCTGCAGTACGAATTGGAAGGCGCAGATGCGCATTTCATGATCGGCAAATGCTTCGAAAAGCTGGAGCAGCCTAAATTGGCGCTGCCTTATCTGCAGCGTGCAGTAGAGCTGGATGAAGGCGATGTCCAGGCTCGCTTGAGCTATGGCATCACTCTGGCATCAATGGAATTGTTCGAGCTGGCAGAACCGCAATTTCTGCAGGTGCTTGAACAGGATCCGAACCACTCGGACGCCCATTACAACCTGGGTGTTCTTTATGCGGTTTCCACCAATCGCACGGAAGATGCCATGCATCACCTGAAACAAGCATATACACTTGATGACCGCAATGAAATGGCGCGCTACGCGTACGATATGATCGCAACAACACTGGAATAGCCACGTGAAAAGGAGACGACAGAAATGACCGGACAAATCGATTTATTTCAAGAAGAAAAACAGTTTGTATTAGGGCGTCCTGTCGTCTCGATTTTTCACAATCCCCAAAATTTATTCTCCATCGCGAAAGTGAAAATCCAGGAAACCAACACCCCTTATACCGAAAAAGAAATCATCGTGTCGGGCTATTTCCCGATGCTGACCATGGAAGAGCAATACCGGTTTACCGGCGTGGTGAAAAACCACCCCCGATACGGCGTCCAGTTCCAGGTGGAAACCTTCACCAAGGAAGTGCCCGAAACTGAACAAGGCATTATCCATTATCTGTCGAGTGATATGTTCAATGGAATCGGCCGCAAGACGGCTGAAACCATCGTCAAAAAGCTTGGCAAAGACGCCATTAAAAAGATTTTGGAAGATCCGGATGCATTGGACAAAGTGCCGCGTCTGTCAGACGATAAAAAAGACACGATCCGTGCGACGCTGCAGATGAATCTCGGACTTGAGCGCGTCATGATCCAGCTCAACGACTGGGGATTTGGCCCGCAAATCGGGATGCGGATCTACCAGGCTTACCGTGAAGAAACCATCGATATTTTGACGAAAAACCCTTTCCAGCTGATCGAAGAAATCGAAGGCATCGGTTTCCAGCGTGCCGATGAACTGGGAATGAAACTCGGCATCACCGGCGCCCACCCCGACCGCATCAAAGCATCTATCCTGCATATCCTTAACCAGGCATCCTTGTCGGATGGGCATGTTTATGTCGATGCTAAAACCTTGATCCCAATGGTTAAAGAAATGCTTGAATCGCGCCAGCAGGCAGAAATTCCGATTGATGCGATCTCCAAAGCAGCCATCGAATTGAACGAAGAAGGCAAAGTCGCAGGGGAAGAAACGCGGCTTTATTTGCCATCGCTTTATTATTCGGAAGTAGGCATTGCGACCAAACTGGAAACCTTGCTGGCAGAGCAGGAAACCCGCACGAAATTCCCGAGTTCAGAAGTCCGCAAAGCACTCGGAGAAGCGGAAGAGCGGCTTGGCGTCAATTACGCTGAAACGCAGGTGGATGCCATTGAAAACAGCATCAACTCATCGGTCATGATTCTGACGGGCGGCCCGGGTACCGGCAAGACGACCGTAGTCCGCGGATTGGTTGAAATCTACGCAGAGCTGCATGGTTTATCTCTGGATCCAAAAGAGTACGCCAAGAAAAAAGAACCATTTCCAATCATCCTGGCAGCACCGACAGGACGGGCGGCCAAACGCTTGAGCGAATCGACCGATTTGCCGGCGATGACCATCCACCGCTTGTTGGGTTTTAACGGACAGGAAAAAGACGAAGAAACCGAAAAGGAAATCGAAGGCAAATTGATCATCATCGACGAAATGTCCATGGTCGACACTTGGCTTGCGCACCAGCTCCTGAAAGCCGTTCCGGAAGATGCCCAATTGATTTTTGTCGGGGACCAAGACCAATTGCCGCCGGTAGGACCGGGGCAAGTGCTGCGGGACCTGCTTGAATCAAAACGGATTCCTACGGTGGAATTGACCGAGATTTACCGCCAGTCTTCAGGATCTTCCATCATCGAGCTGGCGCACCAAATGAAAAAAGGCAAATTGCCGGAAGACATTACCGCGAAAACAGCAGACCGCTCATTCATTAAAGCGGGAGCGGATCAAATTCCATCAGTGGTTGAAAAAGTCGTGAAAAGTGCCTTGTCGAAAGGCCATTCAATCAAGGATATCCAAGTGCTGGCGCCGATGTATAAAGGACCGGCAGGAATCGATGCCTTGAACCGGCTGATTCAGGAAATGGTCAACCCGAATGCCGACGGCAAACGCAAAGAACTGGTATTCGGCGACATCACCTACCGCATCGGCGACAAAATCCTGCAGCTGGTCAACCAGCCGGAAAGCAACGTCTTCAATGGCGACATGGGCGAAGTCGTAGCCATTCTCAAAGCGAAAGAAACAGTCGAAAAGCAGGACATGCTGGTGGCGTCTTTCGACGGCATCGAAGTGACTTACGAACGCAGCGACTTGAACCAGCTGACGCTTGCTTATTGCTGCTCAATCCATAAATCGCAAGGATCCGAATTCCCGACAGTCATCATGCCGGTTGTCCGCGGCTATATGAAGATGCTGAGACGCAACTTGCTTTATACCGGCATCACCCGCAGCAGGGATTTTCTCATCCTGTGCGGAGACCCGAGCGTTTTCCGATATGGTGTTGAACGGACGGATGATATGCAGCGGATGACTACCTTGAAAAACCGTTTGGCGGTCGCAGCGGAGGAACCGAAAACCGAACAGCAAACCATGGAAAAAGCCGAAGCCGTCCAAAGCGGACCGGTCAGCCTGACCACGGAAAACGTCCACGCTATCCACCCGATGATTGGCATGGAGGGCATCACACCGCAGAAATTCATGGAAGCTTAATTGATCAAAACACACTAAAGAATATAGTTTCAGGATTAAAAAATCGCTTCAGGCGTACGCTTGCCGTGGGCATGCCTTCTGCCGTTTTGTTCCTTCACTTCCTGCGGACCTGGCAGCGAAGTTGTTTTGCGGAACAACTAGGCGACATTTAAGCTGCACATAGAAGCAATAAAAAGTCCCACTATTGACATCGACCAAAGCTTTTTCTATAATTCAAATTAGACTGATAGACAAACACAATGATGGAGACAGTATAAAATCGCATCCGGACAGAAACAGGGCCCCAGGCTGAAAGGCCCCGACGAGATTTGATTTTAGAAAGCTACTCCGGAGTGCAGCTAATCCCTGCCGTTGAACCGCGTTAAGGTGTTCGAGAGACATGAAGCTTCCGGCTTTGTGTAACTAGGGTGGTACCGCGAAATAAAGCCTTCGTCCCTTTTTTGGGATGAGGGCTTTTTATATTGTTGAGGAGGAAAAAAAGATGAAAAACTTAAAAGCTGAAGACATCAGACAAATGTATATTGATTTCTTTAAAGAAAAAGGCCATGACCAGGAACCGAGCGCACCGCTTGTGCCGTTTGAAGATCCGTCCCTATTGTGGATCAACAGCGGCGTGGCGACATTGAAGAAATATTTCGACGGCCGCGTCATTCCTGAGAATCCACGGATCGTCAATGCGCAAAAATCAATCCGGACGAACGATATCGAAAACGTCGGCAAAACAGCACGCCACCATACATTCTTTGAGATGCTCGGCAACTTCTCCATCGGTGAATACTTTAAAACCGAAGCGATCCACTGGGCGTGGGAATTCCTGACTGATGACAAATGGATTGGTTTCGATCCGGAGAAATTATCCGTAACGATCCATCCGGAAGATGAAGAAGCATATGGCATTTGGTTGAATGAAGTCGGCGTTCCTGCTGAACGCATCATCCGCCTGGAAGGCAACTTCTGGGACATCGGCGAAGGCCCGAGTGGCCCGAACTCGGAAATTTTCTACGACCGCGGGGAAAGCTACGGCAATGATTTGAATGACCCTGAATTGTATCCAGGGGGCGAAAATGATCGCTATTTGGAAATCTGGAATTTGGTTTTCTCTCAGTTCAACCACAATCCCGACCATACGTACACACCGCTTCCGAAACAGAACATCGATACAGGAATGGGCTTGGAACGCATCACTTCCGTTGTCCAAGACGTACCGACAAACTATGACACGGATCTGTTCATTCCGATTATCCAGAAAACCGAAGAAATTTCAGGTAAGAAATATGGCCAAGATGCCGATATGGATATGGCTTTCAAAGTAATCGCTGACCACATCCGCACCGTGGCATTTGCAATCGGGGACGGAGCGCTTCCGTCGAATGAAGGCCGTGGCTATGTATTGCGCCGCTTGCTGCGCCGTGCTGTACGCTATGCGAAAAAGCTGGGCGTCGAGAAACCGTTCTTGTTTGAACTGGTTCCAGTGGTCGGGGACATCATGAAAAACTTCTACCCGGAAGTCAGCGACAAACAGGACTTTATTATCCGCGTCATGAAGCTTGAGGAAGAACGTTTCCACGAAACGCTGCATGATGGCTTGGCTATATTATCGTCCGTTGTAGAAAAACAAAAAGCGGCTGGCCAGACGGAAATTCCAGGCGAAGACGCATTCCGTTTGTATGACACTTATGGCTTCCCTGTGGAGCTTACAGAAGAATATGCGGAAGAGGAAGGCATGGCGATTGACCATAAGGGATTCGAAGCAGCGATGCAGGCACAGCGTGACCGTGCAAGAAATGCGCGTCAAAATGTCAATTCAATGCAGACGCAATCGGAAGTATTGGGCAATATTAAAGACAACAGTGAATTTATCGGCTATAGCCAAACGGTATCCGATGCACAAGTGCTGTTCATCATTAAAGATGGCGAATTGGCAGAAAGTGCCCACGAAGGGGAAGAAGTTCAAGTTATCCTGGACCAGACGCCATTCTATGCGGAAAGCGGCGGGCAGATTGCAGACCACGGGACATTGAGCAACGATTTGGTTCAAGCAGCTGTACTGGATGTCAAAAAAGCGCCGAATGGCCAGAATCTTCATTCTGTACGAGTTGAAACCGGTGAATTGACGAAATCCACTGTCCACGCACAAGTCGATGCTTCAGAGCGCCGCCACACGGTAAAGAATCATACAGCGACGCATCTTCTGCATCAAGCACTAAAAGATGTTCTAGGCACGCACGTTAACCAGGCAGGATCTTACGTAGGACCAGACCGTCTGCGTTTCGACTTCTCGCATTTCGGCCAGGTGACGACAGAAGAATTGGAGACGATCGAAAAAATCGTCAATGAAAAAGTCTGGGAAGGCATTGCCGTCCAGACCGGCTACCATAATTTGCAGGAAGCAAAAGAAATGGGTGCGATGGCTTTATTCGGCGAGAAATACGGAGATGTTGTCCGTGTCGTTGAAATTGGCGGCTACTCACTTGAACTATGCGGCGGTGTCCATGTAACGAATACATCGGAAATCGGTTTGTTCAAAATTGTTTCAGAAGGCGGCATCGGCGCCGGCATCCGCAGAATTGAAGCTGTTACAGGAAAAGGCGCTTACGAAAGTTTGAAAGACAGTGAACATATCTTGGAACAGGCATCCGGCCTCCTGAAATCATCTCCAAAAGACATGGTCCAAAAAGTCCAGTCTGTCCAAGCGGAAATGAAATCGCTGCAACGTGAAAACGAATCGCTGCTTTCAAAAATTTCCAATGCCCAATCTGCCGGCATTCTAGACAGCGCGCAAAAAGTAGGCGATATTACTGTCCTGTCCGTTAAAGTTGAAGCGAAGGATAATAACCAGCTGCGCCAGATGATGGATGACCTGAAAACGAAAATCGATAAAGCGGTGATCGTTCTTGGGGCAACGGATGGAGAAAAAGTCATGCTGGCGGCAGGTGTTACGAAAGATATAGCCGGTGGGGAATATCACGCAGGCCAAATCGTCAAACACGTGGCAGAACTGTGCGGCGGCAAAGGCGGCGGACGTCCGGATATGGCAATGGCAGGCGCCAAAGATCCTGGAAAATTGGATGCGGCGCTCGAATCGGTCTATAGCTTAGTGAAATAGGTTTAATAAATCGACGCTATCGGTTATAATGGAAATCAGACAGCAGGAGTAAGTATTCCTATTCAAAATCCGAAAGCGAGGTGCTTGTCGTGAGTTCATTTGATCGAACTATGAAATTCGATTCTTCTGATGAGTCGATGGAGCAAGATGTGAAGCAAGTGATGCTTCAAGTCCATGCTGCACTTGAAGAAAAAGGCTATAACCCGATCAATCAGATTGTCGGATATTTATTATCAGGTGATCCGGCTTATATTCCTCGCCATCAGGATGCGCGAAATATGATTCGCAAACTGGAACGGGATGAAATTCTGGAAGAGCTTGTAAAGTTCTATATTAAAAAGAATAACGGGGAATAATCATGCGTATAATGGGACTTGATGTCGGATCGAAGACAGTCGGCGTCGCAATCAGCGACCCGATGGGCTGGACAGCTCAAGGAATCGAAACCGTCAAAATAAATGAAGCGATCGAAGAATTCGGAATGGCCCGCCTTGGCGAGCTGATCAAGCAATATGAAGTGACCGAAGCGGTCGTCGGCTACCCGAAAAACATGAATAACTCTATCGGGCCGCGCGCTGAAGCTTCCGAAAGATTTGCAGCTTTGCTGAAAGAAGCGTATAGTATACCGGTGGTCCTATGGGATGAACGGCTTACGACGTCGGCAGCAGAAAAGATGTTGATCTCCGCGGACGTCAGCCGCAAAAATCGCAAAAAAGTGATCGACAAGATGGCAGCAGTCATGATTTTGCAAGGCTATCTTGATTTTAAAAAATGATGAGGTGACACAAATGGAACACGGACAAGAGCACATTACAGTCGTAGACGAAAACGGCAACGAACAATTATTTGAAGTATTGTTCACATTTGAATCAGAAGACTTCGGAAAATCATATGTTTTGTATTTCCCGGTAGGCGCTGAAGAAGATGAAGAAGGCGAAATTGAAATTCATGCATCTTCCTTCACGGAAAACCCTGAATCAGATGAAACTGTTGGCGGCGGAGAACTTCGCCCGGTTGAAACAGATGAAGAGTGGGACATGATCGAAGAGATGTTGAATACGTTCCTTGACGAAGAAGAAGAAAACGAAGAACTATAAAAATGGAAGGGACGGAATTGTTTGCTGATTCCGTCTTTTTCTTTTGTGCACTTTTCTTGTATACTGATAGAAGTTGAGGCAATTAAATCAACTTTTGCAGAAGAGAAAAGCTGGGGGGGGAACCCGTGGAGAAACCGTCAAAAAAAGAGATCATGTTTGAACGCATGAAAGAAAAAAAGAAGGAAGTGAGAGTCGTCCGACGCATCGTCTTAATAGTCGCGCTGATCCTATTGGTCATCATCGGAATCGCAGGCTTTCAAACCTACAATTACATCACGAACGGCCTGGAACCGGTTGATCCGGATTCTGAAGAAGTGGTTACTGTCGAAGTTCCAATCGGTTCGAGTCTGGACAGTATTGCAGCATTGCTTGAAGAAAACGGCATTATTGAAGATGCCCGCATCTACAAATATTACGTTAAATTCAACAATGAATCCGAATTCCAGGCAGGGACATACGACTTGTTGCCATCCATGACATTGGATGAAATTACGGAAAGCCTGAAAAGCGGAAAAGTCTACCGCGAGCCGTTATTCACCATCAATGTTCCGGAAGGTTTGACGGTAGAAGAAATCGCTGAAAATGTCATCGCGAAGAAAACGTCGTTTACGGCAGAAGAGTTCTTGGAGAAAATTCAGGATCCTGCTTATATCGAAGAACTGATGGTCAAATACCCTGATCTGCTGACAGATGAGATTTTGAATGAAGACATCCGCTACGCGTTGGAAGGTTATTTGTTCCCAGCAACTTATCCGATCTACGATGAAGACCCATCGCTGACGTTGATTATTGAGCAAATGCTCGATACGACACAAGCAAATGTCATGCAATACCAGAGCGTGTTGGAAGAACAAGGCGAGACCCCACATTGGCTTCTGACATTCGCTTCCCTACTGGAAGAAGAGGCAACGGCTCAATCAGACCGCCAGACCATCGCCAGCGTATTCTATAACCGACTGAACGATGACATGCCATTGCAGACGGATCCAACGGTCATTTATGCGATGGGCGAACATAAGGATCGTCTCTTCAATACAGATTATGAGTTTGAACATCCATTCAGTACTTACAAGAATAAAGGGCTGCCGCCTGGACCGATTGCAAATGCTGGAGGTTCTTCGATTGAAGCGGTGTTGGATCCCGCTGAAACCGAATATTTCTATTTCTTGGCTGATTCTACAGGTACGAATCATTTTGCCAAGACCTATGAAGAACATTTGGCCAACCGGGATGAACATATCGGTAAGTAAAGCCATCGAGAAGGAAGCGTCCTCGCTTTCCTTCTCTTTTTATGGTAAGATTTGAAGTAATTTTTGCGTAGCCGAAAAGGAGCTTTCCAGTATGGTGAACAATCAATTATCAACGACGCTTAAAGCGGTTCAAGCTTATGCAGCGGCACATCATGTGCCGATTATGGAAGATCAGGGAATCCGGGAACTGGTGGATTTACTGAAAGCACAACAACCCGAACGGATTTTGGAAATCGGTTCAGCCATTGGATTTTCAGCAATTAAAATGGCTGAGGCACTGCCGGAATGTACAGTGGATACGGTTGAACGGGATGCTTCCCGCTATGAAAAAGCAGTTGAATTTATTGCGCAATCAGGTTTCGGGGGACAGATCCGCATTTATCATGCAGATGCATTGGAACTTGCCTTATCGGAACTGAAACCACAGTATGACGCTATTTTCATCGATGCCGCCAAAGGCCAGTATGAACGCTTTTTCGACAAGTACGAAAGCTTATTGGCAACAGGCGGAATCATATATTGCGATAACATGGCGATGCATGGACTCTCTGACATTCCACTGTCCGAAGTTCCCAGAAGAAAACGTACAATGATCCGTAATCTTGCAGCATTTAAAGAACATATGCTTCATCACCCCGCTTATGACACGCAATTATTGTCAGTGGGCGATGGCATCATGATTTGCAAAAAGAAATGAACACACTAAAAACGAGGTTTGCAAGGAGCTAAACAACATGTCTAAGAATCGGCCGGTCGTTATTGGGATCGCAGGGGGTTCGGGCTCGGGGAAAACGAGTGTCACGAACTCCATTTATGAAGTATTTAAAGAAAACTCAGTGGTGGTAATCGAACAGGACTATTATTACAAAGACCAAAGCCATTTGGCCTTCGAAGAACGCCTGGAAACAAACTATGATCATCCATTGGCATTTGATACAGATCTGCTGATTGAACACATCAATGATTTGCTTGAACGCAGACCAATCGAAAAGCCGGTCTATAATTACGCTTTGCACACCCGTGCAGAAGAAACGGTGCTAATTGACCCAAAAGATGTTATCATACTGGAAGGCATTTTAGTGCTTGAAGATTCACGCCTGCGCGATTTGATGGACATCAAGCTGTTTGTCGACACGGATGGCGATTTGCGGATCATTCGCCGTTTGTTGCGCGATATCAATGAACGCGGCCGTACCATCGATTCCGTCATCGAGCAATATTTGACGGTTGTCCGCCCAATGCACAACCAATTTATCGAGCCGACAAAACGTTATGCAGATGTAATTATTCCAGAAGGCGGGCAAAACGAAGTGGCGATTGATTTAATGGTCACAAAAATCAAAACTATTCTTGAATAGATTGTTAAACTATAATATGATGAGACCAGACTGACGGTTGCACCTATGCATCCAGGTCAGCAGTTGAAGGAGTGGAAAGAATGGCTAACGAAAAACAATTTCCAATGACAGCTGCAGGAAAGCAGAAGTTGGAAGACGAACTGGATTTCTTAAAAACGGTAAAAAGAAAAGAAGTAGTGGAACGGATTAAAGTAGCCCGCAGTTTCGGAGATTTGTCCGAGAACTCAGAGTATGATTCTGCGAAAGAAGATCAGGCTTTTGTAGAAGGCCGTATTTCGACGCTTGAATCGATGATCCGTAACGCCGTTATCATAAATGAAAACGAATCAAATAAGGATATCGTTCGTTTGGGGACGACTGTGACATTTATAGAAGTTCCAGATGGCGATAAAGAATCTTATACAATCGTCGGATCAGCAGAAGCGGATCCTTTAGAAGGCCGCATTTCAAATGATTCTCCTATTGCGAAAAGCATGATCGGCCGCACAATTGGTGAAAATGTGAAAGTATTGACGCCTGGCGGAGAAATGGAAATCAAAATTCTTTCTATCACGTGATGGAAGCGGCCATTCTGCATACAGGATGGCCGTTTTTCATTAACTTTACTCGATATGAAACGAAATTATCGTTGAAACGTCAAATTTGTCATGAAGATTATATGTTAAACTTACAAGAAAGGGGGACATCCAATGACGAACGAAGAAAAACCGTATCCCTCTCGTTTGAAGAAAAAGAAAGAAAAAAATCGGTCAAATTCCATTTTGAACATCATGATCGGTCTGGTATTTGCATTGATTCTCATTATTGGAGTTTCTATGCTATTTAGCGGAGGGGACGATCAGGCGAACGAGTCTGAAGAAGTGGCAATCTCAACTGGTACCGAAGAACAAACGAGTGGCTCTGATGACGGTGAAAGCGCAAGTGCCGGTGACGAGGATGAAGACGCTGAAGCAAAAGCTGAAGAAGAAGCAGCCAAGAAAGCTGAAGAAGCAAAAGCTAAAGAAGAAGCAGCCAAGAAAGCTAAAGAAGAAAAAGAAAAAGAAGAAGAGGGATCTGTCACAAAAGGCGGAACCATCACACGTGAAGATTCGAGCGATCCGATTGTAGACGAAACAGTGATCAATACAAGCTGGGAGCCGGTTGGCACCAAGCAAAAAGGAGACCATGTTTCCGTTTACCAGAAGGATTCTGTTGACTGGAATGAAAAAGTCAAAGCTGTTTCCTATGCAACTGGTCTTGACTCAAACAATATGTACGTCATGATGATCAAAAATGGCGGAGGCCCTCAGAAATCGATTGCGACTGTACAGTCTAAAGACGAATCTGAGAAATACCGTGTCCATTTGGAATGGGTGGATGGCGAAGGCTGGAAACCGGTGAAGATGGATGTATTGAAAACGCTGCAAGGCGCCTATTGATAAAGGCGTCTTTTTCTTTGCTAGTATGAGTAATTGAAACAGGTAATATAAATCGACGCTGGAATGAGGAATGCAAAAATGAAAATCGGTGTGATTGGTGCGATGGAAGAAGAAGTTCAATTATTGAGAAGCCGACTGGAAAGTCCGCAGACTGAAGAAATCGCTAAATGTGAATTCACTTTAGGTACATACGCAGGCCAGGAGATCGTGTTGTTGAAAAGCGGCATCGGCAAGGTGAATGCTGCAATGTCTACAACGATTCTCCTTCAGCAATACCAGCCGGATATCGTCATCAATATCGGCTCTGCAGGAGGTTTTGATGAAGAACTCGAAGTTGGGGCAGTCGTCATATCGGATGAAGTTCGCCATCACGATGTGGATGTTACAGTCTTCGGCTATGAAATGGGACAAGTCCCTCAATTGCCGGCTGCATTCACTTCGAACGAAGAATTGATTGAACTGGCAATTAAAGCAGTCAAGGAAATGGGACAGCATGATTATGCAGTCGGATTGATCGCAACTGGCGATTCGTTCATGAACGATCCTGAACGTGTTGCCAAAGTGCGTGAATATTTCCCGACGATGAAAGCAGCTGAAATGGAAGCGGCTGCGGTTGCACAGGTCTGCTATCAATTCGATGTTGCCTTTGTGGTAATCCGTGCTTTATCAGACATTGCCGGAAAGGAATCATCGGTATCTTTCGATGAGTTCCTGCCAGTGGCAGCTAAACATTCAACGGAAATCGTCTTTAATGTCATCAGCCAATTGGCAGCACGCATTTAAGCTTCCCGAAAGACAACAAAAAAGCTGAGGACGTTTTCTCAACGTCGCTCAGCTTTTTTAAACTTTTCTCAAGGTGAATGTGCTGACCATCAGCAATGAACAAAGGATGAACAGGAACATAAAGACGACCGGTGAAAAAGCTGGCACCCCAAAGTATGAAAGGGTGATGACTGTACCTGCTGCAGTAATCGGCAAACCGGTAAAATAACCTGTCGCATCTGAAATGTTGAAGCGTGCCAGACGGAAAGCGCCGCACGAAATGTAGATAACAGTAAAAACCATTCCGACAAAACCGAAATCTGATAAAACGAGCTGGTACATTAAAATTGCGGGTGCAACACCAAAGGATAATATGTCACTCATTGAATCGAGCTGTTTGCCTAAATCGGATTCCTGATTGAACTTTCTTGCCACCATACCGTCAAAGCGGTCCAAAAAAGCCGCGATAAATATAAATAGCACACTATAGCTATATGATCCATTTAAAGTGGCCATAAGAGAGGCACCACCAAACAGCATATTACCGATTGTAATAATGTTCGCTGTCTGTGACCTCAACTTTTTTATGGTGTGATCCATTCTTTCTGTAATTAACAATGGAAAACACTCCTTCTTTTTTGTAAACTTGTTCACTCTATTATACTGTGAAAGGTAAAAAAATGGTAGACTATTTTAGCAACGGAGGCATCTCTATGAAAAAATATTTGTACCAGCGCTCCATCGAATTGACCAATGGAGCTTATACTTCAAATTTAATCCGCAAATTTGCCCAATCTAAAAACAGCCGCAGATTTATTCCAGGGTATATTAAAGCCTATCAGATTTTAACGGATGATGTTGAAAAACCGTTAGACTCTTTTTCGACTCTCCATGATTTCTTCGTGCGGAAATTGTCGCCGGGGAGCCGCCCAGTCGCTCCGGCACCAGTAGTTTCTCCTGTCGATGGAAAAATTGAAATTGCCGGTGACCTGCATGAAAATGTCCATTTTCTTGTAAAAGGACAGCATTACTCGTTAGCTGACCTTTTAGGGGATAAGGCTTTAGCCGATCGCTATCAGGATGGAAAATACGCAGTGCTTTATTTGTCTCCGGCCGATTACCACCGGATCCACAGCCCTGCTGACGGCAAGGTCAACAGACAGTATGTACTTGGAAAAAAATCCTACCCGGTTAATGCTGCCGGATTACAATATGGCAAAGCGCCGATCAGTGGCAATTACCGAATGGTCACTGAACTCGATACCGCTTTCGGCAATATGCTGGTAGTCAAAGTCGGCGCCATGTTCGTCAATTCCATCAAATTGACCGAGACTGGCGGCGAATGGCAAAAAGGAAACGAAGTGGGGTATTTCAGTTTTGGTTCCACAGTTGTTTTGTTTTTTGAGGCGAACTCCATTGAATTTGTTGAAGATATGTCGAATGGCAATCGGATCAAGGTGGGAGAACCGTTAGGAATTATGGTATAATCAGTAGAATTAAGTTAGGAAAACAGGAGTGGGTTGCCGTGTATCAGAATTTTGTACCAAGCCAATATGTAAAAGACGTTTTTGACATTAAGCCGGAAACATTAATTGAAAAGAATATTAAAGGAATCATTACGGATTTGGATAATACGCTGGTGGAATGGGACCGTCCGGATGCGACGCCAAAATTGATTGAATGGTTGAAATCAATGAAGGAAGCTGGTATTCAAGTCGTCATCGTTTCCAACAACAAGGAATTGCGCGTTAAATCTTTTGCGGATCCTTTAGGTATTCCGTTTATTCACCAGGCACGCAAACCGATGGGCCGCGCTTTCCGCAAGGCGCTTCGGATCATGGAAGCAAAACGCGATCAGGTAGTGGTGATCGGGGATCAGATGCTGACGGATATTTTCGGAGGCAACTTAAATAAGATGCATACGATCCTGGTGTTGCCGGTGGCGCAATCAGATGGGTTTTTCACCCGTTTTAACCGGAGAGTCGAGCGCAGAATCATGAAGAGATTGAAAGAAAAAGGACAATTGATGTGGGAGGAAGAAAATTGAGTGAAATGCCAACATGCATCGGATGCGGTGTACAGATTCAAACTGAAAACAAAGAAGAGGTAGGATATGCTCCGCCGTCTTCATTGGAAAAAGAAGAAATTATTTGCCAACGCTGTTTCCGTTTAAAGAATTACAATGAACTTCAGCCGGTATCGTTGACGGACGATGATTTCCTGCGTATTTTAAATGGATTGGGCGAACGTGATGGACTGATCGTGAAAATCGTCGATATTTTCGACTTCAACGGCAGCTGGCTTCCAGGCCTTCACCGTTTTGTGGGGAATAATGATATTTTGTTAGTTGCCAACAAAGCGGATCTTCTGCCGAAGTCGGTCAAACAACAGAAACTCGTCAATTGGATGAAGCAGGAAGCCAAAAAATTGGGCTTGCACCCAATCGATGTCTTGACGGTCAGTGCCCATAAAGGGACAGGAGTTCCGGAAGCGATGGAAGCCATTGAAAAGTACCGCAAAGGCAAAGACGTTTACGTGGTCGGCTGTACAAACGTTGGGAAATCGACGTTCATCAACCGTGTCATCAAACAGGCGACTGGCCAATCGGATGTCATCACAACGTCACATTTCCCTGGAACGACATTGGATATGATTGAAATTCCTTTGGATGACAAACGTTCATTATTTGATACTCCGGGAATCATCAACCATCACCAATTGGCTCATCATTTAAAGACAGCAGATCTAAAGCAGATCATGCCGAAAAAAGAAATCAAGCCGCGTGTGTTCCAGCTGAATGCCGAGCAGACCTTGTTTGTGGGAGGGTTGGCGCGCTTTGACTTTATTCAGGGGGAGCGTTCATCGTTTACGGTCCATGTTGCCAATGACCTGCCGATACACCGTACGAAATTGGAAAATGCAGATGCCCTCTATGAGCAGCATCTGGGAGATATGCTGGCGCCGCCTTCAGCTGAGTATAAAGACGAATTCCCTGAATTGGTGCGCCATGAATTCCGTGTTAAAGATGCCAAAACAGATATCGTATTTTCCGGGCTTGGCTGGATCACGATTCAGCACGGCAACGCAGTCATTGCTGCCCATGCCCCTAAAGGTGTAGAAGTCATGTTGCGCCCATCGCTGATCTAGGAGGTTTTTGGATGAAGAAATGGTACGCGGTAATCGGTGATCCGATTGCCCACTCCCTATCCCCGTTTATGCATGAAACATGGTTTGACGAGCATGGCATCGATGCGGCCTATATTCCGATCCATGTGGAACCGGAACATTTGGAAAAATCTTTTGAAGCCATGAAAACCTTGGGTATCAGCGGTTTCAATATCACCTTGCCGCATAAGCAGTCCATTGTGCCGTTTCTCGGCAGCCTGGACGAAAGCGCCATGCAGATGAATACGGTCAATACCGTGCATTTTGATGGCAAAGAATTTGTGGGTTCAAATACCGATGGCGATGGTTTTGTCCGGTCATTGCTCGTGCATCCGGTCGATAAGACAGCGAAAGTGTTGCTGATTGGTGCCGGTGGCGCTGCAAGAGGCATCGCTTTTGCATTAAAACGTGCAGGTTTTGCCGATATTACCATCACCAACCGGACATTCCGGAGAGCCGAGGAATTGGCTGCTGAAATCGGTGCCAGCGCTGTGACTCTTTTGGAATCTGAAGAGCGGCTGGCAGAATTCTCTGTTGTCATCCAAACCACTTCAGTCGGTTTGTCGACAGGGGAAGCGTTGCCGATTTCCTTGGAACGGATCAAGGCTGGGACAGTAGCGGCGGATATCATCTACACACCTTTGGTTACCCCTTTTTTAGAAAAAGCAAAAGAAAAAAACTGCGTGACAGTAAACGGAGTCGGCATGTTCGTCTATCAAGGTGCAATTGCATTTGAGAAATGGACGGGCGTTCAGCCGAACACCGAGAAAATGATTCAATTGATCACAGAAAAACTAGGAGGCACTTATGTTAACAACTAAACAAAAAAGCTTTTTGAGAAGCGAAGCACATCATCTTGATCCGATTTTCCAGGTAGGAAAAGGCGGCGTCAATGAAGCGATGCTTGTACAAATCAAAGAAGCATTAGAAAAACGCGAATTGGTAAAAATCAGCATTCTGCAAAACAATGAAGACGGCAAAGATGAAGTGGCGAAAGCTCTTGCAAAAGGCACCAAATCGGAATTGGTCCAATTGATTGGTCATACGGTGGTCCTTTACAAGCAATCGGTCAACAACAAACGAATCGAGCTGCCGGTCAAACGATGAAAAAAGTCGGGATATTGGGCGGAACATTCAATCCACCTCATCTCGGCCATCTGATTATGGCCAGCGAAGCATACCATTCAGCGAAACTGGATGAAGTGCGCTTCATGCCGAATTTTATTGCACCTCATAAAGATGTAACGGGAGCCAGTGCTGAGCAGCGGCTGGAAATGACACGACTGGCGATATCCGGCCATCCGCAATTCCGGGTGGAGGAATTCGAAATCAACAGCGGCGGCGTTTCCTATTCGTTTGATACATTGACAAAGCTGACAGAAAAAGAACCGGATGCGGAATTTTACTTCATCATCGGCGGAGATATGGTGGAAGGTTTGCCTTCCTGGTATCGCATCGATGATTTGGTGAAGTTGGTTCGCTTTATCGGAGTCAAGCGCCCGGGGTATAATACAGAAACACCTTATCCGGTCATGATGATCGATTCACCTGAATTGCTGCTGTCATCGACCATGTTGAGAGAACGTGCTGCTGTTGGGCGGCCGCTGGCATTTTTGGTGCCTGACAAAGTGGAAGCATTTATTCGAGAGGAGGGGTTGTATGGAGCCAAGCCAAATGTTGGAGAATGTTAAAGAACGGCTGCCTGACAATCGTTTTACGCATGTGCTTGGGGTAGTGGATACGGCGATTGAACTGGCAAAGGAATTTAATGTTTCTGAATCCAAAGCTGAAATTGCTGCCATTCTTCACGACGTTGCGAAGTTTTCGGATCGTGATTGGATGAAATCCATCATTGTCTCTGAAGAGATGGACCCGCTCTTGCTTGAATACCATGCGGAACTTTGGCATGCACCGGTTGGCGCTTATTTGGCAACTACCGAATTCGGAGTGGAGGATGAAGATGTCCTGAATGCCATCCGTTACCATACGACGGGGCGCGAAGCGATGTCTGACTTGGAAAAAGTCGTCTATATTGCCGATTTGATCGAGCCCAACCGAAAGTTTTCCGGTGTTGAAGAATTGCGACAATTAAAAGATCGGGGATTGGATGTTATGATGGAAGCCTCGGTTAAACATTCCATCGAATTTTTAGTATCAAAAAATCAACCGGTATTTCCGGATTCACTGAAGTGCTACAACTACTTCGTGCAACAGAAAGGGAAAGTGAAAGAATGACTAAAGAAACTTTACTGCAAGTAGCTTATAATGCTGCGGAAGACAAAAAAGCGGAAGACATCGTTGTCTTGAATATGGAGGGGATTTCGCTTTTGGCTGATTTCTTCGTTATTTGTACAGGGAACTCCGATCGCCAAGTCCAATCGATTGCAAAAGAAATCATGGACAAAGCACACGAAGAAGGCCACGAAGTGAAAAGTGTTGAAGGATTCGATTCAGCACGCTGGATCCTTGTTGACCTTGGAGATGTGGTAGCCCACGTTTTCCATAAAGACGAACGCTCGTACTATAACCTTGAACGCCTGTGGAGAGAAGCTCCGCAAATGGAAATATGAAATACGGAAAATTTGCCGCAGTCTATGATGGACTGATGGAAGATATTCCTTATGAAAAGTATGTGGAGTGGGTCGCTTCCCACGTCCCGTCCGGCAAATTGCTGGACGTGGCGTGCGGAACCGGCACATTGTCACAGCTTTTTGCTGAAATGGGCTATGAAGTGACCGCAAGCGATTTGTCTGAAGACATGCTGACGGTCGCCAATCAACGGTTTCAAGAAGCAAACCAGTCTATTCCGGTGCTTCAATTGTCCATGGACAACTTGGAAGGGCTTGCCGGTTTCGATATCGTCACGATTGCAATCGATTCCTTAAATTATCTGCAGAGCGGCGAACAGGTCCGGCAGACGTTCAGGGAAGCTTATGAAGCCTTGAACTCAGGAGGCCATTTTTTCTTTGATGTGCATTCCGTTTTCAAAGTGGATAAAGTTTATATGGACAGTCCGTTTGTTTATGATGCAGAGGAAATCGCTTATATTTGGCATACCGAGCCTGGAGAGACAGAACATAGTGTGATTCATGACATGACTTTTTTTGTCCGCCAGAATGGCTTGTTTGAGCGCTTCGAAGAAACGCATGAACAGATGACTTTCCCGGTGGATGTTTACATCAAGTGGCTGGAAGAAGCCGGATTTTCCATAGAATCGATTACAGCCGATTTTTCGGATCAGGCTCCAGATGAAGAAAGTGAACGCATTTTCTTTTATGCTAAAAAATAAACAAAAATTCTACTCAGCCTCCTGCACAATGCAGGGGGCTTTTTTCTATTTCGAAAAGGATGGACAAGTGAAATGGAATTAATATATAATTCAAACAGCTTCTATTTAATTGCCTTCTGAAGAAACGAGGAATGCCAGCTGAAACTTTCCCAGCTTCAGAATAAAACCGCATGGCTGTTGATCCCCGCTGCCGTCATTGCGCTGCTGTTGATTTATTTTTTATTTCCTCAAGGAAACCCTGAAAAAACTCCTGTTCCTTCTCTAGAACTGATCAACGCTGAATCCCCTCAGCAGACAGAAACTCCTGAAAACGAAGACCCTGTAATCGAATCTACTGTAATGATTGATATGAAAGGCCAAGTGACCAATCCCGGCGTTTATGAGCTCGCGCCAGGCTCCCGTATGCAGGATGCTATAGACGCAGCTGGTGGATTTACGTCTGAAGCCGACAGCCGCGCCATCAATTTGGCATTGATTGTTGCTGATGAAACCAGTTTATACGTACCGGCGGCCGGTGAAGAAATCGTCCTGCCCGCATTGGAACAGACAGCTTCAGCGGGCAGCAGCAGTTTGATCAACATCAATCAGGCAACTGAAACCGAGTTGATGGAGTTGCCGGGCATCGGCCCTTCCAAAGCCGCTGCGATCCTTGCTTACCGGGAAGAAGCCGGCAGCTTCAAAACACCGGAGGAATTGACCGAAGTCTCAGGCATCGGCGATAAAACCTTCGAACAATTAAAAGAGTTGATCACCACTAAATAACGGAACCGGCTTGAAAAGACGGTTGACGAAACGACTGCCTCTGCTACACTTATTTTAACTACACTTGCAGGAGGCAATTAGATGAAGCGAATAACTTGGGATCAATTCTTCATGGCGCAAAGCCATTTACTGGCACTTAGAAGTACTTGTACACGTCTGTCGGTCGGAGCGACCATTGTGCGCGACCGCAGAATCATGGCCGGCGGTTATAACGGATCGATTTCAGGCGGCGACCATTGCATCGATAAAGGCTGTTATGTCGTCGATGGGCATTGTGTCCGTACCATCCATGCAGAAATGAATGCACTGTTGCAATGCGCCAAATACGGCGTCAGCGTAAATGGCGCCGACATGTATGTCAGTCATTTCCCGTGTCTGCAATGTACCAAGTCGATCATTCAGTCAGGCATTTCCCGTCTGTATTACGCAACTGACTACAAAAATCACGAATACGCCATTGAATTACTGGAACAGGCTGGTGTGGAAGTGGTGCAAGTGGTATTCGATGAGCGTAAAATCGACTTTTTAAGTGTCGAAAAGTCAGCTCTATACATGGAGCTGCTGGAAAAATTACGTGAAAAAGGCGGAAGCGAGGAAGAATTGGCCCATTATAATGAACGGGTGAACCAATTATTCGGAGAAGTCGAAGTGTAACAGCCAATCTATTTTTGTACCTGGCAACTGCTACAGCTCTTGCCACATATGCAGCGCATGAAACACCGGTTCAACTCGTGTTCATGGCGCTGCTTTTTGGTTGGATGTGCTGTAAAAGAGAAAGCCTAATGCTTATTCTCAGTATCTTTTTAGTTGCTGGCGCGATTTACCTTTTGCAGGATTTCCGGAGCCAGGACCATTTCGATTACTCGCTTCCCTATTCGGGTGAGCTGACATTCCGTGCGGGATCAGCTGTCGATGGTGACAGCCTGAGGGGGTTTGCGGTAATCGCGGATGGGACGGTCGTCTATGCCCGTTATCGAATAGCTTCGGAAGAGCAAAAAAATCAGCTGGAAGGCCTGGTGGACCGGTCGGACTTTCTGGTAAAGGGGGTATTTGAGGTTCCGTCACCGCCTTCCCATCGTTATTCGTTCAATATGGAAGAATACCTGATCCACAATGGAGCTTCCCAGTTACTGGTTGTTCAGTCGATTGAAGGCATCAGCGAAAACGATTCGTGGTTTACAGGGCTGTTGGGGAGGCGTGATGCACTCAAGCGCCATATCCGTGAACATTTTCCCGAAAGCTTGTCAGTGGAAGCGGAAGCGCTGCTGATCGGGGAGCGGGAAAACATGGACCCGGAAGATCAACGCATTTATCAAACGCTTGGAATTTCTCATCTGTTTGCCATTTCGGGATTGCATGTGGGAATCGCATCAGGGATGCTGTATTTCATCCTTATCCGCCTGCATGTCCGAAAAGAGTCGGCTACAGTCATTCTGCTCATCATTCTGCCGCTTTACGCAGTCATGGCTGGTGGTGCCCCTTCAGTTTGGCGGGCTGTCAGCATGGTAACTCTTGTATTAACAGGAAAGTTGCTTGGATTCCGGTTGCCTATTGCAAATGTTATGTTAACTAGTATGATTCTTTTGCTGTTATGGAATCCGTATGTCCTCTTCAAAATTGGATTCCAACTGTCCTATGGCGCGACATTCGGTATTATATACTCGCTAAAATTGTTGAGGGGAATCCAGTCTGCTTTGAAAACGGGATTTGTCATCACCTTCATATCTCAAGTGACCTTGTATCCGTTGCTGCTGTTTCATTTTTATGAATTGTCTCTGTCTGCATTCCTGGTGAATAGCCTGTTTGTCCCGCTGTTCACCTTGCTGATTCTGCCGATGAATTTTTTGCTGTTGTTTCTGACTCTGCTGTGCCGACCGGCGGCAGATTTCCTGTTTTATTTTTACGAACCTTTGCGTGGGCTGGTTGGGCAATTAATGCTGTGGCTGGCAGATTTGCCTTATCAATTGTGGAATCCTGGAAAGCCGGGAGTTCTGGCCGTCTGCTTGCTCATTGCCAGTGTTTATGTATTTTATTGCGCGGCAGAATTGGGGTTCCGTTGGCGCCAATTGCTGATTTTGGTTATTCCGGCCCTGCTGTTCACAGCGTTGCCTTATTTGGATCCACGTTTGAAAGTGACATTTTTGGACGTTGGCCAAGGGGATAGTGCAGTAATTGAATTGCCTTACCGGGAAGCGGTCTATTTGATCGACAGCGGTGGCTTGCTGCGATTCGATACCGAAGCTTTTAAGGAGAAGAAGCGGCCTTACGAAATTGGCAGGCAGGTTGTAGCACCCTATTTAAAGGGGAGTGGAATCTCTTCACTGGATCTGTTCATCATTTCGCATCCGGATGCCGATCACGCAGAAGGAGCAGAGGAGATTTTCAAGCTGTTTCCTATTGATCAGTTGCATTTGACGCCAGGCTCAGCGACGAATGCGTTGATGGTCGAACTGGCTCCTGATGCGGCGCAGACGGAAGTGGCATTTCCGGCTAAGGGGTCAAATTGGGCCGTAGGACAAACGCACTTTGCGTACCTGTCGCCGGATGATGAGGAGTACGAAGGCAATAATGATTCCTTGGTGTTGCTGATGAAAACGGGCGATTACCGAATTTTGTTTACGGGAGACCTGGAAGCGGAAGGCGAAGCGCGTCTGCTGGAGTCTTACGCACCTGATCTTGCCGGGCTGACAGTATTGAAAGTCGGTCATCATGGCAGCAAAACATCCAGCAGCGAAGGCTTCCTGGCTGCCCTCAAGCCTGCACTGTCGATATTTTCAACGGGTGCTGATAACCGTTACGGCCATCCGAGCCTGGAAGTGGTCGAGCGCTTTAGTGAATTGGAACTCCGTACATTGAACACTGCTGAAAACGGCACCATCCGGCTGTTATATAATGATGGACAGATGGAGTTGGAGACTATGCGTTGACTGATGTATTGAGCAACAAAAAAAGGTTCCGGATATGAAACTCCGGAACCTTTTTTGATTTAATTACCGTGCAGCGAACTGTACAAGTCCAGCGATGATAAAGATAAGGGCGAAAAATCCAAAGGATACGACAAAGCCCATTCCCGCGTCGATTGCATCGTTACGTTTGGACTGTACATTCTGTTCAAATTCATTCATTGAAATCCCTCCTAATTCCTTCTAATTATAAGCGAAGTCTGAATAAAAATCTAGATTGAAGTGGACTTTAACAAACGAATTTCTGCGCTGACACATAACTGTCAAATACCCAAATGGGCAAAAATCCGATATAGTAGAGAGAGGGAGGCTGATACGATGATTACATCCGTGTGGAAATCCATACGCAGCGGGCAAATAGACCCTGTTTATCTCATAGTGGGAACAGAAAGCTATTTCATTGAAAAAACATTGGACTTATTAAAAGATAAATTAACGGACGGCGGGGAATTGGAACTGACATTTTTTGATTTGGATGAAGTTCCTGTTGACCACGTCATCGATGAAGCGGATACCATTCCTTTCTTCAGCGACCGAAAGCTCATAATCGCTCGCAATGCTTCGTTCCTGAAGGCGGCGGAACGCGGCAAGGAAAAGATCAATCATGACTTGAAGGCTTTGGAAGCGTGGCTTGAAAATCCACCGGGCAGTTCTGTGACGATTTTTGTTGCACCTTATGAAAAGCTGGATGAGCGGAAAAAAGTCACCAAGCTGATGAAACAGCATACCGTTCTGGTGGAAGCGAAATCTTTGCAGACAAATGATCTGGAAAGCTGGCTGATGCATGAAGCGAAAAGTTTTGGAAAAGGCATCGATTTGAAAGCGGCGCAGCGGCTGATGGAAATGGCAGGCACCAATCTGACTCTGCTGTCTTCGGAAATTGAGAAGATGTCGTTGTACCTTGGTGCAGCGGAAGGCGATATCACGGTAGACCTTGTAGAAAGAATGACTGCGCGGACGCTCGAACAGGATGCCTTCAAAATGCTGCAATCTTATTTGGACGGCGATGTCAGCGGCGCACTCAGTGTCTATTATGATTTGTTGAGGCAAAAAGAAGAACCTGTGGCGCTGACGGCTTTGCTGGCTTCGCAGATTCGCTTCATGATCCAAGTCTATTACTTGCAGAAAAAAGGCTATCATGCGCAGCAGATCTCCAAACAATTGAAAGCCCATCCGTACCGCGTCAAGCTGCTGGTGGAAAAGCGCCAACAGATTTCCGAGAAGCGGCTGCTTCAAGTATTGGGGGATTTGGCGGCGATCGATCTGCAGCTGAAGACAGTCAGCGGCAACCGTGAGCGCATCCTGGAATTTTTCCTGATGAAGCGCGCGTCTCAAATGAAACGTTAACATGCATAGAAAAAAAGCCGGTTCCTCTGGAGGAACCGGCTTTTTAAAAGGTTTTACGCTTTTTTCATCAAGCTCGATTTTTTACGAGCTGCAGTGTTTTTATGGATCAAGCCTTTAGAAGCCGCTTTTTCCACCTGTTTAATCGCAGCTTTTACAGAATCGCTAGCGTTATCGTCTTTGTTAGTCAAAGCTGTTTCAGCTTTCTTAATAGAAGAACGCATTGCTGATTTCACATGTGAGTTTTGAGCGTTTTTAGTTTCGTTCGTGCGCACACGTTTGATTGCAGATTTAATGTTTGGCATATCTTTCACCTCCTAGACAATATGTAAGAGGGGAAATCATCCCAACTCTTTAATGTCTCTATACAACAAGAGTTATTTTATCAAATCAACGACAGGAATGCAATAGTTACGTGCAAAGAAGTTTCACTTGACACTGAAATGATTTCTTGGGCTTTCATTGCTCAATCCGTGCTGTACTGCTATAATTCATAGTAGTTTATTTAGGAGTGAAGAGAATGAATAATGAGGAAAGATTATCCCGTCAAAGCAAAATCCGCAACTTCTCAATTATTGCGCATATTGACCACGGCAAGTCTACGCTTGCTGACCGAATTTTAGAAAAGACGGAAGCGCTGACTTCCCGTGAAATGAAAGCACAGTCACTGGATTCCATGGATCTTGAACGGGAACGCGGCATTACCATCAAATTAAATGCTGTCCAGCTGAATTATAAAGCCAAAGACGGAGAAATCTATATTATGCATTTGATCGACACACCGGGCCATGTCGACTTCACTTACGAAGTATCGCGCAGCCTGGCCGCCTGTGAAGGCGCTGTACTGGTTGTCGATGCGGCTCAAGGCATAGAAGCCCAGACTTTAGCGAACGTTTACTTGGCATTGGACAATGACTTGGAAATCCTGCCAGTTATCAATAAAATCGATTTGCCTGCTGCCGATCCGGAGCGTGTTCGCCAGGAAATCGAAGATGTTATCGGATTGGATGCTTCTGAAGCTGTATTGGCTTCAGCAAAAGCGGGAATCGGCATCGAGGATATTCTTGAACAGATTGTCGAAAAAGTTCCTGCACCAACAGGCGACCCGAATGCGCCGTTAAAAGCATTGATCTTTGACTCCCTTTACGATCCATACCGTGGCGTCGTCGCTTATATCCGGATTGTGGAAGGAACTGTGAAGCCTGGAGACCGCATCCAGATGATGGCTTCCGGAAAAGAATTTGAAGTGATTGAAGCAGGGGTTTTCACTCCTCATGCAACGCTTCGTAATGAATTGACAGTTGGCGATGTCGGATTTTTGACCGCTGCCATCAAAAATGTCGGCGATTCCACCGTCGGAGATACCATTACATTGGCCAATAACCCGGCAAAAGAAGCATTGCCAGGTTATCGCCGTTTGAATCCGATGGTTTATTGCGGATTGTATCCGATCGATACATCCAAATACAACGACTTGCGTGATGCGCTGGAGAAATTGGAGTTGAACGATGCCGCTCTGCAGTTTGAACCGGAATCTTCCCAGGCGCTTGGCTTTGGTTACCGTTGTGGTTTCCTCGGCTTGTTGCATATGGAAATCATTCAGGAACGCATCGAGCGTGAATTCAACATTGATTTGATCACAACAGCACCAAGTGTAATCTACGACGTACACATGACGGACGGGGAAATCCTGAAAATCGATAACCCTGCCATGATGCCGGACGCGCAGAAAATCCAAATGGTTGAAGAACCTTATGTGAAAGCGACTGTCATGGTCCCGAATGATTATGTCGGCGCAGTTATGGAAATCTGCCAGCGCAAGCGAGGCAATTTCATGACAATGGATTATGTCGACGACACACGTGTCAGCATCATCTATGAGCTGCCGCTTGCTGAAATCGTCTATGATTTCTTTGATCAGCTGAAATCGGGAACAAAAGGCTACGCTTCATTCGATTATGAATTGATCGGCTACAAAGAGTCGAAACTTGTGAAGATGGATATTCTACTGAATTCCGAACAAGTCGATGCCTTAAGCTTTATCGTCCATCGTGATTTTGCCTATGAACGCGGCAAAGTGATCGTTGATAAGTTGAGAAGCCTGATCCCGCGCCAGCAGTTCGAAGTGCCGATCCAAGCCGCCATCGGCCAGAAGATTGTTGCACGCCAGACCATCAGTGCCATGCGCAAAAACGTTCTTGCCAAGTGTTACGGCGGGGATATCTCCCGAAAACGTAAACTTTTGGACAAGCAAAAAGAAGGTAAAAAACGCATGAAGCAAGTTGGATCTGTTGAAGTTCCACAAGAAGCATTCATGGCGATCCTGAAAATGGATGACCAATCAAAATAAATGGAAAAAAGGGGGCGGGAATTTCAGCCTCCTTTTCTTATTAGAAAAGAGGAAATAAAAATGGTTAAAGGATTGTATATCCATATTCCATTCTGCCACCAGATCTGCTTTTACTGTGATTTCAATAAAGTCTTTTTCAAAGACCAGCCCGTAGATGCCTATATCGATTCTGTCGGGAAGGAGCTGGCTTTATGGAAAGAACAAGGAGCACTTGACCAGCCGCTTGAAACGATTTTTCTGGGAGGCGGCACGCCAACTTCGCTGACACCTGTTCAGCTGGAGAAGCTGTTATCCTATATCCACCGCTATGTGCCGATGGCAGACGACTTGGAATGGACTTCAGAAGCCAATCCGGATGAACTGACACGCGACAAAATGCAGGTGTTGTTTGACGGAGGCGTCAACCGTTTGAGCATGGGCGTCCAGTCATTTGATGAAGACCTGCTGAAACGGCTTGGCCGGACACACAGCAATACCGATGTTGGGCGGGCGGTCGAATCAGCGCGCCAAGTCGGCTTCAAAAACTTGAGTTTTGATTTGATGTACGGGCTGCCGGGCCAGAGCATGCAGCAATGGGAAGATACGCTCGCACAGGCATTCGCTTTCGACTTGCCGCATTTCTCCGCCTACTCGCTGATCATTGAACCGAAGACTGTCTTCTACAACTTGATGACAAAAGGCAAGTTGAATACTGTCACAGAAGATTTGGAAGCGGATATGTACGAACGGTTGATGAATGAAATGGACGACCGGGGACTGAAACAGTATGAAATCTCCAACTTCGCGCGCCCAGGCCATGAGTCCCGGCATAACCTCCTGTATTGGGACAATGTTGAATACATTGGTGTTGGAGCAGGCGCGCATGGTTATGTAGATGGCGTCCGTTATTCGAATGCCGGACCGTTGAAAAAATACATGGAACCGCTGGATTCAGGCCAGCGTCCGATCCTCAATACACATGAAGTGCCGGTCCATGAAAAAATGGAAGAGGAAATGTTTTTAGGGCTGCGGAAGACAAACGGTGTATCGCTGCTACATTTCCAGGATAAGTTCCAAAAACCGATACAGGATGTATATGGCAGCATATTGGAAAAGGAAATCGAAAAGAAAAATTTGGAGATCGCCGGAGACTTTGTCCGTTTGACCAGAAAAGGCCGGTTTGTCGGCAACGAAGTATTTGAACAATTTTTATTGGCATAGGGGTCTTGCGTTGACAAGGGTCGTTATATTTGTTAATTTTAATGTAGTATTAGCACTCGGGTACTTAGAGTGCTAACAGAGGTGATGATCATGTTAACAGAACGGCAACTGCTCATCTTAAAGGTGACAGTGGATGATTATATTCAATCAGCTCAGCCGGTAGGATCGAACCAACTCTCCAAGAAGCCTGGGATTTCCTATAGTTCGGCAACCATCCGCAACGAGATGGCCGAGCTTGAAAGAATGGGCTTCCTGGAAAAAACCCATACGTCTTCCGGACGCATTCCTTCCGAAAAAGGGTACCGCTATTATGTCGATCACCTGCTGACGCCAAGGCCATTGCCGCAACAGGATATCGTGCAATTGCGTTCCATCTTTGAAGAAAAATTGACAGAGACTGAAGAAATCATTAAGCGCTCGGCGATGATTCTTTCGGAGTTGACCAATTACACATCCATTCTTTTGGGGCCTGATGTGCGCATGCATATCGTTAAGAAATTGTCGATCGTGCCGTTGACGGAAAATGCTGCGGTTGCGATTATCGTAACCGATTCGGGGCATGTGGAGAATCGCGTGTTTTCCATTCCGCCTGGCCTTAACCCATCAGATATTGAGAAGATGGCCAATATCCTCAATGAACGGCTGGTTGGCGTCTCACTGAACAACCTGCATCTGCGGTTGGAACAGGAAACGCTGATGATCTTGAAACAGCATGTTGAACACTATGGCGAATTATTCCATACGTTCAGAAAAGCGGTTTTATTGCCGCATGAAGATGAAAACGTCTTTTACGGTGGGAAATTGAACATCCTCAAGCAACCTGATTTTCACGATCTCCAGAAAATCAGAAATTTGATGGATGTTATGGAAGAAGCCAAGCATATTCCGATGATCTTGCCAGTGGGAAGCCAAGGCCTCCACATCCGCATCGGCTCGGAAAATACGCTGTCGGCAATGGAAGATTGCAGTGTCATTACGGTGTCGTACGATATCGGTGAAGAACAAACAGGGTCAATTGCTATAATCGGGCCAAAACGAATGGATTACAAACGTATTGTTTCCATATTGGACCTATTAAGCGGTGATTTATCGAAAGAGTTGACCCGCATGTTTAAAGGAACGTGAACAAAGGAGGAATAGACTTGTCAAAAAAAAATGAACCATTAAAAACTGAAGAACAAGATATGGCTGAAGAAGTGGAAGAAAAAGCGAAAGCGCCTGTTGCTGAAGAGGAAACAGAATTCGCGGATACAGAAACTCCGGAAGTCGACCTTTCCGCTGAGCAGGAGGAAGAAACGGTTGACGAAGCTGAAGAGCTGCGCAAACAGTTGGAAGCAGAACAGAACAAATATTTGCGCTTGCTTGCCGATTATGATAATTTCAAACGGCGTACGCAAATAGACAAAGATTTAGCCAATAAATTCCGCTCTCAATCCCTGCTGTCAGATATCCTGCCAGTTTTGGATAATTTCGAGCGTGCATTATCGCTTCAAACCACCAGCGAAGAATCGGCTTCTGTAATGAAGGGTGTCGAAATGGTCCAAAAATCCTTGATTGAAGCTGTCAGCCGCGAAGGCTTGGAAGAAATCAAGGCGGTTGGCGAACCTTTCGACCCGAACTTCCATCAGGCAGTCATGCAGGAAAAAGATGATTCCGCTGAACCGGGAACTGTCCTGCAGGAATTGCAAAAAGGCTATATCCTAAAAGGACGGGTTCTCCGTCCGGCAATGGTAAAAGTAAACGAATAAAAAATTATTGGAGGAATTCATAATGAGCAAAATTATCGGTATTGACTTAGGTACAACAAACTCAGCAGTCGCAGTATTAGAAGGCGGCGAGCCAAAAATCATTCCAAACCCAGAAGGCAACCGTACAACACCTTCTGTTGTCGCTTTCAAAAATGGTGAACGCCAAGTCGGCGAAGTGGCAAAACGCCAATCGATCACAAACCCGAACACCATCCAATCCGTAAAACGTTTGATGGGTACTCAGCAAAAAGTAACAGCTGAAGGCAAAGAATATACGCCACAAGAAGTTTCTGCAATGATTCTTCAATATCTTAAAGGCTATGCTGAAGAATACTTAGGCGAAAAAGTAACAAAAGCGGTTATCACAGTTCCAGCTTATTTCAACGATGCAGAACGCCAGGCAACAAAAGATGCTGGGCGTATCGCAGGCTTAGAAGTGGAACGCATCATCAATGAGCCTACTGCTGCAGCACTTGCATACGGTTTGGACAAAACAGATACAGATGAAACAATCCTTGTTTATGACCTTGGCGGCGGTACGTTCGACGTATCGATCCTTGAACTGGGCGACGGCGTTTTTGAAGTAAAATCAACTGCCGGCGACAACCGTCTGGGTGGCGATGACTTCGATAAATTGATCATCGACTATTTGGTGCAGGAATTCAAAAAAGAAAACGGCGTTGACTTGTCGAAAGACAAGATGGCGACACAGCGTTTGAAAGATGCGGCTGAAAAAGCGAAAAAAGATTTGTCTGGCGTATCGTCAACTCAAATTTCACTGCCGTTTATCACAGCAGGAGAAGCTGGACCTCTTCACTTGGAAGTTACATTGAGCCGTGCGAAGTTCGATGAATTGACTTCTTCATTAGTTGAACGCACAATGGGGCCGACTCGCCAGGCGTTAAAAGATGCTGGCATTTCTGCTTCTGAAATTGACCGTGTTATCCTTGTCGGTGGATCTACTCGTATTCCAGCCGTACAGGAAGCTGTTAAGAAAGAAACAGGCAAAGACCCGCATAAAGGCGTTAACCCGGATGAAGTTGTAGCTATGGGTGCAGCAGTCCAAGGCGGCGTATTGACTGGTGACGTTAAAGACGTTGTCCTATTGGACGTAACGCCATTATCTCTTGGTATTGAAACAATGGGCGGCGTATTCACTAAATTGATTGAACGCAACACGACAATCCCGACTTCAAAATCGCAAACATTCTCAACTGCTGCTGACAACCAGCCGGCTGTAGATATTCATGTATTGCAAGGGGAGCGCCCGATGGCAGCAGCCAACAAAACGCTTGGCCGTTTCCAATTGGCAGATATTCCGCCAGCTCCACGCGGCGTGCCGCAAATCGAAGTAAGCTTCGATATCGATAAAAACGGTATCGTCAGCGTTAAAGCGAAAGATCTTGGGACACAAAAAGAGCAGACAATTACAATTCAATCCAACACTTCTTTGACGGACGATGAAATCGAACGCATGATCAAAGAAGCAGAAGAAAACGCTGAAGCGGATGCTAAAGTAAAAGAAGAAGTTGAACTTCGCAACGAAGCGGACCAAGCTGTCTTCACAACTGACAAAACAATCACTGACCTTGGTGAAGTTGTCTCTGAAGAAGAGAAAAAACAAGCGGAAGATGCGCGCGACGAATTAAAAACGGCATTGGAGTCTGACAACATCGAAGACATCCGTGAGAAAAAAGATAAATTGCAGGAGATTCTTCAAGGCCTTTCCATGAAAGCGTACGAGCAGGCAGCAGCAGCTCAACAAGCTGCTCAAGAAGAAGGCGCAGCTCCAGGCAACGACGATGTAGTCGATGCTGAATTTGAAGAAGTTAACGACGATAAAAAATAAGCAAGAACTTGAAAAGTCAAAGCAAAGCAACATGCTTTGGCTTTTTCAATGTCTTTGCATCAGTGATTTAAACCGTGTACAATTACAATTGATTGCTAGAAGGAGAGTGACTTATGAATAAGCGAGATTATTATGAAGTACTGGGCGTATCCAAGTCCGCTTCTAAAGAAGAAATTAAAAAAGCATACCGGACCTTATCCAAAAAGTTTCATCCGGACATCAATAAAGATAAAGATGCTTCTGCTAAGTTCCAGGAAGTTAAAGAGGCATATGAAGTATTAAGCGATGAGCAAAAACGTGCACAATATGATCAGTTTGGCCATCAGGATCCGAACCAAGGCTTTGGCGGCGGCGGATTCGGCGGAGCTGAGGGATTCGGTTTCGATGATATTTTCAGCACTTTCTTCGGTGGAGGTTCAAGACGCCGCGATCCGAACGCACCACGTAAAGGCGATGATCTTCAGTACTCCATGACCATCGATTTCATGGATGCCGTATTCGGCAAGGAATCGGAAGTTGAATTGCCGAAAGACGAAACATGTGGAACATGTGACGGTTCTGGCGCTAAGCCAGGTACCAAGAAGAAGACATGTCCATACTGTGAAGGCTCCGGCCAGCTGAATGTGACGCAGGATACGCCATTTGGCCGTATGGTCAACCGCCGTGCCTGCCATCATTGTGAAGGCTCTGGCCAAATCATCGAAGAAAAATGCCAGACATGCCACGGCGAAGGAAAAGTGCGCAAAGTCAAGAAAATCAAAGTCACGATTCCAGCCGGTGTAGACGATGGCCAGCAATTGCGCGTTACTGGACAAGGTGGACCGGGAATCAACGGAGGACCAGCAGGGGATCTCTATGTTGTATTCCGCGTCAGACCGCATAAACAGTTCCAGCGTGAAGGGGACGATATCTATCTGGATATTTCCATCACCTATCCACAGGCCGCATTGGGGGATGAAATCGAAGTTCCGACAATTTCAGGTAAAGTGAAGTTGAAGATTCCAGCTGGTACACAAAGTGGAGCCCGTTTCCGACTGAAAGGCAAAGGCGTCAAAAACGTTCATGGCTATGGAACCGGAGATCAACATGTCATTGTCCGCGTCAAAACACAAACAAAACTCAGCGAGAAGCAAAAACAGCTGCTGCGTGAGTTTGCGGAAATCAGCGGGGATATTCCAGAAGAACACAGCAGCTCGCTGTTTGATAAAATCAAACGGACCATCAAAGGCGAATAAGTGAGAACCTGGACTGATGGGGAAGTTGCTGTCAGTAATTAATCCAGTTTCTGCAACCAGTAGACTCTTGCGTAATGCGGGAGTCTTGCTGATTGTGGAAGCGAAAAAGGAGCTGGACGGAATTGAAATGGTCAGAATTAGCAATCCATACCACGAATGAAGCGATTGAAGCAGTTTCCAATATCATGCACGAAGCAGGTGCCAGCGGAGTAGTCATCGAGGATTCGGAAGATTTGACGAAAGAACGGGAAGATCGTTTTGGTGAAATCTATTCGTTGGATCCGGAAGATTTTCCGGTGGACGGCGTGATCTTGAAAGCTTATTTGCCGGTCAATAGTTTTTTAGGCGAAACGGTTGAGGCCATTAAGTTGGCTATCAATAACCTGGTGGCATTTGATATTAATTTGGGCAAAAACGAAGTGACCATCAGCGAAGTGAACGAAGAGGAATGGGCGACTTCATGGAAAAAATATTATCATCCCGTCAAAATCTCCAAACGTTTCACAATTGTGCCGACATGGGAAACTTATAATCCGGTATCAAGCGATGAATTGATCATTGAATTGGATCCTGGAATGGCTTTTGGTACAGGCACGCATCCAACTACTGTTATGAGCCTACAGGCACTTGAAAAGACAGTTAAGCCGGGAGACCGAGTCATTGATATAGGTACGGGATCAGGAGTGCTGGCGATTGGAGCGGCTTTGCTTTCTGCCAAAGAAGTCTATGCGCTGGATTTGGATGACATTGCTGTAAAATCAGCAACAATCAACGTCAAGCTGAATAAAGTTCAAAACACTGTGACCGTAGAAGAAGGCAACCTGGTCGATAAAATCAAGGAACCGGGTGACGTGGTCGTCGCCAATATTCTGGCGGAAGTCATCATGTCCTTTACAGATGATGCGTTCAAGGTCGTGAAACCAGGTGGCCAGTACATCACATCCGGCATCATTGCAGCGAAAAAGAACAATGTCAAAGAAGCGCTCGAAGCATCTGGCTTTGTCATTGAAGACGTCATGATGATGGAAGATTGGGTCACCATCATTTCCAAAAAACCTGAATAACGGGGTGCCACGATGCAACGATATTTTATAGAAGGCAAAATTCCTGAAAATCGAATAGTGGCAATAACCGGCGATGATGCTAAGCACATCGCCAAAGTTATGCGCCAAACTGCAGGAGATTATTTGATCGCAGTAATGGAAGGCGAAGCGCACCTTTCAAAAATCGTCACGGCGGATTTCGATGTGGAAGTGGAGCTTGGCGAGAAATTGGAAACGCAAGTTGAATTGCCTAAAAAAGTGACCATTGCTTGTGGGTTGCCGAAAGGCGATAAGCTTGATTTGATTACACAAAAAGCAACAGAGCTGGGAATGTACGCGCTGCTGCCATTTGCAGCAGAGCGTTCGATTGTCAAATGGGACAGTTCCAAAAGCGGGAAAAAAATCGGCAGGCTCCAAAAAATCGCTAAGGAGGCAGCTGAACAATCTCACAGAACCCACATCCCTGAAATCCATCCCGTCCACAGTTTCAAGCAATTGATGGTCCAAGCTGAAACCTATGACACCATTATCGTCGCTTATGAAGAAGAGGCGCGGGACGGGAACCGGACGCGGTTTGCTGAAATTTTAAAAGCGTTGTATGATAAAGATTCAGTCCTGATTGTCTTTGGCCCGGAAGGCGGGATTTCAGAGTCTGAAGTGGCTGCTTTGAAAAACTTCGGGGCGGTTTTCACTTCGCTTGGCCCGCGGATTCTGCGGACAGAAACTGCGCCTTTGTACGCACTGGCCGCTATTTCCTGTGAGTTTGAATAGGAATGGGGCTATGCCTGTACAAGGCATCCAAAACGCTCAGAACAGTGATCGGCGGCATTTCCCGGTTGGGGGAACTGGCCTGATGAGTAACTGACTTTAAACAAGAATGGAGATTTTCTATTATGACGAACATTGCATCATATATCGACCACACATTACTAAAACCGGAATCGACCGAAAGCCAAGTTATCCAGCTTTGCAAAGAAGCAGCTGAATTCAAGTTCGCTTCTGTATGTGTCAATCCGACTTGGGTTGAAACTGCTGCAGCTGAATTGGCAGGCACTGAAGTCAAAGTATGTACAGTTATCGGCTTTCCGCTTGGTGCATCGACTCCGGAAACAAAAGCTTTCGAAACAACTGACGCTATTTCAAAAGGTGCAGGCGAAATTGACATGGTGTTGAATGTAGGCGCCCTTAAAAGCGGCAACACGGACCATGTGAAAAAAGATATCGAAGCGGTTGTCAATGCGGCAAAAGGAAAAGCAATCGTGAAAGTGATCCTTGAAACATGCCTGCTGACCGACGAAGAAAAAGCGGCGGCTTCCCAGCTGTCTAAAGAAGCAGGAGCTGACTTTGTTAAAACTTCAACTGGTTTCTCAACTGGTGGAGCGACTGTCGAGGACGTAAAATTGATGCGCGAGACAGTAGGTCCTGATCTGGGTGTTAAAGCTTCAGGCGGCGTTCGCAGTCTGGAAGATGTTCAAGCGATGATCGAAGCAGGAGCAACGCGCATCGGTGCAAGCTCAGGCGTAAAAATTATGCAGGGCTTAACTTCAGATTCCGATTATTAACTATTGACCTTTCTTTGAGAATACGATATAATTTTTGAGTATATAACACTTGTTGTTCTTCGCTTCAACGTGTGTTCGGAGGGAGGGAAAAAGAGATGACAAAAACTACAGTTCGTAAAAACGAATCGATTGAAGATGCTCTTCGCCGCTTCAAACGCACTGTTTCTAAATCTGGAACAATGCAAGAGGTAAGAAAGCGCGAGTACTATGATAAGCCGAGCGTGAAACGTAAATTAAAATCAGAAGCTGCGCGTAAACGTAAATTTTAATTGACATTAAGAAGTATAATCGACTTTTAAAAAATATGAACGACCAGCCTAAGCCGCCAACACAGTAAATGTGTTGGCGGCTTTTCTAATTGTCATATTTGTAAGCGCATTCTTTCGTTATTGGGCAGCCAATCATTTATAATGGGAATAGCTCAAAAAAATGAAACCGAATCCAGTTTCATCCGTATATATACAAACAGTAAATTTAACTTGCGAAAGGAGAGATCCCATTGAGCAGAGTCAAAGTCTATACAGGATTTGGACTTTTACTGTTATCTTTTCTGCTCATGCTCCCGGCGATCCAGGCGGACACTTCGACAGTGTATGTAATTCCGATCGAAGATGAAGTTGAACGAGGACTGCAAGCTTTTATCGAACGGGGCATTGAAGAAGCTGAAGATGCTGGAGCAGAGTCCATCATCTTTGAAATCGATACGCCAGGCGGTTTTGTGGATGCGGCAGATGGCATTGCTCGGCTACTCAATAAAACACAGCTGGAAACAATGGCATTCGTCAACCAAGATGCTTTATCGGCTGGTGCTTTCCTGGCCTTGCATAACGATGAAATCTATATGCATCCAAACGGCCGCATGGGCGCTGCTCAGGTGATCGACCAGGCGGGGAATGCGGCTGCGGATAAGGCGAACAGCGCATGGCTCGCTTCCATGAAGAATGCAGCTCAGACAGCCGGTCGGGATCCTGAGTATGCATTGGCAATGGCTGATGCTTCAATGGCTCTCCCGGAGCTGGGAGTTGCAGAAGGTGAGCTGCTGACGTTGGGAGCGCAGGAAGCTGAACAGGTTGGCTATTCGCAAGGGACTGTATCTTCTCTTGGCGAGTTGCTGGCGCTAAAAGGCTATGAAAATGCTTCGGTTGTTACAGTCGATGAAACATTTTCAGAAAGTCTAGCTCGTTTCCTGACCAATCCGATCGTTGTACCGATCCTTTTGTCAATTGCAGGCTTAGGTTTGCTGCTTGAACTGTTTACACCAGGAGTCGGGATTCCTGGGATTATTGGGCTGTCTTCCTTGTTGCTGTTTTTTTACGGTCACTTGGTGGCAGGCTTGGCAGGATACGAGTCCATCATTTTATTGGTCATCGGCTTCGGGCTTTTGGTGGCCGAGTTCATTATTCCGGGCGGTGTTGCCGGATTCCTGGGGATCGCCGCTATTCTTGGCAGCATTTTATTGGCTGGAGGCGATTTAAAGTCCACCGCCATAGCGGTACTTATTGCAATGATAGTAGCAACAGTAGGGATGGTGATTGTAGTGAAATTCTTTGGTAAGCGGCTGGATTTGTTCAAACGGATTATCTTGACGGATGCCACCGATACAGAAAGTGGATATGTATCGACTACAAATCGCCCGGAACTTGTCGGCAAAATTGCCCGGACTGTAACGGCGCTTCGCCCTTCAGGCACAATCAAGCTGGATGACGAGCGCATTGACGCCGTTTCGGAGGGCAGGTTTATCGACAATGGGAAAGATGTTAAGATAATCAAGGTAGAGGGTTCGCGCATAGTTGTTCGCGAACTTGAAAAACAAGAGGAGGAATAAGAGAATGGGAATTGAAGCAATTGGTTTAGGCGCAGCGATAATAGGTATCATCATTGTTTTGGCAATTTTCTTCACATTTGTGCCAATTACATTATGGATTTCAGCATTGGCAGCAGGCGTTAAAATCAGTATCTTTACACTGATCGGGATGAGATTGCGCCGTGTTATTCCATCACGGATTGTAAATCCGTTGATCAAAGCGTCAAAAGCAGGTTTGACAGTCAGCATCAACCAACTGGAAAGCCATTACTTGGCAGGCGGTAACGTTGACCGTGTAGTTAACGCATTGATTGCTGCGCATCGCGCAAACATTGAATTGCCATTTGAACGTGCAGCTGCAATTGACTTGGCAGGGCGTGACGTGTTGGAAGCTGTTCAAATGTCGGTTAACCCGAAAGTTATTGAAACACCATTTATCGCCGGTGTTGCGATGGACGGAATCGAAGTGAAAGCGAAAGCGCGTATCACGGTTCGTGCGAACATCGACCGTCTAGTCGGTGGTGCGGGTGAAGAAACGATCGTTGCCCGTGTTGGTGAAGGTATCGTATCAACACTCGGTTCAAGCACAAGCCACAAAAAAGTTCTTGAAAACCCGGACTTGATTTCTCAAACTGTTCTTTCAAAAGGCTTGGACTCAGGTACGGCCTTTGAAATCCTATCGATTGATATTGCTGACGTTGATATCGGCAAAAACATCGGCGCGGAACTGCAGACTGAACAAGCTGAAGCAGATAAGAAAATTGCCCAGGCTAAAGCTGAAGAACGCAGAGCGATGGCTGTTGCAAGTGAACAGGAAATGAAAGCGAAAGTTGTGGAAATGAGATCGAAAGTTGTCGAAGCGGAAGCGGAAGTGCCGCTTGCGATGTCCGAAGCGCTTCGTTCAGGAAATATCGGTGTTATGGATTATATCAACTATAAAAATGTTCAAGCAGATACAGGTATGCGAGAGTCCATTTCGAAAACCGGTATGGACAAATCCGACGATAAATAATCGGCGATAACCATAAGGGAGGTTTTTCGTATGGAAGCTCTCATATTTGGGCTTGTAATCATGGCGATTAGTGCTTTTTTCAATAAGAACAAAAAAGACTCGGCTGACGATGTTCCGAAACGCCCCGTCCCGACAAGATCATCCACTGTTGACGACAGGCGTTCTGGTCAAAAAACGTTTAAGCGAGTAGAAGATTATGCCAAAGAGATTTACGGGGAACTGCAGAAACAGCAAACCCAACGACCTGAACGAACACAGCAAGTGAAAAAACAAGTGGAAGAAGTGGTAAATCGAACGCCTCTCCGGGAAGCGCGCCAGGAAGTCCAACGCCGAGTGTCGTCCCGTGAAGTGCAAGATGAAATAGAAGACCGCATCACTACCGGCGGTTTACGGTCAGTGAGAAATCAGCCATCCGTTGCACAGAAAGAAAAAGACGCAGATGACTTCCTGCCGTTGACTAATGAGGATGTCAGAAGAGGGATCATCATGGCAGAGATTTTGATGCCGCCCAAATCCAAAAGATAAAAGGTCGGCCAGTTTTTACTGGCCGACCTTTTATGTTTTTGATAACTTTATTATGTAAACAAAAAGAGCTGGAATAAAACTTTGGTTTATACAGAAAATCGATTCAAAATCCAGCGAAATTTACACATTCCGAGAAAACAAAATCTTATAGTTCGAATTATCTAATACAAATATTTTACAAAGGATTATCTTTAATGATAGAGTAAAAATAGCAGTAAATACTCGATTCCAAGGAGCGTCCACATGACAGAAAACAACCTACTAGAATTACATGTGAAAGACCCAAATGAAGCGGTTCAGCTGCTCGGGATATCAGATAACCACTTAACTTTAATCGAAGAAGCGTTCGACATCCATATTATTACCCGTGGTGACGTTATTAAATTATCAGGTTCCGAAGAGGGCAAGCAGACTGGAAAATTATTGATTGAACAATTATTGCGGGTGATTCGCAAAAATATCAATATCGATCAACGCGATATCGTCTCTGCCATCGAGATGGCCAAAAACGGAACGATTGAATACTTCGCGGAGTTATACGACGAAGAAGTGGCCCGCAATGCGAACGGCAAATCGATACGGGCGAAGACCATCGGCCAGCGGCATTACATCCATGCTGTACGCAGCAAGGACCTGGTATTTGGAATCGGACCAGCTGGGACAGGCAAGACCTATTTAGCTGTAGTGATGGCTGTCCAGGCACTGAAAAACGGCCATGTGAAAAAGATCATTTTGACACGGCCTGCTGTAGAAGCGGGAGAAAGCCTTGGTTTTCTGCCCGGCGACTTGAAAGAGAAAGTGGATCCATATCTGCGTCCGCTCTATGATTCCCTGCATGATGTACTCGGCCTTGAGCAAACCAATCGCTTTATCGAACGCGGCACCATTGAAATCGCTCCTCTGGCGTATATGAGAGGGCGGACACTGGACGAAGCTTTTGTTATTCTCGACGAAGCGCAAAATACCACTAAAGCACAAATGAAAATGTTTTTGACGCGTCTTGGTTTCGGATCGAAAATGATCATTACCGGAGACAAAACTCAAATCGATTTGCCGCGTGGAGCGGAATCCGGATTGATTGCGGCAGAAACAATTTTGAAAGGGGTTCGCAACATCCATTTCCAATACCTCGAAAGCGGGGATGTTGTCCGCCACCCACTGGTGGCCAAAATAATTGAAGCTTATGAAAATCAGCCAAGCTGACGGATGTGGAATAAAGGCGCGCGGGATGAAAATCCTGTGTGCTTTTTTATGTGATAGCCGCAGACTCGAATAGCTCTGTTCAATCTGTTGTCATAAGGATAGAGATAATTTCAAATTTTTAGAAATACACGGTGAAATCTATTTCTTAAGTTGTTATGATGGAAGTAGAAAAGCGGGGTGGGGGCATGCGTCAACGGGCACAGAAAATCTTTGATAAATTAGGCTACCGAAAAATAATGTTGGTGGCCATTTTATTGACCGGGCTAATCCTGTATGCCGCTTTAGTGGAATCGGTTCAGGGCAATACATACGACATCAACCTTTTTCAATTGTCATCGGAAACGATTCGCTCGGAAAAAACAGTGGAAGATCCGATTAAAACAGAATTGGAAAAACAGCGTTTGGCAGAAGAAGTTGCGCCAAGCTATCAGTTTATAGATGAAATTGCCGCCAATCAGGTGGCGTTGATCGAATCGCTGTTCGGCTATATCCTGGACGCAAAAGCTGCGCCTGAAAATGATAAAGAGCAACGTTCTCCGGATGCCATGATCTCGCAGTTGAGAGAAGACCTTCGGCTGATGGAGACCAGCGAAAATGGCTTGCGTTTGACGGATGATATGCTCCGGTCTTTATTGGCGTTGCCGGATGATAGCTTGTTGACCGTGCAACAGCAATTGGAAGCATTAATGGAAACCTATTTGAGTGAACCTGTTCGGACAGAAGAAGTGGCAAGGATTCGCACGGAAATCGAGCAGGACATCCGGCGCAATGAGCAATTTCCGGATAACGTTGTCCAAGCAGCAGTTACCATCGGCCGTTTCGGAATAATACCGAACGAACTGGTCAATGAAGAGTTGACGGCCAGCCAAGTGGAACAGGTCCGCAATAGTGTCGAGCCCACTCGTATTCTGCAGGGGCAGGTGTTGGTCCAGGAAGGCCAGGTTGTCGACCGGGAAGTGTACCGGCAGCTGGAGCTTGCTGGAATGACGGAGGAGCAATTGGATTATAAGCCGCTTTTGGGGCTATTTATTTTCGTGCTGGTCGCCATGGGCCTTCTATTAGCCGTCATGTCTCGTTCAAAAACCGAGAGTGAACGGAAGAAAACCACTGAATTGCTGGTGGTGACTGCAGTCATCGGCATCTCTTTGGCCCTTATGAAATTATTGTATGCGGTCGGCGGCAATTTTGATTTTGTCATCGCATTTATCTTCCCTACCGCGCTGGCGGGAATGATTGTCCGTCTGCTGGCCGGCGAAAGGGCTGCTGTCTATGTCACCATTTTAATCAGTGCAGCAGCAGGCATCATGCTCCAGAGCAGCTATTCGGCTTCCCTGCAAATTGATGTCGCGCTTTATATCCTGTTTGGTGGATTGACAGCCATTTATTTGATTGAACAAGATGGAGGGCGTGGGCGTCTGCTGCAGATTAGCTTGGCAGTCGCATTGGTCAATATGCTGTTTGTCGCCATTTATCTGTTGATCGGCCAAACGCAGTATAGTTGGTCGGAGATCGGCTTTTATTTTACAGCTGCCCTTGTTTCGGGGTTGCTTTCCGGTGCTTTGGCGATTGGTTTGCTGCCGTTCTTCGAGTCAGCCTTCGGCCTATTGTCGACTATGCGCTTGATTGAGCTGTCCAATCCGAATCATCCCTTATTGAAAAAAATCCTGATGGAAACCCCTGGTACATACCATCACAGCTTGATGGTCGCCAATCTGGCGGATGCTTCCTGTGAAGCGATCGGAGCGAACGGCCTGCTTGCCAGAGTCGGCTGTTATTACCACGATATCGGCAAAACCAAACAGCCTCAATTCTTCATTGAAAACCAAGTGAACATTGAAAATCCGCATGACCGGCTGCCGCCAGAGAAAAGCCGTGATATCATTCTCGCACATGGCTTCCAAGGGGCGCAGATGCTTAAGGAACATAAAATGCCTCAGGAAATCGTGGATGTGGCAGCACAGCACCATGGCACAAGTTTGTTGAAGTTTTTCTATTATAAAGCGAAGGAAAACAACCCGGATCTTGAAGAAGCGCCTTTCCGCTACCGGGGGCCGAAGCCGCAAACCAAGGAAATTGCCATCATTTGCATTGCAGACAGCCTGGAAGCTGCTGTCCGGTCGATGAAGGAACCAACATCAGAAAAGATAAAAAAATTGGTGGATGCGATAGTTGAGGATAAACTGAAAGATGGGCAATTCGAGGAATGTGATATATCCTTGAAAGAGCTGAAGACAGTAAAAGCGGTGATGTGTGAAACCTTGAACGGCATTTTCCACTCACGCATCGAATATCCGAAAGAAACCAATTGACAGGAGGAACTGCTATGATTGCAATCGATTTTATGGACGAGACGGAAAGCCTGAACCAGCAGGAACTGGAGTTTGTGCAAAAAATACTGGAGCACGCAGCGAAAGAAGAAGGTTTGGGGGACAGCGAAGTATCGGTGACGTTCGTCACCAATGAAATGATCCGCGACATCAACCGTGAATACCGCGGAAAAGACCAGCCGACAGACGTCATTTCATTTGCTATGGAGGAGTTGGGCGAAGGGGAAACAGCCATCATCGGTTCACAGGAACCGCGCATGTTAGGCGATATCATCATTTCGCTGGACCGCACAAAAGAGCAGGCAGCAGATTACGGCCATTCATTTGAACGGGAGCTGGGCTTTCTGGCCATCCATGGTTTTCTGCATCTGCTGGGATACGACCATATGACAGAGGAAGATGAAAAGAAAATGTTTTCCCGCCAAGAGGAAATCCTGGTATCACTCGGCATAACACGTGATTAAGATGAAGGCACGCAGATTTTTCCGCTCATTCCGTTTTGCGGCTGAAGGCATTAAAACGGCCTTAAAGCATGAACAAAACATTCGCTTTCATATTCTGGCGGCTGTTGTTGTGGTGGCGGCAGGGTTATTGACGGGTTTGTCTCTTTTAGAATGGCTGGTGGTCATTGTGCTGATCGGGGGCATGCTGGCCTTGGAGATGTTCAACTCAGCTATTGAACGTGTAGTGGACCTTGCGACATCTGAGCTTCATCCGCTTGCCAAGCAGGCCAAGGACATGGCGGCAGGTGCCGTTTTGGTATTTGCGGTGGCAAGTGCTATAATTGGATTACTAATATTTCTACCCAAATGGTTTTAAATTCGCAGAGGTGATAAACATGGAAAAAGAACAATTGATGAAGCAAGCGATAGAAGCACGTGGAACGGCGTATGTGCCTTATTCGAAATTTCCTGTCGGGGCCGCTTTGCTGGCAGCTGACGGAACAGTATACACCGGCTGCAATATCGAAAATGCCGGCTACTCTTTAACAAACTGCGCAGAGCGCACAGCCGTGTTTAAAGCGGTATCTGAAGGCAACAAAACATTTACGGCACTTGCGGTGTCCGCCGACACTCCGGGCCCTGTATCGCCTTGTGGAGCGTGCAGACAGGTGTTAGCTGAGTTCTGCCCACCGGATATGCCGGTATACTTAACAAATTTAAAAGGTGACGTCCAGGAAACGACAATCAGTGAATTGCTTCCCGGCGCATTCTCAACGGAGGATTTAAAATATGCAGCAAGAGAATAACGGTTTCAAATCAGGGTTCATTTCAATCATCGGTCGCCCGAATGTAGGCAAATCGACATTCCTTAACCGTGTAGTGGGCCAGAAAATTGCCATTATGAGTGACAAGCCCCAAACAACACGCAATAAAGTGCAGGGAGTCGTAACCACCAATGAAAGCCAAATGATTTTCATTGATACGCCCGGAATCAACGAACCACGCCATAAATTGGGTGATTTTATGCTGAAAGTGGCTAAAAACACGTTCCGTGAAGTGGATGTGCTGTTATTTGTAGCAAGCGCTGTCGACCGTGTCGGAAAAGAAGATCGCTACGTGCTTGATATGCTGAAAGGCATCGACGTGCCTGTATTTTTGGTCATCAATAAAATCGACCAGGTACACCCGGACAATTTGCCGAAGATCATCGAATCTTACCGCAATGAATTTGATTTTGCAGAAGCGATTCCAATTTCAGCGCTGGAAGGCAATAACGTGGAGAACTTATTGGCTAAAATCAGCGAGCGGCTTCCGGAAGGCCCGCAATATTACCCGGCAGACCAAATCACGGACCATCCTGAACGCTTTATCATTTCTGAATTGATCCGTGAAAAAGCCCTGCATTTGACGCGCGAAGAAATTCCGCATTCCATTGCTGTGGTGATCGAGAAGATTGCACCGGATTCTGAGAATAAAGACATGATCCGAGTTCAGGCGACGATTATGGTTGAGCGCGATTCCCAAAAAGGGATTGTCATCGGCAAAAAAGGTGCGCTTCTGAAACAGATCGGAACACGCGCCCGCCAGGATATCGAAAACCTGCTGGGATCGAAAGTGTATTTGGAACTATGGGTCAAAGTGCAAAAGGATTGGCGCAATAAAGCGATGCATTTACGCGATTTCGGCTTTAGAGAAGACGAATACTAAGGAGTCGTTCCCATGCAAAGTCAAGTAGAGGGAATTGTCATTCGTACGATGCCTTACGGCGAAACGAATAAAATCGTCACTTTGTTTACTAAAGAAGCGGGGAAAATCACCTGCATGGCGAGAGGTGCGAAAAAACCGGCGAGCCGGTTGGCTGCAATTACCCAGGTTTTTACTCATGGCACATTTTCCATCTACAAAGGAAGAGGCATGGGTACGCTGCAGGCGGGAGATCCGTTGGAATCGCTGCGGCATATACGGGAAGACATCATGTCGACGGCATATGCCAGCTATGTGACTGAACTGATTGACCGGCTGACGGAACAGGACGAGCCGCAACCTGTCATTTTTGACATGCTTTATCAGGCGCTTCACGCCATCGATGAAGGCTATGATCCAGAAGCCATCACATTGTTTGTGGAATGGAAGATGCTGCAGCAGGCCGGCTTAACGCCGACGCTGCATCAATGTGCAAACTGCGGGGCAACCGAAGGGGAATTCGCATTTTCATTTCAGGAATTGGGCTTTCTCTGCCATCGCTGCTTCCACATCGACCGCTACATCATCCGTTTGAGCCCGGCTTTGGTGAAATTGATCCGTACCTTCTATTTTGTGCCGATTGAACGGGTAGGCTCCTTGACCTTAAAAAAAGAATCCAAGAGCCTGCTCAAACAAATCGTTCGCACCATTTACGAAGAAAAGGCGGGAATCCGCTTAAAGTCCAGGAAGTTTCTCGAGCAGTTGGAGCGGACGCCTGAATTTTTACCGAAAAAAGAAGAGTTGCCAAAAGACGAATAGTCTTTCGGCAACTCTTTTTGTTTTGCTTTTAGTTGAAAAGAAATAGAAAAAATTTCCAGGTGAACGAAACAGCATATTTTGCCCTTCATTACCTTTCGCTCTTTCTATTCAAAGTCATGAAGGTTATCAGATTAAATTTTATTCCGATAGCTAATGATTTAATGGATAATCCAATTTTTTTTAATGATATGGAGCAAAACAACGGAGACTCCCGCGGGAACAGCGCAGCGACCTAAGAGAAATCCAATCGGGCAATAGCCCGAGTTAGTTCAGCGCAAGCCCGTAGGAAAGCGGAGTTGTTTTGCGGAATATCATGTTGAAAGATTAGAACTGAATATGCTTCTCGACATAAGCCTGCACTTCAGCGATCGGCATGCGTGTTTGTTCCATGGAATCGCGGTGGCGCACTGTTACTTGGCCGTCTTCGACAGAGTCAAAATCATAAGTGATGCAGAACGGCGTACCGATTTCATCCTGGCGGCGGTAGCGTTTGCCGATGGATTGCGATTCGTCGTAATCGACCATGAAGTGCTTAGCCAAATCAGCGAATACGCCAGTTGCGCCTTCTGCCAATTTTTTCGATAACGGCAGGACAGCAGCTTTATAAGGAGCCAATGCCGGGTGGAAGCGCAATACAGTGCGTTTGTCGTCATTTTCAAGCTCTTCTTCAGTGAAAGCGTCCACCAGGAATGCTAGTGTAACACGGTCTGCACCAAGAGAAGGCTCGATGCAATAAGGAACGAAGCGCTCGTTTGTTGCGGCATCGATGTAATTGAAATCTTCACCTGAATGTTCCATATGGCGCTTCAAGTCAAAGTCGGTACGGTCTGCGATGCCCCAAAGCTCGCCCCAGCCGAATGGGAATTTGTATTCGATATCGACAGTGGCATTCGAGTAATGGGAAAGCTCGTCCTGGTCATGCTCGCGCAGACGCATATTTTCTTCCGTCAAGTTCAAATCCAAAAGCCATTTTTTGCAGAAATCGCGCCAGTAAGCGTACCATTCCAAATCTTCGCCAGGCTTGCAGAAGAATTCAAGTTCCATCTGTTCAAACTCGCGTGTACGGAACGTAAAGTTGCCGGGAGTGATTTCGTTGCGGAAACTCTTGCCGATCTGCGCAATCCCGAAAGGCATTTTTTTGCGCATCGAGCGCTGGACGTTCTTGTAGTTGACGAAAATCCCTTGTGCGGTTTCCGGGCGCAGGAAGATTTCGTTTGTTGAAGCTTCGGTAACGCCTTGGAACGTTTTGAACATCAGGTTGAACTGGCGGATTTCCGTGAAATCTTGTTTGCCGCATGTCGGGCATTTCACTTCGTGTTCCTGGATCAGTTCGGCCATGCGGTCAAAAGACAAACCGTCGACGATCAATTCGATGCCTTTGGCGTCCAATGCGTCTTCGATCAATTTATCTGCGCGGTGGCGGGTTTTACAGCTTTTGCAATCGATCATCGGGTCGTTGAAGTTGCCGACGTGCCCTGAAGCTACCCAAGTTTTCGGGTTCATCAGGATGGCTGCGTCCAATCCTACGTTATACGGGGATTCCTGAACGAACTTTTTCCACCAAGCTTTTTTGATGTTGTTTTTCAATTCAACACCAAGTGGGCCGTAATCCCATGTGTTCGCCAAGCCTCCATAAATTTCAGAGCCTGGGAATACAAATCCTCTGTGTTTCGCTAATGCTACTACTTCTTCCATTGACATAAAATAACCTCCATAAAATAAAAAATCGCACCCATCCTCGGACATCTTCATGTCCGAGGACGAGTACGTTAAGACCCGCGGTTCCACCTCGATTGACTGCAAAATGCAGTCCGCTTAAAATAAAAAGTAGCTCTGGATCGCCTTTTCCTGTAGTTGCAGGCTTTCACTTTCCCTGCTCGCTTTTTGTTACAGTACTTATTTATCCGTCATTGCCTGTGTTCAATTCTTTCATATTGTACCATGGCGAAGTTTTCTTCGCAATATCACGTTAATTAGTATATAATAATTGATATTGAGTATAACATATATATATTTTGAGGCGGTGAGTCCAATCGAACTCAATAAACGGCAAGAGGAAATATTGCAAATCGTAAAAGGCAATGGTCCGATTACTGGCGAACAGATAGCGGATCGCTTAAACTTAACAAGATCAACGCTACGACCTGATTTAGCCATCCTGACAATGGCAGGCTTCTTAGATGCCCGTCCGCGTGTTGGCTATTTTTATTCGGGCAAAAAACCGGGCCAGGATGTCACGGATACGATGAACAACATGAAGGTCAAGGATTTTCAATCGATTCCGGTTGTCGTCCGTGAAGACGTCAGTGTTTACGACGCCATCAGCCAGATGTTTCTTGATGACGTGGGTACGCTTTTTGTCGTGGACAAACAATCCTACCTGACGGGCGTATTGTCGAGAAAAGATTTGCTGCGCGCAAGCCTCGGCAGCCAGAACCTGACAAGTATTCCTGTACATATCATCATGACGCGCATGCCGAACATTACGTATTGCGCGAAAAACGAATCTTTGATCCAGGCAGCACATCGACTAATCAATCAGCAAATTGATGCCTTGCCTGTGGTTGAAGAACAGCCGGATGGCTTTAAAGTCGTCGGCAGATTGACAAAAACGAATATTACTCGTGCGTTTTTATCGTTATCGGAAAACCACGATCTGTGAGGTGCCAACTATGAATTCACTCCGCATGTTCATCGTCTCCGATTCGGTCGGAGAGACAGGGGAGCTGGTCGCAAAAGCTGCTATAAGCCAATACCTTAATAGTGATCAAAATGCCGTACTGAAACGTTTTCCTTATATTGATTCCATCGAACATCTTCAGGAAATCATCAAACTAGCCGTCGCCCAAAAGGCTTTTATCGTCTATACATTGGTTTCTCAGGAACTGCGCAACTACATGGAAACTGAAACAGCTAAATTTTCGGTGACAGCTGTCGATCTGATGGGGCCTTTATTGGATGCATTGGAAAAAGAGCTGGATGCACCGCCACTGCAGGAAGCAGGGCTCGTCCGAAAATTGGACGATGATTATTTCAAAAAAGTCGAAGCAATTGAATTTGCGGTCAAGTATGACGATGGACGGGATCCTCGCGGTATTTTAATGGCCGATATCGTCCTTGTCGGAATTTCAAGAACGTCCAAGACGCCATTATCACAATACCTGGCACATAAACGCTTGAAAGTCGCGAACGTGCCGTTGGTTCCGGAAGTCGATCCGCCTGAAGAGTTGTATCATGTAGATCCTAAAAAATGCTTCGGATTGGTCATCTCGCCGGACAAACTCAATAGCATCCGCAAAGAGCGGTTGATTGCACTGGGTTTGAATGATGACGCCAATTACGCGAAACTGGACCGGATCCATGAAGAAATCGGCCATTTCCACAATGTGGTGGATCGCATCGGCTGTGAAATTCTTGATGTTACCAATCGGGCGGTTGAAGAAACGGCTAACCTGATTTTAAGTAAACTTCAAAAATGATTTCAGGAAAACCACCTGCACAGGCGGTTTTTCTTTCTTTTGTGTGGATTTTTTAATAAAAACGTTTTATAATGAAGAATTGTGGCTAAAGCTTACTAATGGATAGTATAGTCAGCTTTATCTTTTTGTCGAAAAATGAAGGATTTTGTCTTTGCATCACGAATTAAATAAGTTAAGCAAACAAAGATGGTGAAAATAATGTCCAGTCGAGTTCCTGAAGAAGTGATTGAAAAAATCCGTTCCAGCACAGATATTGTGGATATCGTCGGTGAGTACGTACAACTAACCAAAAGAGGCCGCAATTGGTTCGGCCTTTGTCCTTTCCATGGAGAAAGCACACCATCTTTTTCTGTCACCGCCGATAAACAGATCTTTCATTGTTTTGGTTGTGGAGCCGGTGGTAACGTCATCACGTTTCTCATGGATATTGAAAATCTAACGTTTCAGGATGCCTTGTCAAGACTTGGAAGCAGGGCAGGCATCGAGGTCGATATACAGGCTCCAGCCGATTCCGGTCCGGTGCAGTCAAAAAGCGATCACCAATTGATTTTGATGCACGAGTTTGCTGCGGACATGTACCACCATATCCTTCTCAATACAGAAGAAGGCCAAGCGGCATTGGATTATTTGGAAGACAGGGGCTTTACGCGGGAAATCATCGAGAAGAACAGAATCGGCTGGTCGCTTCCTGAATGGAATTACATGGCATCTGCACTCAAGCGGAAGGGTTTCAGCGAAGAAGAATTGGAAGCGAGCGGTTTAGCGATCGCCCGCGAGCAGTCCAGTGGCTATTTCGATCGTTTTCGCGGCCGGATCATGTTTCCAATCATGAATGAAAGCGGCAAAGTCATCGCCTTTTCAGGCAGGGTTCTTGAGCATACGAAGCAGGATGCCAAATACATGAACAGCCCGGAATCTCCGATATTCCAAAAAAGCCAAGTACTGTATAACGTCCATCATGCAAGAGGAGCGATACGCAAAAACCGAAAAATCATTTTGTTTGAAGGGTTTATGGATGTCATTGCAGCGGGTAAAGCAGGGGTTGATAATGCTTTAGCGACCATGGGTACATCGCTCACTTCCCAGCACATCCGGCAGATGAAACGTTTTGCCCAGGAAGTCGTCATTTGCTTTGACGGCGATGATGCGGGTTGGGAAGCTGCTAAGCGAGCTGCCATCGCACTCAACGAAGATAATTTCAAAGTGGAAGTGGCAGTCCTGCCAGGCAAGATGGACCCCGATGATTTTGTTCGTGAAAACGGTGCAGAAGCCTTTAAGGAACAGATTATCGGAAAGCCGCATGCATTTATTGCCTTTGCCATGATGCACGCCCGCAGGCATAAGAATTTTCAATACGAAAATGACCTGTTGCAATATATACAAGAAGTGCTGCAATTATTAGCCGGTAGATCCTCGCCTTTAGAGCGGGATTTATATATAAAGCAATTATCAGAGGAAACCGGATTATCACAAGAAGCGATCCTACAGCATTACCGCAAATTGGAGAACAAGACCATCGAACGGAACCGCCCCGAAACACCGGCAGTGAAGACGGTCAAAAAAGAACCGAAACGTGTCACTTCATTGCACCGGGCGGAACGGATGCTCTTATCACATGCCTTGGCAGATCCGGCAGTCATGGATAAATTGGCGCTCGAAGACAACGGCATACCATTTGTCAGTGAAGAATTCCAGGCGCTGTACGTTCAATTGCTCGGTTTCTACGAGGAATGGGATAAAGCGGATTTCCATAAATTCCTGGAGACGCTGCAAGATGCAGAGCTCCGCAAACTGGTTATGGAAACGGCATTATCCGAACGCGATCCGGAACACGCGGATGAAGAAATTTCCGATTGTTTAAAGCATCTGCAAAAACATCGGGTCGAGCAGCAAATCAATCTAAAAATCCAGCAATCAAAAGAAGCGGAAAAACAGCATGACATAAAGCGCGCTTTGCTTCTTGCACAAGAAGTGATTGCTTTACGGAAATCATTGTAAGTTAATTCCGGTTTTTTTAAAGGAGGAAGTCACATGGCTGAGAAATCTGAACGCCAAACTGAAGTTGAAGCAAGCAATGTACCATTGACTACTGAAGGTCCGGAAGCAACTGTTGAAGAAGCGAAAAAACAGCTGATTGAAACAGGTAAAAAAACCGGAGAACTCAATTACGAGCAAATTGCCGACAAATTAGCGGTTTTCGAAATGGAATCCGATGCAGTAGAAGAGTTTATCGACCAATTGGAAGGGCACGGCATCGAATTGGAACGCAAATCAGATGACGAAGAGCATTTGGACCGTCTCATGAAGCCGACCGAAGATAAATTCGACTTGAATGATTTGAGTGTTCCGCCTGGCGTCAAAATCAATGACCCGGTCCGCATGTACTTGAAAGAAATCGGGCGTGTGGATTTGCTGAAAGCAGAAGAAGAAGTCCGTCTGGCGAAATTGATTGAGCAAGGCGACGAAGAAGCGAAAAAGCGTCTGGCTGAAGCCAACCTGCGTTTAGTTGTCAGTATTGCGAAACGTTATGTCGGCCGCGGTATGCTGTTCCTGGATCTGATTCAGGAAGGGAATATGGGCTTGATCAAAGCTGTTGAAAAGTTCGATTACTCGAAAGGGTTTAAATTCAGTACGTATGCCACTTGGTGGATTCGCCAGGCCATCACGCGCGCCATTGCCGACCAGGCACGGACAATCCGTATCCCGGTTCACATGGTTGAAACCATCAATAAACTGATCCGCGTGCAACGCCAATTGCTTCAGGATCTTGGCCGCGAGCCTTCACCGGAAGAAATCGGTGAGGAAATGGATTTGCTGCCTGAAAAAGTGCGTGAAATCCTTAAAATTGCACAAGAACCGGTTTCACTGGAAACACCGATCGGTGAAGAAGATGATTCGCATTTGGGGGACTTCATCGAGGATTCAGATGCACAATCGCCATCTGACCATGCTGCTTATGAATTGTTGAAAGAGCAGTTGGAAGATGTTTTGGATACGTTGACAGACCGTGAAGAAAATGTCTTGCGTCTTCGCTTCGGCTTAGACGATGGCCGTACACGGACACTCGAAGAAGTGGGCAAGGTATTTGGAGTGACGCGTGAGCGGATTCGCCAAATCGAAGCAAAAGCTCTTCGCAAATTACGCCATCCTTCCCGCAGCAAACGACTGAAAGATTTTCTTGAATAGGAATAATAGCTCGAGCCGCTTCCGTTTTTCCCGGAAAGCGGCTTTTTTATGATGAAGTCTGGTTAATTTCCTGTTAAAGCTTGAGTTTGCCTTAATTTTCCCTATATAATGAAAGTTGTAAGCGTATTCATGACAAAGGGGATGTACACAAATGGATTTCGATTTGACACAAGAACAACAGATGATCAAAAAGACCATCAAGGAATTTGCCGATAAGGTGGTAGCACCAGGGGCTATCGACCGTGATCGTTCCAAGGCGTTTCCGACCGAAATCTTCAAACAGCTGTCCGACATGGGGATGATGGGCTTGCCGTTTGACGAAAAATACAGTGGAGCTGGAGCGGATACCACCAGTTTTGCAATTGTAACAGAAGAATTGAGCCGTGCCTGTGCTTCTACTGGGATCACGTATTCTGCCCATATTTCACTTGGCGGTGCACCTTTAAATTTGTTCGGAACGGAAGAACAGAAAGAAAAATACCTGACACCCATCTGCACCGGTGAATCGTTCGGAGCTTTTGGATTGACGGAACCGAATGCCGGTTCGGATGCAGGAGGCACCGAAACCCGTGCTGTTGAAGATGGCGATGACTGGGTCATCAACGGATCAAAAGTCTATATTACGAATGCCAGCCATGCCAAGCATTTGGCGATTACAGCCATCACCGGCATGAACGACGGCAAGAAAGAAATCAGTGCGATCATCGTACCGACAGACGCTGAAGGCTTTACGATCATCGATAATTACGAGAAGATGGGTCTCCATTCCTCCAACACAACAGAATTGGTACTCGACAATGTCCGTGTACCTAAAGAAAACCTGTTAGGCAAGCGTGGAGATGGCTTTAAACAATTCCTGGTGACACTCGACGGCGGACGTATCGGCATTGCGGCAATGGCTGTAGGGATCGCTCAGGCGGCATTTAACAAAGCCCTAGCCTATTCCAAAGAACGCAAGCAATTCGGAAAGCCTTTATCCGAGTTTCAGGTGACGCAGTTCAAGTTGGCGGACATGGCGATGAAGATCGAACTGGCACGCAATATGGTCTATAAAGCAGCCTGGTTGAAAGATCAAGGCCGCCCGTTCACTAAAGAGGCATCGATGGCGAAACTTTATGCTTCTGAAATTTCCATGGAAGTGGCCGATGAAGCGATTCAGATCCACGGCGGCTACGGCTACATGAAAGAGTACGAAGTGGAGCGCTATATGCGTGACGCGAAATTATTGGAAATCGGCGAGGGAACTTCTGAAATTCAGCGCATGGTTATTGCACGCCAGATCGGCTGCTGAATAGTTTTTAAAAGTCCCGCTTCCCGCGGGGCTTTTATTGTTCGCGATGCGTTAGTAATGAGAAGCCAGCGAAATATGTTTTATCAGGAAAGTATCTGGGTAAACTTCACTGTCTGCACGTGAAATAAAAATTAAATTACCGTTTTTGTCACAAAGAATGAAAAGTTATCTGATAAGACTTTTCGTTTGGCGGATAATACAGTACAATAATGAATGATACGAATAATATCATAAAGCAGAACTAGTAGAGGGAGGGGTAACGGATGCAAAAAAATGCAATTGTACCTTATATCTTAATCATGGCGTTCGGTATTGGTTTGATTTTCTTCATGTCCATTCAAGGAGTTAACAACGAAGCCGAAATCGCAGAAGAACATGCAGCAGAAGAAGAAGGCGGCGGTGAAGAAGCAGCTGAAGGCGGCGAAGAAGCAGCAGCTGGAGATTTCGATCCTGAAGCACACGCACAAGCAAACTGTATTTCTTGTCACGGTTCAAGCTATGAAGGCGGAGTAGGTCCATCATTAGTTGGTACAGAACTTGCTCAAGAAGACATCGAAGATATCTTGATCAACGGTAAAGGCACTATGCCAGGCGGGCTTGTTCCAGAAGCGAACGTAGCAGCAATGGCTGAGTGGGTATTATCACTCGAATAGCATCTAAAAAACCCTTAGTTCTTCTGGAGCTAAGGGTTTTTCTGTCAAATTAGGAGGATCTGAATGAATGCACAACAATTATCACATCGTCTGACCCGTGTTGCCCACCATGTGCCAAAAGGCGCTGTAGTGGCTGACATCGGCAGTGACCACGCTTACCTGCCCTGCTACTTGGTCTTGAATGGCATTGCCGGGAAAGCTGTGGCGGGAGAAGTGGTCAGAGGCCCTTTTGAATCGGCCAAAAGACAAGTCCAGCAGGAGGGGTTGAACAGCCAGATTGAAGTCCGGCTGGCCAGTGGACTTGATGCCGTCCATCCTGAAGATGGCATAACCGCTGTCACGATAGCAGGCATGGGCGGTCCGTTGATCTGTTCGATCCTGGAACAGGGCAAAGACCGGCTGCCTGGAGTGGAGCGGTTGATTCTGCAGCCGAACGTCCATGCCAAGTCCATCCGCGACTGGGCTGTCGCCAATAATTGGTCTATTGTCGAAGAAGAAATATTAAAAGAAAATGAAAAGATCTATGAAATTTTGGTTCTTGAAAAAGAGCAGACGCCTATTTCATTAACGCAACAGCAATTGTTGATGGGACCAAAATTGCTGGAGGAAAAAACAGCGATTTTCCATGAAAAATGGACACGTGAAAGCGATCAATGGAAAAAAATTGTCGCTTCCATGGAATCAACAGCCCAAACTATGGAAATCATAGAGAAAAAACAGGAATTGGTTGAAAAAATACAATTGGTGGAAGAGGTGCTGCAGCGTGAAAATTCCTAATGGCCAGCAGATCATCGAAGAATTCGAAAAGTGGTCGCCCAAGTATTTAGCGATGGAAGGCGACCCGATCGGTTTGCATGTAGGAACTTTAAACAAAAAAATCGAAAAGGTTCTGGTAACTTTGGACGTCAATGACGACGTTGTAGACGAAGCGATTGCTAAAGGTGCCGGGTTGATCATTGCCCATCATCCGCCGATTTTCCGTCCATTGAAAAACCTGCAGACGGATTTTCCGCAGGGGCGCCTAATGGAAAAACTCATCAAATCCGATATTGCCGTCTACGCGGCACACACCAACCTGGACGTTGCACAAGGAGGCGTCAATGATTTATTAGCGGATGCACTTGGATTAAAAAATACGAGCGTGCTGGTGCCCACTTTTGAAGCGGAATTGGTGAAGATTGCAGTCTTCGTGCCGGAAAGCCATGAAGAGGCTGTACGGGAAGCGTTCGGCAAAGCGGGAGCCGGCGCTATTGGCGATTATGAATACTGCAGCTACACCTTGTCCGGAACAGGACGTTTCCGCCCAACAGCAGAAGCGGATCCGTATATCGGAGAAGCGGGGAAAATGGAAGTGACCGCAGAATCAAAAGTGGAAGTGGTTGTCCGCAAACAAGAAAAAGACCGTGTCATTAAAGCGATGATTGCGGCACATCCGTACGAAGAAGTCGCATACGATGTCTTTACGTTGGAGAACAAAGAGATTGCGATGGGATTGGGGCGCGTCGGATCGTTGGAAACGCCAATGACATTAAAGGAATTTGCCGATTGGACTAAGCAACAGTTGGATGTTCCGTCTCTGCGCATGGTCGGGAATCCGAATGCCACAATCAAAAAAGTGGCCGTGCTCGGAGGCGATGGCAATAAATACATCCAACAGGCCAAGCGCGCTGGAGCGGATGTCTATGTCACAGGGGATCTGTATTTCCATGTAGCACAGGATGCACAGGCAATGGGGCTGAACATCATCGATCCGGGCCATCATGTGGAAAAAGTGATGATTCAAGGCGTCGTGGAGCATATGGCAAAGCAGCAGCCGATGTGGCAATGTGAATTCCTGCCATCACAAACGAATACAGAACCTTTCCGGTTTATTTAAAAAGAAGAAGCCCCGGCTTCTTCTTTTTGCTTTAGCCATCAAAGTTGATCTGCCTGAAAGAAAAAGCGGGATGTCCAGCATATTCCAACTTTCTCTAGTAAACTACCGGGACTTTCTTGATCGTAAGCAAGTGGCCTTCCGGCAATAATAATTCTTCTGCAGACTTTATCTTATGCAAGAATAATTGTTTTTTCTCTAAAACTTTGAACGGCACTCTATTCGAATTAATCAGCTTGGCAATTTGAATCGTACACCTTTTCTGGTTTTCTGCCTTTTTATAAATATACTCCAACAGAATCGCTGCTTCTTCTTTTGTATGGATGCCATTATCAATTTCAATTTGAACAGGAAAATCGAAGCCTTTTATTCGTTCATTGGATTGTTCAAAGTATAGTTCGTATTCTTTATAAGCTTCTCCAGTCAACTCGATATCAGAAGCAATAAAATAAAAATAGGTCATACTAGACTTCCTTTCAATGATTAGAAGTGGTTGTGGCGATGGTCGGCTATGAAGTTTCTTCTCTTTTTTAATGAAAAGGAAAAATTTGTTTGATAAAAACCGAGCTTAATATTATTAATTAGAAAAAACGCGCAAAATCATGCATCATCTATAAACGAGGTCTTTAGTTTTCTTATTTGCCAATTAGATGAAAGAACCTATGATATAATAGCGCAAATTATTAAAGTATACTAGCCGGGAGCTATGTGGGAGGAAATTTGATATCATGAATAACCTAGAAAGGTTTAAGTATATACTGAAGACAAAATTTTTATTTCCATGGAGTTGGAGAATGATCGGCGGTTTCTTATACCAATTGCTGGACAAGGATGCAAGCCAAGACAATTTAGAAGCTATAGTAAATGAGCATTATAAAGAAATCCTTGCTTTTGCAAAAGCGAGCGGAGCCCTCGCTACTACCGGAAAAGGGGCTATTTCTGCTTTACCATCTAAAGAACAAGTAGTACAACTTATTAGATAGAAGAGCTTCTGTATAAATTTAAGATTTCGCCAATCAAAAGTAAACCTATGTTTAAGCACTGCGAAAAAAACGCAAGAGCTACAGGAATTTATAAAGTGGAGAATTTATGAATATAAAATATAAAGAAAAAGCTGCCCCAAAAGTCGGGAAACGACTTTTGGGGCAGCCCTGTTTTATTCGCCTACTGGATACGGCTCAATGCGATCCGAAGGTTTTGGGTGCTTGATTTTAGGGAGAATCTTATTAAGCGGTACAGAGCGTGTCAGTGCATGTGTGCTCGGGTCTGCCGGGTCATAAAGATCCAAGAACTTCATGACTTCTTTGACGATCGGTGTCGGTGTAGAAGCTCCAGCTGTAATGCCGACAGTTTCCACACCTTCAAGCCATTCCAATTTCAGTTCAGACAGGTCAGAGATGCGGTAGGCTGGAGTGCCTGCGATGTCCTGTGATACCTGCGCCAAACGGTTTGAGTTATTGCTCATCGGGTCGCCGATGACGATCAATAGATCCGCTTCGCCTGCTTGCTGAGCAACAGCTTCCTGCCGAACCTGAGTAGCCAGACAGATTTCTTTATGGACTTCTGAATGCGGGAATTTTTCTTTAAGGCGTTCCATCATATCGACAACGTCCCATTGGCTCATCGTCGTCTGGTTGGTGACGATGATTTTCTCTGAGTCGATCTCCAGGCGGTTGACGTCTTCGACGGTTTCAACCAGGTGAACCATATCCGGAGCGACGCCGATTGCGCCTTCCGGTTCCGGGTGTCCGCTCTTGCCGATATAGACGATCTGGTAACCATCAGCTGTCTTCTCACGAATCAAATCGTGCGTCACGGTGACGTCAGGGCACGTAGCATCTATCGACACCAAACCTTTCCGTCTGGCTAACTCACGGACTTGTGGAGAAACACCGTGCGCAGTGAAAATGACTGTGCCGGTTTCAACTTTCTCCAGAATTTCAAGCCGGTTGCTGCCGTCCAATGTAATGATGCCGTCTTCTTCGAACGCATCCGTTACGTGTTTGTTGTGGACAATCATTCCTAGTATATAAATGGGGCGTGGCAAACTTTCATCCATCGCAGCGTTCTTAGCGATAACCATGGCATCCACCACTCCGTAGCAATATCCTCTTGGCGATATTTTCATAACCTTCATCAAGTACCGCGCTCCTTTCAAAATCATACATTCATTATAACGGAGACGGCGCAGCTTTACAAAAGTTGCATCGCGTAAAGACACCATTTTATGCTATAATGGCTAGAGCGTAAGGAGGGAATTTAATCCCATGACAAAATTCAACGAATATCCATTCAAACCCTTCCTATTGGAAGCGGTAGAAAAACTCGGTTTTACAGAACCGACACCGATCCAAAAGGAAATGATGCCCCATATATTGAAAGGCTCAAGTGCAATTGGACAATCCCATACAGGGACTGGCAAAACGCATAGTTTCATTATCCCGATCGTAGAACGTATCGACGTCAGCAAACAGGAAGTGCAGGCGGTAATTGCAGCACCGACGCGTGAACTTGGAACGCAGATCTACAATGAATTGCAGAAATTGGTTGTCGGATCAGGCATTGAAGTGAAATCGTTTATCGGTGGAACAGACAAGCAACGTTCAATCAACAAATTAAAGACTCAGCCGCATATCGTCATCGGAACACCGGGCCGTTTAAAGGATCTGGTTAAAGAAAACGCCTTGTTGGTTCACACAGGCAAAATCCTGGTTGTGGATGAAGCCGATTTGGCTTTTGATATGGGCTTTATTGAAGAAATCGATCAAGTAGCCGGCAAAATGCAGGAAGACTTGGAAATGTATGTCTTTTCAGCAACAATTCCTGAAAAGTTAAAACCGTTCCTGAAAAAATACATGGAATCACCGGTACACGTGAAAATCGGCGACAAACTGCCGACCGCTGACGGCTTGGACTTCTACTTGGTGCCAGTCCGCAGCAAAAAGAAAATGGATCGCCTGCAGGATGTCATGAAAGTGATCAATCCGTATTTGGCAATCATTTTCGTCAATACCCGTACGAATGCTGATTATGTCGCTGACCAGCTGGCAAGAGAAGGCATCCGTGTCGGCCGTGTCCATGGCGACTTGGCTCCACGTGAACGCGTCAAAATGATGCGCCAGATCCGTGACCTTGAATACCAATACATCGTAGCGACAGATCTAGCAGCGCGCGGAATCGACATCCAAGGCGTCAGCCATGTCATCAACTATGAACTGCCGGAAGACCTGGAGTTCTTCATCCACCGTGTCGGCCGTACGGCCCGTGCAGGAATGAAAGGCGTAGCCATTACCTTGTTCAAGCCGGAAGACGACGACGCAATCGTGCGCATTGAAAAAATGGGCATTCCATTCCAGCAAAAAGACATCGTCAAAGGCGAATTCGTCGATTTGAAAGAGCGCCACAGCCGGACGACCCGTACCAGAACGGCGAACGAAGCGGACGCGAAAGCGAAAACGATGGTCCACAAACCCAAAGCGGTAAAACCGATGTACAAGAAGAAAATGAAGTGGAAAATGGACGAAATCAAAAAAATGGAACGACGCAAAAATCGTAAAAAGTAAGGAGATAGTTTCATGCTATTAGGATCTCACGTATCGATGAGCGGCAAAAAGATGCTGCTTGCAGCAAGCGAAGAAGCTGCTTCCTACGGAGCGACAACATTCATGATCTATACGGGTGCGCCGCAAAATACACGCCGCAAACCGATTGAAGAGCTGAATATCGATGCAGGGCTTGCCCATATGGCTGCCCATAATTTAACGAACATTGTGGTCCATGCACCGTACATCATCAATTTAGGCAATACCCAAAAACCTGATACATTCGCACACGGTGTTGAATTCCTTCAAAAGGAAATTGAACGGACAGCGGCTCTTGGCGCAAAACAAATCGTTTTGCATCCAGGTGCCCATGTCGGAGCCGGGGCGGATGCGGGGATCGCTAAAATCATTGAAGGTTTAAATGAAGTCTTGACGCAGGATTACCCGGTCAATATCGCATTGGAAACCATGGCTGGAAAAGGCACGGAATGCGGCCGCAGTTTTGAAGAAATCGCTGCGATCATCAATGGCGTTACACATAATGACCGCCTGTCCGTGTGCTTCGATACCTGCCATACACATGATGCGGGGTATAACATCAAAGAAGATTTCAATGGAGTCCTTGAAGAATTCGACCGCATTGTCGGAATCGACCGCCTTCAAGTGCTGCACATCAACGACAGCAAAAACGTTCGCGGAGCGGGCAAAGACCGCCACGAGAACATCGGCTTTGGAGAAATCGGCTTTGATGCTCTAAACGGCATTGTCCATCATCCTGACCTTATGCACGTGCCGAAAATCTTGGAGACGCCGTATGTCGGACTGGATGCCAAAAACAAAAAGCCGCCTTATGCCTTTGAAATTGAAATGTTCAAAGCAGGCATCTTTTCTCCAGGCTCCATCGAAGATTTGAAATCTCCTCTATAAGCAGGAAGGCAAAAGGCGGAAGCTGAAGATGACCCCGATTTTAGGGTTTGTCTTCAGCTTCTTATTTTTCATTAATGCCAGCAAGGAAAGACATTTGGCAAGAAGCGGAAGCAACCCCTGTAGAAAATGGCACAATAAAGTTAATTAAGCTTAATCTATTTACATTAGCCATAAACTCTACTATACTTTCTTAAGGTAAATCGTAATCATTATTAATTAGAAAAGAGGCGACACAATGGTCGCGCCATTAATTGACATTAAAGACATCAGTTTTGAATATGAACAAACAAAAGCGCTCGATAATATTTCCATGAAAGTGGAAGAAGGCGACTTTCTGGCCATCCTGGGCCCAAACGGTTCCGGAAAATCGACGTTATTAAAAATCATGCTGGGGTTGATCAAACCGAGCAAAGGAAAGATTGAATTGTTCGGTGTGGATGCGAAAAATTTCAAGAACCGTGAATGGATCGGCTATGTTTCGCAGAAATCGAATTCCTTCAATTCCGGATTTCCGGCGACTGTAGAAGAAGTGGTTGCAGGGGGATTGGCCAAAAAGACCGGATTGTTCCATCGATTGCCGAAATCGTCTCATCAGCAAGTGGCTGAAGCGTTGAAGGCGGTCGGAATGGAGGACTTTATGGGCAGAAGCGTCAGCGAACTGTCAGGCGGCCAGCAACAGCGGGTCTTCATTGCCCGTGCGCTTGTTGCCAAGCCGAAAGTACTGATCCTGGATGAGCCGACTGTCGGTGTGGACCATCAGAATGTCCAGGCTTTCTATGATATGCTGGCTTCTCTTAACCGGGACCAGAACATCACTTTAGTGCTGGTGACACATGACGTCGATACGGTGACAGACCGCATCACCCATGTAGCCTGCTTGAACCAGACCATCCATTTCCACGGATTCAAAGAACAGCTTCACACGATGAGCGATGAACAGCGCGAAGCGTGGTACGGCCATTCTGTCCGGAAAATTCATCATATCGGAGGAAGCCACGCATGATCGATGCTATATTGTCTTACGAATTTTTACAGAACGCTTTTGCAGCGGGGCTAATCATCGGCGTTATTGCACCGCTTCTGGGCGTCTTTATCGTGGTCCGCAGGCTTTCGCTGATTGCGGATGCGTTAAGCCATGTGACACTTGCGGGAATTGCAGGCAGCTTGTATTTAAGCCAAAGTGTCGCTTCACTGGCGATGTTGAATCCGTTGTTTCTCGGAATTGCGGCATCTGTCGGCGGTTCGGTGCTGATTGAGCGTTTGAGAAGCTTGTATAAACATTACGAAGAACTGGCCATTCCGATTATTTTGTCTGCGGGCATCGGCTTTGGTGCCATCTTTATTTCTCTGGCACAGGGCTTCTCAAACGACTTGTTCGGTTACCTCTTCGGATCGGTATCAGCTGTCAGCAGGGAAGACCTGTCGATTGTGGCAGGGATTGCCGTCGTTGTTCTGGCATTCATCTATTTCTTTTTCAAGGAATTGTTTGTTTTGTCTTTTGATGACGAATACGCACGGGCTTCAGGACTGCCCGCGAAATGGGTTCATTTTATGTTCATGATCGTCACGGCTTTGGTCATTGCGGGTTCGATGCGCATCGTCGGCATCCTCCTGGTTTCGTCATTGATGACGATTCCAGTCGCAACAGCCATGCGCGTCACCAAAAGCTTTAAACAGACCATCATCATGTCCATCGTTTTTGGCGAAATTTCCGTCATCACGGGATTGGTTACCGCTTTTTATTTCGACTTGGCGCCGGGAGGCACGATTGTTGTTACATCCATTTTTCTGTTGCTATTAGTAATCGGCTATAAGAAAATCACGGTTTCACTTAATAAAGGAGCGATCGCATGAATTTATCCAATGCATGGACGATCTTGAAAGAGAACGGATTTAAGGAAACGTCCAAACGCAATCAGATTCTGGAACTGTTCGCCAATGACGAACGGTATTTGACGGCACGGGACTTGCTGGATGTTATGCAGAAGGATTATCCGAGCATGAGTTATGATACGGTTTACCGGAACTTGGCGACGTTTGTGTCACTCGGCATTTTGGAAGAAACGGAATTGTCAGGTGAACGGCATTTCCGTATGCAATGTGAGAGCGACCATCATCACCATCATTTTATTTGTATGGACTGCGGAAAAATAAAAGAAATACCGGTTTGTCCGATGGATATGCTGGGCGCGGCATTGCCTGCCTATGAAATTGCCAATCACAAGTTTGAAATTTACGGGAAATGCCCGGAATGCAAATAAAAAAGCGAGAGTGGGGAAAACCCACTCTCGCTTTAATTTTATATATTAGTTGCCGCTCAATGTTTTCTGGACGCTGAATTCATTCTTTACCCATTCATTGGCTTCGACCCAATCATAAACGCGAATGACCTTATCAGGAATTGGTTGGCGGTTATAAGGTGTATCGAATAACAAAACGGGAATGTCCAGTTCTTCAGCAATTTCGACAGCATTGTCATGCTTGTCCTCAAAGAACAGATGGACATTATGGCGTCGGGCTGTTTCGATTTTCTTATGGGAACCAATCAATTCGATATGGTCATAGGCAATGGCATGCTCGGCAAACCATTCAAACGTAACGTCCCGGACATTGTCGCCGCGGGCGGAAATGTAATACAGCTCGTATTGGTCTTTCCAGTCGTTCAGGGTATTCTTGGCGTTTTCGGAAACGGGGGAAGCCGCGTAAATCCGCGGCTCGGAATCCCGGAACCAAGAATAGAATTCACCTTGCGACAAATGGGGAAGAGCTGCCGTCAAATCGTATTCCTTGATATCATCCAAAGTCAATTTGCTTTTGAACTTTTCATTTATGTGAGGGATCAGCGACGTTGGAGAAGTCACTGTCCCATCTATATCAATTCCAAAACGGTATCTCAATCTGCTCACAACCTTATGCTTGTTGTTGTTCCATTTCTTTTTCTTTCTTTTCTGCAGCTTGCTTCGCGAAATATTCTTCCGCCAATTTGTCGATTTCGATCTTCAATTCATCAACCATTGTTTCTTCAGGCACTTTTCGGACGGTTTTGCCGTGCATGAACAGCAAGCCTTCTCCACGAGCACCAGCGATGCCGATATCCGCTTCACGTGCTTCACCCGGTCCGTTTACTGCACAGCCGAGAACAGCCACTTTCAATGGCGCTTTGATGTGGGAGATGTATTCTTCCACTTCGTTGGCGATGGCGATCAAGTCGATTTCGATGCGTCCGCAGGTCGGGCATGAAATCAGTGTCGCTGCGTTTGAAGAAAGACCGAAAATCTTCAGCATTTCACGTGCTACTTTAACTTCCTCGACCGGATCTGCACTCAAGGATACGCGCAGCGTGTTGCCGATGCCTTTTGCGAATAGGGCACCGAGGCCGGCAGCGCTTTTTACTGTGCCGGAAAACAGCGTTCCCGACTCGGTGATGCCTAGGTGCAATGGGTAATCGAAAGCTTTTGAAGCTAATTCATAGGCTTCGACAGCTAAGCTGACATCCGAAGCTTTCAATGAAACGATGATGTCATGGAAATCCAGGTCTTCCAGGATCTTAATGTGGTGAAGGGCACTTTCAACCATGCCTTCAGCTGTTGGATAGCCATATTTCTCAAGGATTTTACGTTCCAATGAACCGGCGTTGACACCGATGCGGATTGGGATGCCTTTTGCTTTTGCCGCGTTGACGACAGCTTCCACTTTTTCGCGTCGCCCAATGTTGCCCGGGTTGATGCGGATTTTGTCTGCGCCTTGTTCAATGGCGATCAATGCCAATTTATAATCAAAATGAATATCTACTACTAAAGGAATATTAATCCGTTCTTTAATGGCGCCGATTGAATAGGCAGCACGTTCATCCGGGCAGGCGACGCGGACAATCTGGCATCCCGCTTCTTCCAAACGCAGGATTTCAGCTACAGTGGCTTCCACATCGTGTGTTTTCGTTGTAGCCATACTCTGTATAAATAATTCATTACTGCCGCCGATCGTCAAATCTCCGACTTTTACGGGGCGTGTCTTTGAACGGTGTGTCATTTCGCTCATGAAAAAATCTCTCCTTTTTGATGATGGCCTGTTCTATCGGCTCATATATCTTCGTCCGGCATACTAGTGAATACTCCAGAAAGTGCCGGCTCTTTTCCTGTACCTATAGCCATTTTAGCAGTGTCGCTTGCCAAAAGACAAGAAAGACGGCTGTTTCCTGCATTTCTTTACATAAAATTAACGTGGTTGGCGTTTCTGTTGCATAGGGGGCTTTTTCGGGTAATACCCGATCGCCAAATACAAATAGAGGATAGTCAGCAGGCTGGTAATCAGCGAGACGGCAAAACCGAGATCCCAAAAGCTGAGAATGAATGCCAATAATGTCGGAATTGTGACGCTGAGAGCGGTGGTTCTCCACAAGTGCCTGTATTCACCGCGGCGCTTTCTAAGGTTGAGGATTGCCACTGCCACCAATGCGAACAAACTGATTTTTATAAAATGGTAAAGTGTAGTGGAGACAAACAGAAAAACCAAAGCGAACGGATACAGGAGCCATTCAATTTCTTCCACGAACTCAACCAACCCATCGATATTGCCTGTGGCATCGCCCAAACCGAAGACCCATTCGGCAAATGAGACAATAGTTAAGATCGCGATAAAGACGAAAATAAACTGCATGATTTTGCCGATGGTCATAATACGGACGGCTGCCTGCTTTTTAGGTTCCATCAGGCTTGCCTTAAATAATTGATAAAGATTCACGTACATCTTCCTTTCATCTATAGAACAATCGTAACACGATAGAAGAAGAAAAAAACGGCGCTTTGTTACGGGAATGTAAATTTTCAATAAAGGTGTTTACAATTCCTTAGTGGACTATTCATAATAGGTTAGGTGTTCAAGTTAAATTTAGGAGTTGATCGGAAATCGTGGAGACGAACTGGCAAGAAATGCTCTTTACATTTTTTGGAGGACTTGGATTATTTCTATTCTCCATTAAATTTATGGGTGACGCCCTGCAAAAAGCGGCAGGAGATAGATTACGGGGAATATTGGATCGCTTTACCACTAACCCGTTCATGGGTGTTCTGGTAGGGATTGCGGTTACGATATTGATCCAATCTAGTTCTGGTACCACCGTAATCGTTGTAGGATTGGTCAGTGCCGGATTTATGACTTTGAAACAGGCGATTGGCGTAATTATGGGAGCCAATATCGGGACAACCGTCACCGCCTTCATTATCGGTCTGGATGTAGGCGCTTATTCATTGCCAATTTTGGCATTAGGCGCAGTTTTGATTTTCTTCTTTAAAAAGAATAAAATTCAAAATATAGGTGAAGTTGTATTCGGTTTTGGTGGTCTCTTCTATGGTCTTGAATTGATGAGCGATGGCATGAAACCTTTGCGTGAATCGCAAGCTTTCATCGATATGACCATCAGTCTAAGCGAAATGCCGATTCTTGGCGTAGTGGTCGGGACAGTCTTCACTTTAATTGTCCAAAGCTCGAGTGCTACGGTTGCTATATTGCAGGGTCTTTATTCCGAAGACGTGCTGAGTCTTGCAGCTTCATTGCCAGTGTTGTTCGGTGACAACATCGGAACAACCATAACCGCAGTCCTTGCAGCACTAGGTGCTTCTATTGCAGCCCGCCGTGCAGCAGCTGTCCATGTCTTGTTCAACGTGCTGGGAAGTGTTATCTTCTTGATTCTGCTGATGCCGTTTACCGCATATGTTGAATGGATCTCTGGAATCTTGAATTTAGAACCGAAAATGCAAATTGCTTTTGCCCACGGAACGTTCAACGTTGCCAATACGATCATCCAATTCCCGTTAATCGGAGCATGGGCTTATCTGGTAACTAGAGCAATCCCGGGTGAAGATGTAACAATTGAGTTTAAACCGAAACATTTGGATATCCACTTTATTGAACAATCTCCATCGATCGCGCTTGGACAGGCGAAAGAAGAAGTGCTTCGAATGGGTGAATTCTCCGTTCAAGGGCTTCAGGAAACGTATCAATACTTAAAAACGCAAAGTAAGAAACACGCTGAAACCGGTTATCAATTGGAAGATGCCATCAATAACCTGGATTCGAAAATCACCGATTACTTGGTCATGATTTCAGCGGAATCTCTTTCTGCGGCTGATTCCACACGCCACACAATGTTGATGGAGACAGTACGCGACATCGAACGTATCGGTGATCATTTTGAAAACATTATCGAATTGGTCGACTACCAAATCAATAACCGTGTCAACATCACAGCGGATGCGGTAGAAGATCTGGATGAAATGTTCACTTTGACGATCGCAACGGTTCAAAAAGCACTTTCTGCTTTAAACACAACAAGCCATGAATTGGCTCGTGAAGTAGCAGAACAGGAAGACCTGATTGATAAAATGGAACGCAAATTCCGTAAAAAACATATTTTGCGTCTGAATGAAGGAAAATGTACAGCGCAAGCCGGAATCGTGTTTGTCGATATCGTCAGCAACCTGGAACGTATCGGTGACCACGCTGTAAACCTTGCAGAAGCGATTTTAGGCAACCGTGCATAAAGAAAAGCGGAAGCGCCTGTTCAGAACCGACAGGCTTAAGGCAGTTTGCCGAAGCGGCGTTTTGTGCCGCACAGGCAAGCGGACTTAAGACCCCGAGGTTCTAGGCGTTGTAGCTGGACAAAAGAAAAGCGGAAGCGCCTGACTAAAGGAACGCAAGCTAAAAACGCGCCTTCCTGTCGCAACGCTTGCATGATCCGCATCCTGCGGACCTCCGACAGGCTTAAGGCAGTTTGCCGAAGCGGCGTTTTGTGCCGCACAGGCAAGCGGACTTAAGACCCCGAGGTTCTAGGCGCTGTTGCTGGACAAAAGAAATGCGGAAGCGCCCGTACTAAGTTTTGAACAGAATAACTGGTTTTAACCACGGAAAAGCTCTTTTTCATCCTGCTTTACATTTTAAAAAATGTAGGGCACGATGGAAGAGAGCTTTTTATATAGGGAGGAATACAGATGGAGATCATCGGCTGGATTGTCATTCTGCTTTGTTTCGTGATTGGTTTCATCGGTCTGGTTTATCCGATTATACCGGCGGTTCTGTTTATTTTTGGAGGTTTTGTCATGTACGGGCTGTTTTTCAGCTTTGGTGATTTGCCATGGTGGTTCTGGGCGATTCAAAGCCTGTTCGTCATTCTGCTGTTCGGAGCGGATGCCATCGCCAATGCGTTCGGTGTCAAAAAGTTCGGCGGCTCGAGAGCCGGTTTGTGGGGAAGTACAATCGGCTTGATCATCGGTCCTTTTATCATTCCGATTATTGGTATTTTGATTGGCCCATTCGTTGGTGCCATTATCGCCGAGCTTTTGTTCAATAAATCTTCGTTGAAGAAGTCCTTCTATTCCGGAATCGGTTCGGTTGTCGGATTTATCACGTCGGTTTTCACAAAAGGAATCATTCAGATTGTCATGGTCGCTATCTTCCTTTTCACTATTTGAGACGGACTGGTTCCACAGCCTGCTAAATCAGGTGAATTCAGTCAAAGGTCTGAATAAAAGGATTTGGCGTGCATTATGTTTGTATAGGCCAGATAATTTTGATAGGCTAAGAGAGTAGACCAATAGACTCAAGGAGGAATTTTATCATGGCATATGAATTACCGGAATTACCTTACGCGTACGACGCACTTGAACCGCACATCGACAAAGAAACAATGAACATTCACCACACAAAACACCACAACACATACGTAACTAACGTAAATGCGGCTTTAGAAGGCCACGAAGATCTTGCTTCAAAATCTGTGGAAGAATTGATTTCTGATTTGAACGCAGTACCTGAAGAAATCCGCACTGCAGTCCGCAACAACGGCGGAGGGCATGCCAACCACTCATTATTCTGGAAACTATTGTCTCCAAATGGCGGCGGCAACCCAACAGGCGCTCTTGGAGAAGCAATCAACAGCAAGTTCGGAAGCTTTGACGAATTCAAAGAAAAATTCGCTGCAGCCGGCAAAACCCGTTTTGGTTCTGGATGGGCTTGGCTAGTTCTTTCTAACGGCGAATTAGAAATCACTTCAACTCCTAACCAAGATTCACCATTGATGGAAGGCAAAACTCCATTACTTGGCCTTGATGTTTGGGAGCACGCTTACTACTTGAAATACCAAAACAAACGTCCGGATTACATCAACGCTTTCTGGAACGTTGTAAACTGGGAAGAAGTTTCAAACCGTTACGAAACTTCGAAATAATTGTCACGAATTGAAACTTTGCACACACTTTTTCGTCTGAAAAAGTGTGTGCTTTTTTTTATGTGGTGCTATACTGATAAGTGGATATTTTTGCGAAAGGAGAAACCGCCTCATGAAACCGCCTCAAAAAAGACGCATTTCGCTTGCAAGAGTGAAATTGCAGTCCAATACCGTCTTTCGGATGAATATCCTCTTTTTCACTATCTTCCTCTTGTTTTCCGTATTGATCCTTCGCTTGGGTTTTCTCCAGATCGTTAAAGGAGAAGACTACGCGCGCGCCATCGCCAGGACTGAAGAAGTTCCTGTCAATACCAGCGTGCCGAGAGGGCGCATCTTTGATAGCGAAGGCCGGATCCAAGTCAACAATACACCGGTCAATGCCATTACCTATACGGCGATGCAAACGACCAAAAGAGAAGAAATGCTGACAGTGGCTAAAGAATTGGCTAAATTGATCGAAAAAGACGATGACAAAGTGACACTCCGTGATAAACAGGATTTTTATATACAAATGAACACAGAAAGTGCCAACAAAAAAGTCACGGATGAAGAAAAAGCGGCCATCGCCGCTGAAGACATTCCGGAAAAGGAAAAGCAACGCAAGCTTGATGCATTAGTCAGAGAAAAGATCACGGACGAAGAATTGGCTACTCTAAGCGCTGAAGACTTGGAAGTTCTCGCCATATACCGGGAGATGACTTCAGGCTACGCACTGGCCCCGCAGATGATCAAAAATGAAGACGTCTCGGATGAAGAGTTCGCCCGAGTTTCTGAACGGTTGACGGATCCGAAACTCAAAGGCGTCAACACGGTAACCGATTGGAAACGTGTCAAATCGAGTGATTTAACCATACTTGGCAGCACGACCACTCCTGAAACTGGAATCCCCGCCAATAAACTTGAATATTACCTGGCACGCGATTATTCACGCAATGACCGCGTCGGGACCAGTTTTCTGGAGCAGCAGTATGAAGACGTGCTGCAAGGCCAAAAGTCGGTTGTCAAAAATGTTACGGATGGCAGAGGCAGCGTCATCGAAACCATACCTGTAGATGAAGGCAAAGCAGGGAAAGACCTGGTTCTGTCCATTGACAGCGAATTGCAAAGTGAACTGGAAAAAATTGTGGAGGACAAGTTGTTGCAGTTGAAGGCCGGCCCAAGTTCTAAACTGGTCAAAGACGCATACCTCGTCATGATGAATCCACAGACGGGTGAAGTGCTTTCCATGGTAGGCAAACGCCTGGGCAAAGATGAAAATGGCAAACAAATCATCAATGATTATGCGTTCGGCAGTTTTACAGCTTCCCATGAAATGGGCTCGACTGTTAAAGGAGCTACGCTGTTGACCGGGTATTCGCAGGATGCTGTCGAATTGAATGAAGTTCAAATTGATGAGCCATTGAAATTCGCCGGTACAGCTCAAAAGAATTCCGTTTTCAATACACGATTATTCAACCGTATTCCAATGACGGATTTGATGGCCATCGAACGTTCTTCCAACGTTTACATGTTTAAAATTGCCATGAAGATTGCAGGAGCGGAATACCAGTATAACCGTGGCCTTTACGTGCCGCCAGAGAGTTTTGCGACCATGCGGAATTCATTCGCGCAATTTGGTCTGGGCGTCAAAACCGGCATCGACTTGCCGAACGAAGCCACCGGTTATATGGGAGGAACCTCTCCAGGCGCCAAACTGCTCGATTTGGCAATCGGGCAGTTTGATACCTACACCCCTCTTCAATTGGCTCAATACATTTCGACAATTGCCAATGATGGATACCGCATGGAGCCTCATGTCGTCAAGGAAATTCGTGAAGCAACCCGGGACGGAGAATCACTCGGCCCGATCGAAACCATTATTGAACCTAAAATCCTTAACCGCATCAACAATTCGCAGGAAGAAATTGAACAGGTGCAAAAAGGGATGCGCAATGTGTACGTTGGCAGCTCAGGATCAGCGCGTGCGCAATTCAGTGATGCACCTTATACTGCCGCCGGGAAAACCGGAACCGCAGAAGTTTATTTCTACGAAAAAGACCACGAAATGAACGGCCAATATGCAATCAATATTGCACATGTCGGTTACGCTCCTTTCGACAATCCGGAAATCGCTTATGCCGTCGTGATTCCATATGTGACAACCGATCCGAAAAACGTCCCGAAGGCGAATAATGAAATTGCCCGGGCTGCAGCGGATAAGTACTTTAAATTGAAAAATAAAGAAGCGCAGGCAGCATCCAATTCAATAAAACCGCCGTACAGCGCTTCAGTTGAAGTGGAAGGCGAATAACCGCAAGCCCCCAGGAACGTCTCAGTATGAGAACTTTCCTGGGGGCTTTATTAATTTGGCGGAATTTCAATTTACAATTTCTTAACACAGCCTTTATATGTTCTCAACAATCAGTCTTTATAGTAGAGAATGTAAACAAACACTAACCTGTAGGGGGAAACAGAAAAATGAGAAACTGGAAATTCGCTATGGCATCAACTATTCTTGGTTCGGCTTTAATTCTTGGTGCGTGCGGCAGTACGGAAGAAAATACCGGTTCTGGCACAGAAACAGAGCAAACGACATCGGATACAGCTGGAGAAGAAGCAGTAGTTGAAGGAACTGTGTCAGGTGACGGCTCTTCTACCGTGGCACCGATCATGGAAGGTATTGTGGAAGAATACGCTGGAGCACAGCCGGATGTTCAAGTGACAGTCGGTACATCAGGGACTGGCGGCGGATTTGAGAAGTTCATCCAAGGCGAAACAGATTTCTCCAACGCTTCGCGTCCAATTAAAGAAGAAGAGGCTGCCAGCCTTGAAGAAGCTGGCGTTGAATACACAGAATTCCAATTGGCATTCGACGGATTATCAGTGGTGGTCAGCCAGGAAAATGACTGGGTGGAAGATCTGACCGTGGAAAATTTGAAAAAACTATGGATAGAAGACGGCACTTCAAAAAAATGGTCGGACATCAATCCGGAATGGCCGGATGAAGAAGTGGTCTTTTATGCACCGGGAACAGACTCTGGAACATTTGATTACTTCAACGAAGTGATTCTTGAAGATGAAGACCTTGTCAGCTCAGCTACACTTTCTGAAGACGACAACACATTAGTGCAAGGGATTCAGGCAGATCCAAACGCTATCGGATTCTTCGGCTATGCCTATTACGTAGCGAATCAGGATACACTGAAAGTTGTTTCGATTGATGGAGTGGAGCCGAACAATGACACCATTGAATCAGGCGAATATTCCCCATTATCACGTCCATTGTTCACCTATGCGAACAATGCAGCATTGACCGAAAACGAAGCAGCCTATGATTTCATGAAATACACACTTGAAAATGCAGGAGCTATGGCAGAAGCAGTCGGTTATGTAGCTTTGCCGCAGGAAGATTACGACAAAGGCTTAGCAGATTTAGAAGCATTGAAATAAGAACAAGATCCAGTGTAGTTTAGTCTGAGGGTGAGCAGCCACTGCTCGCCTTTTGGGGTTGAAAGGGGATTCTATATGCGACCATCTGTGCAGGAAATGATCGCGCAGTCGAACGGCAAGAAAAACAAGAAAGTGATCGAAAAGATCATTCCAATTATTTTATTTCTCATCGCTTCAGTCTCGGTTTTGACATCCATCGGCATTGTTTTGACATTGATTGTGGAGACCGTTACATTTTTCACCCGTGTTCCATTTTTTGATTTTATCTTTGGCACCACTTGGCTGCCATTTTCCAATAAAGAAGCCCAATTCGGCATTTTGCCATTAATCGTCGGTACCTTGAAAGTAACGTTGATTGCTGTCATCGTCGCAGTGCCGATCGGCATTTCAGCTGCCATCTATTTGAGTGAATACGCCAGTGAAAATGTCCGGCGTATCCTGAAACCGGTTCTTGAAGTATTGGCTGGCGTTCCGACGATTGTCTATGGATTCTTTGCATTGACATTCGTGACGCCGGTGCTGCAGGCAGTATTCCCGGAAATCAAAATTTTCAACGCCATTTCACCGGGGATCGTTGTCGGCATCATGATCATCCCAATGATTGCGTCCTTGTCGGAAGACGCCATGTCTTCTGTACCGAAAAGCATCCGTGAAGGGGCATTGGCGATGGGCTCGACTAAATTTGAAGTAGCCTGGAAAATCACAGTGCCAGCTGCGCTTTCAGGAATTATTGCATCGGTGGTTCTTGCGGTATCCCGGGCAATCGGTGAGACCATGATCGTTTCACTTGCGGCAGGTTCCACCCCAAGGCTTGATGGGGATTTTACCGGGTCGATCCAAACGATGACCGCCTATATCGTTCAGGTTTCCAAAGGAGACGCTGGATACGGAACGACCATTTACTATTCCATTTACGCTGTAGGATTCACGCTATTTGTCTTTACGATGGTGATGAACATCCTTGCCGGCTACGTCTCGAAACGTTTCAGGGAGGAATACTGATATGAGATACATTGAACAACAGACCGTCGTCAAACGGATGAATGGCCGATTGATTGCCAACAGCATCTTCAAATACATCTTTCTGGCAGCGACGCTGATCGCCTTATTGGCATTGGTGATTCTGCTTTACCGGATTGTGACGCAAGGGGCGGGGCACTTATCGATCGAATTTTTGACCAACTTCGCTTCCCGCTTCCCCGAAAAAGCCGGCATTAAAGCGGCTCTCGTCGGATCCTTATGGCTGATGTTAGTGGTGGCGCCGACTTCCATCATTCTTGGTGTCGGTTCAGCCATCTATTTGGAGGAATACGCAAAACAAAACCGCATCACTACGTTTATCCGGATGAACATCTCCAATCTGGCGGGAGTTCCGTCCGTGGTTTTCGGTTTGCTGGGACTGACCATTTTCGTCCGTGCACTGGCACTCGGAAACAGTGTATTAGCCGCCGGTTTTACCATGAGTCTATTGATCTTGCCGGTGATCGTCGTGGCGTCGCAGGAAGCAATCCGTTCTGTGCCGGGTGAATTGCGCGATGCCTCTTACGGCATGGGTGCAACAAAATGGCAGACCATCGTCAAAATCATATTGCCTGCCGCAATCCCGGGCATTTTGACTGGCAGCATTTTGGCGCTGTCGCGGGCAATCGGTGAGACAGCTCCTTTGATTGTCATCGGCATTCCAGTTATCATTCAGTTTTTGCCAGCAGGTGTTATGGATACATTTACCGCGCTGCCAATGCAGATTTATGATTGGTCCAGCCGTCCGCAGCAGGAATTCCAGACAGTGGCAGCAGCTGGGATCATCGTATTGATGGCCGTCTTGCTGTTCATGAATTCCATTGCTGTCATCATCCGCAACAAATTCGATAAACGTTATTAAGGCAAATTATGTGGAAGGGGTTCTGCAAATGACCACCATCGTTACTAAGAAACCACCAATGGAGAACACAATGACCGAGTCTGCAAAAAAGGCTGTCTATGAAACAAAGCAACTCAATCTTTGGTATGGCAGCAACCATGCCCTTAAAAATATCGATTTGGAAATTATGGAAAATGAAGTGACTGCTATTATCGGGCCTTCGGGCTGTGGCAAGTCGACCTATATCAAAACCTTGAACCGCATGGTAGAGTTGGTGCCTTCAGTGAAGACATCCGGCGAAATTCTCTACCGCGGACGAAATATCTTCAACCACGACTATGGAGTGGAAGAACTTCGCACGCGGGTGGGAATGGTTTTCCAAAAACCAAACCCATTTCCGAAGTCAATTTATGACAATATTGCTTATGGGCCGCGCATCCATGGCATCAAGAATAAGAAGATTCTTGATGAAATTGTCGAGAAAAGCTTGCGCGGGGCTGCCATATGGGACGAAGTGAAAGATCGTCTGAATGAAAATGCTTATAGCATCTCCGGCGGCCAGCAACAGCGGATTTGCATCGCGCGCGCCTTGGCAATCGAACCTGACGTTATCTTGATGGACGAACCAACTTCTGCGCTCGACCCAATTTCAACCTTGAAAGTGGAGGAATTGGTTCAGGAGCTGAAAAAAGACTATAGCATCATTATTGTGACGCATAATATGCAGCAGGCCGCGCGGATTTCAGACAAAACCGCATTTTTCCTCAATGGGGAAGTGGTCGAGTATGACCATACAGACACGATCTTTTCGAATCCTTCGGACAAACGGACGGAAGATTACATTTCAGGAAGATTCGGTTAATGACAGGAGGCGGAAATTTTGTCGGTACGTGAAAAATTCGATGTTGAATTAAAGACCGCACAGGAAGAATTGATTGTTTTGAGTACGATGGCGGTCAATGCCTTAAGCAAATCCATGGAAGCATTGGTGACGCAAGACGTCGATGCAGCGCTTGAAGTGATCGAAGACGATAAAGACATCAATCAGATGGAAGAGTTCATCAACGACCGGGTTATTTTATTGATTGCCAAGCAATCTCCAGTTGCCACCGATTTAAGGCGCTTGATTGTGACGATTAAAGTGGCTTCGGATATGGAGCGTGTTGGGGATTATGCAGTCAATATTGCGAAAGAGACCATTCGCATCGGCAAGCAGGAGTTGCTGCCTCAAATCGGGCATATCCAGCAGATGCAAAAATTGGCTGTGGCCATGCTGCGCCAGGTCATTGATGCATTTGTCGAAGAAGACATCGTCAAAGCAAAAGAAATTGCCGAACTCGACGATCAAGTAGATGAATTATACGGTGATGTGATTCGCAGGCTGATGCGTGAAGGCGGAGAAAACCCCGAGAAGCTCAGCCAAATCACCCAATTGGCGTTTATCAGCCGCTATATGGAACGGTCGGCTGACCATGCCACCAATATTGCGGAACAACTGTTTTACCTGGTCCGCGGACAGCATTACGATTTGAATAAATAAGAGAAAGCATTATCTGCAGGCTTAGCGTTCTTTTAAATGGCCTCTGCAGTAAGAACATTTGCCGGGAGTAAAAAGCTCCTGGCAGTTTTTTTATTTAAAAGCTTCAATTTAGTGGGATTTTACAGTAGACTTTGCTTTGAAATATGCTATAATAATTAAGTCGTATAGATCACGCTTATTTATAAATGATCTTTGAAAGAATTAGGAGGGATACCGATGCGTGTTAACATCACTTTAGCTTGTACAGAATGTAGCGAACGTAACTACAGCACTGTTAAAAATAAGCGCAACAACCCTGAGCGTCTTGAAATGAAAAAATATTGCTCACGTGAAAAGAAAATGACAGTACACCGTGAAACAAAGTAATAACATTGATTGCCAAAACCTGCAGAGGTTTTGGCTTTTTTCTTTGTAGAGGAGATGGTGCTGATATGGAAAAAATTTCTCAGCGAAAAAAAGTACTCGCTTTGCTCAATCAAATGACAGAAAAAGAATATAGAAGAAAGTCTGAGGCGATAATCAGCCAGTTATTGGAGGATCCTGCATTTTTAGCAGCGGAAACCATCGGCATGACCATTTCTGCATATCCAGAAGTGGACACACTCGATCTAATGGAAAAATGCTGGGCAGCAGGCAAAAAAGTGGCGGCCCCAAAATGCCATCCGGCTACGAGGGGGATGGATTTCCGGATCATCGACAGTTTAGATCAGCTCGAAGTTGTTTACATGAAGCTGCAGGAGCCGATTGTTTCAGCAACTGTGTACATAAAACCGGAAGAAATTGATCTGTTGATCGTACCGGGTGTCGTCTTTTCGAAGGAAGGTTATCGAATTGGCTTTGGGGGAGGCTATTATGACCGTTTTTTGGCCTTTTACAAAGGGGAGACTCGCTCTTTAGCCTTCGACTGCCAGATAGCGGATGCGATACCAGTGGAAGTTCACGATATGCCTGTACAGGGAATATACACCGAAAGCGGTTTGATTGATACGGGGGCGATGGACAAATGAAAAACTTATATGATGTTATGCAGTTACTGAAGCGCTACGGCACGATCATCTATACAGCTGACTATAAAGCGGATCTTGAACTGATGGAAGATGAAGTCAAGGAACTGTATCGCATGCAGTTTATTTCGGCTAAAGAATTCGCATCGGCCATGCTTATTCTTCGCCAGAAGAGATCAGAATATGATAAGAAATAAGTTCGATTAACGAAACTTATTCGTAGTTCATTCGTCTAGAATAAGGGTGATTACTTCATATGCTATTAAAAATCTCTTATACTGTATTATTATGATGTAATCTCAACTACTTTTAGTCAACCGAATAAGGAGGCTGTGCGGGAATGTTGAAAAAAGAATGGCCTAAGCATTCAATACTGGCAATAGCCATTGTCGCAACATGGCTAAAAACATATATTGTTTATAAGACCAGTTTTTCGATCACCATTGACAATGTTTTACAGGAATTCATCTTATTTATCAATCCTTTGAGCATGCTGTTGTTTATCTATGGGATATCACTGTTCTTTAAAAGTGAAAAAGCCAAAAATAGTTATTTGATTGCTGTAGCAGCTATTACATCGATCGTCCTTTATGGAAATGTCGCCTTTTACCGGTTTTTCAATGATTTCATCACCTTGCCGGTATTGTTTCAGACTGAAAACTTCGGCGATTTGGGATCAAGTGCGGCTGCCAGTATTTTTTGGACGGACCTCTTGTATTTTGCAGACTTGGCCATCATTTTGCTGGCGATCAAATTCATTTCAACTAAAACGGGTATAGCTGCTTCTACATCGGTCCAGCGCAAAGCCTATTATGTCTTGGCGCTAGCGGTCCTGTTCTTTAACTTGGGGCTGGCTGAAGCTGAACGTCCTCAATTGCTGACGCGCAGCTTCGACCGGGAGATGCTGGTGAAAAACCTGGGGATGTACAATTATCATCTATACGATATTTACATCCAATCCAAATCTCAGGCCCAACGTGCTTTAGCGGACGGCTCTGAATTGGTGGAAGCCAATAACTATGTTCGTGCCAACCAAATCGATCCTTCAGAAGATATGAAAGGCATTGCCGAAGGGCGCAACTTGATTGTTGTGACATTGGAATCACTGCAGAGCTTCACCATCAACAGTGAAATGAATGGACAGACCATCACGCCATTTTTGAATTCGCTGACAGAAGATGAAGATACGATTTATTTCGAGAATTTCTACCACCAGACGGGATTGGGGAAAACTTCGGATTCGGAGTTCTTGCTTGAAAACTCCCTTTATCCATTGAGTGGCGGTGCGGTTTTCTTTACGCACAGCGGGAATACCTTCAATTCCATGGCTGAAAGCCTCGGTGAAAATGGTTATTCAACAAATGTACAGCATGCCAATACGAAGAGCTTCTGGAATCGTGATATTATGTACGAATCGATGAATATCGATAAATTTTATGATATCGAAAGCTTTGAAATTGGCGAAGGTGAAGCGGTCAACTGGGGAATGAAAGATATTCCGTTCCATGAACAATCGGTCGAACACATGACTGAAATGCAACAGCCTTTCTACAGCCGTTTGCTGACATTGACGAACCACCATCCGTTTACATTGGATGAAGAAGATAAATTGATCGATGAATACGATTCCAATTCAGGAACCTTGAACCGTTATTTCCAAACATCGCGTTATTTGGATGAGTCAATCAAAGTCCTGTTTGAAGAGTTGAAGGAAAAAGGCCTATACGAAAATTCGATTATCGTCATGTATGGGGATCATTACGGAATTTCCGAGAACCATAACGAAGCCATGACCCAATACTTGGGAGAAGAAGTGACGGATTTCACATCTGCTGAATTGCAGAAAGTACCTTTCTTTGTCCACATTCCCGGATATGGGGAAGGCTATGTTGACGATGAAGTCGGCGGCCAGATCGACATGCGGCCGACAATCATGAATTTGATGGGCATGGACACGTCGAAAGATATTCAGTTTGGCGGCGACTTGTTCTCTGAGGAGCATGAAGAATTTGTCATCTTCCGCGATGGACGCTTTGTGACAGATGAAGTCGTTTACGCAGGAAATGTCTGCTATGACAAAGAAACCGGTGAACCGGCTGAACAGGAACTGTGTGCACCGTATATTGAGCGGGCGTTTACCGAAATCGAGTATTCCGAGTCGATCATCAATGGCGACTTGCTGCGTTTCTACGATGAAGAAGACGGGCAGTTGACCACGATTCCAGACGTCGAACTGGAACAATAAAAAGAGAGAGCGCTTTGCGCCCTCTTTTTTTTTGAATGAAAAAAGCCGAGCGTTTGACGGCATCGGCTTTTTCTTGATTAATGAAGTGCTGGTGGATAACCTTGCGTGATAAGTGTTGCAATAGTGAAGCCGCCAAAAATTACTAACGTCCCAAAGTTAAAAAGAAAACCGAGGATTTCTTTGTTTTTAAGCGTTTGTAATGTGCCGACAGCTGCAAGAATTGCAATAAGGCCAAAAATAACTAGTAACATCCAACTCATCGATGACACTCCCTTCAACTTAAACAGCCAGTGCCGCTTTGTTCTCTTTATATTGTAAAGATATTCCGCTGTTTTGTCGAGGACAAAAAGTGTCAGTATGTTGACAGTCCTTCCGGTGCATCATGGTATAATCGGGCAGAGGTGAAGAAAATGCTGAAAATCGACCAAATGGAGCTGGGACCTGTCCAGACCAACTGTTACATCATCTCGGATGATCAGAAAGAATGCCTGATTTTCGATCCGGGAGAAGAAAGCGCAAAGATTCAGGCGCTGGTTAAAAAGAAAAACTTAAAACCGATCGCCATTTTGCTTACGCATGCCCATTTTGACCATATCGGGGCAGTGGATGATATACGGGAACATTATTCGATTCCGGTCTACCTCCACCATCTGGAAAAGGAATGGCTAAGCCGGCCGAATTTGAACGGATCTGGAAAATACGGAGCGTTGCCGGATTACCGTATCAAAGACGCGGATGTATTATTGACTGATGAAAAACACCTGCAAATCGGCTCATTCCAGATGGACATCTTCCATACGCCTGGACATTCCCCGGGAAGCGTCAGTTTCTCTTTTGGAAAAGAAGGCTTTGCCATAGTTGGAGATACACTTTTCCGCGGAAGCATCGGACGGACAGATCTTATCGACGGCTCTGAGAAAAAACTGCTGCAGTCCATCCAGGACTCGTTGCTGACACTTCCCGAGCATATGATTCTATATCCAGGTCACGGCCCGGAAACGACGCCCGAACAGGAAATGAAGAGCAATCCGTTTCTTCGTGGATTGTAAGGCATGTAATTAAAAAATAAAAGGTGCATCGGATTTCTCCGATGCACCTTTTATCATTGAATTCGTATTGATTAGTGCCCAGCACCAGGAACGTGGATGAACGTAGAGTAATAAGTGAAGCCTACGAAAAATACTGTCAAATAGGCGCCAAAAATATACAAATACATGCGTTCAGAAATATTTAAGAATCCAAGAAGAACAAAAAATCCGGTGTTAGCGACCATTAATAAAGATACTTCAACCATATCGCCTACATAAAAGAGAACTGCAAATATACCAGTCCACCATCCCATTAACTTGAACATATTATTCATGGGTAATCCCTCCTTTGCCACAACACAATAATCTCTCATTCATTATATAGGATAGGCAGTGAATGTGTAAACAGCGAGTTGGTCTTTCTTTGTGACAAACACGTGTACGGCTGTTTTCATCATTGTCAGGATTCTCACAAAAATTTGTGGATCCGATTTCAGAAGCCATGGCTGACTGCTTCAAATCTCGGATTTGGCGTGAATCCCGGGGTCAAAATTTTATTTTGGCCAAAACTATTCCTTTCTGAAAACCAGCTGGTTATACTATGTGGGAACAGAGAGGCAGCCTTTGTTTAAACCGAAACAGGAGGTGGATATGCAATCGATTATTGAACGCCGCTGCGTTGATCTTCTGCACGATGCGGCAAAAAACAAGACCACGGACATCCACATCAAACCCGAACCAACCTGCTATTCCGTCACTTACCGTTCGTTCCAAAGCCTGCGGCAAGTGACACAACTCCCCTTTGATCTGGGTGATCGCATGATCGCTTATTTCAAATACCTATCCCTTTTAGATATGAGTGAAAGAAGAAAACCCCAAACCGGTTCATTCCAACTTCCCATCGACGAACTTTCCTATTACTTTCGCATTTCAACTTTGCCTTCCGTTTTGACGAAAGAGAGCATTGTCATTCGGATCATGCCGGACGATGCTGCTCAATCCCTCAATCAACTGGCAGCTTTCCGTGACTCTGCACGTCTGCTTGAAAAACTTTCTGAAGCTTCACAAGGCCTGATTTTGCTGACAGGGCCAACGGGCTGCGGCAAATCGACCACGCTGTATTCATTGCTGAAACATTGCGCCGATAAATTGAACCGAAACATCATCACGCTGGAAGATCCCGTCGAACGGAAAAACCAAGCAATTCTGCAGATTCAAGTCAATGAAAAAGCCGGCCTAAGCTACGCTGCAGGGCTGAAGGCCATTTTGCGGCACGATCCTGACATCATTATGATCGGAGAGATACGTGATGCAGAGACAGCGCAGATAGCCGTGCGCGCGGCTTTGACGGGCCATCTGGTCTTTTCGACCATTCACGCCAGGCATTCGGTTGGCTGCCTGCACCGTTTGCATGATTTAGGGGTGTCATTCGAAGACATGTCACAAACTCTGATCGCCGTTTCGGCACAAAAAATCATTCCGGTGTATTCGGATACCGGCCAGTCGGAATCGTGCCATCGTGCTCTCTATGAGATTTTAGAAGGCGGCAGGCTGGAGGAGGCATTAGCATCAGCCGGCCAGAAAAAACACTACACGTTACCAGACTCACTGACATTTGACGGCCAGATCAGGGAAGGGGTGAAAATCGGTGCAATTCAAGCTTCCTTTGCGCTCAGATAAAATCCGCCTACGTGATCGGGAACAGTTTTTGACGCGTTTGGCTGTTCTCATGAAAGAAGGATACCTGCTGCCGACAGCTTTGAGCTTATTGCTGCCGATGCATACGCCGAAGCTGGAGGAAACACTGGCAGGCATAACCGGCATTTTAAAAGGAGGCGGAAATGCCGCTGAAATCCTAAAATTTCTAGGCTTTAAAGACCATGTGCTGTTTCCGATTGAAATCGCGGAATACCACGGCCGCTTGGCTGAGTCGATCGACAGCATCGCCAAAAGTTTTGCAAGGACGGAACAAGTGCAGAAAAAGCTGAAGAATATTTTGATTTACCCGGTATCCCTGTTGATTTTCACTTCAGTATTGTTTTTGTTTTTCCGCACCAGTTATGTGCCGAATCTGACAGAAATGATGGATTCGCTTCAATCAGGAGAAGAAGGATCCGGAGTACCGGGCTATTTGCTTAGCCTCCCAGATTTTTTTATTGCCATCTTTGCGCTGGCGGCTCTGTCGGTTTATGTTTTCAGGCAATTGCTGAAAAGACAGCCCATTGAGCGGCAAATCGAATGGTTGCTGGCGGTGCCCGTGATCGGCAGCTTCATGAAACTGTATTGGTCGCATCTTTTGGCTCGTGAACTTGGTACATTGTTGCATAGCGGAATCTCCATGCAGGAATCACTCGAACTTCTGCAACGCCAGAATTACCATAAAATCATCCAGTTCATGACACGGCTGTCCCATGAAGAGCTGATGCTGGGGCAGACGTTTTCAACATCGCTGGAACATTTTTCATTTGTTTCCAAAGACATGCCGGCATTTGTGCAGCATGGTGAATTGACCGGCTATTTGGGGAAAGAATTGCTTCTCTATAGCGAAGTGCTGATGGAACAGATCGAACAGCAGACGCAGCGAATATTGCGCATTATCCAACCGAGTTTTTTTATCATGATCGCCATCTGCATTGTGGGTGCTTACTTGGCCATCCTAATGCCGATGTATAACCTGGTCCATACCATTTAAGGAGGAAAAATATGCGCTTATTGAAAAATCAAAGAGGGTTTACGTTAATTGAAATGCTCATTGTTATGCTGATTATTACAGTCTTGATTGCTATAGCCATTCCAAATGTCACAAAACAATCTTCTGCTGTAGATGAAAAAGGCTGTAAAGCTTATGTCCAGATGGTCCAAGGGCAAGTGGAATCCTATCGTATGGACATGAAGGCGGTTCCGACACTGGCGAATCTTGTAACGGAAGGTTATTTGAAAACTGGGGAGACGGAGTGTCCGAATGGCGATGCCGTGAATATTTCGGTTGACGGAGTGGTGACCTCTACTAAATCGTCATAAAGGAGAAGGGCTTTACCTTGTTGGAAATGTTGCTTGTCTTGATGGTGTTGATGGCGATCATTGCCATAACTATTCCTGGCTATCAGGCGATGTCGGTCAAGAAAGAAGAACAGCGTTTTTTTGAAATCCTGCAGCAGGATGTTTATTATGCGCAAAGCCAGAGTTTGGACTTGAAGCAGGTGGTGAAAATCGCGTTCCGGGAAACCAAAAGATCTTATGACATCTATATGGACACCCACATACCGGGCCAGACCAGGAAACTTCCGGATTCCGTCACTTTGAAAAAGACCAGCAATCTCACGGAAATCAAATTCAATGCCAGTGGGTCAGTGGTCCAGTCGGGAACGTTCCGTTTTGGCACAAGCAGCGGAGAAAAGACAATGGTTGTCCATCTTGGAGGAGGGAGAGTGGTGTTTTCTGAATGAACGAGGAATGTCCTGGGCTGAAACCATGGTAAGCCTGTTCATGGTGTTTATCATTTTTGGCAGCCTGCTGCCGGCCATGCTCAATGTCCAACAAAGCCTGCAGGTGAAAAAAGAACGCGTCAGTGCTTTTGAAACCCTCCATGAAGCAGCGAGGGAAATACATTCGACTGGGGCATTGCGTGGCCGCCGCAGCGTAAACGGCATCGTCTACAGCTGGGAGATGGCAGACAGCCTGTGTGTCGATTACGCGGATTTTAGAGGTCAGCAGGAGCGGCTATGCAGCGAGTAAAGCTGCTGGATGAAAGAGGGTTTTCATTTCTGACATCACTTTTCGACTTATTAGTGTTGATGACGATGCTGCCGCTGATTGTCCTGTTTTATGGATTTGCTGTCAGTTTTACAGGAGATTTGGATCCGCACCGGCTCGAATGGCAATTGTTCACAAGCGATTTGCAGGGTTATTTGAACAGCAGCGACTCGCTTGAAATCATCAACGAAGGAAACGGGGTCCGTATCATCCAGATGGGAGAGGAGTATGATATTGAAATGTACACGGACATGATCCGTAAACAGAAAGACAGAAAAGGCCATGAAGTTATGTTGACGCGCATCCGCCATTGCAGCTTTTCTTTAAATGGTGACAAGTTGAAGGTCAAAGCAGAGTTTTCCACAGGCACCTTGGAAGAGGCAGAGTATGTTTTTACGCGTCCTTAAAAATGAAAAAGGTGCTATCTATCCGATTGCCATCGTCTTTTTCATGTCCGCTCTGGTTCTGTTATCCCACACGCTCGTCCTTTATTCCGTCCAATATAAAACATACGATGGTTTGGAAAATATGCATAGACATGCTACGATACAACTACTAATAGAAATAGAGCAAAATAAAATACCTGAGTAGAGGTAAGTATCGGGTGGGTAGGATGAACAGAATTTATTTGATTGGATTCATGGGCTGCGGGAAAAGCGCGGTCGGCAGAAGGCTAAGCTTTTTGCTGAAACTGCCCTTCTACGACATGGACAAAGAGATTGTCCGGCAGGTAGGGAAAACGATTCCGGAGATTTTCGAGCAGCATGGCGAAGAATATTTCCGGCAATTGGAAACGCAGTTTTTGCGAAATTTTAAACAGGATCATTGCATCATCTCCACCGGCGGCGGCGTGACCATGCGAAAAGAAAACCAGAAAATCATGAGAAATACCGGACTCGTGCTGTTTTTGGATGCGCCGTTCCGGGAAATCTGGCGGCGGATCCACAGAGATCCAAACAGGCCGATTGTCCGCCAGTCGACGCGAGAGGAAATTGAAGCGTTGCATAAATCTCGCTACAAAGCGTATAAACAAACTGCGCATATCACTATCCGGACCGAATTCCGGACGTTGCGGCAAATTACACAATACGCTGCATTTCAAGTAAATCGACTAAAAGGCGAATGATTTGATTTTAATTAATCAAATCATTCGCCTTTAGTCCTTTTAAGGAAAAAAGATTGCGCTTTCCTTGGATCAATGTTAGGATTAACTCAAAGTTATACTATTCTGTATAACGGATTGGACCAATCAATATTGATTTGGGCGGATGAATGTATGGGGAGAGAACGCCAAGGCGTCGCCGAAGGAGCAAATAACAGAAGTTATGAATCTCTCAGGCAAAAAGACTCATACAGGACGCATCTCTGGAGAATGCTGCATGTCAGCTACCAACGAGGAAAGCCATTACGGTAAACTTTCAGGTTCCAGGACAGAGATTTCCCTTTAAAGGGAAATCTCTGTCCTTTTTTCGTGTCTGCATTCAGGTTTGGCCGGCCGAAGGAAGTTGAAGAATGAGGAGGAAAATCATTGGCACAGTTAAAACGTACACCCTTATTTGAAACGTATTCGGAATATGGTGGAAAAACGATTGATTTTGGCGGTTGGGAACTGCCTGTGCAATTTTCAAGCATCAAGGAAGAACATGAAGCTGTCAGAACCAAAGCAGGACTTTTTGATGTATCCCATATGGGGGAAATCTTCGTTACCGGGCCTGATAGCTTAACGTACCTCCAGCATCTGGTAACCAATGATGTGTCCAAAATCCAGGATGGCCAGGCACAATATACAGCGATGTGCTATGAAGATGGCGGTACAGTAGACGATCTATTGGTTTATAAATTGGCGGATCAACAATATCTTTTGGTCGTCAACGCATCTAATATCGAAAAAGATTTCGAATGGATGGAACAGGCGAAAAAAGGCGACGTTACATTAGACAACGCATCTGATCGGTACGGTCTTTTGGCATTGCAGGGGCCTCTTGCAGAAGTGTTGCTTCAGCGGCTGACAGATGAAGACCTGTCATCGATCAAGCCCTTCCGTTTCAAACAGGATGTTGATGTTGCTGGTCAGACGGTGATTTTATCGCGTACTGGTTATACCGGTGAAAATGGTTTTGAGATTTATGCTGCTCCTGAAGCGTTGACTGTTCTATGGGACAAGATCCTTTCAGAAGGAAAATCGGATGGCGTTGTGCCAGTAGGTCTTGGTGCGCGTGATACATTGCGCTTTGAGGCTGGCCTTGCTTTATATGGCCAGGAATTGTCGAAAGACATAACGCCACTTGAAGCTGGCATCAATTTTGTCGTGAAATTGAAAAAAGAGCAGGACTTTATCGGCAAACAGGCATTAGCCGCACAGAAAGAAGCAGGTGTTCCACGCAAATCAGTCGGCATTGAAATGATCGATAAAGGCATTCCGCGTCATGGCTATGCGGTATATGCAGAAGACCGTAAAATCGGAGAAGTGACGACCGGCACACAATCGCCGACTTTGAAAAAAAATATCGGCCTTGCCTTGGTTTCAAGTGAGTTTGCTGAACTCGGAATTGAATTGGAAGTTGAAATTCGCAACAAACGGTTAAAAGCGAAAACAGTAGAAACGCCATTTTATAAACGATCCAACTAATCTAACTTGAAAAGGGGACAGCACCTTATGAAACATCGTTATTTACCAATGACATCTCAAGACGAAAAAGAAATGCTGGAAACAATCGGCATCGGATCAATCGATGAATTGTTTTCCGATATCCCGGAAAAAGTTCGTTTCAAAGGCGAATACAACATTAAGCCTGCTAAATCCGAGTCTTCATTGACAAAGGAATTGGCACAGCTTGCTGCTCAAAATGCCGACACCAACCGCTATGCATCGTTTTTAGGAGCTGGTGTATACGACCATTACAAACCGATTATTGTGGATCATGTAATTTCCCGTTCTGAATTTTATACGGCTTATACTCCTTATCAGCCTGAAATTTCTCAAGGCGAATTGCAGGCGATTTTTGAATTCCAGACCATGATCAGTGAATTGACAGGTATGGACATTGCCAACTCATCCATGTATGACGGCGGAACTGCGCTTGCTGAAGCTGGAATGCTTGCTGCTGGACACACGAGACGCAAAAAAATCCTGGTTTCGCGTGCAGTCCACCCGGAATCGCGTGCTGTTGTCCGAAGCTATGCACTTGGCCAGTCGATCGAGGTTGTTGAAATTCCATTGAAAGACGGACACACGGATATGGACGCTTTGACGGAAATGATCGATGAAAACGTAGCAACGGTGATGATTCAGTACCCGAACTTCTTTGGACAAGTTGAAAACCTTAAAGCGATCGAACCGATTGTCCACGGGGCCGGTGCATTGCTATCGGTTTCTTCCAACCCATTGGCACTCGGTGCTTTGACTTCTCCAGGACAGCTTGGCGCTGATATTACAGTGGGCGATGCACAGCCTTTCGGCATTCCGGAAGCTTTCGGTGGACCTCATTGCGGTTATTTCGCTGTGACGAAGAAATTGATGCGGAAAGTACCTGGCCGTTTAGTCGGTGAAACGACGGATGAAGAAGGCCGTCGTGGATTCGTTTTGACGTTGCAGGCACGCGAACAGCATATCCGCCGCGACAAAGCGACATCGAATATCTGTTCCAACCAAGCATTGAACGCATTGGCTGCATCTGTAGCGATGACAGCACTCGGCAAAGTCGGTACACAAGAAATTGCGAAGCAAAATATCGTGAAGACCCATTATATGAAGCAGCAATTGAAAAAAGCAGGCCTTGAAATTGCATTTGAAGGCGCTCATTTTAATGAAATCGTTGTGAAAACGAAAGAATCCGTTAAACAGTTGAATGATCGTCTGTTTGAAAACGGCATGATCGGCGGTTATGACCTTGGATTGAGCTATAACGAATTGAGTGGCCATATGCTGGTTGCTGTTACTGAACAACGGACAAAAGAAGAAATCGATGCATTCGTGCAGGAAATCGCTGCCAAAGTGCAGGAAGTGGGGGCTACTCATGCATAAGGACAACCAAGCGCTAATTTTTGAATTGACCAAAGAAGGCCGCGTCGGCTATAGCCTTCCGACACTTGATGTACCAGAAGTGGATTTGAGCGAACTATTGCCGGCTGACTTGATCCGTACAGAAGCGGCAGAACTGCCGGAAGTTTCCGAACTGGATATCATGCGCCATTACACGGCGCTGTCTAACCGGAACCACGGTGTGGATTCAGGCTTCTATCCGCTCGGCTCGTGCACAATGAAATACAATCCGAAAATCAACGAAACAGTAGCACGTTTCCCAGGGTTCGCGAACATCCATCCGCTTCAGGATGAAAAAACGGTTCAAGGGGCTCTTGCTTTGATGTTTGACTTGCAGGAGCATTTGAAAGAAATTACCGGTATGGATGAAGTGACGTTGCAGCCAGCTGCAGGTGCACATGGTGAATGGACCGGATTGATGATGATCCGTGCCTACCACGAAGCGCGCGGTGACTTTAAACGGACGAAAGTCATTGTTCCCGATTCAGCGCACGGCACAAACCCGGCTTCAGCAACCGTTGCCGGTTTTGAGACCGTGACCGTCAAATCAAGTGACCAAGGACTAGTAGACCTGGAAGATTTGAAACGCGTGGTTGGAGAAGACACAGCAGCATTAATGCTGACAAACCCGAATACGCTCGGCTTGTTTGAAGAGCAGATTCTGGAAATGGCTGCGATCATTCATGAAGTCGGCGGCAAGCTGTATTACGATGGCGCCAACTTGAACGCAGTTATGTCTAAAGCACGCCCGGGAGATATGGGCTTTGATGTGGTTCACCTGAACTTGCACAAGACCTTCACCGGACCTCATGGCGGTGGTGGACCTGGTTCAGGCCCTGTCGGCGTTAAAAATGATCTGTTGCCGTACTTGCCGAAACCGGTACTGGTGAAAAAAGATGATGCTTATACGTTCGATTACGACCGCCCGGATTCCATTGGCCGAGTCAAACCGTTCTATGGCAACTTCGGCATCAACGTACGTGCCTACACGTATATCCGCTCTATGGGACCAGATGGCCTAAAGGCAGTTACCGAATATGCTGTACTAAATGCCAATTACATGATGCGCAGGCTGCAGCCTCATTTCGATTTGCCGTATGACCGTCACTGCAAGCATGAATTCGTCTTAAGCGGCCGCCGCCAGAAGAAACTGGGTGTCCGTACATTGGATATGGCGAAACGCCTGCTTGATTTTGGCTACCATCCACCGACAATCTACTTCCCGTTGAATGTGGAAGAAGGCATGATGATCGAGCCTACTGAAACAGAATCCAAAGAAACTTTGGATGCATTTGTCGATGCGATGATTCAGATTGCGAAAGAAGTCGAAGAAAACCCTGAAATCGTCCAAAATGCACCGCATACCACTGTCATCAACCGTTTGGATGAAACAAAAGCGGCGCGCCAGCCTGTGCTCCGTTATTATAAAGCTGAATAAAGTACGATAATTTCCAGCTGTATCGTTCGGTTGCTGCAGGGAAATGAATAAAAAGCGTGGAAGCCACTTGGCTTCCACGCTTTTCTAATGGAACACTCTCAACATCGTCGCTTTATTGGGGAAGTTATGTTTGTCGACGAGATAACTACCCCGAAGCCTGTAAATCGCTTTGTGTGCGCTTCAAGAAGCCGCTAACCGCATTATTTAAGTGAGGGGTAAGATGGAGAGCGTCTTGTCTACTATTTATTAGCCTAGCAAATAGAGAAAACCCTTCCGGTTAAGAAAGGGTTTTTGAAGCCTAGGATTTGGATTTGATTTTTCCGGTCCATTGTTTGAAACCGCCTTGAAGCTGGAACAATTGATTGTAGCCTTTTTTCTTAAGGAAAATAGCTACCCGTCCACTGCGTGCTCCGTTTTGGTCATACAGGTAAACCGGCTTGTCTGCACGGATTTCCTTATAGCGTTGGCGCAATTGCGTTTGCGGAATATTGCGCGCTCCCAGAATATGGCCAGCTGCAAAATCTTTCGGTTCGCGCACATCAATTAATTGTGCTCTGCGGTAGCCTTCGATAAATTGCTCCTGTGTCAGGTTAGTGACAGCTTTTTTGATGCGGAAATAAGAAATGACCGCGTAAATGATGATTGCCAATACGATGGCGATCGTGATGTACAGAAATTCCAATGTTCTTGCCCCTTTCTCATCTTCCTTTATTATAAGAGAAGAGATGACGGATATTCAATGCCAATGTTACACTAATTATCGGAAATAGGAGGCGATCTTGTGAAATATCCAAAATGGATTTTTATAAATTCCGGTGCCGGCAGTCCAGCGTTCAACATGGCGCTTGATGAAGCCTTGCTGGCATGGCATAGTGAAGGGCTTATTCCGCCCGTCATCCGTTTTTACAGCTGGCAGCCTGCTGCCTTATCGATCGGTTATTTTCAGAACGTAGAAAAAGAGATTGATATGGAAGCCGTCGACCGGCTTGGCCTTGGATTTGTCCGTCGGCCTACAGGAGGCAGAGGTGTTCTCCATGAGCATGAACTTACATATAGCATCATCGTCAGTGAAGATTACCCGGAGATGCCCGAAACCGTAACAGAAGCTTATCGCGTATTGAGCGAAGGGTTGTTGGAAGGGTTTAAAAATTTGGGGTTGGACGCCTATTTCTCGGTGCCGGATACAGAAGAAAAACGGGCCGATTTGAAAAAACCGAAATCAGCGGTTTGTTTCGATGCACCGAGCTGGTATGAAATGGTCGTAGAAGGAAAGAAAGTAGCGGGCAGTGCCCAGACGCGCCAAAAAGGCGTCATCCTGCAACATGGTGCTATACTGATAGATCTGGATGCTGAGAAGCTATTGTCGGTTTTCAAGTTTTCCAGTGAAGCTGCCAAAGAGCGCATGCGCAGCAAAATTCCGGAAAAAGCAGTATCGATCAATTCGCTCCGTGAAAAACCAGTGACGCCGGATGAGTGTATCCGTGCGTTTAAAGCCGGTTTCGAACAGGCCTTGTCGATCAGTCTGGAATCCTATAATTTGACCGTACAACAATTGGCGGATGTCAAGGCTTTGGAAAAAATAAAATATGGAAATTCGGAATGGAATTTTCGCGCGTGAGAGTCTTTAGGCTCATTTTGTAGATTTCCAAAGCTGGAAACGTTGGTAAATAAAGCTTTTCATTGCTTCAATCATTTCCATCATAAAATTGTTATTGAAAAGAAGTTTCAACATATAGTATGATGGGAATTGAATTAATACTATATATAGTATCTAACTCCATATAACACAAAGGAGGAATTGTCAAATGGTTTCCGCCACACAATCCCAATATTCGTTGAATGCAAGAGCTTTAAACAAAGATATCGAATCGTTTCCCCAGGTACATGCAATTACTCCTGACATGAAACTGACGCATAAAGGTGTATCGCGCCTCGTGATGATCGACCGTTATTCCTTTAAGGACACGGAGAAGAAAACACTCAAGGCAGGCGATTTTGTTGTATTGACTGTCAAAGAAGATCCGAAATTCCCGGCGCGCGGCCTTGGCTACATCGTTTCCATCGATCACCAGGCCAATAAAGCACAGGTTTGGATCGAAGAAGATTACAGAAGTGCAATCGACAAACCGGAAGAGCAGCAGGCAGGCATCGTCAATCGCCCGATCGACGTGATTGAAAAACCGCTTGAAGTGTTTTACGAGCAGATCGCCAAACGCAATGCAACGGGCCTTGCCTCTGTAGAAGAAACAGCTGAAAAGCGCCAGGAATGGTTTGAAAAATTCTATCAGCAATTGGTTGGATTGAAATTCATTCCGGCTGGACGTGTCCTATACGGAGCGGGTGCTGATACGGACGTAACGTACTTCAACTGTTACGTAATGCCATTCGTGGCAGATTCACGTGAAGGCATTTCCGATCACCGCAAACAAGTGATGGAAATCATGAGCCGCGGCGGCGGTGTCGGAACAAATGGTTCGACACTTCGCCCGCGCAACACCTTGGCACGCGGTGTCAACGGCAAATCATCAGGTTCTGTTTCGTGGCTGGATGATATCGCTAAATTGACGCATCTTGTTGAGCAGGGCGGTTCACGCCGAGGCGCACAGATGATCATGCTGGCTGACTGGCATCCGGATATTGCGGAATTCATCATTTCGAAAATGCAGAACCCGCGCATCCTTCGTTATTTGATTGAGAACACAGAAGATGAGACCATCAAAAAATTGGCTCACGACAAATTGAAATTCAAACCTTTGACAGAGCAGGAAGATGCAATGTACCAAGGGATCCTGAATTACCGTGCGATTCCTGGAATGGGCGGATTCAATGAGAAAATCATGCGCGATGCTGAAACCAAGCTGCGTGATGGCGGAACTTATTCAGTCCACAACGAAGAATTCCTGACAGGCGCCAATATTTCCGTCACATTGACCAGCGATTTCATGACAGCAGTGGAAAATGATGCAGACTTCGATCTGCGCTTCCCTGCAGTAGAGTCGTATTCAAAAGAAGAGATGGCTGTCTACAATGAAAAATGGCAGGAAGTCGGCGATGTCCGTGAATGGGAACGCATGGGCCATGGCGTCCGTGTTTACCGCACGATGAAAGCACGCGAACTGTGGAACCTGATTAATATTTGTGCTACCTATTCAGCAGAACCGGGTATTTTCTTCATTGACAATGCCAATGAAAAAACCAATGCAGCAGCTTACGGGCAAAAAGTCGTAGCGACCAACCCTTGCGGCGAGCAGCCATTGGCGCCTTATTCTGTTTGTAACCTGGCTGCCGTCAACTTGGCGCAGTTTGCAGATCCGAAAACGAAGACGGTCGATTTCGAAGCGTTGAAAGAAACGGTTCGTGTCGGTGTCCGCATGCAGGACAACGTCATCGATGCAACTCCTTACTTCCTGGAAGAAAACCAGGTTCAGGCACTTGGTGAACGCCGTGTTGGCTTGGGAGTCATGGGGCTTGCAGATTTATTGATCTATTGCGATAAAGAATACGGTTCTCCGGAAGGCAACGAGCTTGTAGATGAAATCTTCAAGACGATTGCTACGGCTGCTTATGAAATTTCGACAGACTTAGCAGCAGAACGCGGCAGCTTCCCGTTCCTCATCGGCAAAACTGATGAAGAGACGGCAGCACTCCGCAAAGCTTTCACAGAAACAGGATTTATGCAGGGAATGCCGGAACATGTTCGCGAAGCAGTACTTGAAAAAGGTATCCGCAACTCGCATCTGTTGACGGTAGCTCCAACAGGATCCACTGGGACGATGGTTGGCGTATCAACCGGACTTGAACCTTATTATTCATTCACATACTACCGCAGTGGACGCCTTGGCAAATTTATCGAGGTGAAAGCAGACATCGTCAGTGAATACCTGAAAAACAACCCTGAGGCTGATGAAGAAAACCTGCCGAAGGCATTTGTGACATCGATGGACTTGGCGCCTGAAGCACATGCGGATGTTCAGTGCATCATCCAGCGCTGGATCGACTCATCCATTTCGAAAACCGTCAACGCTCCAAAAGGTTATACAGTCAAACAGGTGGAAGGCGTCTATGAGCGTCTCTACAAAGGTGGCGCTAAAGGCGGAACGGTTTATGTCGATGGCAGCCGTGATTCACAAGTCTTGACGCTGAAGGCCGAAGAAAACACATTTGAAGAAGAGCAACAGCCGGAAGAGACTGGCAAACGTCCGATCGTCTTGATCGACACAATTCAGGATCTCCGTTCAACCAATGTCACCATCGGTTCAGAAGTAGGCGATACATGCCCGGTTTGCCGAAAAGGGACAGTCGAAGAAATGGGCGGCTGCAACACATGCACCAACTGCAACGCTCAGCTGAAATGCGGATTGTAAAATGACCAGCGCGATGGCCGAATAGCCATCGCGCTTTTTTATGGTTTGTTTCTGAATGGTGCTTGAATTTTTGACTGCTTCCGCTTTTCGATGTCCAGCTGCAGCGCCCAGATTCTAGGGTCATAAGCCATTCCGGCTGTGCGGCAAAGAGCGCCGCTTCGCCGATCTGTCTTATGCCCGTCGAATCTACACGGTCGCTTCCGCTTTTCTGTTAAAAAGTTGCTCGATTGTTCCGATATGTTAAAATAATGAAGAATGTGTCAGGGGAAGGGGAAAGCTGAATGCGTGTGCTGATCTTGAACGGCCCTAATTTAAATCGCTTGGGCAAGCGGGAGAAAGAAGCGTATGGAACGTTTACGCTGGAGGAATTGGAACAGGAACTGGTGGAGTTTTCTTATCACCATCATATTGAATTGATTTGCCGCCAGTCGAATCATGAAGGGGAATTGATCGACTGGATTCACGGAGCGGGCGATGATGGCCTATCCGGCATTGTCTTGAATGCTGGAGCATATACCCATACAAGCATCGCTATTCGTGACGCCATTGCTGCGATTCAAGTGCCAGTAATCGAAGTACATATATCGAATGTCCACAAACGCGAGGAATTTCGCCATCATTCCTACATTGCGCCGGTCACGATCGGGCAAATTGTGGGATTCGGCCAAGATGTCTACAAATTAGCATTGCATGCATTGATCTTAAAACAGGAGAGAGGATGAACACATTGAAACTTCAAAAATTACGTGCTGAAATGAAACAACGGGATGTGGAGGCGCTGCTCGTCACCAGTCCTTTCAACTTGCGTTACATCACCGAATTTACGGGTACTGCAGGGCTGGCGATTGTAACTGCGGAACAAGCGGTTTTCATCACGGATTTCCGTTATACAGAACAGGCTGGAGAACAAGTCAAAGAATTTGATGTAATCCAGGCTGAAAAAAACCTGATGGATGAAACGGTAAAGTCAGTAAAATCTCTGGGCATCCGTACGCTTGCTTTTGAACAGGACTATATGACTTATTCGACAGTTGTGCAATACAAGTCAAAAATCGACGCCGACCTGGAACCTGTCAGCAACTTGATTGAAAAGATCCGAATGATCAAGACACCGGATGAAGTAGCTATTCTGAAAGCAGCGGCCAAAATTGCAGATGATGCATTCGAACACATTTGTGGATTTATCCGTCCGGGATTGACGGAACTTGAAGTATCCAATGAGCTGGAATTCTTCATGCGCAAACAGGGTGCGACTTCGTCGAGCTTTGACACCATTGTGGCTTCAGGGCTGCGCTCAGCGCTTCCGCACGGTGTGGCAACGGATAAAGTCATTGAAAAAGGAGACATGATCACGCTTGATTATGGTGCACTCTACAACGGCTATATCTCAGATATTACCCGTACGGTCGCAGTCGGAGAACCTTCTGCACAGATGAAGGAAATTTATGATATTGTATTGAAGGCGCAGGAACTGGGCGTAGAGAAAATTGGACCAGGCATGAGCGGCATCGAAGCGGATGCCATTGCACGTGATTACATCAAGTCCAAAGGCTACGGTGAAGCATTCGGCCATTCTACTGGCCATGGCATCGGTTTGGAAGTCCATGAAGGCCCAGGGTTGTCATTCAGATCGGAAACGGTGCTCGAACCGGGCATGGCTGTGACGGTGGAACCGGGGATTTATCTGCCAGGAGTTGGCGGAGTTCGCATTGAAGATGATATACTGGTAACCGAGTCAGGAAATGAACGATTGACTAACTCCACAAAAGAGCTTCGCATTTTATAACAAACGGAGGAACTATTATGATTTCAGTAAACGATTTTAAAACAGGTGTCACAATTGAAGTGGATGGCGGAATTTGGCGCGTTATGGAATTCCAACACGTAAAACCAGGCAAAGGCGCTGCATTCGTGCGGTCGAAACTTCGCAACTTGCGTACAGGAAGTGTCACTGAAAAAACTTTCCGTGCCGGTGAAAAAGTCGCAAAAGCACAGATTGACAACAACAAAATGCAGTATTTGTATGCCAATGGCGATATGCATGCCTTTATGGATACAGAAACCTACGAACAGATTGAGTTGCCTGAAAAGAACATTGAATACGAATTGAAGTTTCTTCAAGAGAACATGGAAGTCCAAGTGATCCAATTCCAAGGAGAAGTGCTTGGCGTTGAGTTGCCGAACACGGTAGTTCTGGAAGTGGCTGAAACTGATCCGGGCATCAAAGGCGACACAGCCAGCGGCGGATCAAAACCAGCAAAACTTACAACGGGATTGACTGTTCAAGTGCCATTCTTCATTAATGAAGGCGACCATTTGATCATCAATACAACAGATTCTTCATACGTTTCAAGAGCTCAATAATGATGAAAAGACCTCTAACAAAGAGGTCTTTTTTTAAAAAGTCAGATTAAGTGTTTCAAAATAGACTGAAAAAGTCTAAAATAGAAGAGTAGTTGAATAAATACATAATTAGGGGAGTCGGACGAATATGAAAATTCAAGAAATTCGCGAAATTATCAAATTGGTGGATGGATCATCTATTGAAGAGTTCTCTTATGAATTTGAGGGCGTTAAAGTCAAGATGAAAAAGAGTGGTTCAGGCAAAGTTCAGCCAAGCGCCAGCTCATCCATCCAAACATCCCCAGCATCAAAAGCAGTAGAAGCACCAAGTGCTCCAGCACCGGCAAAAGAGCCGAAAGCTGAAGAACTGGTATCAGAAGAAGCACCGGAAATTCCAGCGGACAACGAGTCGGAGTACCACAAAATCCTTTCTCCAATGGTCGGTACGTTCTACGAATCTCCATCACCGGACGAAGATGCTTATGTTCAAGTGGGAACTAAAGTTACTGCAGACCAAGTAGTCTGCATCGTCGAAGCAATGAAGTTATTCAATGAAATCGAAGCTGAAGTAGATGGGGAAATTGCTGAAATTCTTGTAAAAGACGGCCAGCTTGTAGAATACGGCCAGCCTTTATTCCTCGTGAAAGCAAACTGAGGAAAGGGGAGATGGCGATGAAGACGATGAAAAAAGTATTGATTGCAAACCGTGGAGAAATCGCGGTACGGATCATCCGTGCCTGCAAGGAAATGGATATCAAAACGGTTGCTGTATATTCTGAAGCCGATAAAGAGGCGCTTCATGTTGAACTGGCAGACGAAGCGTATTGCATCGGTCCAAAATTATCGAAAGATAGCTATCTGGACTTTTCCAATATCATGTCGGTTGCGAAACTGACTAATTGCGATGGGATTCACCCGGGTTATGGCTTTTTAGCAGAGAATGCGAGCTTTGCAGAACTTTGTGAAGCTTGTGACATCATGTTCATCGGCCCGACAGCGGATGCAATTTCCCGTATGGGTACTAAAGACGTGGCACGTGAAACGATGCGCAAAGCGGGAGTTCCAGTTGTTCCAGGTTCGACTGGCATTGTAGCCAGCGAAGAAGACGGATTGCGCATCGCTGATGAAATCGGTTTTCCGGTCATCATCAAAGCGACAGCAGGCGGCGGCGGTAAAGGAATCCGTGTGGCACGCACACGCGAGGATTTCATCACCGGCTTGAATATGACGCAGAAAGAAGCGGCAGCGGCTTTTGGCAATCCGGGAGTTTACATCGAGAAATTCATCGAAGATTTCCGCCATATTGAAATTCAAGTGCTTGCTGATTCCCATGGCAATGCGATTCATTTAGGCGAGCGCGATTGTTCAATCCAGCGCCGCATGCAAAAATTGGTTGAAGAAGCGCCATCACCGGCTTTGTCTCCTGAATTGCGTGAAGAGATGGGCGATGCAGCTGTAAAAGCGGCTTTGGCTGTCAATTACCGCGGAGCGGGCACAGTGGAGTTCATTTTTGATGCGGTCAACCAGAAGTTCTATTTCATGGAAATGAACACGCGCATTCAAGTAGAGCATCCGGTAACGGAAATGATTACTGGAATCGACTTGATCCAGCAGCAATTGCGTGTGGCATCAGGCGAAACACTCGCTTATAAACAAGAAGATGTTACGTTTAAAGGCTGGTCGATCGAATGCCGCATCAATGCGGAAAATCCAGCTAAAAACTTTATGCCTTCAGCGGGCAAAATCGATATGTACTTGCCTCCGGGCGGTTTAGGTGTCAGAATTGATTCAGCTATGTATTCAGGCTATACGATTCCGCCTTATTATGATTCGATGGTTGCCAAGCTGATTACTTTCGCTGATACACGTGAAGAAGCGGTAGCGAAGATGAAGCGCGCATTGGACGAATTTGTAATTGAAGGCGTGTTTACGACGATTCCATTCCATTTGAAATTAATGGATCACGAAGTATTCAAATCAGGAGATTTCAATACGAAATTCCTGGAGAAATATGACGTGCTGGGATCTTAAGGAGGAAGTTTTCAAATGGCTGAAAAAACAGCACCTTATGTACGAATGAAATCACACGGAGCACAAGACCTCGGCAACATCGAAGTGGCTCCGGAAGTTTTGGAAATCATCGCCAGCATTGCAGCAACGGATATTGAAGGAGTCGCCAGTATGCGCGGCAACTTCGCTTCCGGAGTTGTTGAACGCTTGGGGAAAAAAGTGCATGGCAAAGGCATCAAGACAGACCTATCAGAGGAAGGTCTTGCCATTGATGTTTATTGTGTCATCAACTATGGTGTTTCCATACCGAAAACCGCTCTAAAAATTCAGGAGCAGGTTCGGCAGACGCTTGAAAATATGACGTCTCTTCAAACACAAGAAGTGAATGTCCATATTACCGGCGTCAATTTCGAAGCACAAGCAGCGGAATGATCAGTAAGGCTGTCCTGGAGTCCTGTTATGGCTTCAAGGACAGCCTTCTCTTTGTTTTAGCTGGCCGCTCCAGACTGAATCCGGCAGCGCAATACCCCTCCAGTAGTCGGTGCTGGGCTATTGACCGAACATTTCAAACATGGAAGTTCAGCCCGAATACCTGTATAATGGGTGATAATTAGCTGTGAAAAGGAGATCGGATATATTATGAAACGACACGAAGCACGCGAAAAAGCGCTTCAGACCTTATTTCAATTAGAAGGTACTGAACTGACGATTGATGAGGCCATGGATCATGTAATGGCTGGAGAAAATGATAATTTCTATAGCTTGTTGGTACAGGGCACCCACGCCAATATGGCGGAAATCGATGAAAAATTGGTTGGCCATCTTGAAAATTGGTCACTCGAACGTTTGCCGAAAATTGAACGGACCATTCTGCGTATGGCTATTTTTGAGTTGGGCTATATGGAAGATGCCCCATCACGTGTGGTCATGAACGAAGCGATTGAACTATGCAAAACATTTGGAGACGATAAATCCAGCCGGTTTGTCAATGGTGTCCTTTCTAAATTCACAGACGAAACAGCAAATTAATTGGAGGAATTTACGTGGCTGCAAAATTGATAGATGGAAAAGCGGTAAGCCAGAAAATTAAAATGCAAGTGAAAACACGCGTAGAAAAATTAGCGCAACAGGGAATTGTCCCAGGGCTGGCCGTAGTGCTGGTCGGGGAAGATTCTGCGTCCCTTACATATGTGAAAAACAAGAAAAAAACGTGTGAAGCACTGGGAATGCGATCGGACCTTCATCAATTTCCGGATACATTAACTGAACAAGAGCTTTTAGCGAAAATCGATGAATTGAACAGCGATCCGGGAATTCACGGCATTCTGGTCCAATTGCCGTTGCCGCAGCAAATTGATGAATTCAAAGTCATCACGGCCATCAGCCCAGAGAAAGATGTGGATGGGTTCCATCCGATTTCTGTCGGCAATATGATGATCGGCAAGGATGCCTTCCTTCCTTGTACACCGCACGGCATCATGGAGTTATTGGCCCATTACGGCATCGATCCCGCCGGCAAGCATGCGGTGGTCATCGGCCGCAGCAATATCGTCGGCAAGCCGATTGGACAGTTATTGCTTCAAAAAGATGCAACCGTGACGTATTGCCATTCGAAAACGAAAGATTTGGCGAATTTCACAGCGCAGGCGGATATCCTAATTGCCGCGATCGGCAGAGCTAAATTCATTGACCGAACGTTCATCAAACCGGGCGCAGTCATCATCGATGTCGGCATGAACCGCGATGAAAAAGGCAAGTTGTGCGGTGACGTCGACTTTGAGGATGTTCAGGAAACGGCTTCTTTTGTAACACCGGTACCAGGCGGAGTTGGGCCGATGACGATTGCTATGCTGATGGAAAATACGCTTGAATCAGCTGAAAAAGGGTTAGCAAAGACAAAACAGGCATAAGCATGTAAAATAAATAGCAATAGGGCTGTTTTTCGAAAGAAAGACAGCTTTTTAAATTCACAGACAGGGGTTGAAAGTGTGTCAACCGACCCGTATTTAAGTGTCAAAGCGTTAACCAAATACATAAAAAAGAAATTTGATGCCGATCCTCACCTGCGTGATGTTTACGTTAAGGGTGAGCTTTCGAACGTCAAAATCCATACCAGCGGGCATATTTATTTTACGCTGAAGGATAATGCGGCCCGTTTGCCAGGCGTCATGTTTTCGGCAAATGCCAAATCGGTCAAGTTTAAACCTGAAAGCGGCATGACTGTGCTGATCCGCGGAGATGTCACGGTTTACGAAGCATCCGGCCAATACCAATTGTATGCGCAGTCGATGCAAGCGGACGGCATTGGCGATTATTACTTGGCTTTTGAACAGTTAAAAGAAAAACTTGCCAAAGAAGGCTTGTTTAATGCCTCCTATAAAAAGCCGCTGCCGCGTTTCCCTAAACGGATTGTAGTAGTGACGGCCCAGACCGGTGCTGCCGTTCGAGACATCATCATCACGCTTCACCGTCGCTACCCGTTGGCAGATGTCGTGCTGTATCCGACACTGGTGCAGGGAAGCGGTGCGACGCAATCCATTGTACAGTCGATACAGGCGGCCAATAAAGGTGATTTCGATGTCATGATTGTCGGACGGGGCGGCGGATCGATTGAAGATTTATGGGCATTCAATGAAGAAGCGGTCGCGCGGGTGATTTTTGATTCCCGAATTCCGGTCATTTCTGCCATTGGCCATGAAACCGACACGACCATTGCAGACTTTGTCTCGGACTTACGGGCACCAACGCCGACGGCCGCTGCGGAACTGGCCGTGCCAAGCCAGGCGGAACTGCTGGAACGCATAGCAAGTTACCGCAGCCGCATGTACCGGATGGTTTCAGGAAGCGTCAATCAGCAAAAAATAGCCTTGAACCGGTTAGCGACATCATTTCCGTTGGCTTATCCTGAGCGCCTGTACCGTCCGTTCATTGAACGTGTCGAACGCGCTACCGAGTCGTTGCAGCGTGAGTCCCTGCAGCACTTGAACCGCTCAAAAGAGCGTTACCGGACGCTCGACCAACAATTGAAATCACGGGTGCCTCTGCAGCGGATCCGCCAATCCGAAACCGACGTGGCGGAACTTGCAAGAAGGCTCGATTATCAAATGAACCAATTGCTGAAAAACCGATCGCAGCAACTGTCTTCTGCAATCCGCACGCTTGATGCGCTGAGTCCGCTGAAAATCATGGACAGGGGCTATTCGATCCCTTATATAGAAGGAACCGTCGTCAAAAGCGTATCGCAGGTGAAGACAGGTGACCGTCTCGTCATCGCGATGCAGGACGGAACTGTCCAGGCGACTGTCAATGAAATAAATCCAGCAAATGAAGGAGACTAAAACGATGGCTGAAAAGAAAATCATGTTCAATGATGCAATGGAGCAACTTGAAGAAATCGTCCGCCAGCTCGAACAAGGAGATGTGCCGCTGGAACAGGCACTGACTCTCTATCAAAAAGGCATGGAGCTTTCGAAAGTCTGCCACGATAAACTTCAGAATGCAGAAAGCCAATTGGTGACCATGATGAAGGACGGCAAAGAAGTGCCGGCTGACATAGAAATGGATGGGAATGCGAAATGAACCTGACTGAATTCCGAGCTCATTATGAACCGCTTATCCAACAGGAAATGGCACATTTAATATTGTCTTTATCAATTCCGGATTCCTTAAAGGATTCCATGCATTATTCATTGCAAGCGGGCGGAAAACGCATCCGCCCGATTCTGCTGTTGGCTGTACTTCACGAACTGAGTGGTGAAGAACATCCGGATGCATTGAAAGTGGCGGCTGCCATTGAAATGATCCATACATATTCGCTCATCCACGATGATTTGCCAAGCATGGATGACGACGATTTGCGCCGCGGCATGCCGACCAACCACAAAGTATTTGGGGAAGCTGTAGCGATTTTGGCAGGAGATGCGCTCTTGACTTACAGTTTTGGCATTGTCGCACGCCTTCAACACGTTTCCAGTGATGATAAAATACGTTTGATTGACTTGATGAGTGTTTCTTCTGGAGCTGAAGGAATGGTCGGCGGCCAGATATTGGATATTGAAGGCGAAGAAAAGAAATTGACGTTGGAAGAACTGGAACAAGTCCATCGATTGAAAACTGGGGCTTTGCTGACCTACAGCATTTTGGCTGGCGGCATTTTAGCGCAGGCATCCAACGAAGAAATTATGGCACTCAGCCGATTTGGCGAACACCTTGGCCTTGCGTTCCAGATTCAAGACGACATACTGGATGTTACCGGTACCTCCCAGGAACTGGGTAAAACTGCCGGAAAAGATGAAACGAGTGAAAAAAGTACGTATCCAAGTCTGCTGACATTGCCGAAAGCAAAAGAAAAACTTGATTTTCACGCATCAGAAGCCATTAAGGCACTTGAATCGCTGGAAGGCGAAAAATCATTGCTTCTGCAATTGACTCAATTGATTGTCCAAAGAAAAAGCTGAATTGTGAGGCTCTGATTTGTACATTCGCTGCAGACTGATATAATATGAACAGACAGTCAGAAGGAAAAATTTCAATAAAAAGGTGCGTGATGGCAATGGATCTTCATTCGATTACTGGTCCATCTTTCTTAAAAGAGCTGACAACTAAGCAGCTTGAAGTATTAAGTGAAGATATTCGACGGTTTCTAATAGAGAACTTATCAAGAACAGGCGGACATATCGGTCCGAATCTTGGCGTGGTGGAACTGACAGTTGCGCTGCATAAAGTATTCGACAGCCCGTCTGACAAATTTATATGGGATGTGGGACATCAATCGTATGTCCATAAAATCCTGACAGGAAGAGCTGGCCAATTTGATACTTTGCGCCAATTTAAAGGCCTTTGCGGCTTCCCGAAACGCAATGAAAGCGACCATGATGTTTGGGAGACCGGACACAGTTCAACTTCATTGTCGGCAGCTATGGGAATGGCAGCAGCCCGTGACATCAAAAAAGACAGCAATCATGTCATTCCGATCATCGGTGACGGAGCGCTTACGGGCGGTATGGCTTTTGAAGCATTAAATCATATCGGCCATACGAAAACGGACATGATCGTTATCTTAAATGACAACGAAATGTCCATCGCTCCGAATGTTGGAGCGATGCATAGCATGCTTGGCCGTATGCGGACAGCAGGCAAATACAACAAAGTCAAAGACGATCTTGAATACCTGTTGAAGAAAGTGCCGGCAGTCGGCGGGCGATTGGCGTCAACGGCTGAACGTGTAAAAGACTCGTTGAAATATTTAGTGGTTTCCGGTATGTTTTTCGAGGAAATGGGCTTTACATATTTGGGGCCGATTGATGGACACGATTTGGAAGAATTGGAAGACAACCTGCGTTATGCCAAGAAGACGAAAGGCCCTGTCCTGCTTCATGTCGTTACGAAGAAAGGCAAAGGTTTCTTGCCGGCTGAACAGGATACAATCGGCACTTGGCATGGAACAGGCCCTTACAAGATGGAGACTGGCGATTTGGTGAAATCATCTTCAAAAGCTCCTTCATGGAGCGGCTTGGTGGCAGAAACTGTCCGCAAACTGGCACGCACTGATGAACGGATTGTGGCTATTACACCGGCAATGCCGGTCGGTTCGAAATTGGAAGGTTTTGCTTCCGAATTCCCAGACCGCATGTTTGATGTCGGCATCGCGGAGCAACATGCGACAACGATGGCTGCAGGACTTGCAACACAGGACATGAAACCATTTTTAGCGATTTACTCGACATTCCTTCAACGTGCCTACGATCAGGTGGTCCATGATATCTGCCGCCAGAATTTGAACGTCTTTATTGGAATTGACCGTTCGGGGTTGGTCGGAGCTGATGGCGAAACACACCAAGGTGTATTCGACATCGCCTTCCTGCGCCATTTGCCGAATATGGTCATTATGATGCCGAAAGATGAGAACGAAGGCCAACATATGGTCAAAACTGCCATCGATTACAATGGCGGTCCTATTGCCCTCCGCTATCCGAGAGGCAACGGTTTAGGTGTGCCAATGGACGAAGAGCTGAAAGCATTGCCGATCGGCTCATGGGAAGTCCTGCAAGAAGGAACCGATGCCGTAATCCTGACATTCGGTACCACCATTCCGATGGCCTTGCATGCGGCCGAACAATTGCTTGAACAAGGCATTTCGGCACAAGTGGTCAATGCCCGGTTCATCAAACCAATGGATGAAGCGATGCTGCATACTATTTTCGAACGGAATATTCCGGTTGTTACGATTGAAGAAGCAGTTCTTCAAGGTGGATTCGGCAGTGCCGTTCTGGAATTTGCGCAAGAAAATGGCTACCGCGAGACTGTCATCGATCGTTTGGGAATACCGGACCACTTTATCGAACATGGCGACGTCTCTGAATTGATGGACGAAATCCATCTGAACAGTGATGAAGTTGTACGTGTCGTAAAAAAATGGACACAATCCAAAACGCAGGCAGGTTCAACTATTCTATGAACAAACCAAAAAAAGAGCGAGTAGATATCCTGTTGGTTGAGCGGGGTATTTGTGAAACACGCGAAAAAGCAAAACGTGCCATTATGGCAGGAATCATCTATTCAGGATCTGAGCGGATGAACAAACCGGGGGAAAAAATTCCGGAGGACGCACCGCTTCAGATGAAAGGCAATGATTTGAAATACGTCAGCCGAGGAGGCTTGAAGCTTGAGAAAGCATTGCAGCAGTTTGATTTGTCGGTTGACGGCAAATTGATGCTGGATATCGGCTCATCGACAGGCGGCTTTACGGATTGTGCCCTTCAAAATGGCGCCAAACATTGCTACGCGCTGGATGTCGGCTATAATCAATTAGCGTGGAAAATTCGGCAGGATGAGCGGGTCACAGTAATGGAACGGGTTAATTTCCGCCATTCCAAACCTGAAGATTTCGTTCAGGGTCTGCCGGAATTCGCCACGATTGATGTGTCCTTCATTTCTTTGCGCATCATTTTTCCAGTCTTGAAACAAGTTTTGGTGCCAGGCGGAGACGTGATTGCGCTTGTGAAGCCCCAGTTTGAAGCCGGCAGGGAGAATGTTGGGAAAAAAGGCATTATTCGCGACCCGAAAATCCATCAGGATGTATTGGTCAAAGTGGGCAAGTTTGCAGTCGAATCAGGATTTCATGTGAAAAACATGTCGTTTTCACCGATTACCGGAGGAGAAGGCAATATCGAATTTTTATTCCATCTTCAATCCAGTGCTGAAGGCCAGGAAATAGCCGGAGTTTCCGAAACGTTGATTGATGAAACAGTCAAAGCAGCACATGAATTGTTGTAAACACATTCCAAAAGGAATGTGTTTTCTTGTCTAATGTATGTTATAACTGTAGAATATTAAGTATATGGAATAATTATTCATTCAAGGGGGAACACCATGAATAAAGGACAGCGCCACATTAAAATACGTGATCTTATTTCGAATCGTGAAATTGAAACACAGGACGAGCTGGTGGATTTATTGAAGTCAGCGGGTTATGAAGTAACGCAAGCGACTGTATCGCGTGATATCAAAGAATTGCATCTGGTGAAAGTCCCATTGCAGGATGGACGCTACAAATACAGCCTGCCAGCAGACCAGCGCTTTAATCCTATGCAGAAACTGCACCGTGCTTTGACGGACGCTTTTGTCAGCATCGATGGAGCCAGCCATTTCCTGGTTATGAAAACATTGCCCGGTAATGCCCATGCAATCGGTTCACTGATCGACCATTTGGACTGGGAAGAGATTCTCGGGACCATTTGCGGCGACGATACCTGCCTAATTATCTGCAGAGATACTGAACATCGTGAAATTCTAAAACAGCGTTTAATCGAAATGCTTTAAGAAGAGGTGAACGGATATGCTTCGGGAATTAGATATACGCAATTTTGCCATTATCGACGCCCTGACCGTCAGTTTTTCTGAAGGGCTGACTGTTTTGACAGGGGAAACCGGTGCCGGTAAATCCATTATCATTGATGCCGTGCATCTTTTGGCCGGTGGACGGGGAAGCCAGGAATTTATTCGTCATGGTGCCAAAAAAGCAGAAATAGAAGGTTTATTTTCTTTGGACGACGATCAGCATCCGGTCTTCCGCAGATTAGAGGAATTCGGAATCACATGGAGTGATGGCGACATTTTGCTGCGCCGGGAATTGAACGATAAAGGAAAGAATGTTTGCCGCATCAACGGCAAACTGGTAACTATTTCCATTTTGCGTGAAGTCGGAGCTGCGCTCATTGATATCCACGGACAGCACGAAACCCAGGAATTGATGGACGAAAAACAGCATTTGTACCTGCTGGACCAATTTGCCGGCAAAAGCCTGGCTAAGTCCAAAGAAAGCTATCACCATACTTTCGATAAATACACCAAATTGAAGCGTGAGTTTTCTTCCTATACGGAAAATGAACAGCAGATTGCCCAGCGCATCGACTTGCTGACTTTTCAGCTGCAGGAAATCGAAGCAGCGGAGTTGGTCATCGGTGAAGAAGAGGAATTGGTGGCAGAACGCAAAAAACTGCAGAATTTCAATAAAATCTACGAGTCGATCTCAGCTGCCCATGAAGCGATCCAAGGTGAGAACAAAGGGCTGGACTGGATAGGTTCTGCCATGTCAGAACTGGAGCATGCTGCATCGGTGGATGAAACGTTTACCGGATCTTCCGAGACTCTCTCTGGAGCATTTTATCTGATTCAGGACACAGGAACGGAAATCAAGCGCATTTTGGATGATATGGAATTCGATCCTGCCCGTTTAAATGACATTGAACAGCGTCTCGCTGTCATTCAATCGTTAAAAAGAAAATATGGTGCATCCGTAGAAGACATTTTGCTGTATCATGAAAAGCAGACAGATGAATTGGATAAATTGGTCAATCGAGATCAGCGCTATCAATTGGATCAGGAAAAGCTGAAGGAATTGACCGATGATTTGCGAGTCGAAGCCGAAGAGCTGACGATTCTGCGCAAAAAAGCTGCGAAAAGCCTCGGCAAAGCCATCATGGAACAATTGAAGGAATTGCATATGGCAAAAGCCTCGTTCGAAGTGAATTTCGGGAATTTACCGAATGGCCGATTCGACCGGAATGGCCATGACTCAATTTCCTTCTATATTTCCACCAATTTGGGTGAACCGCTCAAGCCGTTGACGAAAGTAGCTTCAGGCGGCGAATTGTCCCGTATGATGCTGGCTTTGAAAACTATTTTCTCCAAGCACCAAGGAATTACATCCATTATCTTTGATGAAGTGGATACAGGCGTCAGTGGCCGGGTCGCCCAGGCGATTGCTGAGAAGATTGCAGCGATCTCTGTGCATTCCCAGGTTTTGTGCATTTCCCATTTGCCGCAAGTTGCTGCAATGGCAGACCAGCATTTGTTTATCGAAAAGAAAGTCGACAAACAGCGGACGACCACCGCGGTCACCGAGTTGGATGGACGCGAACGAACAGAAGAGATGAGCCGGATGCTGTCAGGCGCTGAGATAACGGACCTGACACTGCAGCATGCAGAGGAATTGCTGTCGCTTGCAGCCGATCGTAAGCTCATGATGAAATAGCCGGTCCGGCAGCCGGGTAGTAGGGCCCGCTGTTGGATTGTAAATGTGAAATCAGAAGAGTCAGTCACCAAGGAGAGAGCCAAATGGATAAAATTAAAATCGCAATTGCAGATGATAATCGCGAATTGGTCGGACTGATGGAAGATTATTTAAATGCACAACCCAACATGGAAGTGGTGGATGTTGCCTATAACGGCAAGACCTGCATCGAGATGCTGCAAAAGCAAACGGTCGATATCTTATTGCTGGACATCATCATGCCCTATCTGGACGGTATCGCTGTTTTGGATGCACTCAAGGAAAATGGGGATTTGAAAGAGATTGACGTTATTATGCTGTCTGCTTTCGGACAGGAATCCATCATGAGCCAGGCAGCCGATTACGGGGCTTCCTATTTCATTATGAAGCCTTTTGAAGCCAACCGCCTGGCTGTACAAATCAACCATATCATGAATGCGCGGAGCAACGCGGGAGGACCGCCTGAAGGCCGTTTGACGCAAGAAGACCGAATTACCAATATGGTCAAAGAAATTGGCATCCCTCCTCATTTAAAAGGATATAATTATTTGAAGGAAGCCATCACTTTAGTATTAGAGCAGCCAGAGGTACTCAATAAAGTCACGAAAGTACTGTATCCTGGAATCGCCTCTAAATTCGATACAACATCAGCGCGGGTCGAAAGATCAATTCGCCATGCCATCGAACAAGTGTGGAATCGCCACGAAACCATTGACCACATCGCCAAAATTTTCGGATACAGTGTAGCGCATTTAGAATCGAAGCCGACTAATTCTGAATTTATCGCAATGGTCGTAGATAGTTTGCGGCTTGAAATGCGAAATGAATCAGACCAATAGAATTTTTTAACTTTCTTATCGCTTAAACAGCGGCAAGAAAGTTTTTTATTTATCTGGAGGATAACGCCGAAGGTCCCATGCTGCACTTGAATTCGATGGAAATACGCTTACTTTTTTGACAGGAAATACAGGTTTAGCTTCTGTGAATTAGAGGAAAAGGTTAAGACGCTGTTTTATTGCAAGCAGTGAAAGACTTCAATGAAACGATTACAGCAAAATGGAAAGAGGCGAATGCACGTGCAAATGATCAGGCAAATTGATGACTACTTTTTGGGCAATGGAGAAGGGACAGTTGTCGACCGGCTGTATTTTTACGGGGTATATTGTGCAACTTTAGGCATCGCATTTTTTACCATGCTGTCGTTAGTATAGATGTCCAGGCAGGACCCATAGGAAAAGCAAGCCAGTGAGAATATGCTCATTGGTTATTTTTTATGGGAAAAAGCAGAACAGCGTGTTATTTACATAATGGAAAAAACTTGGCAAATACATGGAAAATCGATGAGCTATTTGGTATAGTGGTACTTATTGCGCTGAATAAAAAAATGAAATTTGCTGAAGGAGTTTTTGCATGATTAAACGGAGTGTCTATTTGGTTTCCGCTATTATTTTAATGGCTGTTATCGCATTTGGAGCATTGAAGTTTTGGGATAAGGACAAACTGTCCGGCAGTTCGATATCTGCTGAAACTTCTTCGGAAGAGGCGCTTGAGACAAGCGTCAAAAAGATGGAAGGGCTGGAATTTGCCCAATCTGTTCCAGAAGATGCTTCAGAAGAAACTGTGATGGCCATGATGCACAAGATGACTCATCAAAAAGTTATCGCTTCTGAAAAATGGGGAATCATCCAAATGGACCAAGAATCCATTTCCAAAGCAAAACAGCTTTTGCAGGCATCTGATTTCAATTCCAAAGAAGAGTTGCTGGAAATCATCAGCCGGTGGGAAAAAGGCAAATTCGATCAAGTGGATGATGACCATAACTTCATTTGGGAACTCCAAGGCGGCAGCATTGGCCGAGCGACAGGCATTTTGACAGAACAACAAGAACAGCAATTCATTGAAAATAATTTCAGCAATTAAAATTTCGGAATCCGGCCTGAAGCCGGATTTTTCTTGTCCCTAGCTTTAAATGTAATATCTTACATAAGGTTAAATGAATAAAACCCAAACCCGTAACAAGAAAACAACAACCGGCAAGGCTTTTAGTCTGTTGCAATAAATGTTAAAATGGTTGGGAAACTATTTAGAAGTCAGCTGGATTGGCAGAATATGATCTTGTTGAGTTAAGCGGATTTCAAAAATGGAAGAGGATGATTTAATGTCTGAAGTCAAAGTGTATGCACACCGAGGCGCTTCAGGATATGCACTGGAAAATACATGGTCAGCTTTTTACAAAGCCTGTGAATTTGGTGTTGGCATCGAATTGGATGTCCAGATCACCAAAGACGGCGTTGTTGTCGTTTACCATGACGATAATCTGCGGCGCTTGACTGGCGTCGATGCTGGAATTGAAACGCTCGATTACGAAGAAATAAAGGATCTGCCTGTCGGCCGGAGGTGGCTGCGCAAATTTCAGCACCATCAGATGCCGCTGGCTTATGAAGTTTTTCAATGGGCAAAGAAAAAGAACATCCCGTTGAATATTGAACTGAAAAGCTCGTTTGCGAAAAATGCCAAGGGGCCACAGATACTCGCTGCTATGCTGGAAGGGATGAAAGAGATCCATCTGTCCTCCTTTAATGCAGAGTTATTGAGGGAAATGAAAAAGTTGATGCCTTCCACGGAAATGGCGTGGATCATCAAGAAAAATGTCCAGTTGTCCCGCATTAAAGAAATGGAATGGGTGGATAGCATTCATCTTCATAAACGGCTTCTTGCAAAATCCGTTAAAGCAGATGTGTTGAAACTTGATAAGAATGTCCGTTTATATGGAATTCTGGGGTCGGAACCCCTTATGAAACGATTGGATCCGCAATTGGTAGGAATCATTACCAATTATCCGGATCGTGTTAAACGAAAAATTGCGTCTTCCCTTATCGGGTAGACGCAATTTTTTTATTTCTGGAATCTTTTCGACACGGTTCCTTTTTTTCGATCACGGTTCAGCAGGAAACCAGCAAAAAAGCCGATTCCGAGAACCACAAAAATAGTTCCTAAAGTAAATTGAATCCAAAGAGCCGGATAAGGCTCGAGCAATTTATTGAACAAGGTATCGCGCATCAATTTGATGCCGTATGCCGCCATGATTCCAGGGATCAGCAAAATAATAAATGCTACTAAACGTCCCATAATTCCACATCCTTCTTCATCTATTGTTTCCAATTCGGTTAAAGTTGTCAAGAAATCCTTCCTGCGTTACCCTTAAATTACATTGCAATTACTTGCAAAACATCGGAAATGAGGTTGAACTATCTTGCAAAACGTATTGATCATTGGAGGAGGCGTTGGGGGATCAGCTATCCTCAACACGCTATTGGAAACGGATTACCTGCATGTCTATGGAGTTGTGGATTTAAATCCGAATGCTTCAGCCATTAAAATAGCAGCATCCCGCGGCATTCCAACCGCTGAAGACTACGTGAAATTCGACAAGCAACAGGTGGATATTGTTTTTAATGTAACAGGAAGTGATCAGCTTTATCGGGAATTGAAGGACTATTATTTGGAGAAAACGGTTGTCATTCCGGGGAGCTTGGCAAATGTCTTTGTCCGGCTGCTGGAAGAGAAAGAGCATTTCATCACGCAACTCAGCAAAGATAGCCACAGGGAAAAAATCATTTTCAATTCCATAGAAGAAGGCATGATTGGCATCGATAAAACAAGCCGCATCACTTTTATCAACAAAAGCGCAGCAAGAATGCTGGGGGTGCAGGTGGAAGAAACTATCGGACGGCACATTCATGAATTCATTTCACTCAGCGAATTGCCAAGAATCTACGAAACCGGCCGGATTGAACTGAATAAAGAGCTGGAACTGATGAATGGAGCAACGATTGTCACCTCGCGCTTTCCGATGATCGATGAAAATGGAGCGACAATCGGTGCATTTGCGGTATTCAAGGACATTACGGAAGTGGTGTCGCTGGCAGAGGAAATTACAGATTTGAAGGAAATACAGACCATGCTGGAAGCCATCATCCAATCTAGTGACGATGCCATTTCAGTCGTTGATGAGAAAGGCAATGGCTTGCTGGTCAATCCTGCCTATACGCGAATTACCGGATTGCAGATGGAAGACGTCATCGGCCAACCGGCCTCTGCGGATATTTCGGAAGGGGAAAGTATGCACTTGAAAGCGCTGCAGACCCGTAAACCGGTTCGGGGCGTCAATTTGAAGGTGGGCCCATCAAACCGGGAAGTCATCGTCAATGTCGCTCCAATAATCGTCGACAATAAATTAAAGGGCAGCGTCGGGGTCATTCATGATACCACCGAGATCCGCTCATTGATGAAAGAGTTGGACCGCGCCCGCAGCATCATCCGGACATTGGAATCGAAATATACCTTTGATGACATCATCGGTTTGTCTTCGGAAATGCAATTGTCTCTTCAGCAGGCGAAACTGGCGGCGCAAACTTTGGTGACGGTTTTGCTGCGCGGGGAATCCGGTACAGGCAAAGAGCTTTTTGCGCATGCCATCCATAGCGCGAGTGAACGGAAATTCAACAAATTCGTGCGTGTCAATTGTGCAGCGCTTTCTGAAGAATTGCTAGAAAGTGAACTGTTCGGTTATGAAGAAGGGGCGATTCCCGGCATCAAGACTGGAGAAAAACGCGGGTTGTTCGAAGAAGCGAATAACGGCAGTATTTTCCTCGATGAGATCGGTGAATTGTCTTCTTCGCTGCAAAGCAAGCTGTTGCGCGTGCTGCAAGAACATGAAACGTTGAGGATTGGCGGCGGCAAACCGATTCCTGTTAATGTCCGTGTTATCGCTTCGACAAATGCCAATATGGAAAAAGCATTGCTGGACGGCAAGTTTCGTGAAGATCTTTACTATCGCCTTAACCGGATGCCGATCCTCATTCCGCCTCTGCGAAACCGCAAGCAGGACATTCCGAGAATCGTTGAACGGCTATTGCTGAAGCTGAACCAGGAATATGGCCGAAGTGTTGAGTCTGTGTCAGACAAAGCTCTGCAGTATTTGCGCGTCTACGATTGGCCGGGGAATGTCAGGGAACTAGAGAACGTCCTCAGCCGTGCCATGATTTTTATGCAGATGAACGATAAAGTGTTGACCGAAGAACATATCCCGTTGAATATGCTAAAAGTTGCGGAAGCCAAAAATGAAGTCGTTATCCAGTCTTCGGCCCCGCTTCAGGAACAGTTGGATGCAGTTGAACGAGGAATTCTTCACCGTGCATTGCAGCAATACAACGGCAATAAATCGAAGACAGCCAAGCAATTGGAAATCTCTTTGCGGACCTTGTATTACAAATTAGAAAAATACGGTTTAATGTAACGACTTTGCAATTTATTGCAGGGTTTTGCAAGAATTTGCAATAAAATATGGTTAAAACTGCAAATAAAACGCTTTCATCTCTTATATATCCTCATTTGTTCTGTTTTAATTAAGAAGAATGAGGTGAGCATCAATGGCCACATTAACACAATTGATCGAAAATGTTCCAACAGATTCAAATCTCACTGTCGCTGTTGCTGCAGCTGCTGATTCGGCTGTCCTGGAAGCGGTGAGTATGGCCGTTGCCCGAAACATGGTGCGTTTTCGCTTATACGATGATGAATCGGCAACAACAGCAATGATGCGGGAGCATTTCCCTCAATTGCTGGATCATCCGGATGTTCAGCTTCATCATGTTAGCAGCCTGGAAATGGCTGCTGAAGAAGCCGTGAAATCGGTGTACAGAAATGACTCCGATATCTTGATGAAAGGCCAGATTGCAACCGCCATACTGCTGAAAGCAGTGTTGCATCCGGATTACGGCTTAAGAACCGGAAGAGTCATGTCCCAAATTGCCGCTTTTGAAGTAGCTGGATTCGACCGGCTGATTTTCGTCACGGATGCGGGCATGAACATCAATCCGGACTTACCTCAAAAAGTACAAATTATCCGAAATGCTGTCCAGATTGCACGTTCAGTCGGAGTAGTTATGCCGATTGTCGCGCCATTAGCAGGAGTGGAAGTCATCAATCCGAATATGCAGGCCACGCTGGATGCAGCCGCATTGACCGCAATGAACCGCCGCGGCCAAATAAAGAATTGTATCGTGGACGGCCCTTTCGCCCTCGACAATGCAATTTCCATTGATGCAGCCAAACATAAACGGATTGCCGGCGACAGCGCCGGCAAAGCCGACATTCTACTGGTTCCTACTATTGAATCGGGCAATATCCTGTATAAGTCGCTGGTATTCTTTTCAAATGCAAAAGTCGGCAGTATTGTTGCGGGTGCGAAAGCGCCAATTGTTCTGACGTCCCGGGCCGACAGTGCCGAAAGCAAATTATATTCATTGGCTTTGGCAATTTGTTCATCATTAACTTAAGGAACAACTACTAGGAGGAATTGAAATGGAAATTTTCAGCAGAATGGAACAACATGATTACGAACAATTAATTTTTTGCCAAGATAAAAACTCAGGGCTTAAAGCCATTATTTGTATCCACGATACGACGCTTGGACCGGCACTTGGCGGCACGCGCATGTGGAATTATGCAACTGAAGAAGAAGCAATTGAAGACGCAATCCGCCTAGGGCGCGGAATGACCTATAAGAATGCTGCAGCTGGCCTGAACTTGGGCGGCGGAAAAACAGTTATCATCGGTGACCCGTTAAAAGACAAGAATGAAGAAATGTTCCGCGCTTTCGGACGCTTTATCCAAGGCTTGAATGGCCGTTACATAACTGCTGAAGATGTTGGAACTACAGTTGCGGATATGGACTTGATCCATGAAGAAACAGATTACGTTACTGGGATTTCGCCAGCTTTCGGTTCTTCAGGCAATCCATCTCCTGTTACTGCATACGGGGCCTACATCGGCATGAAAGCTGCTGCACTTGAAGCTTTCGGCGATGATTCTCTTGAAGGCAAAACAGTTGCAGTACAGGGAGTAGGGAATGTTGCTTACCCGCTTTGTGAATACCTTCATAAAGAAGGCGCGAAATTGATCGTTACGGACATCAACGAAGAAGCAGTGCAACGTGCAGTCACTGCATTTGGCGCAACAGCAGTTGCACCAAATGACATCTATTCACAGGAAGCGGATATTTTTGCACCATGTGCAATGGGCGCTATCATCAATGATGATACGATTCCCCAATTGAAAGTGAAAGTGGTTGCCGGTTCTGCCAACAACCAATTGAAAGAAGAACGCCATGGCGATGAACTTGAAGCACGCGGCATCGTTTATGCTCCTGACTTTGTTATCAACTCTGGCGGCGTCATCAACGTTGCGGATGAATTGTATGGCTACAATAACGAACGTGCAATGAAACGTGTAGAAACAATTTATGACAGCATCACAAAAATCTTTGAAATTTCTAAACGCGACAACGTACCAAGTTACATTGCGGCAGACCGCATGGCTGAAGAACGCATTGAGCGCGTCCGCAAATCACGTTCGCAATTCTTGAGAAACGAACACAATATTTTAAGCAGAAGATAAACTTCAATCAGCAGGAGGTTTCTTTTACGACCACTGTAAAAGAGCAGCTTTCCTGTGAAAAGTTTCCCATAAACACCGCTTCGGCTGCTTTGGGCACCGCTCCCGTGAGAAGCCAGGCATCTGATGCCTGGCTTCTTGCTTGGCTTAAACAGCAAACTGCTGGAAGCATTGCTCGAAAAGAAAGAACAGTTTATAAAAAGGAAAACCAATAACCGTTATTTTAGAAAGAAATGGAGGGGTGGATGTGCAAAAACAGCAAAATCGTATCCTGGTCATCAACCCTAAAACCACTTCGACTAAAATAGGTGTTTTTGACAACGATATCTTAATTATGGAGAAAACCATTCTCCATACGGCAGAAGATTTAGGAAAGTCCGCTGATATTTTCAGCCAATATCCCTTCAGGAAACAAACCATTCTGGAGGCGTTGGACGAAGAAGGCATGAATGTTTCCAAGTTGTCCGCGGTCTGTGGAAGAGGCGGCTTGCTGCGCCCCATCGAAGGTGGGACCTACACGGTGAACGAACAGATGCTTGAGGATTTGCGGCAAGGCTATGCAGGTCAGCATGCATCCAACCTGGGAGGAATTTTGGCTTCGGAAATTGCAGATGGGTTAAACATTCCCGCATATATCGTCGACCCGGTAGTGGTTGATGAAATGGAGCCGATTGCCCGGATATCCGGTTTTGCTTCCATTGAACGCAAGTCCATTTTCCATGCACTCAACCAAAAGGCCGTTGCCCGTCGATATGCCAGCAAAGTTGGACGCTCTTATGAAGAGGTCAACCTGATTGTCGCTCATATGGGTGTCGGCATCACGGTAGGTGTACATCAAGGAGGCCGTGTAATTGATGTCAACAACGGTCTGCATGGCGATGGTCCATTCAGTCCTGAACGGGCAGGGGCCGTACCGGCAGGCGATTTAGTGGAATTGTGCTTTTCCGGACAGTTTAACCGGCAGGAAATGATGTTGAAGTTGGTCAGACAAGGTGGATTGACGGCCTATCTGGATACCAATGATGTCGTGAAAGTTGAACAACGCATAAAAAAAGGTGATTCTCAAGCGGATTTGGTTTATCAGGCAATGGCCTATCAGATCGCCCGCGAAATCGGCGCTGCCAGCGCGGTATTGAAAGGGCAAATAGATGCGATCATTTTGACTGGGGAACTTGCACATGGTGAAAGCTTTGTTAAAGCAATCACAGAACGGGTCAACTGGATTGCCGATGTGGACATCCAGCCGGGTGAAAATGAGCTTCAGGCTTTGGCTGAAGGAGCGGTCCGCATATTGAATGGGGAAGAACGGGTCAAGCATTATTCATTTTAACCAGAGTAAAGACTTCAATCAGCAGGAATTGATTTTCCGTGGATCGAAGTGGGATAAAGGAGGAAGAAATCATGGCTCAAAATTATGATGTCGTCATTCTAGGCGGCGGGACCGGCGGTTATGTAGCGGCCATTCGGTCGGCACAACTCGGTTTAAAAACAGCGATTGTTGAAAAAGGCGAACTGGGCGGCACATGCTTACATAAAGGCTGCATTCCAAGTAAAGCATTGCTCCGCAGTGCGGAAGTCTATTCAACAACAAAACATCATGCGGCTGACTTTGGTGTTGAAACCGGCGAAGTTTCACTGGATTTCGCACGTGTCCAACAGCGCAAGCAGGGAATTGTCGATCAATTGCATGCAGGCGTACAGGGATTGATGAAAAAAGGGAAAATCGATGTCTATGAAGGCATCGGCAGAATTCTTGGACCATCCATTTTTTCTCCAAACGCGGGTACCATTTCCGTTGAAATGAAAAATGGAGAAGAAAATGAAATGCTGATTCCAAGCAATGTCATCATTGCAACCGGATCACGCCCCCGTACATTGCCTGGGCTGACAATTGATGGCGAATTCGTCATGAGTTCCGACGAAGCTTTGAAAATGGAAAGTCTGCCAAAATCAATCCTGATTGTCGGCGGTGGTGTCATCGGCATCGAATGGGCGTCCATGCTCAATGATTTCGGCGTTGATGTAACTGTTATCGAATATGCAGAACGGATCATCCCGACGGAAGATAAAGATATCTCCAAAGAAATGTTGAAGCTATTGAAGAAAAAAGGCATTAAGTTTGCGACAAGTGCAAAAGTGATGGCGGATACATTGGAAACAGGTGAGAATGGTGTAACGATCCAGGCAGAAATCAATGGCAAGAACGAAAGTTTTTCCGCTGAAAAAATGCTGGTTTCTGTCGGCCGTCAGGCGAATGTCGAAAATATCGGTATCGAAAACACGGATATCATCATTGAAAACGGCTTTATCCAAGTGAAAAAATCTTTCCAAACAAAAGAATCCCATATCTATGCAATCGGTGACGTGATCGGTGGGCTGCAATTGGCGCATGTTGCTTCGCATGAAGGGATCACAGCGATTGAACACATCAAAGGCAACAACCCGCACGCCATCAATTACGATTTGGTTTCACGCTGCATTTATTCCAATCCGGAAGCAGCAAGCGTCGGAATTACGGAAGATCAGGCAAAAGAAAAAGGGCATGACGTCAAAGTCGGCAAGTTTTCTTTCAAAGCGATCGGTAAAGCATTGGTCTACGGCGAATCTGATGGATTTGTCAAAATCATTGCCGACAAAGAAACGAACGATATCCTGGGAGTCCATATGATTGGCCCGCATGTCACAGACATGATTTCTGAAGCAGGGCTGGCCATGGTTCTGGACGCGACCCCGTGGGAAATTGCGGATACGATCCACCCGCACCCGACTCTTTCAGAGGTCATGGGAGAAGCGGCGTTGGCCGTTGACGGAAAAGCAATCCATAGTTGAAGGAGGAAAAAACAATGGCTTCAAAACATGAAGAAATCGGTTTAACAAATGATGATTTATTGAAAATGTACGAAACGATGTTAATGGCACGCCGTGTAGATGAACGCATGTGGCTCTTGAACCGTGCCGGGAAAATTCCTTTTGTGATTTCATGCCAGGGGCAGGAAGCGGCTCAAGTGGGTGCTGCCTTCGCTCTTGACAACTCAAAAGACTATATCGCTCCTTATTACCGTGATATCGGTGTGGTCCTGCATTTTGGCATGACGCCAAAAGATTTGATGCTGTCGGCTTTTGCCAAAGCGGAGGATCCGAATTCAGGTGGACGGCAAATGCCTGGCCATTTTGGGCAGAAGAGCAACCGCATCATTACCGGTTCTTCGCCTGTAACGACTCAATTGCCTCACGCAGTAGGCGTAGCTTTAGCTGGAAAAATGAAGAAAAAAGACTTTATTACGTTCACGACGCTCGGAGAAGGCTCTTCCAACCAAGGTGATTTCCACGAAGGGATGAACTTTGCCGGTGTCCATAAATTGCCGGTCGTCATCATGGTCGAAAACAATAAATATGCGATTTCGGTGCCGGTTGAACGCCAATTGGCGAGCAAGAATGTTTCGGACCGTGCAATCGGTTATGGCATGCCAGGTGTGACGATTGACGGCAATGACCCGATTGAAGTATACAAACATGTCAAAGAGGCTGCCGACCGTGCGCGCCGCGGCGAAGGCCCTAGTTTGGTCGAAACCGTTTCCGAGCGGATGACCGCCCACTCATCAGATGATGACCATCGCCAATACCGCTCAGCAGACGAATTGGCTGCGCAAAAATCGACGGATCCAATCCTGACATTTGGAGCGTACTTGAAAGAGCATGGCATCATGGACGACGAGCTTGAAAAAGACATCAACGACCGAATCATGGTAACAGTCAATGAAGCGACTGATTACGCTGAAAATGCACCTTATGCAGAACCTGAACATGCAATGAAATATGTCTATGCCGAAGAAGGAGGAGACGAATAATGGCTATTATGTCTTATATTGATGCCATCACGCTTGCCATGAAAGAAGAAATGGAACGTGACGAAAACGTCTTTGTTCTTGGAGAAGATGTCGGTAAAAAAGGCGGCGTCTTTAAAGCGACGCAAGGCCTCTACGACCAATTCGGTGAAGACCGCGTCTTGGATACACCGCTTGCGGAATCGGCGATTGCCGGTGTTGGAATTGGCGCAGCAATGTATGGCTTACGGCCGATTGCAGAAATGCAATTTGCGGATTTCATTATGCCGGCTGTCAACCAAATCATTTCTGAAGCATCCCGCATCCGTTACCGTTCGAACAACGACTGGTCATGTCCAATCGTCTTCCGTGCACCTTTTGGCGGAGGGGTACACGGAGCTCTTTACCACTCCCAGTCAGTGGAAGCGATTTTCGCCAACCAGCCTGGATTGAAAATTGTCATTCCTTCCACTCCATATGATGCAAAAGGCCTTTTGAAAGCAGCGATCCGCGACGAAGATCCGGTTATGTTCTTCGAACACAAACGGGCATACCGCTTGATCAAAGGCGAAGTGCCGGAAGAAGACTACACCATTGAAATCGGCAAAGCGGACGTTAAACGCGAAGGCGAAGACATCACTGTCATCACTTACGGCTTAGCAGTTCACTTTGCGCTTCAGGCTGCCGAACGTTTGGCAGAAGACGGCATCTCTGCACATATCCTTGACTTACGCACGATTTATCCGTTGGACAAAGAAGGCATCATCGAAGCCGCTAAGAAAACCGGCAAAGTGCTATTGGTTACAGAAGACAATAAAGAAGGAAGCATCATCGGAGAAGTAGCGGCAATCATTGCTGAAAACTGCCTATTCGACTTAGACGCTCCAATCAAACGTCTTGCTGGGCCGGATATCCCGGCAATGGCTTATGCGCCAACCATGGAGAAATTCTTCATGATCAATCCGGACAAAGTAGAAAAAGCAATGAGAGAATTAGCTGAGTTTTAAAACGAAAAGCGTAAGTGCCCGCCAACAGAAGCTAACCTAAAAGCGCGACATCGTGTCGCAACGGTTAGCTGACCTGCATCCTGCAGGCCCTCGACAGGCATAAGACAGACCAGCAGTGTGGCGTTCTTTGCCACGCAGCTGGGTTGGCTTATGACCCTAGAATCTGGGCACTGAAGCTGGACAATAAGAAAAGCGTAAGCAGCCGTATGGCCGCGACAAGCGCTGGAAGCCTTGCCGGTCATGGCGTTTTCCAGCCATGTCTGGAAAGGCTGAAGCGACTCGAGGGGCTGGGTGCCGAAGCTGGACAGTAAGAAAAGCGTAGGCGCCCGTGTAGCTCTGCCGGGCATAAGACGGACCGGCGAAGCGGCGCATTTTGCCGCACAGCTGGGATGGCTTATGACGCAAAGAGCTGGGTGCCGAAGCTGGACAGTAAGAAAAGCGTAAGTGCCCAACAGCAGAAGCCAACCTAAAAGCGCGACATCGTGTCGCAACGGTTAGCTGACCCGCATCCTGCGGTCCCTCGGCGGGCACTGAAGCTCCAATAGAACAATCAAACACCATCAAGTAAAGGAGGAACTCCCTTGGCTATTGAAAACATTAAAATGCCTCAGCTGGGTGAAAGTGTTACAGAAGGCACTATAGAAAAATGGCTCGTCCAGCCAGGCGACCATGTGAATAAATACGATCCGCTTGCTGAAGTCAATACAGACAAAGTGACTGCGGAGGTTCCATCTTCGTTTACCGGCACAATCAAGGAATTGATTGCTTCAGAAGGCGAAACTTTAGCGGTAGGCGAAATCGTCTGCACGATTGAAACCGAAGGCGGCGACGCGGCTCCTGTAGAAGAAGCAAAACCTGCCAGCAGCGAGAAAGCGACCGAAATGCCGGCAGCCGGCGCAAAACCGACGGAAAAACTGGAAGGGACGAAAGGATCTTCGCAACCGGTTAAAACTTCAGGGGCGAAAGGGCGCTACTCACCAGCTGTTTTGCGTCTTGCTCAAGACAATGACATCGATTTGTCACAAGTTGAAGGCTCTGGCAACGAAGGGCGCATTACACGCAAAGATTTGATGGCATTGATCGACAGCGGCAATATTCCAAAAGCGGGAGAAGCTCCGGCGGCACAACCTCAGGCTCAGCAGCAGGAACAGCCACCAGCACCTAAGGAAACGCCTGTCCAGGAAGCTCCGAAAGCAGCAGCTGCACCGATTGAAAGTGCTCCGGGAGATATCGAAATCCCAGTAACCGGCGTCCGCCGGGCGATAGCTGCGAATATGCTGAAGAGCAAACACGAAGCACCGCATGCATGGATGATGATCGAAGTGGATGTCACCAACCTTGTCCAGTACCGCGACTCAATCAAAGGCGAATTCAAGAAAAAAGAAGGCTTTAACATCACGTATTTTGCTTTCTTCGTCAAAGCTGTGTCACAGGCATTGAAAGAATTCCCGATGATGAACTCGATGTGGGCTGGAGACAAAATCATCCAGAAGAAAGACATCAATATTTCCATCGCTGTCGCTTCGGATAGTGCTTTATTCGTACCGGTCATCAAGAATTCTGATGAAAAATCGGTGAAAGGCATCGGCAAAGAAGTCAATGAATTGGCACTTAAAGCACGCTCTGGAAAATTAAAATCTGCAGATATGCAGGGCGGCACTTTCACCGTCAACAACACCGGATCGTTCGGTTCTGTTCAGTCTATGGGAATCATTAACCACCCACAGGCAGCTATCATGCAAGTGGAATCGATCGTCAAACGCCCAGTCATCATGGACAACGGCATGATTGCTGCACGCGACATGGTCAATCTTTGTTTGTCACTGGATCATCGTGTACTTGATGGTTTGGTATGCGGCCAATTCCTTGCGCGCGTCAAAGAAATATTGGAGAATATGTCCAAAGAAAATACGTCTGTATATTAAGAAAAGCTGGAGTCTTCGGACTTCCAGCTTTTTTTCCTCTTTAATGTCTGTCGTGAGTCGGGTAAAATGAAACTAGAAAGCCTTTAAGGAGGGAACAGTTTGACAATCGAATCGATGAAAAAGACGAAATTTCCAATCCGTACATATGCTGAATGGCAAGAAGCGGCAGTAAAAGCGATTAAAGGCAAGCCGTTTGAAGAAACATTAAAGACCCCTACAATTGAAGATGTAACACTGGAACCTCTTTATACCAAAGACATGCTTGAACAATTAGGGAGCTATATCACAGCTCAAACAGCAGCTGTCCAACAAGGAAAACATCAGCCAAGTTGGCTCGTGTCCCAGGAAGTGATGGCGGATTCGGCGAAAGAATATTTGGCCTTGATGAAAGATGATATTCTTCGCGGCAATGAAACTATTGTCTATAAAGGATTCCGTAAGTTTGACTGGACAGATGCCCAATTGGCTGAATTGGCAGAAATGATTGTCCAATATCCTTTGTACTTTAAACTGACAGGGGACGATAAAGACATTCTGCGTGTTTTCGATTTTGTAACTCCAGAACAATTGCCGAAACTCCAAGGGGTTATTTTCTCTGAAGAACCTGTTGAGGCACCGGCAAGTATTCGTACACAGGTTGTAGACACGATTCCAATCCACCATGCTGGCGGAACCGTGATCCATGAACTTGGAGTCGCACTCAGCATCTTGTCTGAGCGTATGTCAGAAGACAATTTCAAAGAAAGTGCTGAAAATAGCTGGATCCGCTTTGCGGTGGATACACAATTTTTCCAGGAAATCGCTAAATTGCGTGCTTTCCGCGTATTATGGCAAGCCTTCAGTTCTGCATATGGCGAAGAAGCTCCGACAATTCCATTGTTTACGGAAACGTCTGTCCGTTCATACTCTAAACTGGATCCTTATGTGAACTTGCTGCGTGCAGGAAATTCTACATTTGCATCAGTATTGGGAGGAACCGATGCCCACACCGTACATCCGCATGACTTTTTGACAGAACCGGATCCTTCAAGCCGGCGCATCGCCCGCAATGTCCAATTAGTCATAAAAGAAGAAGCCCATGTGTCGCATGTGATCGACCCAGCAGCAGGCTCTTACTTTATCGAAACGCTGACAAAAGAATACGTTGAGGCAGCATGGAGCTATTTCCTTGAAATTGAAGAAGCTGGCGGCTATTCAGAAGTCATCAAATCAGGCTGGTTGACAGATGACATCCAGGCGAAATGGGTGGAGCGCGAAAAAAATGTGGCTACCCGCAAACAATCGCTGATTGGAACCAATGTCTATGCCAATCCTCAAGAGCCGGTAAAAGATGCGAAAATCGATGATGGCCACCTTGAATACATGACAGCGAAACGTCTGGCGACGCCATTTGAAAATCTACGTGCCCAGAGCAAAGTAACAAGTCTTAAGTCAGCAATCATCCTTATCGAACCATTGAAGAAAATCAAGCCTCAAGTAGATTTCGTTTCCGGCTTTTTAGCAGTTGGCGGAATCGAAGCATTAGTCAGCCCGCATTTGGCTACGGCTGAAGAAATTAATCAATTTCTAGCTGACGAGAAAATGGACTATGCCATCTTGTGCGGATCAAAAGAAGCTGTATCAGCACTTGTGCCAGGATTGGACAGTCAAGCCAGCATCGATCTTGCAGGCAAATATCCGAAAGAGCAATTAGCAGAATGGGCAACCTATGGCATTAAAGATACCGTGTATTCCGGCAAGCAGATGACCGCGAAACTGGAGAAAATTCTCGCTCTAGGAAAGGAGGCGCTATAAGATGGCTAAACCCGATTTTTCAAAAGTCACACTCGACCAATTAGCTATTGCTTCACAGACAGTTCAGCAGCAAAGCGCCTTTACCACCAATGAAGGCATTGACATCAAACCGACATATACAAAAAAGGACATAGATTTCCTTGAAGAAAGCCTGCCTGGATTTGCACCGAATGTCCGCGGACCTTATCCGACCATGTATGTGTCGCGTCCTTGGACTGTACGCCAATATGCCGGTTTTTCAACAGCGGAAGAAAGTAATGCGTTTTACCGACGCAATTTAGCGATGGGGCAAAAAGGCTTGTCTGTTGCTTTTGACCTTGCGACTCACCGCGGCTATGATTCCGATCACAAACGAGTTGTTGGAGATGTCGGCAAGGCCGGCGTTGCAATAGACAGTGTTGAAGACATGAAAATCCTATTCGATGGCATCCCATTGGATCAAATGTCCGTATCGATGACAATGAACGGCGCCGTAGTGCCGATCATGGCATTCTTTATTGTGGCAGCAGAAGAGCAGGGTGTGTCTCCGGAACAATTGGCCGGAACCATCCAAAATGACATTCTTAAAGAATACATGGTCCGCAATACGTATATTTATCCGCCGGCCATGTCGATGCAGATCATTGCAGATATTTTCAAATATACATCCGACCATATGCCGAAGTTCAACTCCATTTCGATTTCGGGCTATCACATCCAGGAAGCTGGAGCAACCGCCGATCTTGAATTGGCCTATACACTAGCGGACGGGCTTGAATATGTCCGTACCGGGCTTGCAGCAGGCATCGACATCGATCATTTCGCGCCGCGCCTATCCTTCTTCTGGGGCATTGGCATGAACTATTTCATGGAAGTTGCGAAAATGCGTGCCGGCCGTGAGATCTGGGCGAAAATGATGAAAACCTTCGATCCGAAAAACAGCAAAGCTTTGGCATTGCGTACGCACTCCCAAACATCCGGCTGGAGTTTGACGGAACAGGATCCATTTAATAATGTCACCCGTACCTTGATTGAAGCGAATGCAGCAGCTATGGGGCATACACAATCACTGCATACCAATGCGCTCGACGAAGCAATTGCCTTGCCGACTGATTTCTCGGCACGCATCGCCCGCAATACACAATTGTTCCTTCAGGAAGAAACCATGATGACGAATGTCATCGATCCATGGGGCGGCTCTTATTATGTCGAATCGCTGACCAAGGAATTGACGGAAAAAGCTTGGGCATTGATTGAAGAAGTTGAAGAATTGGGCGGTATGGCAAAAGCCATCGAAACCGGCTTGCCGAAAATGCGCATTGAAGAAGCAGCGGCGAAAAAACAGGCACAAATCGATTCCAATGAAGAAGTGATCATCGGGGTTAACCGTTATCGCCTGGACCAGGAAGATCCGATTGATATTTTGAACATCGACAACACGATGGTCCGCAAAACACAGATTGAACGCTTGGAACGCATGAAAGCAGAGCGTGACAGCGATAAAGTGGCAGACGCGCTGGAAGCATTGACAAAAGCGGCACAAAGCGGAGAAGACAATATTTTGGCTTGCGCCGTTGAGGCAGCACGTCACCGTGCCTCATTAGGTGAAATCTCCGATGCCATCGAGAAAGCATCCGGAAGACATAAGGCGGTGATTCGTTCAGTGAGCGGAGTTTACAGTTCGAATTTCTCTAACCAGAAGGAAATGGAAATCGTCAAAGAAATGACGGAAGACTTTATTGAAAACGAAGGACGCCGCCCGCGTATCCTGATTGCCAAAATGGGGCAAGACGGACATGACCGCGGAGCGAAAGTCATAGCAACAGCGTTTGCTGATTTAGGCTTTGATGTGGATATCGGGCCATTGTTCCAAACGCCGGCTGAAACTGCACAACAGGCAGCAGAAAATGACGTCCACGTTATCGGCGTAAGTTCGCTGGCAGCTGGGCATATGACATTGGTTCCGGATCTGAAAGCGGAACTGGCGAAAATTGGCCGCGAAGACATTCTGATTGTGGTTGGTGGAGTTATACCGGCACAGGATTATGAATTCCTTCGCAATAATGGGGCCAGCGCAATTTTCGGTCCGGGGACAGTGATTCCGGTAGCGGCACAGAAAGTCATCGAAGAGATTTACGTGCGACTTGGTTACGAGGAAGTGGCAGACTGATGAGCCGCAAGAAAAATTCCAGGCATGTGATGGAGGGTGTTCAAGCTGCACATGACGGCATGAAAGCCTTGCCTCGGAAAAAGTTCAAGAAACCGGCTGATGCAACCATGGATATCCAGGCTATTGCGGATGGAGTCCGGAGTGGTTCGCGTCTGTACTTGGGCAAAGCGATCACTTTGCTGGAAAGTTCGAGTGCCGAACATAAGAAAAATGGCCAGGAACTGCTCAACCAATTGCTGCCATTCACCGGCAATAGTATCCGCATCGGCATCACCGGTGTTCCCGGTGCCGGGAAAAGCACCTTCATAGAAACGTTTGGTGAAATGCTGACTGGGCTTGGGCATCGGGTCGCCGTTTTGGCGATCGATCCGAGTTCGTCGCTTACCGGCGGCAGCATTCTTGGAGACAAGACGCGGATGGAACAACTGGCACGGAATCCAAAAGCATTCATCCGCCCTTCCCCTACAGCGGGAACGCTTGGCGGCGTCCATAAAAAGACCCGTGAAACGATGCTATTGTGCGAGGCTGCAGGATACGATGTCATCTTGGTGGAGACGGTCGGTGTTGGACAAAGCGAAACACTGGTCCGTGGAATGGTCGATATGTTCCTGTTGTTGGTGTTGACCGGTGCCGGAGACGAATTGCAGGGCATGAAAAAAGGCATCCTGGAGTTGGCCGATGCCATCATCGTCCACAAAGCGGATGGGGAAAACGCCCAGTTGGCGAAAAAGACCGTTTCAGAATACAAACAGATGATGCATTTCCTGCAACCGGCCACGGACAGTTGGAAAACGCGTTCGCTTGCGGTGTCCTCTGTGGAAGAAACGGGCATTCCCGAAGTTTGGAAAATGGTCAAAGAATTCGAAGATACAGTGAAAGTCAGCGGCTACTGGAAAAAACGCCGTCAGGAACAGACCAAGGACTGGTTCCGCTCGATGATCACGGATGAACTGCATAGCCGTTTTTTCGATCACGCAGAACGGCGCCAATTGGTCAAAACATTGGAAACGCAGGTGTTGAACGACGAATTGACCGTGGCACAGGCAATTATGCGTCTATTTGAGTAAGCTTTTTTGCAAGTGGGATAAACACCTGCTATGATAAAAGAAGCGACAATAAGGAGTGATATTTGATGAGCATGGATTTTAATTTTCTGATGAACGATATAGCTACACAAGCCCGCCAGGAATTGATTGATGGTGGATACACACAGCTTGAAACACCTGAAGCAGTGAATGAAGCATTTTCACAAAAAGGTACAAGCCTTGTCATGGTCAATTCTGTATGCGGATGTGCAGGCGGCATCGCCCGTCCAGCAGCCTTGCATTCGATTCATTACGACAAACGCCCGGATAACCTGTATACGGTTTTCGCTGGTCAAGACAAAGAAGCGACAGCTCAGGCACGTGCGATTTTCGGGGACGATCACTTGCCATCATCTCCCTCTTTCGTGTTCATGAAAGATGGAAAAATGGTTGATGAAATTGGCCGCCATGAAATTGAAGGCCATGACCCAATGTCTGTCATTACGCATATCCAAGCCATTTTCGAACAGCATTGCGAAGAAGTTTAAGAAGGAATGCCTCTTTTAGGGGCATTTTTTTCATGCCGAAATTTGGAGGGGGAAGATGAAGCTGAATTTGAGGTCTTATTCAATTGGCTACCGCACGATGAAGACTGCTTTAGGTGTGGCAATCGCTATAACCATGGCACAGTGGCTGCAACTGGATTATTATGTATCTGCCGGCATCCTGACCATCCTCTGCATACAGCCGACCAAAAAGAAATCGATACGGGCCGCTTTTTCCCGATTTATTGCGAGCATTATCGGGATTGCCTACGCTTTCATCTTTTTTGAAGGCATCGCCTATCATCCGGTCATGCTCGGCATTCTGATTGTGCTCTTTATTCCTTTATTGGTGACATTGCGGTTTCAGGACGGCTTTGTCTCGAGTTCAGTCATTTTGCTGCATTTATATGATGCAAAAAATTTGAATTTTGATTTGCTGACCAATGAGTTGATTTTAATGCTGGTTGGTTTCGGTACAGCATTGGTGGTCAATATGTACATGCCGAGCATTGAGAAGAAACTGGATAATTACCGGCACGAAATTGAAAATTTATACGCTTCCATTTTCCGTGAAATCGTCATTTATTTGCGGGAAGGTGAATCTGGTTGGAGCGGCAAAGAATTGATGGATGCCAGGAAATTGCTGGAGAAGGCGAAAGCGCTGGCTTACCAGGATGTCGAGAATCACATCACCCGACATGAAAATAAATACTATCATTATTTTGAAATGCGGGAGCAGCAGTTAGAAATCATCGAGCGCATCTTGCCGAAAATCACCGCACTGCCTGTGATTGTAGACCAAACAGACCTGGTTGCGGATTTCCTGGAAGATTTGGCGGAACACGTCCACTCCGGCAATACAGCATACCGCTATATTTCGAAGCTGGACATCGTGAAAGAAAATTTTGCCAAGCTGCCATTGCCGGACAGCCATAAGAAATTTTTGGCCATGGCCGAACTGTATCAAGTCATTCAGGAAATGGAAAAATATTTGGAAATCAAGCAGTCATATAAAGGCTTTCATACAAGAAAAGCGGAAGCAGCCGTCAGTAGAAGCTAACCTAAGAACGCGACTTCCTGTCGCAACGGTTAGCTGACCCGCATCCTGCGGGCCTCCGACAAGCGCTGGAAGCCTTACCGGTAATGGCGTTCTTTGCAATTGCCGGTAAGGCTGAAGCGACTCGAGTGGCTGGCTGCTGGAGCTGGACAATAAGAAAAGCTGAGGTGCCCGTGTAGCTCTGCAGGGCATAAGACGGACCGGCGAAGCGGCGCTTTTTGCCGCACAGCCGGGTTGGCTTATGACCCAAAGAGCTGGCTGCTGGAGCTGGACAATATGAAAAGCGGAAGCAGCCGTTTAGATCTGTTTGCTGGAGCAGGATTGATACATTTTCAACCATAAAAGACAGCTGGAGCAAAAAGCTCCAGCTGTCTTTTATCATTCCTATTAAATTACAAAGCTCAATCCCATCAATAAACTGGATAACAGCATGATGGCAATCATCGCGTAGACGATAAACTTACGGAAAGCTGCGTTTCTCATTAATAATAAACTCCTTTATCAATCAAATCTTTGAATGAATCATACCATATTTTCCAACATATTTGAAGAGAGGCAGATATAGAATTCACAATATTCGCTAAGAGCCTAGAGTTTTTGGCTCTGTATCTGTACAATAAGAGAGAAGCTAAAAAAGGAAGTGAAAAAAGGATGAAGAAAGTAGACCATATTGGAATCGCTGTACGGGATCTGAATGCTGTCCTTCCCTATTACACGGACACGCTTGGGCTTCCGCTTATGAAGATCGAAGAAGTTGAGTCGCAGAAAGTGCGGGTCGCATTCATCGATGCCGGCAATGTCAAATTGGAATTGTTGGAAGCGATGGATGATCAGAGCGCCATTTACAAATTTTTAGAAAAAAAAGGTGAAGGCATTCATCATATCGCTTTTGGTGTCGAAAACATCGAACAGCGTATGGAAGAATTGCGCGACAAGGGCATCCGCCTTTTGAGCGACAAGCCGAACCCTGGAGCTGGCGGAGCCATGGTGGCATTTTTGCATCCGAAATCATCGAATGGAGTATTATACGAACTTTGTGAAAAAGAGTGATTGGGAGTGATTGGCGAAATGGACATTTACGAAAGAATCAATGAATTGTATGACCGCAAGCGTGAAATTGAGCTTGGCGGAGGCGAAGAACGTATAGACAAACAGCATCAAAAAGGCAAATTGACAGCACGTGAACGTATTGATTTATTGCTTGATGAAGGCACATTCGTTGAATTGAGTCCTTTTGTTGAGCACCGCACAACAGATTTCGGTATGGCTAAAGGGCCTGGCGAAGGAGTTGTCACTGGTTACGGTAAAGTAAACGGCCGGCCAATCTATTTATTCTCACAGGATTTCACGGTTTTTGGTGGAGCACTTGGAGAAATGCATGCAAAGAAAATCGCCAATGTAATGGATTTGGCAGCACGCAATGGAGCACCGTTTATCGGATTGAATGATTCAGGCGGAGCACGGATTCAAGAAGGGGTCTTGTCACTTGATGGCTATGGCCAAATTTTCTACCGCAACTCGATTTATTCTGGCGTCATCCCACAAATTTCAGTCATTATGGGACCATCTGCCGGCGGTGCAGTATATTCGCCTGCAATCACTGATTTTGTTTTCATGGTTGATAAAACCAGCCAAATGTTCATCACAGGACCGAAAGTCATTGAAACGGTTACGGGTGAAAAAATCTCCTCTGAGGATCTTGGAGGATCGAGAGTACATACTGCAATTAGCGGAAACGCTCATTTCCGTGGCGATTCAGAACAGAAAGTACTGGAAATGGTACGCCAACTGATCAGCTATCTGCCACAGAACAATACGGAAATGCCGCCTCGCCTGGAAGGTGGAGAAGAAGACGATTACCGTCCCGACTTGGCTGACGTCGTTCCTTATGAAGCGATCCGTCCTTACGATGTACGGAAAGTGGTTGAGCAGGTGGTCGACAAGGACAGCTTTATGGAAGTGCAGCCTGAATTTGCGCGCAACATCGTGATCGGCTTAGCACGCATCAAAGGCGAAACGGTCGGCTTGATCTGTAACCAGCCGAAAGTGATGGCTGGCGGACTTGATATCGACTCATCTGATAAAGCAGCACGCTTTATCCGTTTCTGTGACTCGTTCAATATTCCATTGATCACTTTTGAAGATGTTACTGGATTCTTCCCAGGCATCAAACAGGAACACGGCGGCATCATTCGCCATGGAGCGAAAATTCTTTATGCTTACTCGGAAGCGACTGTGCCTAAAATGACGGTGATTTTGAGAAAAGCTTATGGAGGGGCTTATGTGGCATTGAACTCCAAATCGATCGGTGCCGACTTGGTTTACTCATGGCCGAATGCTGAAATCGCGGTTATGGGGCCGAATGGCGCAGCGAATATCATTTTTGCACGTGAAATCGCTGCAAGCGATAACCCGGAAGAAACACGTGCAGCAAAAATTGAGGAATACCGTGTGAAATTCGCCAATCCTTATGTGGCTGCAGCACGTGGAATGGTCGATGATGTCATCGATCCACGCGAAACACGCATCAAACTGATCCAGGCATTGGAAATGATGCGCAATAAAAAAGATACACGTCCAGCTAAAAAACACGGCAATATGCCGCTTTAAGAGAAATAGAAGAGGTGCTAGAAATGAACAATGAAAGACTGATGAACGAGTTTCTGGAATTGCTGCAAATCGATTCAGAAACCAAACACGAAGGCGAAATCGCTGCCATTTTGCAGACCAAACTTGAAGCGATGGGTTTCCATGTAGCAGTAGATGAATCAGCGGCAGTGACGGGGCATGGCGCAGGCAATATCATTGCAACTTTGCGCGGCACGTTAAGCCAGGTTCCTGCTATCTACTTTACGGTCCATATGGACACGGTGACTCCTGGAGTCGGCGTCAAACCTGAAATCCGTGATGGCTATGTCTATTCGGATGGAACGACCATTCTGGGGGCTGACGACAAAGCCGGAATTGCCGCTTTGTTTGAAATGATCCGCACTCTTCAAGAACAGCAAATCGACCATGGAGATATTCAATTGGTGATTACAGCTGGAGAAGAAAGCGGATTGGTCGGCGCCAAGGAATTGGATTCATCTCTATTGATCGCCAAATACGGTTATGCCGTGGACAGCGATGGCAAAGTGGGCGGTATTGTGACAGCCGCTCCAAATCAGGCGAAACTATGGACGACCATCCATGGCAAAACAGCCCATGCTGGCGTTGCTCCTGAAAAGGGCATTTCTGCCATTACAATTGCAGCCAAAGCCATTGCTAAAATGACGCTTGGGCGCATCGACGAAGAAACAACGGCCAATATCGGACGATTCGAAGGCGGACAAGCCACCAATATTGTTTGCGATGAAGTGAATATTTTATCGGAGGCACGTTCGATCAGCGAAGATAAATTGGCGGCACAGACCATCCATATGGAATCCGTTTTTGAACAGACGGCTGAACTATTGGGTGGACGTGCTGAAACGGAAGTCAAGTTGATGTATCCGGGCTTCCATTTTGATGACATGGACCCGGTCGTAGAGATTGCCCAGAAAGCGGCTGCGAAAATCGGTCGTCCTTCTCCGGTCCTAACGAGCGGAGGCGGAAGCGACGCCAATATCTTCAATGGTTTTGGCATCCCGACCGTCAACCTATGTGTCGGATACGAAGAAATCCATACGAAAAACGAACGCATGCCGATTGAAGAGCTTGAGAAATTGGCTGAACTGTTGGTTGAAATTGTCAAAGAATCAACATCAATCGAATAAAGAGCGCCTTCAAAAAAGAGAGAACAGGATGTATGTTCTCTCTTTTTTTGATACACTGAAAGAAAACGGAAAGAAGAGCGATTTTCATGGCCAGCCGAGTTATTTTTCATATCGATATGAATAGTTTTTATGCCTCTGTCGAACAATCGCATAATCCTGAACTGAAGGGAAAAGCGATTGCCATTGCCGGGAATCCGAAAGAACGGAGAGGCATTATCGTTACCTGTTCTTATGAAGCGCGCGCGCATGGGATCTACACGACCATGCAGGTACATGAAGCCAAGCGGAAATATCCGGAACTTTTGCTGCTGCCGCCGAATTTCGAGCGTTACCGGGCAGCATCCAAAGCGATGTTTGAAATTTTGCGTTCCTATACCGATTTGGTGGAACCGGTTTCGATAGATGAAGGGTATGTGGATGTGACGGAATTGACAGAGCAGCGCCATGCATTGGAAATTGCGGATGAAATCCAACGGCGTCTGCTAAGTGAATTGGATCTGCCATGTTCAATCGGCATTGCACCGAACAAATTCCTGGCCAAAACCGCATCCGATATGAAAAAACCCATGGGCATAACTGTTTTAAGGAAACGGGATATTCAGGCAATGTTGTGGCCTAAACCAGTAATTGATATGCATGGCATCGGCGAAAGTACGGCAGCCAGATTAAAGGGCTTGAAAATTGAGACCATTGGAGATCTGGCAACAGCAAATGAAGGCCTGGTCAAGGAAAAAATGGGCAAAAACGGCATCCGGCTGCAAGCTCGTGCGAACGGTTTGGACGATCGGCTGGTGGATCCGGATTCCATTTACGATACCAAAAGTGTCGGAACATCCACAACCTTGCCGATTGATGAAACGGATGAACAGAATCTAAAGGCATTGTTCCGCCAGCTCAGTGAAAAGGTGGCCAATCGTTTGGAAGCGAAAGAACTGGCGGGCCCAACTGTCAGTATTCAGACCCGCAGCTCCGATTGGAAAAACCGATCACGCAGCGTCACGCTGAACAATACCGTTTGGAAAGCAGAAGACATCCACCGGAATGCCTGGCAATTGTTCACACGGCATTGGAACGGAGAACCCCTGCGGCTAATCGGAGTTACAGTATCGAACGTTGCGGACAAAGGCGATATGACCGAACAATTATCAATCTTTAATTTTCAGGAACATGCCAAGGAAGAGCCGATTCTCGACTTGATGGCACAACTCGAAAGCCGTTTCGGCAAAAGTGTCCTCACGCGGGGGACAAAAATCAAAAAAACGAATTACGACTCCAAAACAAGCTTCAGCAAGGATTTTTTGGATGATCACGACCACGAGAGAAAGTAGGGGAAGCATGCAATTATTATTTCTGGGCACAGGTGCCGGAATGCCTTCTAAACAGCGCAATACATCTGCACTGGTTTTGAAATTACTCGAAGAGCGGGGAACTGTGTGGTTATTTGACTGCGGAGAAGCGACACAGCACCAGATTCTGCATACGACGGTGAAACCGCGTAAAATTGAAAAGATTTTCATTACACATATGCATGGCGACCATATTTTCGGTCTGCCTGGCCTTCTTGGATCACGTTCTTTCCAAGGGGGCGATGAGACACTGCATATATACGGACCTGCTGGAATCCGGGAGTTTGTTGAAATGGCTTTGACGCTCAGTCGAACCCACTTGACATACCCGATTGTTTATCATGAACTGGCAGACGGTTTACTGTTTGAAGATGAGTTGATGGTGGTGGAAACGCGCTTGTTGGACCATGTGATTCCGTCCTATGGTTTTCGGATCACGCAAAAGCCGTTACCGCCTAAATTATTGATTGCAAAAGCTTTGGCGCTGGGCGTTCCAAAAGGTCCGCTGCTGGCAAAGTTGAAAAATGGGGAAGATGTTGAAACAGCTAAGGGGCATTGGGTCAGAAGTGCGGATGTAACAGAACCGGAAGAACCCGGTTTTGTTGTCACGATTCTCGGGGATACCCGTTTTTGCGAAGCAGCAATAGAATTGGGGCGCGGTGCAGATGTACTGGTGCACGAAGCGACCTTTGACGGAACCGCTAAGAAAATGGCCGCTGAATACGGCCATTCAACCGTCCACGAAGCGGCGGAAACGGCTCGTGCAGCAGGAGTGGATACGCTAATCATGACGCATATCAGCGCACGCTTCCTTCCGGAAGACGAGCGGATGCTGTTGAAGCAGATGAAGGAAGTTCATCCGCATGGATTTATTGCACATGATTTTTCGGAATTCGAGTGGCAGCAGCAAGCTAAAAAAATAAGGAAAAAACAAGAAAGCCGTTTCTAAAAGATGGCTTTTTTTGGTTGCATTAAAATATTTAATGGAAATAATAGAACAAATGTTCCCTTTGTGCTAAAATAAAGGTACAGCTGTATGAGGGCGGTTTGGCCATTCCCCAGGAAAGGGGGTGGTAACATGACCATAGCAGAATCATTCGGTCTCGTGTTTACGAGTATCGGGATAACGATCAGCGCTCTGACACTTGTCGTTTCCATGATTTTGGTCATCAACAAAAAAAAATAACCGTCCCATGTGGCGTGGAATGACGGTTATCTTTTAAGCCTATATTCCAGCCAACCGCTCTCGTGGCGGCATACAGCTGGCCGAATGCTCACGCATTCGGTTTTTTTACGTTACCCTTAGTATACTAAATCTCAAACATTTTGCAACCGCCTTATACCCAACCGCGTTTATAAGGCACTGGAGCCTCTAAATCGGCGTCAAGTTCCTGCGCAGCTGTGTATGCCCAATAAGGATTACGAAGCAATTCACGGGCTAGGAAGACCAGATCCGCGCGTCCGTTCTGAAGGATTTCTTCTGCCTGCAGTGCACTGGTGATCAAGCCGACCGCTCCAGTAGCTATTGGAGTCTGCTTTTTGATGGTCTCTGCAAACGGCACTTGGTACCCGGGATGGACGGAAATTTGTGCGGGTACGACCGCGCCTGAACTGACATCGATCAAATCAACGCCTTGTTGTTTCATCCATTGGCACATTTCCACGTATTGTTCCGGTGTCATGCCACCATTGCTGTAGTCATGGGCGGAAATTCGGACGAATAACGGACCGTTCCATACTTCATTGACAGCATCGATAATTTGACGCAGAAAGCGATAGCGATTTTCTGCATTGCCGCCGTATTCGTCGGTGCGCTTGTTTGTTAATGGGGATAGGAACTGGTTGATCAAGTAGCCATGTGCGGCGTGGACTTCGATGACATCGAAGCCTGCAGTTTTGGCGCGGATTGCTCCTTTTTTAAACGCTTCAATGGTTTCTTCAATATCTGCTGGAGCCATTTCTGCCGGTTTTTTATAATTCTCATCAAATGCTAATGCACTCGCTGAATGGATGACGCCATCAACTCTTGCTTTTCTTCCGGCATGTGCCAATTGGATGCCGGTTTTTGCCCCGTGCTGTTTCATCAGGCGGACAATTTCTGCTTGCCCTTCTATATGGCGATCATCCCAAATGCCGAGGTCTTGTGCTGAAATGCGTCCTTGTGGCTGGACAGCCGTCGCTTCGGTGATGATGAGCCCGACGCCGCCGACTGCTCGGGTTGGGTAATGGATGCGATGCCAGTCCGTCACCATTCCATCTTCCTTATCACTTCGGTACATGCACATCGGCGCCATTACAATGCGGTTTTTAAAAACGACATCTTTAATTTCAAACGGTTCAAATAACTTAGCCATTAGACAACCTCCTCTATAGATACAACTGTAAATTATACAGAAGAGTTTACTTAAATTCTTTTCCGAGCTCTTGGGAACGCTGGGAAGCTGCTGTCACACAAGCTCCAATCGTTTCCTTGAAATGATTTTCCTCGAGTGTCTTGAGGCCGGCTGCTGTTGTACCATTCGGGCTCGTCACTTTTATCCGCAGTTCCGCGAAATCTTCCTGTTGGAGCATTTCGGCTGCACCGGAAAAAGTTTGGCGCACCAATTTTTTTGCATCGGCATGGGATAATCCATTGGCGACTGCCGCTTCTGTCATCGCTTCTGCGAAATAATAGATATAAGCAGGGCCGCTTCCGGCAACGCCTGTCACTGCATGCAATTGTTCTTCTGCTACAACGGTCACGCTGCCGATGGAAGACAGGAGCTTGCGCAATTCATGCTGTTGTTCAAGCGACACGTGTTTGCTCCAGGCAACTCCAGTAGCCGACTTGCCGATTTTAGCAGATGTATTCGGCATAGCGCGGGCAACCGGGAAATTCCCGACATGCCGTTGGATGGTGTCGATGGATACACCGGCTGCGACTGACAAGATGACGGTATTGCCAACCAGTTTATCTTTAATTCCGCTTAGCGCTGCTTCCACATCTTTCGGTTTCATCGCCAAGAGGATAAAGTGGGCATCTTTCAGTTCCGTTTTCTCCGGACAGACGATATTGACGCCGTATTCATCACTCAAAAATTCCAAACGGTCATGATCGGATCGGTTCATAACGGAAATTTCTTCCGGTTTCATGATTCGTTTATTGATCCAGCCATGGATCATCGATTCGGCCATAGAGCCGGCTCCTACACATACGATTTTCATTCGACTCACCAACTTTCTTCATAATAAAAAGCGCAATCATCCCTGTTGTTACAAGGACGAAAACGCTTTGTTTCCGCGGTACCACCTAAGTTTGCCATAAAGACACCACTCGATGTCCATAACGCGGACAAACGGCCGTGTTTTCACGGCAGCTCAAAAGCAGGTTCCACAGAGGAGAGGGGGTGCGCATTTCAGCAAAAGCTGCACTCTCTTTACTCCATCACTCCGTGTACTGATCTTTATCTTCGCTCACATATGATAGTGAATTATAGAGGATAAATCGGCTTGTTGTCAAATGCCTGAAAGAAGTGACGGCATTCCGTTTTCCATGTATGATGGATGAATAGCGATTCATTTAAAGGAGATGGCCATATTGACTTTACATAAGATTATTATTCCGACACCCTTTGCGGTAGGAGACGTCAATTCCTATCTATTAAAAGGGGATATGCTGACGTTGATTGATGCTGGTCCGAAAACACCGGAAGCCTGGATGGCCATTAAAGCAGGATTAAAAGAATTTGGTGCAGAACCAGGTGACGTAGAACAAGTTGTGTTGACGCATCACCATCCTGATCATGCCGGGTGGGTGGACGGCTTCGAAAATGCAAAATTATATGGGCATCCTTACAACGATCCTTGGTTGCGCCGTGACCAAAATTTCTTTGATTATCATGATGCCTTCTATTTGGAGCGGTTAAAAGAAGAAGGGGTTCCAGGCGATCTGGAATTTTGGGTCAAGAAGATGAAGCGCCCCTTAAATCTGATGGGGAGCCGTCCGCTTGATATGTCCATTAATGAAGGCGATACGCTGCCAGGCCACCCTGAATGGCAAGTCCTTGAAACATTGGGCCATGCACAGAGCCATTTGTCTTTTTGGAATAAAGAAACGCATGAAATGATCGGTGGTGACCACGTTATAGCCAAAGTTTCCTCAAATCCTTTGATTGAACCGCCGTTGGATCCGAAACAAGGGCGGCCGAAATCGCTGCTGCAATACAATGCATCTCTCAGCCGCTTGCTGAAAATGCCGGTGGATGTAATCTACAGCGGGCACGGTGAAGAAATCCGAAATGTTGATGAATTGATTACAGCCCGCCTCACCAAACAGCATCAGCGGGCCATGAAAGCGTTGGGGATGATCGGTGACGAAGAGCGTACTGTCTATGGGCTGACAAAAGAGTTGTTTGCCCATGCCTACGAAAAAGAACTTGGCCTGACGCTATCGGAAACCATCGGGCAAATCGATTACCTGCTGGAAGACGGTCTGATTACAGAGCGTTTGGGTGAGGATGGAATTTTCTATTATAATAAGGTATGAATTGAAAATTCGCGCGTAGCGATATGTTGGTTTTCAGGCGTAAGAAAAACGCCAATCGGCTCATTGCTGACAATTGCAACTATTCCGTACAACAGGTAAAATTAGCTGGTCGATAGGTTTTGGCATCACGAAATTACAGGAAAAGGATTGGGTCGTTTTGAAAAAATGGAGTTTATTTTTAGCAAGTGTCCTGTTATTGGCAGCATGTTCAAATGAAGAAGCTGAGCCGGCTGAAAAAGAACAAGCCGATCAAGCCGAGATGGCTGTCGAACAGAAAAGCATGACAGAAGAAGGTTTTATTACACAGATCAATGAAACCGATATTTTAATCAACAGTATTTATTTCAGCATTCCCGAAGATGTGAAAGTTCAATTTAGTGATGGCGCCGAAGCGACGGAAGCTGAAGTGCGGGATATACGAACTGGAATGAAAGTGAGCCTGGATTACCAGGGGCCTCTTGAAGAGTCCTTTCCAATGCAGGGAGAGGCGGAAACGGTGACGATTCTGACCGATGAGGATTCAGCCAAACAATCGGAAGCACTTGAAGCATTCATTACCAAGGAACAATTGCCGCGCCTGATCATGATGGGCCAGCCCATTGTCCGTGATAATGAAATCGGCTTCCTTTTCAACAATATGGAATCAGGGGAAATTTCCGAAGTGCGGATCGATCTCGAGACATATGACTATACAATTGACGGAGAATAAAGTAAATTAAGAAAAAGAAAGCAGCTGCGGCTGCTTTTTTTCATGAAAAATTATAGTTGTATCTCTTGCGCTGGGCAAAAATCCATGATATAGTTTGTATATTCATTTCAAACATTGCATAAAAATACATTGGAGGTTTTCATATTGAATAAAAAGATTGTACTCGCATACTCAGGTGGATTAGATACATCAGTGGCCATTCCGTGGCTGAAGGGACAAGGCTACGACGTCGTCGCTGTTTGCCTGGATATCGGGGAAGGAAAAGATTTGGACTTCATTAAACAAAAAGCGCTTCAAGTCGGAGCGGTTGAAAGCTATATGATCGATGCAAGAGACGAATTTGCAGAAGAATATGCATTAATATCATTGCAGGCGCATACGCTATACGAAGGCAAGTACCCGTTAGTATCTGCGTTATCGCGTCCATTGATTTCGAAAAAATTGGTAGAAATCGCTGAAGCGACAAACTCTACTGCTGTAGCACACGGCTGCACTGGAAAAGGGAATGACCAGGTACGTTTCGAAGTATCCATCAAGTCATTGAATCCGAACCTTGAAGTGGTAGCGCCTGTGCGTGCATGGGCTTGGTCACGTGATGAAGAAATCGCTTATGCAAAAGAGCATAACATTCCGATTCCGGTTAATTTGGACAGCCCGTTTTCTATCGACCAAAACTTATGGGGCCGCGCAAATGAATGTGGCGTATTGGAAGATCCATGGGCTACACCGCCGGAAGAAGCTTATGACATTACTTCTTCACTTGAAAACACCCCAGACACAGCAGACATCGTCGAAATTGAATTCGTCAATGGCGTACCGACTCAATTGAATGGCGTTTCGTACTCATTCTCTAACTTGATCCTTGAACTAAATGAAATTGCCGGCAAGCATGGAGTGGGAAGAATTGACCATATCGAAAACAGATTGGTCGGCATCAAATCGCGTGAGGTCTATGAAGCTCCTGCTGCCATGACATTGATTGCTGCGCATAAAGAGTTGGAAGACATCACATTGGTAAAAGAAATGGCTCATTTCAAGCCGGTTATTGAGAAGAAACTGACAGAATTGATCTATGAAGGACTATGGTTCTCTCCATTGCGTGTTGCGCTCGAAGCATTCTTGAAAGAAACACAGGCTTATGTCAACGGAACTGTACGTGTGAAATTGTTTAAAGGACATGCAATCATTGAAGGCCGTAAATCACCTAATTCTCTATACAGTGAGCAATTGGCGACTTATTCTACGGATGATACATTCAACCATGAATCTGCAGTCGGCTTTATCGAATTATGGGGCCTTCCAACAGTTGTCAACTCGATGGTCAATAAAAAAGAAGTTACAGTACCTGAAGATTTGAAAGAGAAGGTGAAAGCATGACCAAACTGTGGGGCGGCCGTTTTCAAAAATCGGCCGAACAGTGGGTCGATGAGTTCGGTGCTTCAATTTCCTACGATCAAAAATTGGTGATGGAGGATCTGGAAGGCAGTACGGCGCATGTAAAAATGCTGTCTGCCTGTGGCATCCTTCCGGAAGAAGATGCAAATCTGATCTTATCGGGTCTTAAAACGCTGAAACAAAAAGCACGGGACGGCGATTTGGAGTTCAGTGTATCGAATGAAGACATCCACTTAAACTTGGAAAAGCATTTAATAGATGAAATCGGACCTGTCGGCGGCAAGCTGCACACTGCAAGAAGCCGAAACGACCAGGTAGCAACTGATATGCATCTGTATTTAAAAAACCGCGTCCAGGAAATCATCGAAGCCATCACGGCGTTCCAGGATGCTATTGTGGCACAAGCGGAAACGCATGTAGAAACGGTTGTTCCGGGCTATACCCATCTTCAGCGTGCCCAGCCGATTTCCTTCGGCCATCACTTGTTGACGTATTTCTGGATGCTGCAGCGCGACAAACAGCGGTTAACGGAATCGTTGAAGCGTATTGACATTTCTCCGCTTGGAGCGGGAGCGATGTCGGGCACGACTTTCCCGATTGACCGTGAATTGTCAGCCGAGCTATTGGGCTTTTCAAACGTTTACCAGAACAGCTTGGATGCTGTCAGCGACCGTGATTTTATTTTGGAGTTCCTCAGCAATGCGTCCATGCTGATGATGCACATGTCCCGTTTTGCGGAAGAAATCATTCTGTGGTCAAGCGAAGAATTCCGCTTTATCGAGCTGGATGATACCTTCTCAACGGGATCGAGCATCATGCCCCAAAAGAAAAACCCGGATATGGCGGAGTTGATCCGCGGTAAGACAGGCCGTGTCTACGGCAATCTGTTTGGCTTGCTGACTACCTTGAAAGGCCTTCCGCTTGCTTACAATAAAGACATGCAGGAAGACAAAGAAGGGATGTTCGATACGGTCCATACGCTGATGGGATCGCTGCCGATTTTCGAAGGCATGATCCGCACCATGACCGTCCGTACCGATTCCATGGAAAAAGCCGTTCATTCGGATTTCTCCAATGCGACGGAATTGGCGGATTACCTCGCTGCCAAAGGCATGCCGTTCCGCGAAGCGCACGATGTAACCGGAAAACTGGTTTTCACATGCATCCAGCGCGGTTATTTCTTAAAAGACCTGCCTCTTGCAGATTTGCAGGAAGCAAGTCCATTGATCGATGAAGACATATACAATACGTTGATGCCGAGAACTGCAGTAGAGCGAAGAAACTCACTGGGCGGCACTGGTTTTGAACAAGTACATCATCAATTGGGACTTGCCAAGCAGCTCATCGGGTAAAAAGTCCATCTCTATAAAGCCGTTGGCGGTTGGTACCCGCTGCCGGTCCATAAAAGCCGATTTTCCTCTTCCCCTATGGAAAATCGGCTTTTATTTTTTTTGCCTTTTTTTCTGAAGAATGATTGAGGTATACAGAGAAAAAGAAGTTCAGCCGCAAGACTGATTTATTTTGCAAATCGAAATATTCTCTTTCCAATAGTTAACAGGCTTTGGTAAAATATATGAGATAAAAATATCGGTACCAGCTGAATTTGTCTATGTTTTGCATGAACGGCAGGCAAAAAAAGTCCCATTATTCACGTAACTAAAAAATGGCTCAGTGGGTTATGAGTAAAACATTAAAAAGCAAGGGGCAAGATGCGATGAAAGTCTTTTGGGAGCTAGGCTGGTTTTTCAAAGAACGCAAAAAGCAATACACATTGGGGATCCTGCTGTTGCTGATGGTGGCATTTCTTGGTGTATTGCCTCCGCGCATTATCGGATTTGTAGTGGACCGCATCAGTGAAGGCAGCTTGACGCCGGAATACCTTGCGACATGGTTGGCCATTTTGGCTGGCGCCGCTTTAGTGATGTACGTGCTGCGCTACATTTGGCGTCTGTTGATATTCGGTTCCTCCATCATTTTGGCACGTAATCTGCGGGCACAGCTGTTTCAGCATTTTACACAGATGTCTCCGGCTTTCTATCAAAAACGTCGTGTCGGTGATTTGATGGCACATGCCACCAATGATCTGCAGGGGGTGCAACAGACAGCGGGTGCGGGTGTACTGACGCTGGTCGACTCCATCGCGACCGGCGGCTTCGTCATCGCGGCCATGGCACTCACCATTGATTGGAAATTGACTTTGATTGTGCTGTTGCCGATGCCGTTGATGGCTTATATGACCAATTATTACGGAAAATTGATGCACGAGCGGTTTCACGGGGCACAGCAGGCTTTTTCAGGGCTTAATGACAAAACCCAGGAAAGCATTTCCGGAATGAAGGTCATCAAAACCTTCGGCCAGGAACAACAAGACATCGATGATTTTAAAAGTTTATCGGAACGTGTGGTGGAAGAGAATATCCGAGTGGCGCGTGTCGACTCTTTATTCGATCCGACAATTTCCGCGATTATCGGCATCTGTTATTTTCTGGCCATCGGTTTCGGCTCTTATTTCGTCGTGAATGGGGAGATGACCATCGGAGATTTGGTCGCTTTTACTGCCTATCTCGGGCTTTTGGTATGGCCGATGTTGGCGTTCGGCTGGCTGTTCAATATTGTGGAACGCGGGCGTGCCTCTTATGACCGCATTCGGGCATTGCTGGCAGAACCGGTTGATATCGATGACCGCGATGATGCCGTCGATGAAGAACCTTCGGGAAGCTTGTCCTTTTCAATTTACCAATTCAAATTCACCGGTGACGAGCGGGCGGCGCTTAAAGATGTCCACTTTACTGTCAAACAAGGTGAAACTTTGGGAATTGCAGGCAAGACCGGTTCGGGGAAATCCGCTATCCTGCGTCTGCTGCTAAGGGAATTTGATGATTATGAAGGTTTGATCCTATTTGGCGGAATATCGATCGATTCCTATAAAATGCAGCGTTTGCGTCAGGCGATCGGCTATGTCCCACAGGACCATTTCCTGTTTTCGACAAGCATTGCCGGTAACATTGCATTCGCGCAGCCAAATGCCGGTCTCCAGGAAATTCAGGAAGCTGCATCATTGGCCCATATTCATGAAGACATCGAGAACTTTACGGAAGGCTATGAAACAATGGTGGGAGAGCGCGGCGTGTCGTTGTCTGGTGGGCAGAAACAGCGGATTTCGATTGCACGGGCATTGCTGAAAGAGCCGGAGCTGCTGATCTTGGATGATTCGCTGTCTGCCGTGGATGCCAAGACAGAAGAAGCGATTTTGCAGTCACTGAAGACGACACGGAGCGGAAAAACCACCATCATCACTTCACACCGTTTAAGCGCCATCCAACATGCCCATCAGATTTTGGTGATGGACAAAGGCACCATTGCGGAAATCGGTTCGCACGAAGAATTGATGAAGAAAAAAGGGCAATACTATGAAATGTATGAGCTGCAGCGATTGGAAGCGCTCGTCGAACAGGGAGGCGAGTTGTAATGTTGGCTAAAGAAACTCAAAAACAACAGGAACTTACCGGACGGGACCAATTGATTGTGTTCAGACGCTTGCTGAAATACTTGGTGCCGCATAAGAAAATGCTGATTTTGGCGATGGGGCTGTTGATTTTGACGGTGCTTGGAGATGTCCTTGGCCCTTTGCTCATTAAAATATTCATCGATGATTATTTGACGCCCGGAAACTTTCCGACAGGGCCGATTATAGGATTGGCAGGCGCTTATTTGTTTATTCAAACATCCAATGTCATCATCAGTTATTTTCAACTGTTGAAATTTCAGGAAGCGGCATTAAAGATTATTCAGCAGTTGCGGATTGATGCTTTTGCGAAAGTGCATGGGTTGGGGATGCGTTATTTCGACCAGACTCCAGCAGGCGGCATCGTTTCTCGCGTCACCAATGACACCGAAGCCATCAAGGAAATGTTCGTCACTGTCCTTATCGGCTTTATCCAAAGCGCCTTTTTGATTGTCGGCGTCTACATCGCCATGTTTTTCCTGAATTTCCGATTGGCCCTTATTACCCTTCTGCTGTTGCCGATTCTTGGGTGGATCATTTACCTGTACCGAAAATACAGCTCGGTATTTTACCAGGATCTAAGGGAACGCCTCGGGCAATTGAATGCCAAATTATCCGAATCAATTCAGGGGATGGGGATGATCCAGGCTTTTGGCCAGGAGACAAGGCTGAAAGATGAGTTTAATGAGATCAACGACAAACATTGGCAGGCCGGAAAACGCAATATCAAAATTGATGGTCTGCTGCTGCGTCCAGCGATTGACCTCGTCTACGCATTGGCGCTCATCATGCTGCTCAGTTATTTCGGCATCACCTCATTTTCAAACACGGTGGAAGTCGGCGTCATCTATGCATTCGTGACATACATCGATCGCTTTTTTGAACCGATCAATCAAGTGATGCAGCGGCTGTCGATTTTTCAGCAAGCGATCGTGGCTGCTTCCCGCGTCTTTTTGCTGCTGGATGAACAGGAGAAAGCACCCCGGCAGTTTGGCACTGCTGGTGAAATCACAAATGGCGAAATCGAATTTCGCAATGTCAGTTTTTCCTATGATGGCAATAAGGAAGTGCTGAAGAATATTTCCTTTAAAGCTAAGCCAGGGCAAACGATCGCTTTAGTCGGCCACACCGGCAGCGGAAAAAGTTCCATCATTAATTTATTGCTGCGTTTTTATGAATTCGAAAAAGGGGAAATCCTGATTGACGGCAACTCAGTAAAAGAATATGAAACAGATGAACTGCGCAGGAAAATGGGGTTGGTGCTGCAAGATCCTTTCTTGTTTTACGGAACGATCGCCAGCAACATCCGGTTGTATGATCAAACACTGACGGACGATGAGGTCCGAAAAGCTTCAGTATTTGTACAGGCCAACCCGTTTATTGAAACTTTGCCGCAAGGCTATAACCAGCAAGTTACAGAACGGGGCTCGACATTTTCGAGCGGGCAGCGTCAATTGGTGGCATTTGCGCGGACGATGGCAACCGATCCCAAGATTCTGGTGCTCGATGAAGCCACCGCGAACATTGACACGGAAACTGAAGTGGCTATTCAAGCCAGTTTGGAGCGCATGCGGCGTGGACGAACGACGATTGCGATTGCGCATAGGCTCAGCACCATCCAGGATGCGGATTTGATTTTGGTGCTGCATAACGGCGAAATCGTCGAGCAAGGAACACATCAGCAGCTGCTTTATCAACGCGGACTGTACCACAAAATGTATTTGCTTCAGAATGGTATTGTTGAGTGAAAATGAACGGCTCAGGCCGTTCTTTTTTATTTCATAAATTTTATCCGATTTTAAGTAATGCTCTTTTTTACTTACTATGTAGTAAACTACAAAAGGTTTTAGGCTAAAACCTAAACACGTCAACAAGAAAAAAACAGTGGCAAAACAGAAAAAGAGACATTCAGCAGGGGTTTAAGCTACCAAAGAGAACAATTAGGCATTTGTCCACAAAGATTTCACAGGCGCAAGGGCGGTGTTTCGCATAAATATTTGGTAAGATGGGAGAAGTATAGGAAGGAGAATTACCAGTGGCATCTGATATCAATTTATTTTTGGCTTTTGGAGCCGGCTTTTTAAGTTTTGTTTCACCTTGTACTTTGCCTTTGTATCCTGCATTTTTATCCTATATAACAGGTATGACCATGGATGAAATCAAAAACGATAAAAAAGTCATGCAACGCCGGGGCATGTTCCACACCTTGTTTTTCCTTTTAGGGTTTTCAACAATTTTTATAGCCCTCGGATTCAGTACTTCATTTTTCTATGAATGGTTTATCCGATATGATGAATTGATTCGACAGGTAGGCGCAATCTTCATCGTCTTATTCGGATTGATGATTGTTGGTGTCTTCTCACCGAAATTCCTTATGCAGGACCGCAAGTTCTCATTTAAAAACCGGCCTTCCGGATTTTTTGGGACATTTGTTATCGGATTGGCATTTGCAGCTGGATGGACACCTTGCACAGGACCGATTACAGCAGCTATTTACGCTCTTGCTGCCACCAATCCGGGATCAGGTGTCTGGTACATGCTGGCTTATGTTTTAGGGTTTGCGATTCCATTCTTCGTCCTATCGTTCTTCGTGACGCGTATGGGTTGGCTGCGCAAGCATAACAAGAAAATCATGAATATTGGCGGTTACATTATGATTGCAGTCGGAATTCTGCTGTTCTTCGACGGTTTGACGTATTTAATCCGGATCATGAGCCCAGTCTTTGGTGATTTCCAAGGATTTTAAAACAACAACTAAGTAGGTGAGCAAGATGGAAATCATTTCTGCGATAGAAGAATATCAATCAAAAATTGCACAAGAGCAATCATTTCTGTTATTTGTAAAAACGGAAAATTGCTCGGTTTGTGAAGGGTTGCGTCCGCAGGTCGAAGCGTTCGAATCCGATTACGGGCTGCCTTTCTATTTGGTTAATGCGGCAAAAGTGCCGGAATTGGCAGGACAGTTGATGCTTTTTACTGCACCGGTTATCCTGTTGTTCCGTCAAGGGAAAGAAATTCAACGATGGGCGCGGTTCGTGCCTATCGATGAATTGCGCCACCGGTTGGATGAACTGGAGGAGAGTTTGAATGTTTGATCAGATTCCTTCAGAAGTCTATTTGATTATCACTACCGCCGGGGCATTCGCTATGGGGTTATTAGCCATGTTTGTCCGTTCGAAATCGGCAAAAAAACCGGCATCGGTCAAAAAAATCATTCTGCCGCCTTTCTTCATGTCGACTGGTGCGTTAATGTTCATTTTTCCAATCTTTCGTGTAGCACCTATACAGATTCTCGAAGCATTAGGTGTCGGTATTCTTTTCTCGACTGTCTTGATTTGGACTTCGAAATTCGAAGTCCGTGATGGTGAAATTTATTTGAAACAATCGAAAGCCTTTGTTTTCATCCTGTTTGGGCTATTGCTTCTGCGCGTAGTTGGAAAAGTGGTATTAAGCTCTAGCATTGATGTCGGCGAATTAGGAGGCATGTTCTGGATTCTGGCATTCGGAATGCTTTGGCCATGGCGTTTGAGCATGCTTTGGCAATATAAAAAAATCGCAGCAAAAGGTAAAAGCGCTGTTCCCATCTAAGGGAGCAGCGCTTTTTATTGTTCAAAATATTGCTCGTAAGGGCTTACGTCAATCTTGAGTTCAGCTAACTTTTTCCGCAAAAACTTATGGTCACGCTTTGGTGTTGCCAGGATGTATCCACGGATAATATGTTCCAGTTTCATCTTTTTAGCTTTTTCTTCAAGCAGAACCTGTCCGATCCTGCCCGCGATTTTCTGTTTTGCAACCGGACGGAATAAATCAGGAACAGGTTGCACCAGCTCATTCAACATCGCTTTTTCTTCATCCCCCCATAAATGGATGGTTTTATCGACATAATATTCTTCCCAGTTCAAATCTGAAAGGCCATCTTCCTTTGGCATGGACTTGAGGAACTTTCTGAACATGAAATATCCGCCAATCGCGAATAACCCAACCAGCACCACAACCCAAAATAGGATAAACCATAAAAACCAGCCACTCAGTTCCATATTGTTTCACCTCGTTTTTCCCATTACTTCTATTATAGAAGGGTTTGAAAAGAAATTCATTAAAAATGTATCTCTTTTTTTCATCTGTGTCTATATAGCGAATGAAAGGAGGTGGTAAACATGGCCTTTAGTGATTTTAAAAACGCCAGCATCCGTTGCACTTACGAAAACGGCTTGGATGCCAACGGCAAAGTAAAGAAAAAGATTAAAGCGTACCACAATGTGAAAGAAACAGCAGCCACAGACAACATTTTCGGAGCAACAGCTGTACTGGCAAATTTCGGAACAAGAACGTTGATGGATGTCGAGAAACAATCGACCATCACGATCTACCAATAATCGGCATAGGGGGAATGGAAAATGGCTAAAACATTGGAATTGATTTTTACAACCACTGCTGGGAAAGACGTCACTTTGACTGTAGAAGAGCCACGGGAAAATATCAACGATGCAGAATTGCTGGCAGGAATGCAGGCAATCATCGCTCAGGATATTTTTGAAGTGGAAGGTTCTTCATTCGCATCGGTAAAAGGTGCGCGTGTGGTTGAACGGAATATTGTAGAGTACGCAGTATAAGCAAGAAGCTCTCCTGATTTGGGAGAGCTTCTTTTTCAGTAGAAAGGAGTGAAACTATGGCTGAGTGGATGCAATGGATCCAAGAACTCGGATTCCCCATTTTTGTGTCATTTTATTTGATGCATCGTGTGGAAACGAAACTGGTCGCGATTCATGACGCATTGATTACATTAAAGCTGTCCTGACTTCACAAATTCGTGACAATGGCAGCGCGATATGTATTGTGCGGATTCTGCGCTTTCGCTATGATAAGGATGACGGAAGAGTGGAGGGCATTTTATGCGATATACTTACTTTTTGGCTTTGCTCAGCCTGGTTCTGCTGTTAACAGCATGCGGCAGTTCAACAATTGAGGATTTCTCCTATACAGACCATCGGGGAGAACCGGTGTCTCTTGAAGATTTAAAAGGAACGCCATGGCTGGCGACTTTTATGTTCACGAATTGTGAAACTGTCTGTCCGCCAATGACTTTCAATTTAAGCGGGATTCAGGAAGAGTTGGAAGCTGAGGGAATTGAAGATTATAAAATAGTAGCGTTCAGTGTCGATCCGACTGTGGATACGCCTGAGACGATGCAAGATTATTTAGCGAAGTATTCGGTTCCTGATGAATCAAAATGGCACCTGTTGACGGGGTATACACAACCCGAAATAGCTGAATTTGCGAAAGATAATTTCAGTTCTTTTGTCAAAAATGATCCTGAAAGTGATCAGGTCATTCATGGTACCGCTTTTTATTTAGTGGATCAAGAAGGAACCGTTGCCCATAATTACGACGGTTTTGAAGATGTGCCGGTAGAAGAGATCAAGGAAGACTTGCGCGGATTAATTGAAGGGAAGTAAAAAACCGGTCAAAGACCGGTTTTTTCTTTGCCCAAAAGATCTCTGATTTCGAGAAGGATTTCCTGAGTTTTGTCCAGGACTTCCGGTTCTTCGTCGGCAGGTACATCTTTTTTGCGTTTCAGTTTGGTGAAAACGCGGATCACCATGAAGATGGAGAATGCAATAATAAAAAAATCGATGATAGCTTGGATAAATAGCCCGTAATTCAAGACTACGTCATTGAAGGTATAGCTCCAATTCTCCACGCTGATTCCACCGACCAAAATCCCGACCAGTGGCATAATGATGTCTTCCACCAAAGAAGAAACAACTTTCCCGAAAGCGGCACCGATAACGACTGCTACTGCAAGGTCAAGGACATTTCCTTTTAAGGCGAACTTTTTAAAATCTTCCCACATAGTATTCACCTCCTCTGTTCATTTGTTTAGTTTATCAGAAATATTCTGAAAAATAAAGAAATACAAGAGTGCTTTTGAAAGAGCACCGGTGTATGGAACGATATAGTCTGGAAGCTATGTTACACTAAAAGATATAGATAAAAAGCAACTTAAATCATTAGGGACTCGTCTCTATTGATTGTCAGTATTTAATCAAGCTTTAACAGCTAGCTATTTCCGCTTGGAAAAGTGGAGTTATGTTGTCTGTTGAAACGGGATAATAGGTGTGTGTAAATGAAAAAAAAGAAACTACCCATGAAATGGAAGCGGAAAATCGGTTGCCTGATCCTTTTGGTGCCAGGGGCCATTGTCTTAGCGACACTAGGAATCCTTGTTTTTATGCTGGCCAATTCGGCTTCTGTGTTCACTACGCTCAAAGAAGCACCAAGCCACTTGATAGAGATGGAATTTCCAGAAGAAAATATTCCGCTTTACAAAGATGCGGCTGAAGTATATGGCATTCCATGGACGTTGCTGGCTGCGCATCACCGGATCGAAACAAGATTTTCGACAATGGATCCGTTGCTGTCTCCAGTAGGGGCAGAAGGGCATCTGCAATTTATGCCTTGTACGTTTGTGGGATGGAGACATCCGACTTGTTCTGGGAAAGGCCAAGGCGAGATCAGCGAAGAAGACAAGACCAACCTCGAAGTAATCGCTTATTATGGCGGTTATGGAGTTGACGGCAATGGAGACGGCATAGCAGATCCTTATAATTTAACGGATGCACTGTACAGTGCAGCCAACTATCTGTCCCTAAATGGAGCAGCGGATGGGGATTTGGAAAGAGCGATTTTCCAGTACAACCATAGTGAGGAATACGTAGCAGATGTTCTTCATTATTATCATCTTTACGAAGAAGATTATAATTGACGGCAAAAAAAAGAGTGGACATATGTCCACTCTTTTTTTATTAGGCTCTACGGCCTTTTCTCATAGATCCCATAATCAGGCTAAGAACGAATACGAAGATCAAAGCACCGATTAATGCAGGGATAATAGCTACGCCCCAAATGACAGGACCTAAATCTCCTAGAATCAATCCACCTAACCAGGCACCTACGATACCTGCGATGATGTTACCGATAATGCCGCCTGGAACATCCTTACCTAAAATCATTCCTGCGATCCAACCGATGATACCGCCCATAATAAGGTATAAAATAAAACCCATTTTTTCCAGCTCCTTTTAATGTAATGAATAAGTGCTACACTCTAGGTATAACCGGAATCAGGACGTTTGAAACATAAAAGAGAAAAAAAGTTATAAAACGTGTGCGCCCAAGGTAGTGCTGAAGTGGCGCAGGGCCCAATCATGGCCAGCTTGATCAAAACTTGCAACAGCATTTTCATGAATGAATATTTTATAGCCTTTGTTATAGGCATCGACCGCAGTATGCAGTACACAGATATCTGTACAAACGCCTACGATATGGATTTCTTCAATTTTTCGTTCCCGCAGCAGCAATTCCAGGTTGGTACCGGCAAATGCACTGTATCTGGTTTTGTCCATCCAAATGATCCGGTCGGCATTGGCTTTATAGACTTCTGCTAGGCGGCCATAAAGTTCTCTTCCGGCAGTTCCTCTTATATTGTGGGGAGGAAAGAGTTCTGCTTCCGGATGAAAGGCGTTGGTTTTTTCATGAAGATCAACCGGCATAACCACCAGCTCTTTTTCAGTCAAAAATTCTTCTGTCAGATTGCAAATCGCTTCTTCAATAGCCTGTCCTGGTTTTCCGCAGGTTAAGGCTCCATCATCTGCTACAAAATCTATTGTATAGTCGACAACCAATAATGCTTTCTTCATAAAATCACTCCAATCCTTTTTCTTGATTATAGCTAAAAGCAGGAGAAAGAAACAATGCTTGCCATCTTCATTCGAATTCAGTATAATCAGACTATTCATAAGGGAGGGGTGGTCTTGATGCAATACGAAAATGTTGAGAAGCTTGACAGACAAGCTTTAATATTTGTGGTCCTTCATACATTGCTTATTTTTAATTTTGCATTGGATTTCGGTTTCTTGACATGAAGCGAAACAAGCAAAAGCCTATCCCGTTTTCAATGGGATAGGCTTTTTTAATGGGTGCCTCTTTTCAGGCGGACCAAAGAATCTTTTAGGATTCGGGATGCGGAGTCGAGTGAAACTCCTAAAATTTCCTGGATTTCTTCCAAATTCTTATGCTCCACAGAGTAAAGGTAATATACATAAGCAAAACGAATATCACCTGACCTCATGGGCATGCCGACAAACGAGGAAAGGGCTTCGGTGTAATCGGACAATGAACCCATCTGGAACATGGTGTATTCATTTTTCACTTTCGAAGATAACAGGTAAGGCGTACCGCGAAAGACGGCGCGTTCAATTCCATCCAACATAACAGGGATTTCTTTGTCTGTGAATTCAAGGCGGCATTGATAGCCGTCTTTTTTCTCGACTGCCAACGCCAGCTGACCATCTCGGTCATCAAAGTTATCGATATCAATAGCCACCATATCCCGCAGGCGAAGGCCGCGCAGGTAAAGGATATATAAAATCTTAGCATTTAATGAAAGGTGATCGGCTTCGAGCACCGCGTCTTTCTTTTTCAGCAGGTCTTCGTAATCCAAGTGAATATCGGAAGGGGTCAAATCCAGTTTTCTGTTGAATTTGAACTTGGGCATAAAATCGTTGGGAATGCGTCCGATCTGCCACATATAATCGAACCATCTTCTTATATAGATCAGTTTTCGGTTCAGTGTGCTGTCTTTGATGCCGGCAGCGTGCTGGTCCTGCAGAAATTGCTGAATATCGGAAGGACGGATTTCGTGAGGTTCCACCGGTCTTTTGTACGTATGCCTAAGAAAAGCGAAGAGCGAGCGGATCAATTGGACTTCATGGACAACCGTGTTGGGGCTGATGCCGTTGTCCAATCGGAATTTCTCGTAACCATAAGGCATAAAGCGTCACCTCTTCTAAGGGATTTCCTTAAATTATACCATTAATACAGGTAAATAGAACGTATTTTCCCTTTCGTTCCTATTTTGAAGAAACCAATCTCATTTTTATTCTTTCTATAGAAGAGAAAAGAAAATCTATCGCCATAAATGTATATAAACCATTCGATTTAGGGTATGTTAATAAGGATAGGCAATTAGAGGAAACGAAGGTGCATACTGATATGTTCAAAGAAGACAATGCCAAAATCAGGAACCAGATTCTGCAGGCCGTAGAAGGGATGCCTGATGAAAAGCTGAACAGAAAACCGACACCTGAAGAATGGTCACCTATTCAAATCTTGGATCATCTTCAATTAATGGAGACAACTGTCGCCAAAGGCGTATCCCGTGAGCTGAAAAAAGAAACTGGTGAAAAAGCGGTGAAAAAACCGATTGCGTTGACTGTCAGCCGTTCTTTTAAAGTGGATGCTCCGAAACACGTAGTGCCCACCGAAGACTTTGTTACACTCGAAGAAATGAAAGAACGCCTGAATGCTTCCCATAATTTCCTGTACGAAGTGTACAGCCAGGCTACGCCTGAACAGCTGAAACAAAAATCAATGCCGCACCCGGTCTTTGGGAAAGTACCTCTGGTCCAGTGGTTTCCATTTGTGGGCTTACACGAAAAGCGCCATTTCAAGCAACTGCAAGAGACCTTAAGCAAACTCGATTGAGTCGAAAGAAAGTCATTCGAAAAACTTATCACATTGTATAATTTTAATGTAATTTACTTATGCTCAAGCATTAGGTATGATGGAAGAGGAGAAAAGTGCTGTCACGAGCCTTTTCAGAAGATTTAAAGGAGGAACACACAAATGGCAAAGAGCAGTTTGCACAACAGCCGCACTTCTTTTGAGCTAAATGGCAAAACGTTTAACTATTATCGTTTAGCAGCATTAGAAGAAGCAGGGATCGCTAAAGTATCACGCCTTCCTTATTCAATCAAAGTCCTATTGGAATCCGTATTGCGTCAGCACGACGGGTACGTAATCAAAGATGAGCACGTTGAAGAATTAGCAAAATGGGGCAAAGACGCTAACAAAGAAGCTGAAGTTCCATTCAAGCCGTCACGCGTTATCCTTCAGGATTTCACAGGCGTACCAGTAGTCGTTGATTTGGCTGCACTTCGTTCAGCTATGGCTGAAATGGGTGGAGACCCGAACAAAATCAACCCTGAAATTCCAGTGGATCTGGTTATTGACCACTCGGTACAGGTTGACAACTACGGAACACAAGATGCACTACGCATTAACATGGAACTTGAATTCGACCGCAACGCTGAGCGTTACCAATTCCTTAGCTGGGCTCAAAAAGCTTATGACAACTACCGTGCAGTTCCACCCGCAACTGGTATTGTTCACCAAGTAAACCTTGAGTATCTTGCAAACGTTGTCCATGCTGTTGAAAATGCGGATGGTACTTTCGAAACATTCCCTGATACATTAGTCGGTACAGATTCACATACGACAATGATCAACGGAATCGGTGTTCTTGGATGGGGCGTAGGCGGTATCGAAGCAGAAGCCGGTATGCTTGGGCAGCCTTCATATTTCCCGATTCCTGAAGTTATCGGAGTTAAAATGACTGGCGAACTTCCAAACGGTGCTACTGCAACCGATTTGGCGTTGAAAGTTACACAAACTTTGCGTAAAAAAGGTGTTGTAGGTAAATTTGTTGAGTTCTTCGGCCCTGGTGTTACAACATTGCCACTTGCTGACCGTGCAACGATTGCCAACATGGCTCCAGAATACGGCGCAACTTGCGGATTCTTCCCAGTTGACGAAGAAGCGCTTGACTATATGCGTTTGACTGCACGTGATGCAGACCAAATCGCTGTCACTAAAAAATATTTGCAGGAGAACGGCATGTTCTTCACAGTTGACAACGAAGATCCGATCTACACAGACCTTGTGGAAATCGATCTTTCTGAAATCGAACCTAACCTTGCTGGACCAAAACGTCCACAGGATTTGATTCCTTTGTCTCAAATGAAACCTGAGTTCAACAAAGCTGTAACAGGCGAAGAAGGACCACATGGTTTTGCACTTGATGCAGCTGAAATCGCGAAAACAGCAACAGTTAACTTCAAAGACGGCAAAACTGCCGAAATGAAGACTGGTGCATTGGCGATTGCGGCAATCACGTCTTGTACAAACACTTCTAACCCGTACGTAATGCTTGGTGCTGGATTAGTAGCGAAAAAAGCAGTAGAAAAAGGATTGACTCCACCTGCTTACGTGAAAACTTCATTGGCGCCGGGATCTAAAGTCGTTACAGGTTACTTGAACGATTCTGGTTTGTTGGACTACATGAACCAAATCGGATTTAACCTTGTTGGCTACGGCTGTACAACATGTATCGGTAACTCGGGTCCATTGCTTCCTGAAATTGAAGAAGCGATCTTGGACAACGATCTATTGGTATCATCTGTATTGTCAGGTAACCGTAACTTTGAAGGACGTATCCACCCGCTTGTTAAAGCTAACTACTTGGCATCTCCAATGCTTGTTGTTGCTTATGCACTTGCTGGAACTGTGGACATCGACTTTGAATCTGAGCCGATCGGCAAAGACAAAGAAGGAAAAGATGTCTTCTTCAAAGATATCTGGCCTTCAACTGAAGAAATCAAACAAGTCGTTAAAGACACAGTTACTCCAGAATTGTTCCGCAAAGAATACGAGCACGTATTCAACGAGAACGAAGCATGGAATGCGATTGAAACTAACGACGATTCATTGTATGAGTTCGATGCAACATCAACTTATATCCAAAACCCGCCATTCTTTGAAGGTCTTTCTAAGGAACCGGCACCGATCCAAGCACTATCCGGCCTTCGTGTAGTTGCGAAATTTGCAGACTCTATCACGACTGACCACATTTCACCAGCTGGTGCCATCGGCAAAGATACGCCAGCAGGCCTATACCTTCGTGAAAACGGCGTAGAGCCACGTAATTTCAACTCTTACGGATCTCGCCGCGGTAACCACGAAGTTATGATGCGCGGAACTTTCGCTAACATCCGTATCCGTAACCAAGTAGCTCCAGGCACAACTGGCGGTTACACAACTTACTGGCCAACGGGCGAAACAATGGCGATCTACGATGCTGCTATGAAGTACCAGGAGCAAGGCACAGGACTTGTTGTCTTGACTGGTAAAGATTACGGCATGGGCTCTTCACGTGACTGGGCTGCTAAAGGTACATTCCTTCTAGGCATCAAAACAGTTATCGCTGAAAGCTATGAGCGTATTCACCGTTCAAACCTTGTGATGATGGGTGTTCTTCCATTGCAATTCGTCAATGGCGAAAGCGCGGATTCTCTTGGTTTGACTGGCCGCGAAACAATCAGCGTCAACTTGACTGATGACGTGAAACCTCGCGACGTCCTTACTGTTACAGCTACTGCTGAAGACGGTAAAGTGACTGAGTTCAAAGTATTGGCACGTTTCGATTCTGAAGTCGAAGTGGATTACTTCCGCCACGGCGGCATCCTGCAAATGGTGCTGCGCAACAAATTGCTAGAAGTATAAGATTTATTCATGTGAAGGCTGCCGGGGAATTCCCCGGCAGCCTTTTCTGTTACATAAAGAATGAGATTTCTTGTATACTAATGTAGAGGTGAAATGGACATGTACATAAGTGAAAAAGAAATAGAAATCCGTTACGCAGAAACCGATCAAATGGGTGTGGTCTATCATGCCAACTACATCATTTGGCTGGAAATTGGCCGTACAAAGCTCATTGAAGACCTGGGATTCACCTATGCAGGTATGGAAAAGGACGGGTATTTATCCCCCGTAACAGACATCTCCATCCAGTATAAGGCGGCACTCCGCTATGGACAGAAAGCTGTTGTCCGGACGTGGGTCGAGGAGCATGGCCGGTTGCGGACCAAATATGGCTATGAAATTCTCCATGAAGATGGAACGATCGCCGCTACCGCAATCTCTGAACATGTCGTGGTCAAAAAAGACAACTTCCGACCAGTGTCCATCAAAAAGATTTATCCCGAATGGCACGCCAAATACGAAGAAATCAAAAAGCAGGTGGCCGATGGCGTTCGGAATTAAAAGGGACGAATTGAATCGCTGGAAACAGGATGTCACGGACGGCCGAATTGCTTTCTTGACGCATTACTGGGTGGATGAGCGTTTTCCCGGCTGCAGCACCGTGACGAAAGTGGGTTGCTGCGACATGGACAAATTGGAGGAATGGGGCAAAAAATACGGATTGAAACGGGAGTGGATGGATTTGCGGGGAGATTACCCGCATTTCGATCTTTTCGGCGATCGGCAACGGGAAATCTTGGAGACTGAAGGTTATCTGGAGCAATTAAACAGATTTCATCGGTAAAAAAACTCTTTATTCTACTCGAATTGCCGAAAGATGTGCGGACGAAAAGGCTCGTGATTTTCGGGGGAGTACGTGTAGCAATATTATTCAACTGATAAATTTTGTTGCAATTCCCAGGTCTTGAACATCTAAACCACTCTTGAATTTATCCGGAATACATCGAAAAAGCTGCCGTTAACTGTCTTGATTTTGACAGTTAACGGCAGCTTTTATGCATGAGAATGTATAAAAAAACCAACTATTCATTCATTTAAGCGTTCTGTTTTGAGTATGAATAATCAAGTTCGTGCAGGTCATCATTAACCGTGACCTGAAGATCATGTCCATCAAAATACCAGACATCGCTTTGTTCAATAAAGTAGGTGACCTGGTCTTCCTCCACCTGAACAGCCATTTCATGAGGCTGATCTTTAGTGACGCCCAAAGAAAATCCGGGCTGAAGCTTGCTTGCACCTCCGTAGCGGACAAAAAACCTGACCGACTCACCGGGAGACACTTCCATTTCTTCCTTAAACCAATTGAATGCGTCGTCACTGATTTTGATTTGCATATGGCACGTCCTTTCGCAGATGTTACCAGTTGATTTTTGGTTCTGTACCCGCACGGATTCTGGAAATATTAGCCCGGTGGCGGAAAATGATGAAAATCGCTAAAATGTAGATGACGACCATAAACAAGTAATCACCGGTGATCACTCCATAGATGGTGGTGTAGATGATGAACACCACAGCCAAGATGATTGAAGACAAAGATACCATTTTGGTGATTTTCAATGCAATCAATAGCACTGCAACTGCCATGATGAATAGTGGCCATTGGTAGCCCAACAGAATGCCGCCTGAAGTTGCAACTGCTTTTCCGCCTTTAAATTTGGCGAATACAGGATAGATATGGCCAATGACTGCAACAACCCCGAATATCAATGGATGGATATCAGTAGCAATGTACAGGGGAATCAATGTAGCAGCGGTCCCTTTCAGGATATCCAGCAGCGTAACGGCAATGCCTGCTTTTTTGCCGAGAGTCCGGAATGTGTTGGTGGCGCCCAGGTTGCCGCTTCCTTTTGTGCGAATATCGGTATTGTAGAATAACTTTCCGATCCACAGAGCAGATGGAATTGAGCCGAGCAGGTAAGCTAATAGAATAGGAAGCAATGTACTCATGATAAACTCCTTTAAAACAACCTTATTTTGTAGTATCAGTTTACCATGACTGAAGATCTTTGAACAATAGATGGCAGATTATTCAACAGGCAAGACGAAATCGTGTATGATAGAATAAAAAGGACAGGTGATCATCTTGAACAATCCTAGCCGTGAAGAAATCAAAAACGTACTCGACAATGCGAAAACCATCGCTGTAATCGGGCTCAGCCCTAATCCGAGCCGAACATCCTATATGGTTTCGGAAGCTATGCAACGGGCCGGTTACCGCATTATCCCAGTTAATCCGCAGGCAGATTCCGTACTGGGCGAAAAAAGTTACGCTTCTTTGAGTGATATTCCAGAAAAAGTGGATATCGTCAACGTTTTCCGGCGCAGTGAGTTTTTGGAAGATATCGCTGATGAATTTATGAAAATCGATTGTCCAGTTTTTTGGACACAATTGAATGTAGTGGATGAGAATGTATTTAATCGATTGGCTGATGCAGGCTATACGGTCATCAAGGACCGCTGCATCAAAGTGGAACACGCCATTCTGAAATAAGGCATTACCGCTAAGAGCGCCCAGCGCTCTTTTTCTATGAAGTTTGACAGATGGCCATAGAATAGAATACGATTAAGAGAGAGAATTATACGAACAGATGTTTGTTGGAGGGAATTAGATGGCTAAAATTCAAAGCACGGCATACAACGAAGAAGCGATCCAAGTACTCGAGGGCTTAGATGCCGTCAGAAAACGGCCGGGGATGTATATCGGTTCAACGGACACACGCGGACTTCACCATTTAGTCTATGAAATTGTTGATAACTCAGTTGATGAAGCGCTTGCAGGCTACGGAGACAGAATCACCGTTACGATCCATGAAGACAATAGCATCAGTGTGCGGGATTATGGACGCGGCATGCCTACAGGAATGCACCGCAGCGGCAAACCCACGCCAGAAGTGATTTTGACGGTTTTGCATGCTGGAGGGAAATTCGGACAAGGCGGCTATAAAACAAGTGGAGGCCTGCACGGAGTTGGTGCGTCAGTGGTCAATGCACTGTCCAAGTTTTTGGAAGTCACTATTTACCGCGATGGCAAAAAATACCGCCAGCGTTTTGAAAATGGCGGCAAACCGGTCACCACATTGGAAGAAATCGGTTCAACGAAAGAAACCGGTACAGTCATTCACTTTTTGCCGGATGACGCCATTTTTTCCGTAAGCAAATACAATTATGAAACATTGTCAGAACGTCTTCGCGAATCGGCTTTCTTGCTGAAAGGACTGAAGATCGAGCTGTTCGATCAACGGACAGAAGCCAAGGATGTTTTCCATTACGAAACCGGTATTGAAGCATTCGTCTCTTATTTGAACGAAGAAAAAGATGTGCTGCATCCAGTGGCTTATATCGAGGGGCAGCAGGATGAGATGGAAATCGAGTTTTCTTTCCAATTCAACGATGGCTATTCCGAGACGATTTTGTCATTCGTCAATAACGTCCGTACTCGTGACGGCGGTACACATGAAACCGGCGCAAAAGCAGCGATGACCCGAGTCTTCAATGATTACGCAAGAAAAATAAATCTCTTGAAAGATAAAGATAAGAACCTGGAAGGCTCGGATATCCGCGAAGGGTTGGCAGCTATTGTTTCTGTCCGCATTCCCGAAGGGATGCTGCAATTTGAAGGACAGACGAAAAGCAAGCTGGGTACGAGCGAAGCACGGAGCATCGTCGATTCGGTCGTGTCCCAAAAATTAATGTATTTCCTGGAAGAAAACGCCGATCTCAGCGCATCTCTGGTACGCAAAGCGATTCGGGCATCACAGGCTCGCCTGGCTGCTAGAAAAGCACGGGAAGACGCACGAAACGGCAAGAAACGAAAAAAATCGGATGCTTTGCTATCCGGTAAATTGACGCCTGCCCAATCCCGAAATGCTGCAAAAAATGAATTGTACCTGGTGGAGGGAGATTCGGCCGGCGGCTCTGCAAAACAGGGGCGCGACCGAACATTCCAAGCGATTTTGCCGCTGCGCGGGAAAGTCGTCAACACTGAAAAAGCAAAACTTGAGGAAATCATGAAGAACGAAGAAATCTCGACCATTATCCATGCCATCGGCGGCGGGGTATCTTCGGATTTTTCAATCGACGACATTGCTTATAACAAAGTCATCATCATGACGGATGCCGATACGGATGGTGCGCACATCCAAGTGCTGCTGCTGACGTTCTTCTTCCGCTACATGAAGCCTTTGATTGAAGCAGGCAAAGTCTTCATCGCGTTGCCGCCACTGTACAAAGTCTCCAAAGGCATCGGCAAAAAAGAAGTGATCGACTATGCATGGACAGAAGCCGATCTTGATGAATCCATCAAAAAAGTCGGAAAAGGCTATATGCTGCAGCGTTATAAAGGTCTGGGTGAGATGAACGCAGACCAATTGTGGGAAACGACCATGAACCCGGAAACACGGACACTGATCCGCGTAACCATTGAAGACAGTGCCCGTGCAGAACGCGGCATCACGACGTTAATGGGTGACAAAGTGGAGCCGAGACGCCGCTGGATTGAAAACAATGTCGACTTCGGACTGGAAGAAGACAGCAATATTCTTGAAAATGATTTGATTCACGCTGAGGAGGAACTTGTATGACACAAACCGAACGATTTCAAGATTTGCCACTGGAAGAAGTAATCGGTGATCGGTTTGGCCGTTACAGCAAATACATCATCCAGGACCGTGCACTGCCGGATGCCCGTGACGGCTTAAAACCCGTTCAGCGCCGGATTTTATATGCGATGTACCACGAAGGCAATACCAATGATAAAGCGTTCCGGAAATCAGCAAAAACTGTCGGTAACGTTATCGGTAACTACCATCCACACGGTGACAGTTCGGTTTATGAAGCGATGGTTCGCTTAAGCCAGGACTGGAAGATCCGCCACATGCTCGTTGAAATGCACGGCAACAACGGATCGATGGACGGCGATTCGCCGGCTGCAATGCGTTATACAGAAGCACGCCTGTCAGCGATTTCATCTGAATTGCTGCGGGACATCGACAAACGCACCGTTGACTTCATTCCGAACTTTGATGATTCGGATATGGAGCCGACCGTTCTGCCAGCACGTTTTCCGAACCTTTTAGTCAATGGATCAACTGGTATTTCTGCCGGCTATGCGACTGATATCCCACCTCACGCCCTTCACGAAGTGCTGGATGCGGTACTGATGCGCATGGACAATCCACAGGCAACCGTTGCTGAATTGATGACCGTCATCAAAGGACCAGATTTCCCGACAGGGGGCATCATCCAAGGGGTGGACGGCATCCGTAAAGCTTACGAAACCGGTAAAGGCAAGATCATTGTCCGCTCAAAAGCGGAAATTGAACCATTAAAAGGCGGAAAAGAACAAATCGTCATTACGGAAATTCCGTTTGAAGTCAATAAAGCCAGTATGATCAAGAAAATCGATGATCACCGCTTTGACCGCAAACTCGAAGGGATTTCTGAAGTACGCGATGAATCCGACAGAACTGGCCTGCGTATTGTCATTGAACTGAAAAAAGATGTTCAGGCTATAGGCATCCTTAATTATTTATACAAAAATACCGATTTGCAGGTCAGCTACAATTTCAACATGGTGGCGATCCATAATCGCCGGCCAACGATGATGACCCTGCAAACGATGCTTGACGCCTATATTGAACACCAAAAAGAAGTCATCACCAAGCGCTCGGAATTTGATCTGCAAAAAGCAAGCGACCGCATGCATATTGTGGAAGGCTTGATGAAAGCTTTGTCGATTCTGGATAAAGTGATCAAAACCATTCGTTCTTCAAAAGATAAACGGGATGCTAAAAACAACTTGATTACATCGTATGATTTCTCTGAAGCTCAATCAGAAGCGATTGTGTCGCTGCAATTATACCGTCTCACCAATACGGACATCACCGATCTTCAAAAAGAAGAGCAGGATCTGAAAAAACTCATCGCTGAGTTGACCGGCATCCTGACCAGTGCAACCAAGTTGAAAAACGTCATCAAAAAAGAATTGGCAACGATCCGCAAGAAGTTCGCCGAACCGCGCCGTTCAGTCATTGAAGACAAAATTGAAGAAATCACCATTACACGCGAAATCATGATTCCGAGTGAAGAAGTGGTCGTGACGGTTACGAAGGAAGGCTATGTCAAGCGGACCAGCACCCGTTCGCATGCGGCTTCCAACGGCAAAGATTTTGCGATGAAGGAATCGGATTATTTGTTGTTCGAAGGCAATTTGAACACTCAGCATATGATTCTGATTTTCACTACAGCCGGGAATTTCGTTTACCAGCCGATCAACGAATTACCGGACATCAAATGGAAAGACCTCGGCCAGCATTTATCAAGCATCGTCCAATTGGATGCGAATGAATCGATCCTTGCCGTCTGCCCATTTGAGAACTTTGATGCGGATGCCAGTATCCTGACCGTATCGAAATTCGGCCAGGTTAAACGTTCAGCTTTAAAAGACTATCATATCCAGCGGTATTCGCGTGCCATTAAAACCATGAACTTGAAATCTGGCGATGCCATGATATTCGCTGGATTGGTGACAAAAGAGACGGAACTGTTCATCGGAACCAACCAAGCATATGGTGTTCGTTTCCCGATGGATGAAGTGCCGCTTACTGGACTTCGCACCGCCGGAGTCAAAGGCGTCAACCTGAAGGACGGCGATGAAGTTGTTTCTGCTGTGATGATTGACCCGGAAGTGAAACAGGAACTTGTGCTGGTGACCCAACGGGGAGCAGCTAAGAAAATGAAGCTTCAGGAATTCGAAAGTGGCAGCCGCGCGAAACGAGGCGTAGTGATGCTGCGCGAATTGAAATCAAATCCTCATCGTGTCGTCGCCGTTATTGGGGCAACCGGAAAAGAAGAGATTCTGCTTGAAACAGCTAAAGGAATACGAATTCCATTGGTTGCCAACTCACTAAAAAATGTGGACCGTTATTCAAACGGATCATTCATTGCTGATGAAGCGACAGACGGCAAAGTAGTTGCTGCTTACCGGATTGAAACAAAAGAATAAACAAATTAACCCACTCCTTTGAATGCAGGAGTGGGTTTTATTCATTCATTCGACAAGGCGGGGAATTGGTTCATTATTCATGTGAAGTCCTTAAAAAAGCAATGGGTAACAAATGGGTAGAAAAGTGAATATCGATGAATGTAAGGAACTAGAGTAAGGCCTGAATTTTGTTGAAAAAAGGTGTGGAATTTCATAGCAAGCAGTCATGAAAAAACTTTTCAACAAATTGTCGCAATCTTCTAGACATTATGACGCTGTGATGTGTTAGAGTAGTGAGATAAATAAAAATAAGAAGGTGACATCTATGACTAAGAGCAACATCAAAGAGCTCGACAGAGAACTTACATTAGCCAGAGTATCCGTGGAAGAAATTATGGTAGCCAACCAAGCGCTCAAAGATGTCGTCATCAAGACACCTTTGCAGAAAAACGAACTGTTGTCTGCACGCTATGACTGCAACGTCTATTTAAAGCGTGAGGATCTGCAAGTAGTGCGGTCCTTTAAATTACGCGGCGCCTATAATTTTATCCGCAGTCTGAGCCCCGCAGACCGTGCCAAAGGAGTGGTCTGTGCCAGTGCGGGCAATCACGCACAAGGCGTTGCATACTCATGCTTTGCGCTTGGAATTGAAGGCAAAATCTTCATGCCCCTGACAACACCGCGCCAAAAAGTGTCGCAAGTGGAACGCTTTGGTGGAGATAAGGTATCGGTTGTTTTGATCGGCGATACTTTTGATGATTCATTCACTGCGGCAATGGATTATTGCACAATGGAAGAAAAAGTCTTTGTTCATCCGTTCAACGACAGCCGCATCATTGCGGGCCAAGGAACGGTCGCGGTCGAGGTGCTGAACGATATGCAAGAACCGGTGGATTATATGTTCTGTGCAATCGGTGGAGGGGGATTGGCGTCCGGAGTGGGTTCTTATTTGAAGGGAATCAGCCCTTCGACGAAATTGGTTGGCGTGGAACCTCAAGGTGCTGCCGGCATGAAAACGTCACTTGCCAATGGACAAGTGACGCGCCTGGACACCATTGATACATTTGTGGACGGTGCTGCGGTTAAACAGGTAGGCGATCTCTCTATGGCGATCTGCAAGGATGTTTTAGACGATATCGCTTTGGTTCCCGAAGGCAAGGTCTGTACGACGATTTTGCAGCTGTATAATGAAAATGCCATCGTCGCGGAGCCGGCAGGAGCTTTATCTGTCGCCGCGCTTGATTTTTATAAAGACGACATCAAAGGCAAGAATGTGGTGTGTGTAATCAGCGGAGGCAATAATGACATCGAGCGCATGCAGGAAATCAAAGAGAAATCCTTGATTTATGAAGGCTTGAAGCATTATTTCATCGTCACGTTCCCTCAGCGTGCAGGAGCGCTCCGTAAATTCATGGAACAGGTTCTGGGCGAGACGGATGACATTACGCATTTCGAATACACGAAACGGACAAACCGCGAAGAAGGGCCGGTGCTGGTCGGCATCGAACTGAAATGCCGTGAAGACTACGAGCCGCTTGTTCAACGCATGGCGGAAAACGGCTTCCCTTATAAAGACCTTAACAACGATTCGATGTTGTTCAATTTATTGATTTAACGGTTGCGCCAAGTACCCGCGAATCCGGTAAAAAGGGTGTTCAGCCAATGCTGAACCCCCTTTTATTGTTTCAGGATTAAAATGGTATAGTAGAAAGAACTTAAGAAATGGGGTGGCGCATATGGAAAACCGCTGTTTGTGGGCGCAAAGCAATGCACTTATGCAGGCTTATCATGACGAAGAATGGTGCAGGCCGAGCTTTGATGACCGTTACATTTTCGAAATGCTGACACTTGAAGGGGCACAAGCCGGCTTGTCCTGGAATATTGTGTTGAAAAAGCGGAGCGCTTATCAGGAAGCGTTCCACCATTTTAACCTTTCCTATTGTGCGGAGCTTTCAGATGAGGATTTGGTGTCTATTAAACAGGATTATGCAATCGTCAAACACATCGCCAAAATTCAGTCTGTCCGCAGCAATGCCCGGGCGGTATTGGATCTCCAAAAAGAATGGGGTAGCTTTGCTGATTTTCTATGGAGCTTTACCGATGGCAAGCCGGTCTACAACAATTGGACAAGTGATGCACAGATTCCTGCACAATCGCCTCTGTCCGTTCAACTGAGCAAAGAATTGAAAAAGCGCGGCTTCAAGTTTGTTGGTCCCGTTACAACCTATTCATTTATGCAGGCGATCGGAATGGTTCATGACCATATTGAAAACTGTGCATATCGGCTGGTTGAATAGCGGCTGGAAACTTGAATGACGAGGCATGAAGTGAGCAGCGGAAAAAGGAAATCCTTTTCTGCTGCTTTTTTTATTTCTAGAAGGAATTTCCAAAAAAGAGGCGAATAAAGGAAATAGCCATGATGTAACGAATGAGCAGAATAGTTTAACTGCAGTGGACTATATTCGGCCAACGCCCGACTTTTAGGTTGGGCAAGGAAGAGATTTCTTGTTTGCCGTTAAGAAAAGGGTTTTCGGGATTGTATGGGCTGCCAAGGATAACCGCGCCAAATTCATCTGCCAGGTTCAATGCGGTTGCTAAAATCTCTTCCCACTGTGGAAACGCCGTGGTATTGACGATTGCTGGGGAATTAATCATTTTACCATTCCTGTTTTCATGTGGTGCATTGTTTTTCAGCACCGTTTTCAATTTGTTCTTCTAATCCTACTTTTTTCCACTAGAGCTTATAAGGGTTCTGCGGTAAACTGAATCATAAGGAAGCCTAATTTTTCCTGTTATCTGGTTAGTGGAGGTCTTATTGACAAAAGTTCGCTTCCATTCTCCTTTATCAGTAAAAGAAGCTGGTTAATGTACCTTCTATCCAAATAAGACCATTATTTAAAGTGTAAGTAAACTGGTTTTCATACGGATAAGATTAGAGTTGGATACCGGTGTTTAAGGCAATAATCTATTTGGGTTTAATCGACAGAAAATTATGAGCAAGTTGTGAAGGGAGATGCACCATGTTGAATTTAAAATACTTGGATCTGTTGGCGCAAAAATACGATAGTGAAGAGAAAGTGGCGACTGAAATCATCAACCTGGAGTCCATCCTGGATCTGCCGAAAGGGACGGAGCATTTTGTAAGCGATTTACACGGGGAATTTCAGGCATTTCAGCACGTATTGCGAAATGGTTCCGGCAATGTCAAAGTGAAAATCAAAGACTTGTTTAAAGAGGAACTAAGTGAAAAAGAGCTCAATGAATTTGCAACACTGGTCTATTACCCTGAAGAAAAGCTGCAATTGATCAAAAGCAATTTTACGAGCAAAAAGGAATTGCAGGAATGGTACATAGAAGTTATTGAGCGGATGCTGAAACTTGTTTCGTATGCGTCATCCAAATACACGCGCTCAAAGCTTCGCAAAGCCTTGCCGAAGCAATTCGTCTATATCATTGAAGAGCTGTTGTACAAAACCGATGAATTCAAAAACAAAAAAGAGTATTACGCCAAAATGGTTGAGCAGATCATTGCGCTTGGCCAAGCCGATAAGCTGATTATCGGGCTTGCTTATACAACACAGCGATTGGTTGTGGATCATCTGCATGTGGTGGGCGACATTTATGACCGGGGGCCGGATCCGCATAAAATCGTGGACACGCTGATCGACTACCATTCCGTCGATATTCAATGGGGAAATCACGATGTTCTTTGGATCGGGGCTTTTGCAGGATCGAAAGTGTGTCTTGCGAACATCATCCGCATTTGTGCACGTTACAACAATCTGGACATCATTGAAGACGTCTACGGCATCAATCTGCGGCCGTTGCTGAACCTGGCCGAAAAATACTATGAGGACAATCCAGCGTTCCACCCGAAAAGAATTTCAGGGGAAACCATGACGGAGCAGGAACAGCTGCAAATCACCAAAATCCACCAGGCCATTTCCATCATCCAGTTCAAGCTGGAAAGCCCGATCATCAAGAGACGCCCCTGTTTTGCTATGGAAGATCGCCTCCTGCTTGAAAAAGTGGATTATGATAAAAATGAAGCCACTATCCACGGGAAAACCTATCCACTGGAAAACGGTTGTTTCGCTACTGTCAATCCGGAAAAGCCGGATGGATTGCTGGAAGAAGAAGAGCAGGTCATCGATAAATTGCTGTTCTCACTACAGCATTCTGAAAAACTGGCAAGACATATGAATTTCCTCATGAAAAAAGGCAGCCTTTATTTGAAGTACAATGGCAATCTGCTGATTCATGGCTGTATTCCGCTGGATGAAGAAGGCAATATGGAGAAAATGGAAATAGATGGGAAAAGTTATGCCGGCCGTGATCTGTTGGATCTGTTTGAAGATTATCTTCGCCATTCATTTGCCCATCCTGAAGAAACCGACGATTTCGCGACCGATATGGTCTGGTATTTATGGACTGGCGAATATTCCTCGCTTTTCGGCAAACGGGAAATGACGACGTTCGAGCGTTATTTCATCAAAGACAAAGACACGCATAAGGAACGGAAAAATCCGTATTATTATTTGCGTGAAGATGAGGACATGTGCCGTAAAATGCTGGAGGAGTTTGATTTGAATCCGGACCACGGGCGCATCATCAATGGCCATACGCCAGTCAAGGAACGCGACGGCGAAAATCCAATCAAAGCGAACGGCAAGATGCTGGTCATCGACGGCGGATTTTCTAAAGCCTATCAATCGACCACCGGAATCGCAGGCTATACGCTGTTGTACAATTCATATGGCATGCAGCTGGTCGCGCATCAGCTCTTCAATTCGAAAGAAGAAGTCCTGCAAAAAGGGACCGATGTCTTGTCGGCGAAACGCCTCGTCGATGAAGAGCTGGAACGCAAAAAAGTACGAGAAACGAATATCGGTGAAGGCTTATTGCAGGAAATCTTCAATTTGAACAGCCTGCGCGAATACCGATATATGAAATGATCTATTATTGAATGGCATACAAAGAGGAAGAGCTGCAACAACGGCTCTTCCTTTTTGATGTGGTTTATTAATAAAACGTAGATAATTAGGCATTTCACCCTTTTACAGAACTGTCTGTGCGAACGGATTTTCGTTTCAAGGCATAGCGCTGTTCAAGGTTCGGTCCAAGCTGAAACAACAGGACACCTCCGCTAATCAGCAGGACGCCAAGCAAAGACTGCCAGGTGAAAGGCACTTTTTCCAGGCCAAACCAGCCGAGCGTGTCCCACATGAGGCCGAAGAAAATCTGCGACACCATAATCAGGGAAATGGCGCGGCTGGGTCCGAGAAGCTGGACGCCTTGCGTTACACAAGCGACAACGCCGACACCGAGAATGCCACTGAACCAGAACCAGGGCTGTGCCTGGAATTCGAACAGGCTACTGCCTTCAAAAGCGAGGCCGGCGGCGAGTGAAGCCACAAATCCGAGGAGCAGGACAAGGGCTGTAGTAGACCAGACGCTGACCTGTTTTTTGACGTTGGCGTTGAATGTATTTTGAAGGCAGACAAATGCCCCGCCAAGCAATGCCAGTAATATGCCGATAGCCATATACATATCTCCTATTCGTAAATATTTTGACCCGCCTCGGCGAGCAGGGAAGAGCGGTCAAGGACAGTGATTTTCCCGCGCTTCTTCGTGATCCATCCGGCTTTTTCGAATTGCTGCAAGACGCGGTTCAAATGGCGGTAACTGGTACCGATCAAATCGGCTATATCGATAAGCGACGCGGAGTCGAGTTGTGGCTGCTTTGGCGTCATCGACAATAAGTAGCTCGCCAAACGCACGTCTACAGGATAAAACAGATTGAAATTCATTGCCTGCGATTTCATTTTGAACTTCTGTGTGATGGTCCCCAGAAGGAATTGAAGCCAAGGAACATGGTTCTCCATTTCTTTACGTAAAACCTCATAGGGAATCCGGATGACCCGTGAATCCGTGACAACTTCCACTGTATTGATTAACGGGCATTGCTGAATGTATTCAATGTCACCAACCAGATCGAAAGGCGTTTTAAAAGCCAGAATCAGGCGCTTCCCTTCAGGAGACAGCATGGAAATCTTCAGTTTTCCTTCCACCAGCAAATACAGTGACTGTGAAATGTCGCCTTGAGACAATAAGCAATCTCCTAGTGCCAAGTTTTCCAGCTGCATTGACCGCTGGACACGTTCCGGGAACACGGATGCTATTCCGTATTGATTGAGGTAATCATGGATGGTTTGTTCTCGATTTTTCACCATTTAAGAACGACAACTCCCAGGATCATCAGCAGCAGCCCGGCAATCTGCGTTACACCGATCCGTTGTTTGACCATGTCAAACCAGCCTTTGACGTCAACCAATACGGCTGTTAGCAATTGGGCAATCAGGAAAATGCCGATGGTCAGCGTCACGCCCATTCTGTGGACAGCAGTCATGTTGGTGTAGAGCACGATGGCGGCCAGCAGCCCGCCGGAAGCGTAAAGAAGCGGCACGTTTTTCAAGTTCCAGTAAGATCGGTCACGCAGCACAATGACAATCAATATTGCCAGCACAAAGCCGGTGAACTGCGTCATCGTGGCAGCTTGCCAAGTGCCGATGCTGTCGCTGATTGTGGCGTTGGCGACGCTTTGGAAGGTCAGGAAGAACCCACCAGCTAATGCAAAAAAGATTCCTTTCAAGCGCTTCACACCCTTTCTTTGGCTATAGTTTACGATATCAAAAAAAAAGGAAAAAGGACATATGTCCTTTTGGGAGCAAGGAAAAATTAACTGTTTTGCAGAAAGTTTGATTGGAACATAATCAGCGAAAAAATATACGATGAATTTTTCAGATGAATCGATTCTTTATGTTTATAATAGAAGAACACAGCCTATTTGAAGGAAAGCAAGTATTCAACTATAAAAAAGTTGCCGAGTAAGAGCGGGTGAAAAAACAATTAAGGTCATCTTTATGAAATAGGCTGCTAAAAAGGAGGAAATGCTTTGTCACTATCTGTCGGAGATATCATTACATTCGAACGGACATTTACGAAAGAAGACATAGAATTATTCACTAAGGTTTCTGGGGACTACGGAAATCATCACCTGACGCCCGACGAAGAAGGCAGGCTGGTTGTGCAAGGTCTATTGACAGCCACGTTGCCGACAAAAGTGGGTGGAGATAACAATGTACTGGCACGCACCATGAACTTTGAATTTCTGCGTCCCGTTTTTTCTACAGATACCATTCGTTGTGACGTGAAAATCGATCGCTACGATCGATTGGAAAACAGGCGGACGGCGATAGAAGCTTCCTTCAGCTGCAAAAACCAATTTTCTAAAGAAGTGTTGATCGGTGGATTTGCAGGCATCATTCTCCCTGTCTAACGGCAGTCAGCTTAACAGAATTGCGACTAACCGCAAGTTCAGCAGAAATTATTTAGCCGCGAGAAATCATTTATGGTAAGCTACTGACATAATGTCTTGACGGAATAGAGGGAGTTGCAGCGGGAAGCTGCAACCCCGTTTCCCGATGATCAAGAGCGGAGCGAATAGCCATGTTAAAAGAACAAACAAGATATTCGAGGCTGGCTGAATTGACGAAAATCATCAATACCAAGCTGGAATTGAACGACATGCTGCAGCATGTCACTACAGCAATATCTGAAGAAATCGTCCAATGCGATTCTGTCGGAATTTATTTGCCGGGTGAAGATGGAGTATACAGAGGGGTGGCTGGTAAACCCGATTTCATCAATAACGAGATGATCACTGCACAACTGATCGATTTTGAAGCAGATGCATTTGCTAGACAAGTCATGGAAACTAAACAAACGATTTATATTCCAGATACGTCCATTGATTCGCGTCCGGATCCAAGGTCGGTGGCTGCGTTCAATATCAAATCACTGCTAGGGCTGCCGATCATTTATGAACAGCATTTATACGGGCTGATTTTTTTGTTTGATTGCGGAAAGCGGATGAATTTGACGGAAATTGAGATCCAAAGCATTGAAGCGTACGTCAATATGGCGGCTGTCGCTATTCAGAATGCCAACAACTTGAAACAGAAGGAGTACTTGATTGCGGAGAAGCAGCTGTTGCTTGATGCAAACCGGGAACTATCCATGTGTTCAACCATTCCGGAAACCTTGGATACGTGTTTTCATTATTTGGGCAAGACGGTAGATTGCAATAACGTCGCAGCTTTTCTTCGAGACCCAGAACAAGAAGGAAACCTCAGTTTCAAGAAAATGGGCAAAGATTCCGAGTGGTCTGAAGATGAATGGAAAAGAGCGCTTGAAGATATTCAAACCAACCAACAGACGGACCATGTGATTCATGAAGTCATGGTCAACCGGACAGTCAAATTTATCCCAAGTGAGGACAGGTGCAGGCTGTTGTTGATTCCGATGATTTCCAAAGGAGAGGTCTTCGGATTTATCGCCATTGCTTGCCTGATGGAGACGCTGCAAGCCGATGAAAAATCACAGGTCCATTTAGCGCATTCCATTGTTGATGCTACAGCGCTGACTTATTCGAATCTAACGTATATGGACCAGCTGGAGCTGCGTGTGGCCAGGCGGACCAATCAGTTGGCAACTGCCAACGACAAAGTAACGAGTCTTATTGGCAGCATCACGGATGGATTTTTTGCACTCAATAAGGAATGGGAGTTCATTTACATCAATGAACATCAATACCTGCCTAAAGGAAAAACTTTTAAAAATGTACTCGGGGAAAGCATTTGGACAGTTTACTCCGATACACTCAATCCGGTTCTGCATGAGGAACTCCATCGGGCAATGGTCGAGAGAGTCCCTGTCCAGTTTGAAGTGTCTTCAGCAAATGGCTGCTGTTTTGAAGTGGTTGCCTATCCCTTTGATGACGGTATTTGCTGCCTGTGCAAAAATACCACCGAGAAGAAGAAATATGAAATGGAATTGCAGCGTTTGTCGAACCTCGAGCTGATCGGCCAGATGGCAGCCGGAATCAGCCACGAAATCCGAAATCCGATGACCACCGTCCGGGGATTCCTGCAATTGCTGACAGGTGAGCAAGGATTAGAGAAATACAATACGTACTTTGATTTGATGATTGATGAACTCGATCGCGCCAACTCGATTATTTCTGAGTTTCTATCCATCGGCAATACACGTTCTTCGGATATGAAAATGCAGAATCTGAATGCCATTATCTATGACATTGCACCTCTTTTGGAAATCGATACTTTCAATCAAAATAAGGCGATTGAATTCTTTACACAGCCGATTCCTGAAATGTTGCTGAACCGGGATGAAATCCGCCAATTGCTCATTAACTTATGCCGCAATGGCTTAGAAGCCATGGAGCCGGGCAAGTTGCTGACAATCCGAACGTATATGGAAAATGAAAATACACCTGTTCTGGAAATCCGTGATCAAGGCGGAGGAATAGACAAGAACGTATTGAAAAAAATCGGCACACCTTTCTATACCACAAAAGACAATGGAACCGGACTGGGCCTTGGGGTAACCTATGCCATCGCCGCACGCCACAACGCGCAAATTGATGTTAACACGAGCGATGAAGGGACCGTGTTCTCCGTCAGATTTCGACAGGATGGTTAGGTGAGGAAATTTGTACTTTGATAACAGGAACTGCTGGATGCCAGATTGATGATAAAAGAAACAGCAAAAGAGGAAGAGCCCGTTTGGGTTCTTCCTCTTTTGGATATCGTAAATTAGTGCCTGGATCAAGGCATCAAAAATGGCGGTGAACCCGGACTGTGGCCTGAAGCGAAGTCCAGCAATGGAATCACATAGGCAATGGCGATTGAAAGTGTGGCAAGCACCACCCATATCGACCAGCGGTCCATGAATAAAGGCGAAGCGTCTTTCGGATTGTAATCCTCGCCGATCGGAAAATCAGTATCACCTTTTGGTGCGAAAAATGCCAATTGAATCCAGATATAGACCAACAGCAGAATGCCCACGAACAGGATAACACCACCCATGGCCATGAACATTTCATAAAGCGCCCAGTCAGAAGCGGCACTGTGGCCGTTATACGTCGTATTCGCAGTCCGGCGCGGGCTGCCAAGTAAGCCATTGGCATGCATGGCACCCGACATAAGCAACATGCCGCAAGCCCAAATGATGGTTTGGGCGATGCCCAGTCGGTTAAGGTTCCTCGTCAGTTTTCTTCCGGACAGATATGGAATCAACCAATAGGATATGCCGAAAAAAGTCAGCATGACCGTCGTGCCGACAGTCAAATGCAAGTGGCCGGTAACCCAGATCGAGTTATGGACCACTTGGTTGACCTGGTTGCTGGCATTGATGATGCCACCAAGCCCAGCGGGAATATAAGCAAGCATCGCGACGATCAAAGCGAAAAAGCGTGCATCGGACCAAGGCAAAATTTTCCACCATCCTAATAAACTCGTCACGCCTTTTGCCCTTCCGGAACGCTCCATGGTTGCGAGCATTGCAAAAGCTGTCATAAGGGAAGGGAAGATAATCATAAACGTTTGGATGACATGCAAGAATTTCAATTCAACCGACAGTCCTGGGTCGAGGATCTGGTGGTGGAACCCACCAGGTACATTGGCAACCACAAGAATGACGACTGCGACACGTGCCAGTGAATCACTGAACACTTTTCCGCCAATGATTTTCGGCATAGAGACATACCAGGCAGAAATAGATGTCAGCATCCAAATGTTGACGAGTGTATGGCCGAACGCCCAAAACAAAGTACGCCCCATCATTGGATCGATGGTCGGCACCCATCCGAATGCCCAAGGAATGACCATTCCGACGACGAATACAGCGATAAAGAGAGAAGCGAAAACCCACAGAACAAAAACAGCATTCGAGAAGAAGGCAAATAGTGGAGTCAGCACGCCCGGATTTCGTTTTCTCCAACTCTGGTAGGTGATGAACATCCCGATGCAATTCAACAGGATTCCAACGACCAGAAGAGCCAGTCCGATGTAAAACCATGGATGTGCCTGCATCGGTGTATAGAATGTGTAAAGAACGTTAGCGTCGCCAGCCAAGATGAAGAAGGCGGCGATGATTGTTCCAGCAGCCATTAGCGCAAATCCGGCCCATCCGAAAGCAAGTGTCTTATCGGCGAGACCGCCCAGTACACGCGAAGTTCCTGCGTACAAGTATCCGATACTGAAGAAAGAACTTAATACCAAAACCAATAGGACTCCGTGAGCCGTTAAAAGTGCATAATAGCTGATCCAGGAAGGCAGTTCCAAAAATCCGCTGCGGACAAATCCCTGCAACAAGCCTGCTGCTCCGCCGACCAGCAAAGCGATAAAAGCGATGGACAAATTAGCAATGGACAAATGGAAATCCCGCTTTGAGATGCCGGCTGCGACATCTTCATTTACGGCTGCCCCTTTATGGCGAGTGTGTATATCGGTGATATGCGTCATGGTTTCCCCTTCTTTCTGATAGAATTGATTCGGGTAAATCAGAGCGATCTGCATTTGTTTAGTTGACTGTAATGGTATTGGCCATGTATTCATGCCCAAGGCCACAGTATTCGTTGCATAAGATCAAGTATTCACCAGGCTGATCAAAGGTATGGCTGACTTTCGAGATATGGCCGGGCACCACCATGACGTTCACATTGGTGTCGGTGATCTTAAAGCCATGTGTGACATCCGGAGAGGCCAAGGTAAAATGCACCGTCGCACCAGCGGGTATTTCCAAGTCTCCAGGCTGGAATGAAAACATTTCAGCCACAATGGCGATTTCGTATTCGTTGTCGCCAATCTCCTTCAGTCCGGCATCTGCAAAGATTTCCGATTCTTTGACAGTTTGCGGATCAATCATCTCAGCATGGCTGGGCGGACCCATTTCAAGGTAAAAAGTTTGAATCGCTAAAATGGCCAAGAATACCAATAAGATAAGAGAGCCGATAATTAACCATAGTTTTTCATAACGATGGACATGCATGCGTGACAGTCTCCTTTCTAAATTCGGGAGTAAACCGTTAATTTTAATTGCGCTCCAAGAATAATAAGAATACGCTGAACCAGGAGATAAGCATAAAAACCGCGATAATCAAAACGGATACAAAAGTCCCGCTCAAGGAAGTTTCATCGTATTTCTTGCGTGTGTTGCTCTTTCTGTTTGTAGAAGAAGAATCAGTCATTTTAAGCTCCTCCTTTCCTAATATTTACATTAGAGAACCGGCTGGCAAGTTCTTTAAGGCACAACTAAGCGGAAATAATATTATTAGAATTATCTGAATTTTATCAAATATATACACTCTTTGGAAGGGGAATCTGTTTTCTTTTTGAGTTAGCACGACTAATAAGTAAAAGGAAAAGCTAAAAAAGATTTCATTGATTGTTTATCATACCGAAATCCATCCCAAATAACCTTGACCTGCGTCAAGGAAATCCCTGTCATTTTTATTTTTTAAAATTACTGGGAAATCGGCTTTTCCGGTCAATTTGGCCATAAAAAAGTAGTACAGCTAAAAGTTGATGCAGGTCAATGCTATCGATAAGAAATTTGGGTATACTACAGTAAGCAAGCAGAAAAACAAGCTTGGAGGAGATTCCTATGCTAGTAATCATGTCTCTCGTTCTCATTGTTACAGCCATTTTAATGCTCATCATTTCCGTTGAAGTCAGCGGGGCAGATGACAAGTTGTAAAGCAAATTGTTAAGCTTTGGATTATTGCGGGAATGAAAATGAAAACGAAGAGATCTCGCTTATAAAAGCGAATCTCTTTTTTTGTTTTAAAAGTAAACTTTCAACGTGAGCAAAAAAAATTAAGTATTGCAATTTATATTCTTAAAAATGGTATGATTATTCCAATTAAGCGCTCGACTGACGTCATTAAAACTGCTGAGAAATTGTCGACAAGAAAGCTCGCCTTGTAATAATACAGAATAGAGAAGCGCTGAAGTGCGAAGGCAAGCTTCAGGTAAAGGGGGTGGCCAGATGAAAGAAAAATTAGTATTCTCGTTTCTGGTCGTCCTGACGACTGGGTTGATGGGGTCTTCGTTTGTGGTAGCCAAAATCGGCTTAACCTACATATCGCCTTTGTTGCTGGCAGGTCTTCGTTTTGTCATTGCTGGCTGCATCATGCTGGTCTTTGTGCGTTTGTTCAAAAGAAAGCAGCCTGCCAACAAAGGCGAATGGGGCAAGCTGATCCTGATCGGCGCCATCCAAACAGCCGGCGTCATGGGATCAATCTTTTTGAGCCTGCGCACCATTACGTCCGGTGAATCCGCAATTTTAACTTTCATGAATCCCTTATTGGTGGTAATGATCGGCACTCTCGCACTGGGCATCCGGTACCGAGTGGTTCAATGGACAGGTGTGCTTTTGGGTTTTGCCGGGGTCTTCATTGCCATGGGAAGCCATTTGACGATTGAAATCGGTACGTTTCTCGGATTTTTGAGCGCTGTTTTTTGGTCGGTTGGGACATTGATTATCAAGAAATGGGGTGGGCTGTTCGATATTTGGGTCATGACTGCCTATCAGATGTTTTTTGGCGGGCTTATTTTGCTGGTCGGTTCGGTTTTCCTGGAAACGTCCCGTCTGGTCATCAATTCAAGCTCCATTTTGATCTTGTTATGGCTGGCCATCCCCGCTTCAATCATCCAGTTCACGGTGTGGTTCTACCTGCTGCAAAAAGGTGATTCCGGAAAAGTGAGCGCGTTTCTGTTTTTAGCTCCTTTATTCGGCATCCTGTTCGGCTGGCTGGTTCTTGGAGAGCAGCTTGGATTGCCTTTACTAATTGGAGGAAGCTTGATTTTTGCAGGGATTTTCCTGGTGAACTGGCCGGAAAAACAGTTGGCGGAAGAAGCTGCTGCATGATAAGGGCTTGAACACAAAAGGCAGGTACATAACGTGATCGATACAAAATAAAAAACAAGCGAGAAAGGATGCAAACGGTGTTGGTAAATATCATTGGCAAAAAAGTGAAACTTGAAAAAGCAACATCAGCCCAGATGGATCGCATCTATTACTGGCGTTACGAGGAAAAACAGCAGGAAGCGAAAAAGTGGAATGGGCCTTACATTCCGGAACCCTGGCTGAGTAAAGACCAGCACCGAAAACAATGGATGGAAGAAGAGGAAATCACAAATGGCGTTCCCGCTTCGCTCGTCATTACAGCAGATGAGAAAACGATCGGCTACGTCGGAGCTTATTGGATCGACCGCCATACAGATTGGGTGGAGACAGGCATTGTCATATACGACACCCAGTACTGGAACGGTGGGTACGGCTCCGAAGCCTACCGGTTGTGGATCGATTTTTTATTCGACTCCACAACACTTCACCGTCTTGGCATGTCTACCTGGTCCGGCAATGAGCGGATGATGAAAGTGGCGGAGCGGCTGGGCATGAAAGAAGAAGCGCGGATTCGAAAAGCACGCGTCGTGGATAGCAACTACTTCGATGCCATCAAGATGGGGATGTTGCGTGAAGAATGGCCAGCGCAATCATAAATGCAAAAAAGGAAAAGCGATGGCCTTGGAGGCATCTGCTTTTCCATTTTTAATTAGGTAGAATACAGCCTGAAATTATTCAGACAGCGAAATATGTAAAGACTGCCAGCAATATCGATGTAATGGTCATTGCAGCGAGCGGCAGCATGGCACGTTCACGCAAATCGCGCAAGCTGACCGTCAATCCAAGCCCAACCATCGCAGCCGTCAGGAGCCAGGTAGTCGCTGTCGATACAAACTCCTGCAACTCTTGCGGGAATGGAATCGATTGGCCAAAAACATAGCTGCCTAAAACGCTCAATAAGAGAAAGCCGAGAAGAAACCAGGGGAACTCAATTTTTGCGTTTGTTTCCTGATTTTTGTCTTTTCGTTTCATCAGAAAAATGAAAATCAAGCAAAGAGGAACGAGCAGGAAGACACGCCCCAATTTCCCCAATAACGCCATTGCCAGACCGTCTTCACCAGCGGGCGCTCCGGCTAATGCCACATGGGCAATTTCGTGCAGGCTGATGCCGACCCACATGCCGTATTGGACATCATCAAGCGGCAAAAACGGACGAAGAATGGTGTATGAAATAGCGAAGACCGTGCCGACAAGGGCGATGATGCCGACACTGATTGCCGTGTCTTCGTCTTTAGCTTTGATGATCGGGGCGATTGCGGCAATCGCAGCCGCTCCGCAAACTCCGGTTCCCACACCAAGCAACAGGGAAATGGTCTGATCGGCTTTAAAGCGTTTAGCCAGCCATACCGTCAGCAGGATAGCGAAAGCAATGACAACCATATCCCGCAGCAACAAGCCAAGTCCATCACTGAGGACGATGTCGATGTTCAGTTTCAATCCATAAAGAATGATGGCGACCCGCAATAGGCGTTTTGAGGAAAACACAATGCCGGAACGAATGGCATTCGGATAACCGGAAATCTGCCGGTAAAAAACCGCAATGATGATGGCACAAGCAAGTTGGCCGACTTGGTTGAAGCCAGGGATTTGAGCCAATAAATAGCCGAGAAAAGCCAAAAGAAAAGTAAATAGCACTCCGCTAATCCAGGCAGCAGTTGGTGATAAACCGGTGGAATTGGATTGTGCAGGTTTATTATAATGTGCAGACATGATGAAACCTCCTGCAGTTAGTATAAAAAACTTCTATACATTAGTAAAATAACGATCTAATATGATTATCATAAGCAAAAGCATATAAATGATTGGAGAATAAAGATGGATCAGCGCTTGGAAGTATTTCTCAAGGTAATCGAAAAGAAGAATTTTTCGAAAGCGGCAGAAGAGCTGCACATGACACAACCTGCCGTCAGCCAGTATATCCGTTCATTGGAAGAAACAACAGGCGTCAAATTACTGGAACGGACAAACAAATATGTACGGCTGAACAAAGCGGGAGAAATCGTCTACCACCATGCAATCGAAATCAAAGAGCTCTACGCGAAAATGAATCATCTTCTTGATGACCTCACCAACAAAGCGAGCGGATCGATTGCCATTGGTGCCAGCTACACATTCGGAGAATACTTGCTGCCGCAAATCATCGCAGAAGCAAAAGAGCAATTTCCGGATATCAAGCCAACTGTCACCATAGGCAACACCACTACCATTGCCGGGCTCGTCCTCAGCCATCAATTGGATGTCGGCATTGTAGAAGGCCATTTCAAAGGAGTCCAGGAGTTGAAGACTGAACCTTTTGCAGAAGACCGGATGTTTGTAGTCGCTGCTGCTGATCACCCTTTGGTGCAGCGCACTAAGCCCATAAAAGTAAAAGAGCTGATTGAAGAAACCTGGATATTGCGGGAACTCGGTTCAGGGACAAGGGAAGCATCAGAAGCTGTCTTTAAGAAATTTTCGATTTTACCTCCGTCCCTCATGCACTTCAGCAGCACACAACCCATTAAAGCCATGGTCGAAGCGGGAATGGGCATCAGCTTGGTTTCCGAGTGGGCGATTCAAAAAGAGCTGCGCTACGGAGACTTAAAGGTTCTGAATGTGGAAGGTCTTCCATACACCAGGGATTTTTCGATCGTGACAAGATCGCCTTTCCAAACAAAAGCCCTTTCTGCCTTTCTGGATTTGCTGAAGAACCATAAAGAACTGACAGACTTCAAAATTTTGTGATCTGCAGGAGTTTTATTTATTCGCAGTGATGTCTGGGAAAGATGAAGAATGAATGCACTGAAAAGTATATAGAATTGCAAAGAAAGAAGATGCTGCGAATACTGCATCTTCTTTTTATTTCCTTTTCAGCCGATTTTCTTGAAATTCGTATCTTGCAATATTGTAAGGTAAACGTCATCTGGAACAAACGATAAAGTGAATAGCCTCTTTTATACTAAAGTTACTAAAGTGCTCCGTGAGCAAGAGCAGCTTTACATAAAATGTTAAAGGCAACTCATGAAAGAACGAAGAGAGGAGAGATTGCATTGAAGAAAACCTTATCAGTATGCGCCGCAGCAATCATGGCAGGGGCATTAATGTCTGGCTGCAGTTTTTTTCAAAAAGCGAATGGAATCATTTTGTACGGGGATGAAGTGAAGGTAGCCGAAGCATTGGAACAGGAGAAGGATGAGTTGATCGACGAGAGCCAATATCCGATAAAAATAGTGGCCGAAGCAGGCGAATGGATGATGGTTTTGAGTGAAGAGACAGCTCAAGCTATTGCGGACAAAGAATTGTTGAGAAAAGTCACCACCGGAGATAAAACAGAAGCCATCTCATCGGTTGCAAAGCTTTCTGAAGGGGAGGCCGTCGTGTATGCAAAAACCGAACAGGAACAATTGAACTTGGATGGCCAAAACCTAAAGGCAAGCTATGGCGGCAACTCGATCATCGGTGATGGCAGAGCATACGTCGAGAAATTTTTGATCGTCGACGATGCTGATTGGCCGAAAATCGAAGGAGAAGAAAAGTTCATGGCAATCATGGAATACAAAAAAGATCCCAGCATCAAACTGATGGACTTTGATGTAGACGACACCCAACTGGTTAGGGTAGTGGAATAAACAAGCATTACGCAAAGGTTTAGGAATTTATTTTTTATTAAAAGGGAGAATGGAAATGTGTGGGTTTACGGGGTTTATTGGGAAAACAGCTGACATGAAAACAGATTTGACGAATATGATGGATCGGATTATACACAGAGGTCCTGATTCAGCGGGAGAATTTATCGAAGGCGATGCAGCTCTCGGCTTCAGGCGTTTGAGTATCATCGATTTAGAGACCGGAGGACAGCCTTTTCATAACGAATCCAATTCGTTGGTTGCGATGGTTAACGGCGAAATTTATAATTTTTTGGAACTCCGTAAAGAGTTGATGGACAAAGGGCATGTTTTTGAAACAGCGTCAGATTGTGAAGTGATTCTTCATGGCTATGAAGAGTATGGAGAAGCCATTCTGTCCAAATTGCGTGGCATGTTCGCTTTTGTCATTTGGGACCGGATAAACAAGAAACTAATTGCAGGGCGGGATATGTTCGGCATCAAACCGCTTTATTATGGGAAAATGAAGGATACGTTCTTTTTCGGATCTGAAATCAAAAGTTTTCTTCCGCATCCAGGTTTCCAGAAAGCGTTCAATCAAGACGCTTTGTTGCCTTATCTTTCATTCCAGTACTCTGTTTTGGATGAAACTTTTTTTAAAGGGATATTTAAATTACCGGCTGCCCATTATTTGGTCTATGAAAAGGGAAAAGTTACGCTCCAGAAATACTGGACACCTGATTTTCAATCAAGCGACCGGAAACTGGAGCAGCTGGTGGATGAAATCGATGAGACCATTCAGGAATCCATCCTCAGCCACCGTGTCAGTGAAGTGAAAGTCGGATCATTTTTGTCGAGTGGCGTTGACTCCAGTTATGTGGCTTCCGTATTAAAGCCGGACAAAACGTTTACAGTAGGATTCAGCGACCAAAATTTCTTGGAAATCGACAATGCGAAACTATTGTCAGATGAACTGGAGATCCAAAACAACCATGCCGTACTGGATGCGGATGCCTGCTTTGGGCAATTGGAAAATATTCAGTACCAAATGGACGAACCGCATGCAGATCCATCGATCGTGCCGCTGTACTTTCTGGCCGAACTGGCCAAAAAAGACGTCACCGTCATTCTATCGGGGGAAGGAGCAGATGAATTGTTCGGTGGTTATGAAGCCTACGACATGACACCGTTGATGAAAAAGTATGGGAAAATCCCGAGCATCGTCCGTAGACCGGCAGGAAGAGTTGCTTCCAAACTTCCCGAAATGCGCGGCAAACAATTTTTGATGCATGCCGGTCTCCCTGTAGAAGAATGGTTTATCGGACAAGCGAATATATTCAGTGAGACGGATGCGAAAAGGATCGTCAAAGAACCGTTTCAGCACGGTCCGTCCATTAAACAAATCGTTACTCCCTATTACGATCAAGTAAAAGACAAAGACAATTTGACCAAAAAGCAATTTCTGGATATGAATCTATGGCTGGTGGGCGATATTTTGTTGAAAGCCGATAAGATGAGCATGGCCCATTCACTCGAGGTGCGTGTGCCTTTCCTGGATAAAAAAGTGATGGCTATCGCAGAACAGGTTCCTTCCAAATACCGGATCACTAAAACGGAAACAAAACATGCGATGCGCCTTGCCGCACGGAAAGCCCTTCCTGAATTTTCTGCTGCCCGCAAGAAAATCGGTTTCCCGGTGCCGATCCGCAATTGGATCCGGGAAGAACGATTTTACCGCCAAATTCAAGAGTATTTCTTAAGTGCGGATGCTGCCGACTTTTTCAATACAGATGAAATCATGCTGTTGTTGAACGACCATTACGAAGGGAAATCCAATAACGGCCGTAAAGTATGGACAATTTTCACTTTTCTGATTTGGTACAAGCGCTATTTCCGCCTCGAAGAACAAGTTGTAGCTCATCGTGAACCGATGTTGGTCGGTGCAGCAAACTAAAGATTGCCATACCAGTCATCTTATCTGTTGACTGGTATTGTTGTATGCCGATAAATAAGGAATAATATAGAAGACCGTTTAATAGCGGTAAATAGATAGATGATAGATACCAGCCAAGGGAGCGCTTTAGTTGAACACTCACAACACGGGAGAAAGAATTATTACAGCTTTAAAAAGAAAGATCGTAACGGCACTTGTCAGTAGTTTGTTGTTCGCCTTTATTTTTTCAGTAGCTGGCGGATTTGATTTTTCAGTAAATGGATTCGCAAACATGTATTACTTGAATTTCATGTTTGCTGTTTCCTATGGATTGGCTGCTTCTCTCTTTAGTGACTGGATCAGCAGAAAGATTAGCAAGAAAACGGTGACACGTGAAATTATTTCGCTCGTTTTCCATTGTTTATTTGGATCCATCTTATTGGTGATGAGCCTGGTGTCCGCTATTTCCTTCTTTACAGTGGACCGGTTATTGACGAGGGTGAAAATCGGATGGGCTACGGTTATCATTGCATTAGCTGCCGTAGTGCTGGTTTTCGTCATTTTGCTCAACAAATAGCAGTAAAAAAGCAATAAACGGGAAATTAAAACTCATTGATTGAATAGAGTCCGGCGTAAGCGATTCGTTAATGCTTGTGCCGGGCTTTACGTATAACTAAAAACTTAATGTGCGAAATAACTTTTCGATCTGTTAAAGGGATCGGATTCGGTTTTGCTATTGATTGATTGCTTGAACGGATTTTTAGTAGAATTAGGAGAAAGAAAGGAAGTGCCTAAAAATGGAAATGAAAATCTTCATTGTAGAGGACGATCTGGCCATTTTTCAATCATTAAAAGAAAACTTGGAAAAGTGGGGCATGCACATTTCAGGACCGGAAAACTTTCAAGACGTCATGTCTGATTTTAGGGGAGATGAACCACACTTAGTCATTATGGATATCCAATTGCTGGTTTACGACGGGTTTCATTGGTGCCGTGAGATTCGTTCGATTTCGAAAGTGCCGATTATTTTCCTGTCTTCACGCGATCACCCAATGGACATGGTTATGGCGATGCAGATGGGAGCGGATGACTATGTTCAAAAACCGTTTCACTCGGATGTCCTGCTTGCGAAAATACAAGCCACATTGAGAAGAGTGTATTCTTATGGAGAAGGATCTCCTGACACCATGGAGTGGAACAGGGCATTGATCGATTTGAAACGCGGCATGATTCGTTTGGATGGGCAAGAAGAAGAACTGACCAAAAATGAATTTTTCATCTTGACTGTTTTGGTGAAGGCAAAAGGAGAAATCGTCTCCCGTGATGAGTTGATCCGAGCTTTATGGGATGATGAACGATTCGTAAACGACAATACCTTGACGGTCAATATTACACGGCTTCGCCAAAAACTGGCGAATCTGGGTTTAGGGGAAGCGATACTGACGAAAAAAGGGCTGGGTTATGTAGCCGTTACTTCATGATGGAGGGATTTTATGTTTTTCAGCTATATAAATGATATGAAAAGCTGGATATTCTTTTTTTTCCTGTCTCTCTTGTCAGCTGATTTGTTGCTGTGGTTGGATCCAGGAATTGACGTGGAAATTTCTTCGCTGGTTTACGTAAATGCATTACTGCTGATTGCTTTTATTGCATTTATCAGTTGGCGGTACTACCGGGAGACAGCGTACATTCGGCAGTTGGCATTACTGGAAGAAGAAACGGAGACTGACTGGTACGAAGCCTTGCCTGACCCAATATTTGATCGCGATGAACAGGTAAACGACATGTTGCAAAGTGCAGGCATTTCGTTCTCTAAACAATTGAGTGAAGTTCGGCAAAATACGATTATCCAAGATGATTATATCGCCGGATGGGTTCACGAAGCGAAAGCCCCGCTTACCGCCATGAAACTCGTCATTGATGCAAACCGCAAGGATCCGCATATACGCAAAATCGAAGCAGAATGGCTGCGCATCTTTTTATTGGTCGATCAACAATTATACATATCCCGGCTGTCCTCCTTAGAATCGGATTATGTATTGGAGAGAGTCCCTCTTCAAGAAATCATAGCCGCAGAAGTACGGGAGCTGATGTCTTGGTGCCGGGAAAAGAACTTGGCAATTGAAATGGAAGGCTTGGAAACGAACGTTGTGACAGATAGGAAATGGTGTCGTTTTATAGTACGCCAGATTTTGTCGAATGCTGTGAAATATAGCCCGAGAGATGGGACCATCCATATTGCAGCACGGACAGAAGCCGCAGGGCATTGCATTCTGTCCATCAAAGATCAAGGAGCGGGCATACCAGATCATGACATGCCGCGTATTTTCGATAAAGGTTTCACTGGGGGCATGGGTCGGCTCCATAATACTGCGACCGGGCTCGGGCTTTACCTGGCCAAAACAGTGTCCGACAAAATCGGCATCCGGCTGTCGGCGATTTCAACAAAAGGCAAAGGGACGACTTTGGAAATGGGATTCACATTGGAAAACGATTTTGATCAAATTCGCAGGTGACAACATTGTCACTTTGTACACCCTGTTTGTCATGCGAATCAAACGACTGCCGAATTTTTACGCGGTAGTATAAGGATATAAGAAAACAGGGAGGCAAAAAGCATGGCACTTTTAAAAAGAAAATCAAAAACTACTGATCAAATCTCGAAAAATACGGTCTTATATGCTCAAAACGTCCGAAAATCATTCGGTTCGAAGGGCAATGTCCAGCAAGTATTGAAAGGAATAGATCTGCGCGTAGAAGAAGGCGAATTTGTTGGGATCATGGGCGCTTCCGGCGCCGGCAAAACAACCTTGCTCAATATTCTTGCGACGATCGACCGGGCCACGGAAGGGACGATCCTCATCAGCGGTTCGGATATTTCGAAGATGAAAGATGCCGCCATGGCAGCTTTCCGGAGAAACCAGCTTGGCTTTATCTTTCAGGATTACAATTTGCTGGATACCTTGACCGTTAAGGAAAACATTTTGCTTCCGGTATCACTCGGCAAAATGAGAAAGAAGTTGGCGGAAGCGGAATTCCGTACAATCGCCGATATTTTGGGAATTGCAGATCTTGCTGATAAATATCCGCATGAAATCTCAGGCGGACAAAAGCAACGCACTTCTGCAGCGCGTGCACTGATCAATCAGCCTTCAATGGTCTTTGCGGATGAACCGACTGGAGCGCTCGATTCCAAATCCGCTTCATCGTTGCTTGGTACCATGGCAGATATCAATGAGAAGCGTGGCGTAACGATTATGATGGTTACCCATGATCCACTGGCTTCAAGTTATTGCAGCCGTGTCGTGTTTTTGAAAGACGGCAATATCTACACGGAGCTCTATAAAGGAGATAAAACGAGACAAGCTTTTTTTCAGGAAATTTTAAATATACAAGCTGTGCTCGGAGGTGAAAGCATTGACGCTCTTTGATCTCGCTTTCCGCAGCATGCGCAAAAACATCAAACATTATTATTTATACTTTTTCGCACTCATTTTCAGTGTGGTGCTGTACTTCGTTTTCGCTACGTTGCAGCACGACCCTGCGGTTCTTGCACAAAACGAACAGATGAGTACGGCTTTTCTGGCAGCAGGAATCCTGCTGATCTTCATTGCCGGCATCTTTGTGGTCTACGCCAACTCGATTTTCCTGAAAAGAAGAAGCCGGGAAATTGGGCTTTACCAGTTGATTGGATTGAAAAAAAGAGTCGTTGCACGACTTTTGGTTATTGAAAATTTCCTGCTGGGCATCACAGCACTTATATTAGGGATTATTGTGGGAATGTTGGTATCACGTGTTTTCCTATTGCTGCTCATGAAGCTGATCGGTTATGACCTGATGATCGATGTTTCGTTTTCAATGACAGCTGTTATTCAAACCATTTTTGTTTTCATTGGAATTTTCATGTTTACGACCATTCAAATGATTTCCACCGTTTACCGCAACACCCTCTTGTCCTTGTTCAACACAGAAAAAACCGGAGAACACCCGAAAAAACCGAAAACCAGAAATGCAGCTTTTCTGGCGATTCTCGGCATCGCCTTAATCGTTTTAGGTTATCTCATTTCGGACAATATGCTGAATGATTTATTTCTTTTTAATATACTGGCTGTATTAGCATCGATTGGTGTGGGGACCTACCTGATTTTCCGCGTCACCATCGGTTGGGTATTTTACAAAATCCGTGATGGAAAAGCAGGCCATCTAGGCTTATCGAACAGTTTATCTTTGGCTCCATTGATGCACCGGTTAAAAGGGAATGCGAATTCGTTGACCATCATCACGATTCTTTCGGCCATGACATTGACGATGCTTGCTGGCGCTTATTCTTTCTACTATGCCACTGAACATGAAACCCGTTCGCAAATGCCTTTCGACTTCATTTTTGAAAAAAATGAGACGGAAGCCACTGAATTGAGCAAAGAGTTTGATGAAAAAGGAATTTCCCATACCCATGGGGCCATCGACTTAATCGTGTTGTTCGGTCGAATAGAAGAAGGGGCCATGCCTGTCCCAAGCAATGAATTGTATATCGCCATTGTCAGCGATAAGCAGTTGCAGCAAGCTGGAAGTGATATAGAAGCTCCTGCGGATGGATCGGCAATTTTCTATAGCACTTCATCGATTTCCATGTTCAGAGATGTGATAGAAATGCCGTTGACGCTGCATTTAGCTGATGACGAAAAGACCACAATCGAAATCGCAGAATATGCGGAAGGCAACAGCATCAATGGGACGATGCTTTACTCTCAATTAGTGGTTAATGAAAACACCTATGAGCAATTAAAAGATCAGTTGACAGCGACAGGCCAGGCAGAAATGAGCCGGGTAGATGGATTTACCATTACCGATTCAGCGGATCTGGAAGCGGCGTCTGAGATTTATGTGCAACGCTATAATACAAGTGGGCACATTGACTATTATTCCGCCTACAAGAGAGCGATTGAAACGAATGGACTGTTGATTTTCATATCGGGCTTTTTAGGACTTGTATTCTTGGTCTCGACAGGCAGTATTTTGTACTTCAAACAAATGACGGAAGCTGAACAGGAAAAGAAAAGCTATGGCACCTTGCGCCAGCTTGGATTTAGTGTGAATGATATCATGCGCGGCATTATCAAAAAACAGGTATTTGTTTTTGGCTTGCCGCTTGTACTTGGATTAGTGCATGCCATCTTCGCCATTAAAGTGCTCTCTTCTTTCTTCCAATCAGACATCGCTTTTGCAGCTTTTGTCGCTATGGCCCTGTACACATTAATTTATCTGGTTTTTGCTTTCTTGACGGTCGGCTATTACCGGAACACCGTAAAAAATGCCTTATAATCATTTAGAGACGAAAGGAGTCAGCTCCTTCCGTCTTTTTTTTCAGCATCTATTGTAATTGATTAATTCATATAAGGAATTCAGAGAGTAATATAATAAAAGGACTTTTAAATAAAAAATATGCATGTAACATTTTTTGGCAAATTATAAACAATAATCTTTTCTTTGCGGCTTTATGTGGAGGTATACTGGAAGTGAGTTTGAGCTAGCATCAGTTACTGGCCAATAATGTGAGGCGAGGGATAGAATGTCGAATTTCGAAAGCCATCGAACAATAACGAAACAAAAAGGACAGGATGCATTAATAAGCAAAAAAAGAAAGCTAACGAAAATACTGTTTTATTTAGTGATGCTGATCGTTGGCTTAGGGGTGGGGATTTTAGTGTTTACCAATATCTATCCGACTTTTGGGAGCAATCCAAGCAAGGAACAAAAAGAAGTTTATGAAACCTTTGCGAATTATGAAGAAGGCAAATTCATTAATCTGCCATCGGAAATCGTGGCTGCTGGCAGTCCCATCACAAAACAAGAGCCCAACTCAGCCAGTGATGAAAGGAGCCCAACCGGCCAAATTCCTCTATCGGAAATCGATTGGGACCAAATCAATGCTGAAGAAGACAGCCTGACTTGGTTGGGGCATTCTGCTTTTATCCTGAGTCTCGATAATAAGAAAATTTTAATTGATCCCATGCTCGGGCCGGTAGCTTCACCTGTTTCTTTTATCGGGCCAAAGCGCTATAGTGATGATCTGTTGGATACGATCGAAGAGATGCCTCCTATCGATGCCGTCTTTATCACGCATGACCATTATGACCATTTAGATTATCAGTCCATCAAACGACTTAAGAGCAAGGTTGCCCATTTCTTTGTTCCTTATGGAGTCGGCAATCATTTGGTGAAATGGGGCGTTGAAGAAGACAAGATTACGGAATTGAATTGGTGGGATGAAACTGAGTTCCAAGGATTGACGATTGCCTTGGCTCCAGCCAAACATTTCTCTGGAAGAGGAATCTTAAATCAAAATTCCACGCTTTGGGGCGGGTGGGTGATTATCGGAAACAAAACCCGTTTCTATACCAGTGGCGATGGTGGGTATGATGCACATTTCAAAGAAATCGGAAATAAATACGGGCCTTTTGATATCGCTTTAATTGAGGGTGGCCAATACGATAGCCGCTGGCCAGATTCGCATATGCAGCCGGAAGAATCGGTACAGGCCAGTATCGATTTGAAGTCCGAAAACATGATGTTGATGCACTGGGGAGCATTTACTCTTGCGCGGCACAGTTGGTCGGATCCGATAGAACGGGCAGTAAAAGAAGCGGAAGCCAAAGAGGTGAAGCTCTTGACGCCGAAAATAGGAGATACGCTTCAATTGAAGGAAAGCCTGTCGCTTCCTGTTAGCGGCTGGTGGGAATAAGGAGGAAAAAGCCATCATGCTACTGGAAAAAGGCAAAAGGAAGAGCAATGCTAATCAGCACTGCGCTTCCTTTTTCTCTTTACAAATAGACTATCACGAACATTTTTCTTTTATCATTAATCCTATTAAATAAGGGGGAAGCAATTGTTTCATCTGTCCATAGTGAGCACAAACGGACAGGATGGCGCGTACGGCATTTGGTATGATCAGGATAAGGGGGGATGGTTATGGGATGGATCGAATCGTTGCAGCGTGCCATTGATTATATGGAAAAGCATCTCGACGAACCGGTGACGATTGAGCAGATTGCCAAGCAGGCAAATTCTTCTGTGTTTCATTTCCAGCGGACATTTTCGATTTTGACGGATTGTTCAGTAGCTGACTATTTGCGCAGAAGGCGTCTGACTTTAGCTGCCCAGGAATTATCAGCCACTGACCAGAAGATTATCGATATCGCTTATAAGTATGGCTATGATACCCCTGAAGCTTTTTCAAAGGCGTTTCGGCGGCAGCACGGGGTGTCTCCGAGTGAAGCCAGAAAGCATGTTGGAGATCTGCAATCATTTAACCGCCTGGTAATCCAGGTGAATTTGAAAGGAGTGGACCCGATGAAATACCGCATTGTGGAAAAGGAAAGCTTCCGGGCAATTGGGGTGAAGCGAGAATTCTCATTACGGGATGGAGAGAACATGACGGGCATATCAAAGATGTGGATAGAGTTAAACGGAGATGGAACGAGTAAAGAGATTGCTGCACTGAAAGACGGAGAGATTGACGGCTTGTTGGGTATCTGTACGGACTACCAGGATGGCAAGACGATGGACTATTGGATTGCTGCCGAAAGCTCACAGCAAGTACCGGAAGGCTTTATGCAGCTGAAGGTGCCAGCGGCTAAATGGGGTGTTTTCGAAGTGCGGGGAGCTATGCCTGATGCCATTCAAAAAGTATGGAAACAAATTTTTTCAGAATGGTTCCCATCCAATCAATACGAGAACGCAGGCAACGCTGAGATGGAAGTTTATCCTGAAGGAGATCCATACAGTGATGATTATGTATCGGAAATCTGGATTCCATTAAAACGAAAGATGTAAGGGGAAGGAATTGCCAGGGGTTATTAAGAAATTTAAAGATGGTTGTACAGTGGATAGATCACTTTACAATCATCTTTATTTATTCCGTTAAGAAAGTTTCATTACACCGGCGTCTTGGTTAGTAGGATTTATTTACTAATGATGATTGATAACTTGTAATTTACAAAATCACTCAACCCTATCAAAAATTCATCCAGTCTTTCGTTGGAGGGAAATTTGCATTCCAGGAGGTAGCAACTGTCTCCGCTGATTTTATAGTTCTGAATGACAAAAGGAGCTTGTGCATTTATATAGGAAAGATAAGGCTCGTGGTGGTTGCTTTTCATGATTACACTGATCATTGCATGTACAAAGTAGCCCATCTTCAACTGGTTCACTTTAATGGTATATCCTTCAATTATGCCCGCAGTTTCCAATTTCAACACCCTTGCAGAGGTGGCGGGGCTGCTTAAATGAACTTTTTCACTTAACTCTTTCATGGTGATTCGGCTATTCTGAGAAAGTTCTTCTAAAATTCGCAAATCCGTTTGATCCAAGATTTTTTCAATTCCTTTCGTTTGTAAAGTCAAAGCGGCAAAAGACTTTATTTAATCTATATAAATTTGAATTGGCTATAGTATACAATGGTTGAACACCAAACAAAAGGAGTTGGAATTATGAACATCCGCCACATTCGTAACGCAACCTTGGTTGTAGACTATGCAGGAAAAAAGTTTTTAGTAGATCCATTTTTATCAGAGAAAGGAACGCTTCCGCCTTTTCCGAATTCAGCAAGGCAAGACCAGAAAAATCCGCTCGAGAGCTTACCCGTATCCATTGATGAAGTAATTGGTGGAGTAGACGCCGCAATTGTTACGCATACCCATTTGGACCATTGGGACGATGCAGCAAAAGATGCGTTGCCGAAAGACATGAAATTGTTCACGCAAAATGAAGAAGACAAAACCGAGATTGAAAGTGCTGGTTTTACTAACATCGAAGTTCTTCAGGAAGATACGGTATTTGAAGGCATCCAACTGATCAAAACAAAAGGGGAACATGGGAGAGGCGAGATCTTGAAGATGGCCGGCCTTGTATGCGGCGTTGTCTTTAAGCATGAAGATGAAAAAACCCTTTATGTAGCTGGAGACACGGTATGGTATGAAGAAGTACAGAAAACCATCGCTGTCCAGAATCCGGAAATTATCATAGTAAATGCAGGAGACAACCAATTCCTTCAAGGCGGTTCACTTGTCATGAATAAAGAAGATGTTTACGAAGTGCATAAAGCTGCCCCGAAAGCGAAGATAATTGCTGTTCACATGGAGGCGGTCAACCACTGGACATTATCTCGAGAAGAACTGAAAAACTTTGCTCAAGAAAAAGACATGTCTTCAAATGTGTTGGTGCCAAATGATGGAGAATCTTTTTCATTTTGACGTAGCATTCAATGGAAAAGACAAAAAGCCTATCTAATTTTATAAAAGAAAGAAGAAGCTCAAATAGGAAATGGCCCTTCAAGGTGGAGTTTCAGTTACATAGTTAGTTGGCTGGCGTGAGCCCGGAAGTGTACCGGACTCTTGCTGGCCAATTTTTGTTTGTTAGACTCATCGTTGCAGTAAGAGATGACGTGTTCAACCCGCTCCTTTAATTCTGTATGATAGAAGTAAATGAGAGCATTTTTTGCGGGTGCTGGTCTTGGCGGTTCACTCTAACCTACGCCAATCAAGGCAATTGTTAAAGCTTGAATATACTAATAATGACACCTTGATTATCATATGATTTTTTTATTTAGACAACTCAAAGAACGGCAGACACATTCTGCCCATAATGTTGTCAGAATATTAGTTCATCTAAGGAGACGGCGTTGATAATAAATCTTGGACATAATATAATTTAAGTAAGAAAGCGCTTTCGGTCAAGGCTACATTCAAGTTTTACTAAAAGGAGCATTCATCAGATGGAACTACCACGGGGGAAAAGTTATATTCGAATTGACCAGGTCAGCCAAGAAGATATAGATAAGTTGATTGTCAGGGTTAACAGCTGTTCGTGGCGGCAAACGTTTCATATCCAACCCGTTTCTGGGCTTCTCAATGATCCCAACGGTTTCTGTTTTTATCATGGTGAATATCACTTGTATTATCAATGGCATCCGTTAGGGCCTTTTCATGGCTTGAAATATTGGTATCATACCAAATCAACAGACCTCGTAAACTGGACGAATGTCGGAATTGCGATTAAGCCGGATGAATATTTTGACAGCCATGGCGCATATTCAGGAAGTGCCGTTGAGCATAACGGAAACTTATATTTGTTGTACACAGGCAATACACGAGATGAGAATCTTGAAAGGCATCCTTATCTGTGTATAGCCTTAATGGATGATGACGGGAATATCATTAAATCGAAAAAATCAGTTCTTGATAAAGTCCCAGCGGGGTATACAGAGCATTTCCGTGATCCGAAATTATGGAAAGAAGACGACAAGTTTTATGCGGTAATAGGCGCGCAAAGAACCGATAAAACAGGCTGTGTCTGTTTATTAAGTTCATCTGATTTGCTGGAATGGAATTTTGAAGGAGAGCTGGCCACAAACTTGGACCACTTCGGTTTTATGTGGGAATGCCCGGATTATTTTGAAATGGAAAATAAGGGTATCCTGGTTTTCTCTCCGCAGGGACTTGATCCTATTGGGGATCTGTACCAAAACATATACCAGGCGGGTTATGTGCTGGGTGAAAAGGTTGATCTGAAACGGCGGGTATTGACTCACGGAAGTTTTAGTGAACTTGACCGCGGTTTTGATTTTTATGCTCCGCATACAATGAAGGATCCGAGCGGCAGACGTCTTATGGTCGCTTGGATGGGGTTGCCGGAAATCGAATACCCCAGCGATATCAATGGATGGGCCAACTGCTTGACCATCATGAGAGAATTATCGCTTCGCGACGGAAAACTGATACAAAAACCGGTTTCTGAACTTCAGTCACTCCGGAAAAATAAAGTCGAAGCAGAAGATGAAATTACAGATGAAAAGAAAATGTATGAGGGAATCTCAGGGGTCACTTATGAGCTTATCTGTGAGTTTGAACAAAGAGACGCCCTGGAATATGGCATAGAATTCCGTGCTGGTGCTGAAGAAAAAACGGTGATTAAATATGATGCAGCCCAGGGCAAAATTATAATGGACCGTACACTATCGGGCAAAGTGATTGGAAGCAAGTATGGAACAGTAAGGAAGTGCCAAATTGTGGGAGATGTTCACAGGTTTCATTTGTTTGTTGATTCTTCATCGGTAGAAATTTTCGTGGACGATGGAGAAGAAGCGTTTACCGCCCGGATTTTCCCGGAAATTAGAAGCCAGGATATTCGCTTTTTTGCAACTGGCGGTACTGCGGCGTTCAAAGCAGTGAAGTGGGATTATTAATAATTGAGAGTCTTCAGCGGATGATGTACTGAATTTGCATGAAAATGGAGAGTATGGCTTTTCATTTTGTAGAATCTTTCCACAGATTTGCTTCTTGGAGCCACAGAAGTAAATGCCGACTGGTTCCAAAAAAATTTAAGTGAAGATAGGGGAGCTAAATATGAAGAGCTTAAAACCATTTTTAATGTTTCAAGGGGGTATTGCGGAAGAAGCTATAAATTACTACACATCCCTTATAGAGGATTCAGAAATTAAAAACATCACTCGATACGGAGCTGAAGGGCCGGGTGAAGAAGGAACAGTTATACAAGCTGTATTCTCGTTAAAGGGGCAAGAATTCATGTGCATTGACAGTCATGTGGACCACGATTTTACGTTTACCCCGTCTTTTTCCATCTATCTTACGTGTGATACCGAAGAGGAAATTGACAGCTTATACAATAAAATGATGGAGAATGGCAAAGCACTTATGCCTATAAATAACTATGGTTTCAGCAAAAAGTTCGGATGGCTGGTTGATCAGTTCGGCGTATCTTGGCAGTTGAATTTGCCGGAATAATCTGGTTGTAAATGGAGTATGAAACATCTTGTTAGCGGGCGCTAATCTAGCAATAAAGATTAGCGCTCTTTTTCATCTAATAAGAAGGTTAATTAAGTAACTTGAGGAAGGTCTATTTTTGAGAAACATCATATTTTATTATTGGTTGCTGATTGTTCCGTTTATATTATTTTCAGGTGCTATTTTGGATTCTCTGGTACTGAAAAATAGGCATGTGAAATATGTAAGTATAGCTGTCAGGAAACCCGCGGCAAAGAGAATACTGCCGGAAATTAAAAAGGTATTTGTATAAGTTTCGATAATCATCATGTATTGGCTGGTGTCAGCGATACTATTTTCTTGGTTTATGAGCCAAGATTCCCCTAAAGAAGTTCCAAATGCAACACTAGAAAACATCAATATTAATCCAACAATAATCAACAAAAAGGAAATGGCCCCTAATCTGAAAATATGCTTTTGCAGCACCTTTTGTCATTCTTGTTTCTTTGGCGACTGTCATCGCTTGGGTGAACCTTGCTGCGGTAGAAGAGGGAATCCCAGAAGATTATTCCAAAGAAGACACAGAGGAGTTTAATGGGGAAGAATACATAGAAACAGCGTGGATTCATTGGAACTACGGAGGCGGTTTCGCTGACGAAAATTATGAAAAGAATCTCACCTTTATTGCGCTTAGGACGATTGACGCTAAGCAAATGGAAGCGCTGGGATTGAGTAGAGAAATAGCAGAACTCCAAAAGATATCAGGGCTGATAGGCGGAGAATTAGGAATGTTATCAGAGGAAGAGAAAGAGGCTAACTTTACTGTGTTTGAAGAGAAACTAGATGCGGTATACGAGTCAATAAACTAACAAAAAGGGAACCTTAATTGGCTCCCTTTTTGTTAGTTTCCACGTCATTTGGTTAGATTTCGGAATCTCGGCTTCATTAGCAGATAAATGGGTGTATCAAAGGTTTCAAAGTTGTTTGATCAAGCTAAAGCTTTAATATTATTATAGCTGTTTTTAGTATAAACATATCCTTCTAGAATTAATCTAGCGGTGCGAACGACTTTTATATTCCCAATGTGGCCAGCAATTAAATCTACTTTCGTTTCAATGATTCCTGAAGGATGGCCTAGGCGCAACACGGTATTTTCGACTTGGATAACATCATTTAAAATGGTATCTGTTAAAAACGCTCCTGCTGTTGTGCAAATAGCGCCAGTGATTGCTAATGCCTGATGAGGTTTTTGCATGGACATCATTCGAATTCGGCAATCCATATCATCTGCTTTCCTTTCAACATGGTTAATATCCAGATAATTTTCTGGAGGTGCGATAATTGTGAGTTTAGGAACAGCAGGTGATTTCACAGTAGCTTCTTCTTTGGTTGAAAATAAACAAATTTCAGCTGCAGCTGAACGGATTTCTTCTAATTCTGCCAGTTTTTCAACTGTAAATTCATGTGGCAGTTCAGATCCCGTCAAGCCTACATCTTGTGCTTTCACAAATACCAAAGGATTGGCGACGTCAATGATGGATACTTCAAGAAGTCCTTTCTTCGTTTCCAACAAATCAATCGGATTTCCACTTGGGAACAGTTTTCCAGTAACAGCGCCTTGTGCATCTGTAAAGGATAAATAGATGGGTGAACCAGTCCCTGGAACACCAGGAATCGAGCACTGTCCGTCTGACTTTACTTGTCCATTCTCCACTTCGACTTCAGCGATGATTACCTTCTGTGTATTCGTATTAAAGATTCTTACGACAGTCACTGGTTCCACTGCTGCAACCAGCCCTTGCTCTATGGCATACGGACCAACCGCGGAAGAGATGTTCCCGCAATTTCCCTTAAAATCGACCAACTGATTTTCGATACTCACTTGTGCAAAGGTATATTCCACGTCGATTTCTTTCATCTCCGACTTCTTAATGATTGCAGCTTTGCTCGTTAAGGAGTTTCCTCCTCCAAGACCATCAATTTGCCGTTGGTCAGGGCTTCCCATAATATCCAATAAGAAATTGTCCCAAAGCTTACGGTCCTCCGGCATTTCACTATAATTGATGAATATTCCTTTACTAGTTCCGCCGCGCATGACGGCAATCGGTACTTTCATAAGATGAACCACCTTTCTGAAAATTCTATTGCTTCTAAAAATAGAATATGGTAATTTAGATCATAAATGAAATAGATATTTTAATGAGTATCCTATAAAAATAACTTATAACACAAAGGAGTGATTGAAATGGATGAAAAAGATTGGGAAGCCATGCAAGTTTTATATGAGGAAAAAAATATCAGCCGAGCTTCAGAACGTCTCTATATTTCTCAACCTGCTTTAACGTACCGCTTAAAAAACTTGGAGAAAGAAGTAGGGACAAAACTTTTCTTTAAAACGAAAAAAGGGATCGAACTGACATCTGAGGGAATCTATTTAGCGCACTATGCTGAAGAAATGACGACAAAACTTCAAAATACGAAAGATTACCTTCAAAACATGCAGCAGGATATCCGGGGAACAATCCGTTTAGGCGTTTCAAGTAATTTCGCTCAATACAAATTGCCTCCATTGTTGAAGGAATTTTTGACTATTTATCCCAATGTCCAGTTTAGTGTTAACACCGGATGGAGTGCAGATGTAATGGGGTTGCTTAATTCTTCGGGCGTCCATCTGGGAATTTTACGTGGTGATTACAATTGGACGGGATCGAAAACATTGTTACAGACAGAGCAATTATTTTTAATCTCCAAAAAAGAAGTGGATATGGAGAAAGTGCCGGAACTGCCTTTCATCAATTACAAAACGGATAGTTCATTAAAAGACATCATCAGCAAGTGGTGGCATAACCGTTATATCGAACCACCGATGGTCACTATGGAAACAGACAGACAAGAAACCTGCAAAGAAATGGTTAAAAATGATTTAGGAATCGCTATTTTGCCGGAAATTTGCCTTCGACCTTCCGATGAACTTTACAAATACCCTCTGTATTACGAGAACGGAGAACCGGTCACGCGGGACACCTGGTTAATGTACAATCAAGAATTCCTAAAACTATCAACTGTTCAAAAATTCACAAACTTTCTTGATACCCACCCCTCCTTTTAAAAAGTTTGTTGATTTTACAATTAGAGATTAGATTATAAGTTTTTTTGTTCATTTCTAATAAGATTTATCTATTTTACTTATTTGATTAGATGAAATATTCTTATAACTAATTCGAAAAGCAAACGGCCAAGGGTATTATGCTTTGGAATAATTGTAAGCGAATACATTAAAAGGGGGAATTACTATTCTTACATTTTTAGGAGTATCGATGGTTGTTATATTTACGTATCTAATTATGTCGAAAAAAATGTCGCCAGTTGCGGCATTAGTAGTGGTTCCGATAGTCTTTGCACTGATAGGTGGATTTTGGTCAGGGCTAGGGGATATGATGATGGAAGGATTGAAACAGGTTGCTCCTTCCGCGGCTTTATTGTTATTTGCGATTTTGTTCTTCGGCATTTTAATCGATGCCGGCTTGTTTGATCCACTGATCAACAAGGTCATGAAAATTGTTAAAGGGGATCCAGTAAAGATTGCAGTAGGGACAGCCGTAATTGCGATGATTGCTTCTTTGGACGGCGATGGGACGACTACCCATATGATTACCATCTCAGCGATGTTAGCGCTATATCTGCGCTTAGGCATGAATCCCTTGGTTTTAGCGACAATTTCTATATTATCTGTAAGTATCGTTAGCGGCATGACACCCTGGGGAGGGCCGGCAACACGGGCCATCGCATCGCTTGGTTTGGATGCCAACGAATTCTTCATACCCATACTTCCTACGATGTTAGGAGGGATGCTCAGTATTTTAGGAGTAGCTTATCTCATGGGCAAAAAAGAACGTGCCCGTCTTGGCATCATAAATGTGGAAAAGGTTCCAGTCTCTTCAGAAAGCATGCTTCAGGTAGCTGCTACTCATGCTGTGGAAAACGATTTGAAAAGGCCGAAACTAATCTGGCTCAACTTGATATTGGCCGTTACAATTATGACAATATTGATCATGGGCTTATTGCCAGCACCAATCAGTTTCCTAATCGGTTTTGTCATAGCAGCAACCATTAATTACCCTAATTTAAGTCTTCAAAAAGAACGAATTCTTGCCCATTCTGGAAATGCCATTACTGTCGTAGTTCTGGTTTTTGCAGCCGGCATATTCTCCGGCATTTTTTCCGGAACCGAGATGGTTGATGCCATTTCAAATTCTTTGATTTCCATCATCCCAGCTTCAGTTGGTTCGTACTATCCGCTGATAGTAGCAATTACCAGTATGCCATTTACATTTGCACTTTCGAATGATGCCTATTATTTCGGCGTATTGCCGATCTTGGCAGAGGCAGGAGCCGCATACGGTGTCAGTCCGCTGGAAATTGCCCGGGCCTCCGTACTCGGTCAGCCAATCCACTTCTTGAGCCCGCTTGTGGCATCCACGCTATTGGTTGCAGGAATGGTTCAAAAAGATATTGGTGAACTTCAAAAATTTGCATTTAAATGGGCTTTTATCTGCTGCATCGCTATCATTGCAGTGGCATTTATCACCGGAGCAATCTAAAAAAAGGATCCAGCCATTCATGGCTGGATCCTTTTTTTACTTTTTACTCTTCTTTGTCGCTGTCTATAATAATTTGGGTAATCAGCTTCGCCAGTTTCATGACTGTGTGGAGTCGCGTATCGTTCAAAAATTGGGAGCTGGGAAATGGGTCGAGGTAGTTGACAATCCCTTGGAAATGATAATCTCCTACTTCCGGAAGCATTTTCTTAAGGGCTTTTCCGGGAACTAGAGGGCCTTCCTTGAACAGGACATCTCCGACTTGTTCTTTCGTTCCAAGACTGGCGTCAATGCTAATCAAGATTGGATTTTCGTTTTTCTTGTGAATGTCTTTTAAAGCAAGTTTTAAATTAAACGCATGAACCGGTTCCTCTAATGTGCCATGCACAGGACGGGAAATCCCGTTTTCCAGCATCATGCTGCCGATTAATGGGCCGAGAGAATCGCCGATATAACGGTCAGAACCGATACACAAAAAAACTACCTCGCGCTGTTGCTGTTTCGCTTTTGAAAAGATTTCCTTCAATTTTGATTTCAACAGAGTCATTTCTTCTCCATGGGTCTGTTCATTAAAGTGTAAAGGTGCATTTATGGGCACTTGTAAATGTGAGTTTTTATATTTCCGAAAAGTATGCATAAACTCATACCACCCTCGATTAGATTTGCCGGACTGACTATGACTTCATTATAGCTTTAGAACTGTTTGGATGTGTAGAAAATTGCTTTGTTTTTCAAAAGAGGTTTTAAAAGATAAGTAAATGCTATTAAAAAAACAAATTAAGATATAATTATTTTATGATTAAACATAGATATTTTCGATTTTATTTTCTGACAACTTGACTCTATTATAAAAGTAGGAAGAATATTAAGGAGGAATAACAATGACAGAGAAAACGAATGGGTATGATGTAGTGGTTGTAGGAGCGGGGAATGCGGCGTTATGTGCGGCAATTTCAGCACACGAATCGGGAGCGAATGTCCTGGTTCTGGAAAAAGGTCCGAAAGAAAAAAGAGGAGGCAATTCCTTTTTCACGGATGGAGCAATCCGATTTGCCTATAATGGGCTGGATTCCATAAAAGAGATAGTTGCAATCACAGAAGAAGAGGCGGAAAAGATTGAAATGCCGAATTACAGCGAAGAAGATTATTACAATGATCTCATGCGGGTGACCGGAAACCGCAGCGAACCAAGTTTGGCAGGCCAACTCGTCTCAAAATCATATGAAACAATTGCATGGATGAAAGACAACGATATAACATTTGAATTGATTTATGATAATCAGTCGTTCGAAAAGGACGGCAAACGCCATTTCTGGGGCGGGTTGCCGGTAAAGACAGCGGACAAAGGGGTTGGCCTGATCAAGCAATTGAACGAGCGTGTCAGCAAACTTGGAATCGACGTCTGGTACGAATCAGCGGCAGTTAGGTTGAAAAAAGAAGCAGGCCAAATTACTGGGATCCTCATCAATCAAAAAGGCGACGAGCTGACAGTCAACACAAACTCTGTGGTGCTGGCTTGTGGCGGATTTGAAGCCAATAAAAAAATGAGAATGGAACATTTAGGGGAAGAATGGGAGGCAGCCATAGTTAGAGGAACGGAATTCAATACTGGTGAAGGACTTTCTATGGCAATTGAAGCTGGTGCAGCCACTTTCGGCCAGTGGTCAGGCTGTCATTCAATCGGTACAGATTACAATGCCCCAAAGGTCGGAGACTTCACTAAACCGGGAGATATCTTCAAAAAACACTCATATCCGCTTGGAATTATGCTGAACAAAGAAGGCAAGCGCTTTGTTGATGAAGGAGCGGATTTAAGAAATTACACCTATGCCAAGTATGGCCGAGAAATCTTGAAACAACCTGGACAGATGGCAATCCAGATATTCGACGCTCAAGTAAAGCCGCTTCTGCGTAAAGAATATGTTCTGGAAGAGGCATCAGAATACAAAGCGGATACGCTTGAAGAATTGATTGCGCAATTGCCGGTTGACCAGAAACAATTTTTAGAAACGATCCAACAATACAACGAAGCGGTTCAAGAAGGTGAATACAGCCCGAATGAAAAAGATGGAAAAGGGACTACCGGCATCACACCGCCAAAATCGAATTGGGCACTGAAAATTGAACAGGGACCGTTCTATGCGTATCCGGTCACTTGCGGCGTAACGTTCTCCTTTGGAGGACTGCATGTGAACCCGAACGGTGAAGTATTGGGTGAAAACGGAGAGATGATTGATGGATTGTTTGCAGCAGGTGAAATGGTTGGTGGTATTTTCTACGACAACTACCCTGGTGGATCCGGGCTGATGTCCGGTGCCGTATTCGGGAAAATTGCGGGAGCCACAGCCGCATCCCGTTCAAAAAAATCAAAGATAACTGTATAGAAAATCGCATCGATAACCCCCTGGCTACTATATAGCTAGGGGGTTATCGTTTTCAGAAGGATTTATATTATTCAACTGAACGATCTGCTGATTCCGCTTCAGCAGGAGTATAGGTACGTGTCAAAAAGTCGATGAAGTTCTGGACCGCAGGATATAAAACTTCCGTTTCTTTGTAAATCAGCCAAGTTGGCCGGTTAAGTGGCTGTTCGTTTCCATCTTTCAAAACTACCTTGTGGAGGTCCGTCATATCCGTCACAGCCAGCTCGGGTACAATGGCGTATCCCAACCCTCTGGAGACGAGCTTCGTGCACGTTTCGATATTATCAATTTCCATATTAATAGCCGGAGGTTGTGAATAATTGCTGTACCACCAGCTATCCATGATTTGCTGGAGTTTGGGATCGGTCTTGAAAACGATGCGTGGTTCTTGGGGCAGGCCTGTTAAATCAATAGGATCTTTTGAAATGATGCACAAACTTTCCCGATTCAACAAAACTTTATTGTTCTGCCAGTAGATATCGCCTCGCACAATTCCAAGTGCAATATTGTCTTGCTCGATTTCCTTCAGCACTTCATAGCTCCAGCCGGTAAAAACCTTGAACTGGATGTTGCTGTATTTCTCGGAAAACTCCTTTAACACATCAGGCAGGATGAAGCGGGCATAATTACTGGAAACGCCTAAGCGAATCATTCCAGCAGATTCTTCAGTAGTATTCAGCAAATGATCTTTTGTCTGTTGGAGCTTTACAAGCATTTCTTTTGCGTACTTTACAATGTATTCGCCTTGAGGAGTGAACTTGATGCCCTTTTTGTCGCGCCATATGAGTCGAACACCGACTTCTTCTTCCAATTGATTTAATCGATAAGTAATGGCGGGTTGAGAGGTGAACAGTTTATTCGCCGCTTTAGTGATATTTTTCTCTTCATATACCGTTGTAATGATTAGCCAGTCTTTTTCATCCATATTTATCCCCCCTACAGAAAGTATACTCTAATTAAAGAAATCAAATTCTAAAATTGAATCTCTCTGAGAGTTTCGCTTTCTGCCCAGTTGTAACTAAGCATTAAAAAAATTAATTTTTGAATTACCTAAACTGCCGAGAAGGAATTTTTAACATCGTCTTTATGGTAAACCGGCATAATTTTTAACATAAGCAGTAAGCAATGGCGCATACTATATAATAAGAAACAATTGCAAGTTCTTCTCAAATTTCTTTTAAAAAGAAAGGAATTTTCCTTGAAGATGATTTCAGAAAGATATCGGTTCTCATAACGAGGATATCTCGTTATTTGAAACATAAAAACCGTAATTAAAAGGAGAAATCGATGTTACTCAATTACTTGAAAGGATCCTCTGCATCCGTGCTTTCTTCTATCGCTGTCATGTTCTTATTTATGATTTTGTTCGGTTCGGACTTCAGCTTAAGCGACGCATTATATGGATTTTATTCATATCTCTATATAGCCACATTTTTTGGCTATATCGGAGGGGTAGTTGCAATCGGCGTCGTTAGCTACTTCTCAGACAAAGGCGTTTTCAACAAGCGCCAGCTCGCTGTTTTTGCCATTGTCGGTCTCTTGATCGGGTTGGGTCTTGAATGGTTAACCGACTTTGGTGCATCGCCGTTCTTCTTGATAGGCGGCGTCGTGGGATCCCTTGCATTTTTAGCAGTACAAAACATGCAAAGCAAACTGATCGGATGGAGCATCGTAATCCTACATTTCGTGTTTTTCTTTATTTATCCTCTTGTTGACACGCACCTTTGATTATTAAGAATTGGAATAGAAATGTGGCTTTGTCTGGTGTTTGGCTAGTAAATGCCGAATCGGGAATTCTATTGGACTTCAAATTAGACGAAAGAAGATGAGAATCTGTGAAATATTCATTTCAAGTGATGACACAACAACAGGCACAACAAATTGCCGATCTCTGGCATTCTTAAAAGCAGGTCTATTCGTTCAGGCATCTGCGGTTAAGAAAATACACAGATCTAAAAGCCCGGTTAACTTAAACGATAAGTTAGCCGGGCATAGAAAAGTATTATGATAAAGAATACATGCTCATATCATTTCTTCATTTCCGATTTTCTTCTCATTTCCTTCTTTTATTGCCCCGAACCACTAAAACATCGCAAGGACTGCTGCTGACAATATGTTGCGATACGCTTCCCATCAGATAATGTTCAAATGCATTCAAGCCTTGGGCGCCGCATACAATTAAGTCTGCATCTAAACGGTTCGCATAATCACGCGAAATGACTTTTTTAGGAGAACCCGGCGTGATATAGACATTCACTTCCGGAATGCCAGCTGCTTCAGCTTCTTTTTTGTATTTACTAAGAAGTTCTTTTCCATCCTCGAAGACTTCATCATCAATATCCGGAACGTGTTTCGTCATCGTAGTGTAGGCCCGGGTATCTACTACGTGAAGCAGATGGAGAACGGCATTATGCCGTTTAGCCAACTCAATCGATTTTTTAAATGCCAGTTCCGCTTCATGTGAACCGTCCACAGCTGCCAAAATATTGTTGTATTCCAGTGTCATACTTACGCCTCCTCGTTTTTTCACTCGCTCCTATAGTTAATTCTTCACTTCTTTAATAAAACCTTTTAAAACTGAAAATTCAATTAATTTAAATGAATTAAAGAGTTAGAAACATGATTTTTAAATGGTGCTGAAGATTTCAGCTATACACTAAAAAAACTTACAGCCCAAGAAAAACAAGGGCTGTAAGCTTTTAGTATTTTTTGAGGGATTAGGCAGTCGGCATGCCGCCCGTGATGCTGTAAATCTGACCCGTTACATAGCTGGATTCGGGAGAAGCCAGGAATACATAAACGGGTGATAATTCCACAGGTTGCCCTGCACGTCCAAGAGGAGTTTCAGGTGTACCTTTTCCGAATTCCGGAATGTTTTCCTGCGGTTGGCCGCCGGAAATTTGAAGAGCAGTCCAAATTGGTCCCGGAGCAATGGAATTGACGCGAATGCCTTTTTCCGCCAATTGTTTCGATAAGGATTTTGTGAAACCGATAATTGCGAATTTCGTCGCTGCATAATCGACCAGCATCGGGCTCGGATCGAATCCTTCCACTGAGCTGGTTGTGATGATGGAAGCTCCTGCAGGAAGGTGCGGAAGCGCTGCTTTTACAGTCCAGAACATTGAATAGACGTTGATCTGGAATGTTTTCTCAAGTTGTTCAGTAGGCAAATCCAAAATATCCTCGACCGCTTGTTGCTTTCCGGCAACCAGTGCCAGGATGTCCAATCCGCCAAGTTCGGCGTTTGCCTGCTCGACCAGTTTCTGGCAGAAAGCCTCATTGCTCAGATCTCCTGGAATCAAGACGGCTTTCCGACCCTCGGCTTCAATCAGCTTTTTGACTTCTTCTGCATCAGGCTGTTCCACTGGCAAGTAGTTGATCGCAACGTCCGCTCCTTCACGGGCATAAGCGATTGCAGCTGCGCGGCCGATACCAGAATCGCCACCGGTTACAAGCGCTTTCCGCCCAGCTAGTTTGCCGGAACCGACATAACTTGTTTCACCGCAATCGGGCAGGGGATCCATTTGATTTTGAAGGCCTGGCGGCTCTTGAAATTGTTTTGGGAAATCATCTGTTGTGTATTGTGTTCTAGGGTTCGGCAAGTTTGTCATCTAACTCTCTCCTTAGTGGTTGATAATGGATAGTTTCTTTCTTTATCTACCACTTAAAAATAAGGCGAAACATAGATCGCTAAATGTAAGCGTTTTTAAATATAAAAAGGCTAAAACCGGCAATGGCGACTGTTCATGATGCTTTCGCATCGGACTTTTCATTGCTTTTTTATATCAGAAGATAAAGGAAGAATGGTGGTTCTACAAAAAAGAAAAAGAAGACCGATGATTGAAAACAGGATAAACGCAAAAGGATAGGAAATGCCTTCGACCAACATGCCTGCAGCTATAGAACCAGCGGACTGGCCAATTCCCAATGAGAAAAATGAAATACTGACGCCGGTCGAAGGCGAATCAGGAAATTGTCGGGTACCCCAGACGATAAAGAGGCCATTCATAAAAATAAACGATACGCCAAAAAGCAGAGCCGATACATGGATAGCTGCAGAATGTGATAGAGTTAAACCGAAAATAGCGGCTGATACCATCAGCACACCTAATTGGTAGGAGCGGTGCAGTCCAATTGAGTGGATGATGGTTCCGGCTATGCCTCCAATAATGCCCGCACCTCCCATAATGGTCCAAAATCCTACACTTTCACTTACTGATAAGTCGTGAATAGCGGTAATATAACTTCTTGAGAAGGTCCAATAAATTGCTGAGCTGAAACCGACCCCGAAGGAAGCCAGTATCAGAAAGCGCGCCTTAACCAATGGCTTAAATTTGAATTTAATTTGCTTGAACATTCGAACTCTCTGATTTTCTTCTTTGATTGAATAACTGTTCCACCAACAAATTATTAAAGCAATGATTGCGAATAAGACATAACTCCATCTCCACTGTTCCCCAAATGCCAAAGCTACAGGACCGGTCAATAAAATACCGAAACTCGTCCCCGTATTAATCCAGGTGTTTCCCTTATCCTGCAAGTCAGAACTCATCGATTGTGCTACCACTTGGCTAAAAGCCGGCGATACCCATCCGCTTCCTAAATCGTTCGGCAATGTCCACTCGTTTTTTATGCAATTAAATGTATCTTTATTTAAATTATAGCATAAAATTCCAAATGATTCAGATTCGTTAGTCCGAGTTAGATATGGCTCTTGCATTTTTTTGAAAAAGGTGTAGAATTCCTAAATAGATATCAGATGTCCATAATGGATATCTGAAGTAGATGAAAAAGAGGTGTTGGATATGCAATTGACAAAAGGGGTAGAGCAAGCATTTTGCATTATTGTTTTGCTGGCCACACAGGAAAGCAGCGCGCCGCTTGCTTCCGATGAAATCAGCAAAAGACTGGGCGTGTCGCCTTCGTATATGAAAAAAATCATCCGAAAATTGGTTGTCCAGGGAATTGCGGTTTCGGTCTCTGGAAATAATGGGGGCGTTTCACTTGCGAAGCCTGCAACTGATATTACCTTGCTGGATGTCATCGAAGCGATGGAAGGGCCGATTCAAATGTATCCGGATACTGGGTTGATCGGCTTGGCATTTCATGACGGAAAATATGCGAAAAAAGGACAGGAACTTCTGCGTAATGTGTTTGCGCAAGGAGATCGTTTGCTCATTGAGTACTTTTCTAATTTGACTGCAGCGGATTTGCTGAAAGAAGGACTTGGAACGGCAAACTTGCCGACTTTAAACTGGAACCGTGAAACTTTAAGTGACGTAATCGGTAAAGAACAGGATGATGACAAGTGAACATGCTTAGATTGGAATGGAAAAAATTGTTTTCCAAACCGCTGTTATTGGGAACAATGATTGTTATGATGTTTATCCCAATTATTTATGGAGGGTTTTTCCTTGGATCGTCCTGGGATCCTTACGGTAAAACTGATCGTTTGCCGGTGGCTGTTGTGAATGAAGACACAGCTGCAGATTACGATGGCACTACTTTCGCTGTCGGGGACGAATTGGTCGGTAACTTAAAAGAAAATGAAACACTGGACTGGCATTTTACAGATGCCAAAGAAGCTGAACGCGGCATGAATGACGGAAAATATTTTATGGTGTTGACCATTCCGAAGGATTTTTCAACAAATGCGGCGTCCATTATGGATGATCAGCCGAAAGCCATGAATTTGCAGTATGAAACCAATCCTGGCCGAGGCTTTTTCATTGAAGCTGTCAGCAAGCAGGCGACCATGGCCATTAAAGAAGAAATCGCAGAAAATGTAACAAAAGAATACGTAAAAGCAGTATTTGCGCAAATTGAAACACTTGGTGAAGGAGTAGGGCAGGCAGCTGAAGGTGCCGAACAGCTCAATGAAGGAACTGTTGAGCTCCAGGATGGCAATAAGGAACTGACTGCAGGGCTAATGGAATTGTCAGAAGGCAGTTTGACGTTCAAGGAAGGGGCCGAGCAGTTGGAAATTGGTGTTGGTCAATTTTCAGCGGGAACAACTGCACTGCGCAAAGGGGCAGACCAGTTGAACAAAGGAATTTTTGAGTACACTGAAGGCGTTGGAAGACTTCAAAGCGGAGTAGCTGGACTGGTTGAAGGCACAGCCGAGTTGAACAGTAATGGTTCTGCATTGGTTCAAGGGTCCGTGAAGTTGGCAGATGGCCTAGGTTCGCTGGTTCCTGGAGCTCAGCAGCTGAATGATGGATTGTCGGAAACTCAGCGCGGTAGTGAAGAGCTGGACAATGGCCTGCACGAATTGCAGTCACAAACCAGTCAACTGGCAGACAGCTCTTCAGGCATGCAGCAATTGGTTTCGGGTCAAGCCGCGCTCAATGATGGACTTGCAGAATTAGCTGCAGGAGGTTCGGCATTGAAGAATGGGTTAAACGAATTGAATGATGAACTGCCAGCGGCTGATCAAATCGCCAGCTTGCAGCAAGGGCTCGCCGGTATTCAAGAAAGCCTTAGCCAATTGAACAGTGCAGTTTCTGCAGGGAACGCTCAAGATGCATCCGGACTGCAAGCAAAATTAGCTGCAGCTCAACAAAGTTTAGAGGAACTGACGCCAGTTTCTTCCGTCTCAGCTGTGGAGTCGCTGCAGGCGTCTCCCGCTTTTGGCAGCTTAACAGAAGAGCAGCAGGCAGAGCTGAAAGCTGCTGTCAATGACAGTTTGGAAGAACAGTCAGCGGTGCAGCAAGCTACACTTGAAACACTCAAGACTAGCCTTGGCGCGGTGTCATCCGGTTTAAACGATCAATTGATCCCGGCTTTTCAATCACTCGGTTCATTGCCGGGACAAATCGCCGAATTGAACAATGCGGTCGAGCGTGTCAATCCACAAGCGGTGCAGGCACTCGGTGGTTATGCAGCTGTCCAGGATGCGCTGAGCAGCCGATTGATTCCGGGCGCTGCTGCTCTTGCTGCAGGTGCAGATGAAGCCAAGCAAGGTAGTGGGGAATTATTGGCTGGTATAGAGACAACCACACAAAAATTGCCGCAATTGGCAGAGGCAGTTGATCGTTTGGCACAAGGCAGTTCTTCGTTGACTAAAGGCGTATCGTCTCTTGCTGATGGTTCAGCTGGATTGGTCGAAGGGGCAAGTGCCTTACAGCAAGGATCGCAGGAGCTGAAAAGTGGAACTGCTGCTTATGCAGAAGGGGTTGCCGAAGCAGCAGAAGGAGCGGGGCAACTTCAGCAAGGTACCGAGCAGCTAGCTGTAAATTCCGAAAAATTGACTTCCGGTTCCAGCGAATTGGCAGAGGGTGCCAATCGTTTGGATCAAGGGCTTCCGGCGCTTTCCGGAGGAGTGGGTGAACTTGCCGGCGGTGCACTTGAGCTGCGCAATGGGGCAGGACGGTTACAAGATGGTTCAGGTGAGCTGGGAGCAGGCATAGGTAAACTATCAGAGGGATCATCTGAACTCGCTGCAAGCTTGGGCGAGGGAGCAGAAGACATCAATGGCACCCAGTTGAAGGATGCGAACTTTAAACTGCTGGCTGCTCCGGCAATAGCCACTGAGAGCCAGCGCAGTGAAGTGCCAAACTATGGCCATGCGTTAGCCCCGTACATCTTATCGCTTGGCCTCTTCGTAGGTGCTTTATCGTTCAATCTGGTATTTCCGATCAATGCGCCGGCAGGGCGTCCGACTTCCGGAACAGCTTGGTGGCTCAGCAAGTTTTCGATTGGCTTTGTCCAGGCGACTGCTGCTGCATTGATTGTCGATGCCATCATGTTGTTCGGTTTCCACCTTCAAGTGGAACATATCGGAGAGTTCATCGCAGTTTCTGTGATCACCTCACTTACTTATATGTTCCTGATCATGTTCTTGGCAATCACATTCGGTAATCCAGGCCGCTTTATGGCCATGATCTTGCTCGTCGTTCAATTGGGTGCGAGCGGTGGCATGTTCCCGGTAGAACTGACCAATGGATTTTTCCAGAAAGTCCATGACTTTGTTCCAATGAGCTATGCGCTTCTTGGTTTCCGGGAAGCTATGTCTTCAGCATATGGAAATGAAACGTTTATGATGAGCATATGGGTGCTCGGTGGGTTTATTCTGGTCTTCAACGTGCTGCTATGGCTTGTTCTAAGCATCAGAAGCCGCAAAGCATTTAGGTTGGCAGAAGAAAATTAATTGATGAACCTCTTTTGATCGTCCGCAAAAATGGATGTTCGAGAGAGGTTTTTTTGTGCAGACAAAAATCTTGGATAAGAACAAACACCAATCAATTTAAAGGAAAAGAATAGTCAATCACTTTGTTTTTTATTGGTTTTATTTGGTATATTAAGAATAGAATCAACATCTTCCGGGAGCTCCGACGGCAAGGTTATAGAATGGAACCGGGAACATTGCCAACGGTTCTTCCGGAAGTTGTGCGGTTGACCAACAGGGTTAAGTCGTGGAAGTGGGAATCTGACGTATGGAGTCATTTTTAAATGGTAATTACTGTTTAAAATGGGGAGGCAGGGAATATGGAATTGATTTTTATTCGTCATGGCCAAGGAACACATACGAGTAATTTGCCGAACAGTCTTGGAATGAGAAATCCTTCGCTAACCAGCAAAGGCATGGACCAGGCGAAAAAATTAAGGTCTGCACTGCCTTTGACTGCTGAGGATGTTGTGGTTGTCAGCCCTACTCTGAGAACGCTCCAGACTGCTTCTGTGTGGAGCAGAAATGTGGATTGTATTAAAGTTGTCCACCCGTTGGCGGCGCCCCGGATATTTCCTGCCCACGCGGATGCTGTGACATCTCGCTGTGATGAGCTGCTCGATACACAAACGATGCAAGAAGAATTTCCTGCCTTTCATTTTGCTCAAAATCAGGATTCTTCGTTGTGGAAAACAGGTATCAATATACTGCCAGAATATGAATTCAGCTGCTTGGCCGAAGACTTTTTTGGTTTTTGCCGAAGTTTTCAACGAAAGAGAATCTACATTATTACACATGATGGGACCATCACTTCTTACCGGCAACTCATATCAGGGCGATTGCTTACAAGACAAGATTTTCTGAATGAAACGGAATTTTTCAGGTTGGTTATTAACTAATTGGCGATCATATCGAGAAACAAACCTTGTAAGTAAAACCTCTAAATAAGAAGAGGAATGGATAATGTGGCAAGAAGGAATGCTTTAAACGGCAAGGGGAAGTTTTAAAATTTTTGAAAGAGTCCATGTGTGCCACTGGTAGTTACCCATATTCCAACAGCCAAACTGACTGTATTCGAAGAGAGTAATCATAATCCGTTTTCCGAAGAGGAAAATAAATTCAGGGAATTCGTTAAGAATACAATTTAGTTGGAAAACGAAAAGAGAGGAATTAAATTTGATGAATAACAGATGATTTAGGTACCTTATAGAAACGGAAGTGAGCCCATATGAAGCGATTGTTCGGAGTGCTGGTCATTCTCCTGCTGGTGGTATCGGCCTGCGGAAACTATGAGGGGACAGTGACAGAAAAGTAAGAGACTAGTTTCATTATCGAAGTACCTTCAACTGGTGAAGGAAAAACCGCAGCATATGAAATGCATCTGAATGATGGTGCCGTTTTTAAAGGAGCCATAAGTTCCTACAAAGAATTGGAAGTGGGCGATCAAGTCCGCGTCATTCCGTTTGATGTACCGAAAGATTTTTCGGGCATTCTTCCTTCAGATGTCATTGTGGAATGAATTTTTAGGGTGCTGTGAAAAAATGATTTGATCGATGCTGATGAACTCAACAAGATGATGCAAATCATTTATTTCAATTTCTGAAACTATCGGTTCCATTATTTCGTAAAAGAAGTAGGGACGACAGGGAGTTGATAAAATGAACCCATATCCGAAGGCGACGCCTAAACCAGGACCTGAAAATCCAAAGGTATTCTCCGTGCGAAAAGTTCTAAATTGGTACGGTGTGTTTCTTATTTCAGGACTGCTGCTTTCGATCTTTACGCATGAAATTGCAGACACAAACGGATTTCTGCTTTTTATTTTGATCATTGGTGTTCTTTATTTTATGATGCTGAATCTGTATTTTATAAGCGATTTTGGAAGAACTATGGTAGTTGGCATGATGGGAGCTATTGCTTTGTTTAGCCTCTTCATGGTGTTTTATCTTTAGTTTTATCTAACTGTAAATTGAGGAGAACTGACATGAGAGAAAAAAAGTTCGGGGGATTAAACAGAAGACGGAAAACATGGTCAAACGGATTAAAGAAAACACAGCGGTATTTCCAACGGATTTCTATAATGGATACTGGCATATGCATTTGCCGGTTCACCAAGGTTTTATCAACTCCGATCAAACATCTCGGAAAGTTAAACAACTTTGTATGCAAACACTTATAGAACGGGTGGCATACCTTAAAGATCTAAAGCCTTATGACCAAGTGGAATACCGTGTTGTAGCTTCAATTGATTTTCCGAGTTTGTGGAATTCACAAATCATTGTTTTTAAAGGGAACGAACATTTCCAAGATTTCTTTATCCGTGAAGATGAGGACCAGAAATGGATTCCGCTTCCGGAGACTCGAAATGTTCGGGCAGAATGGAATTTGGACGTTCCTGAAGACTTATCCATTTCCGGTTTCAAGGAAATAATCGATGATGAAGAAGGCTATTATGAAAATGAAATTTGGTTTATCGGTGATAGTAAATAAACGAAATTTAAATGAAAGAAGGAGAAAAACGATGCCAACGCATGGTTTTTCTCCTTCTTTCGTTCTGCTCTCAGTTAAGCTGCCTGGTTTTTAATTGTAAATCCGATAATGATCGTGGTCTGATGTTTTCGCCTCGTAAAGAGCCATATCTGCGTATTTAACCAATGATTTTTCATTATCAGCGTTGTCGGGGTATAACGAAATGCCGATTTCGGCTCCAATTTTAATTTCACAACCGTTAAAGAGCAGGGGAGATTCGAGTGATTTCAGTATTCGCTTTGCTGTTTGTTCGGCCACTTCGACTGAATCAAGTCCCGGTAAAACAATCCCCATTTCGTCACCGCCCAAACGGGCAACCGTGTCGCTAGATCGGATGCTGGACTCTAGCCGCATCGCCATTTCCCTGATGACTGCATCTCCTGCATCGTGTCCGAACTGGTCATTGATTTGTTTAAACTTGCGGCCATCCAACATAAGTACAGCTACTTTTTTTCCGGTGGCGTCGGCTTGGAAAATAGCTTTCTTTAATTTGTCATCAAAAGTCCGGCGGTTGGGGATACCGGTTAAATGATCATAAAATGCCATCTTCTCTACTTTGTCCTGTAGCTTCTTGCGTTCTGTGATGTCCCTTGCAATCGTGAAGAATTGCTTTAATTCCCCATTCGACAAGACTGGGGTGGGGGATATCTCCATCCAGACATAATGTCCCTTCCGATGCATACACCTCACTTCTACTGTGGTAGATTCTCCTCTATCAATGAGGGATGCGACACTTTCAATTAAATTACAAGTATCCTCCGGATGAACGTTCGTAGTAAAAGGGCTTCCGATAAAGATTTGATCCGAGTATCCCAACACTTTTTCGCTGGCGGGCGATACGTATTCCACTTTTCCGGAAAGGTCGATCAATGTAATGATGTCAAAAGTGCTTTCTGTAATCAGCCGGTATTTTTCCTGGCTTTTCTGTAGTTCCTGTTCTGCTTTTTTTAATTCGGTCACATTTTTATAGACGATTGTCGCGCCAATGACTTTTCTATCCGAATTTCGGACTGGGGAATAGGAAGAAATGATATTCAACGGTTTCCCGGTTTTGTCGATGCGCAGTGTATCATGAAACTTGACCGTTTCTCCGTCCAATATCCGTCCTATAATATGGTCTTGATCAGATCTCATATGAGATGGGATGATTGTTCCTTTTCCAGTTTTCATTTCGTCTTCTGTAAAGCCGAATGTTTCTTCAAAGGCCGGGTTTACTTTTAAAATATCTCCTTTTGTATCAATATAAAAGAGGGGATCGGTTGAGTTTTCCCAGAAAACTTCGAGTTCTTCTTTTGCCTTTGTCAGCGCCTTAGCAGCTAAATTTTTTTCAGTGATATCGGTGATGATGCCGTGGATTCCAAGCATTTGTCCATCTACGATCAGAGGGATATTCAGGACCTGCAAATCAATCAACCCGCCATTTTTCTTATGGAAAGCCATTTCATAACGTTCCGGCTGTTCGCTGTTAATCGCTTTGTAAAAATAGTCGCGTACTTTTTCTATTTCTTCAGGCATGACGATCGATAAAAATGAATTTGCCTTTAATTCCTCAAACGTATAACCGGTGATGTTTTCGGTACCCGCATTGATGCTTTCCAGGTTGCCGGTCCGGTCAAACGTGAAAATTCCATGCGGGTGATTGTCGAATAGCGATTTATACCGCTGTTCATTCTCGCGCAACAATCGCTCTGTTTTTTTCTGATCTGAAATTTCTTTGGCGATGGCATAAATTCCATTCACTTGATTTTCAATGATGATGGGAATGGTATTCACTTGAAAGACAGCCTTCTGTCGTTTTTTTGTATAGATCACCGTTTCAAATTCAACAGAAACTCCGGTCAAGGCTTTTTCAAAATGAGAGAGCGTGTCCTCTAAATAGCGATCGACGACCATTGAAACAACGGACTGGCCAATCAGCTCTTTTTCAGAGAACCCTGTAACTTCTGTGACTGTATGGTTGATGCTGATGAAATTTTTGTCTTGATCAAATTCAAATACCGCATTTCCGTTGTTTTCGACCAGTGAGTTCAATCGTTTTCTCTCGACATCGATTTCCCTTTTAGTCTTCAGCAGAGCTTCCTTTCTCTGTTCTCTTTCGGTGACGTCCCGCACGACAGTCATTATATACTGGCATTGATCAGGTTTGACTAGTACCGGACTCAACATTATTTCACCGATAAAAAACCCATTGTCTGTTTGAATCTTTTCAATAAATTCTCTCGGTTTTTGCGCAGCTGTTACTTCTTGGTGTTGTCGGATTATTGCTTGACTTTGCTCAGGAAGGAAAACTTCTTCAATCAGACAGCCGATAATTTTCTGTGGGGGCATGATAGCCAACGCTGCTGGATTAGCGTAAAGATAACGATAGGAATTTCCGTCTTTCGCCATCAGGAAAATGGGGTCTTGAATCAAATCAAAAAGAGCAGTGGAAGCTAAAATATCCTGTCCCAGCTCTTTTGACAAATATTTCATCATTATTGATCTCCTTCCAATCATAACTTTTCTTCTTTTATGTATGGATAGTTTATGCGCGGGGGTCTATTAGACTAGTTCTCCAAGATTCTTAAAAAGTAATTAATTCCCATGTAATTTAAGTTTACTAGATTAAGCAACAGCAAGATAGGGATTTCTAAAACTTAATACAATAATTTAGAATATTTAGAAGGAGATTTATGGCAATAAAAAAACAGGTAGATCAGCTGCGATACTGTCTACCTGTTTCGTCACGTAACATTTTTTACTGGATTGTTTGTCAATAAATTCCGGAAAGAATCATCCCGATGGAAGCATAAATAATTACCGTTGAATAAATAACGACCATATGCACCAAGGAGAATAAAAACATTTTATCGGCCCATACTTTAATGCCGTATTTCTGGGATCCGAAAAGGCTTAAGCCCAGCCATAGAAGTCCCATGACTAGAGAAACCAAGGTCAAGCCGAGGCTTAAGGGCAAAAACAGCAGGCTTGAAATCACCAATAAAACTAAATAGATATTAGTTTGTAAATAAGTGCGCTTTGCACCTTTGGCGACGGGAAGCATCGGAATATTTGCTGCTGTATAATCCTCTTGCTTACGAATGGCAATTGCGTAAAAATGGGGCATTTGCCAGATCACCATAATCAGGAATAACGCCCAGCAGGCAGGATGCCAGATATCAGGTGCTACAGCGGCCCAGCCGATCAAAGGAGGCATAGCGCCTGAAATACTTCCCACTTCCGTGTTCCAGATTGTCCGGCGCTTTGTCCACATGGTATAAGGCACCACGTAGAAAAACACGCCGAGAAATCCGAGGAATGCGGTTAGTGGGGAAGCCACATACAATAAAGCCAAGCCGATAACCAATAACAGAATTGCAGCCCATAAGACTTTTTTGATCGCTATAGATCCTGTTACCGTCGGGCGGCTTTTGGTCCGGTTCATGACAGCATCGATGTCACGGTCGTAAAGATTATTGAACGAACCAGCTGCTGCAATAATAGCTGCTGTACCTATTAAGGCTAAAAGGATATTGCCGATATTCTCTGTAAAGCTTTCTTGGTACGTATACAACGCGAGCATCAATCCTGCGAGCATGGGAATCAAATTCGATTTGATAATTCCTGTTTTCACGACTTGTGCCCATAATGTTTTCTGAGATGGTGCAGTTAGTTCTATTTTCATTTTCAAACTCCTCTTATGTCCACGACTATTAATATACCTCAGCTGACAGGCAAATTTCCATTAAACCAGCATTTTTGCCAAATCATTTTTGAACATTTCAAGTCTATTGTGAAACATGTAAAAATATGCCACAGTTTAAACGTAAGATTTGAGTTGAAATTGCAATAAATTCAATCGCAAGGGATGGCTTTGCCTGCGGGACAGGAGAGGACTGGAGAGAAAGCATCGGATGTGCTTCACTTTATCACAAATCAAAAAGCCTCTTCCTTGTTGCAGGAAAGAGGCTTTGAGCCAATGAAAGGTTTGAAAAATGAAACGTCATTGATAGGTGCCTAACAGCAGGAAATGGAATCCTTAATTGACCTCTTCTTCAGGGTCCGGAATACGGACCACCAGTACATCGCAGGGGCTGCTGCGGACAATATGCTGCGAAACACTTCCAAGCATGAAACGTTCCAAGGCATTGATTCCGGATGCACCGCATATGATCAGGTCCGCTTCAACTTGTTTAGCAAAGTCTCGGGCAATAACCCTCTTAGGTGAACCTGAAGTGACGATGTTGTTTACATTTTCCACTCCGGCGTCCACGGCTTCGGCTTTGTATTTCTCCAGAAGTTCTCTGCCGTACTTAAAAGCCTGCTGTTCGGTATCAACGCCGTGGAGTCTGATGGGCGTATAGGTCCGGGGGTCAGCAACGTAAATCAAGTTCAAATTGGCATTGTTTCGTTTGGCGATGCCGATCGACTTTTTGAATGCGAGTCCTGCTTCGTCCGAGCCGTCAACTGCTACGAGAATCTCTTTGTAAGCTAAAGCCATTGTTTACCCTCCTGTCAATTTGTGTAGTATTAAGTACTTCTCCGTTGAACGGGAGAACTCCTGCAGTTAAACGGAGCAATTGGGTTAGCTAAATAGACCGGCACTTTTGCGATTGAGGCTGTGTGTTTCATTCCAGTTATTACATCTTGGGGATAAAATGGATGATCAGCAAAATTCGTCAACCCACCAACATTCCAGGAGGTGAATCGCATGGGAAGAATATTAAAGTATCTGCTGAATTTCATTGCAGGAATGATTGTTTACTGGACGATTACAACCTTATGGATATATTGGAAAAGAAAAACAGATGAAACTTGCAGTGGAATCATTCGTATATTTACTATCAATTATACATTTAAGGAGCGATTATCAGGAGAATCAAGACGTTTGTTGGATGGAGCGAAAGCAACTTAGATCAAAAAGTGAATGGATTCTCGAAGATTCCACATTGGAGATTGTGGATATTAAATAGGCTATTCATTTCTTTTTCTTCAGCACAATGGTGATTTATAAACAATCAACTTATTCGAAAGACCCCATCTAAATAAAGTTACAAACGTTTATTGAAGACAGAAAACGTGCCATAAACCACAGCGATGCAAAGTATCGTAATGCTGAATGCATTCGTAATCAAATCAACGTCCAGTTCATTGATTGAACTTAAGGTTTCTCCATCTTTTCCAATTGAAACCATTGTCCACCCATTATAGCTAAGCAGAAAATAGGATAGCGTCAAACCTAAAACCAGGCCTATAACAATTGAGAGCCAGCCTTTTTTCATCAATAATTCCTCCTGATCGAAAATTCATATTGTAGATTAAAATAATGTAAGGAGGCAGGGGATGCAGCAGTTTACTTATCGAGTCCACAAAACGTTTCAGCGGCCGAAAAAAATGACGCTAAGAGACGAATCGGGACAAGCGTTGTTCTTATTGCACCGAAAGCGCCATCCATTTATAGCAGGGATTTTCAATGCATTGCTGAGTTCCGGTTTGCCTTATACATATTTAATTACACAGTTGGATGGAAAACCCTTTTACAGCATCGAATGTTCGTTTCCAGGTTTCGGTTATCGTATTTTAGACCATCAAACCCACAAATCTGTCCTGGTTGCAGAACATCGCATTCAATTGATAGAAATAGCTTATTCATTTAAATTGGACAACCGCAGCTATTATTTTGAGAAAGACTTTGCTGGGACGGGCCATTTGAAATGCAATGACACAGAAATTGCGGCTGTATCAATGTCCAACTTAATCGTCAACTCTGAGCTTGATGTGGTCCATGTCGAGGCGGTAAATCAGGATAAGGCGTCATTAGCTGCAGTGCTATTTCACACATTCTTTTATTACAACCCGTAGTGAAATCCAGAGTTGATAACGCAGAAAAAATACACTCTGTATCGGATACCCAACACAGAGTGTATTTTCATTAACAAATTAATATTCTTTTACGTCCGGCATGTTGGTTGGAGAATAAGTAGAGTTGCTTTTATTAGGCAACTTACGGTTTTTGATCATGTCAACTAAACCGATTGCCGTATTGCTGTATTGATTAACTTCTGCGATATTGCGTTTATCCCGATCCACTCGAGTCGTAATATCACCTGTAATCGATCGGACGGTTGCGTTCAAGTCAACAACCGAATTCAGGGTGCCTTTAGCGGCATCAACCAAAGTTCCGATTTTTTCAGATTTTACTTGCACATCTTCTTTTAATTCATTTGCAGTATGCGATAAAGTCGTTGCTTCCAAGTTAAGTTTGTCCACACGCTCTTTCAAGTTGTTTGCGGAACCTTTCATTTTTTTCACCGGTTCTTTGATTCCCGAAATCAGCATAACAACGCCGACGATTGCGATAATCAGGCCCAGCACGAAGATTCCAAGTGCTATGTACAGCCACATTGTTGAATCCATGGTGTATTCCTCCTCTAAATTTATTGATGTCTTGGATATGCTATACCCGTTATGTCCCATCGCTTAACCCATCAAAGGGTGGTTTTTGCCCGTATAGCAAAGGTTTTGGAAGGATGGGCATTGTCATTATCAAAAAACCCATGATTTTTTTCGAAAAGCTCCTAGTGGCCATTGTCTTTTCGTCATTTAAGCTTTCCCGATCTGCTCTTTTAAATACTTCTTAACAGCGACAATATCTTCTGAAACGGAAGCGGCACGCTCATCATCTTTTTTGAGTTTCTCCAGTGAACCGGCTAAAACATCTTCTGCCTTGGCCTGAGGGATCACAGTGACGCCATCGCAGTCTCCGACAATGATGTCACCGGGCTGAACCGGAACGCCCCCACAGGAAATTGCCGTATTGATCTCTCCTTGTCCGGCCTTGTTGCCGGCTGCAATTGTGGTGCCTTTACAGAAAATCGGGAAATCCAATGCCTTGCATGCCTCCAGATCCCGAACGGCACCATCTACGACAAAGCCGGCGATGCCCAAGGTCTTGGCCATGCCGATGACAAAATCACCTGCGACAGCACGTGACAAATCACCTTTTGCATCAATGACGATAATGTCCCCAGGTTCGGCTGCATCCAACGCTTTCATAATACTGTAATTGTCTCCGATAGGCATTTTGACGGTAAGGGCTCTTCCGCTGATTTTGTAGGTGTCCTTAAGCGGTTTAATGGATGGATCCAGATTATTCATCCCTTTCATTGCATCGGAAATTGCGGTGGTCGGAATGGATTTGAATTGTTCACTGATCGCTTTATTCGGCATTTTGACAACACTCCTTTTGATTTCAGAAAAGAAATTGAAGAATAGCCATTCAAATCTGGATTACTTTCTCTTATTAGATAAAAGCATATCGTTAACTGAAGAATAAGTAAAATCGAATCTATTAGTGAATATCAATAAGTACTACTTGAATATTGAAAAATGAATCTGTCTATTCCTAAGCAAAATTCTTCACAAGGATAGGTATAGGCAATGCTTTATAAATAAGTTATTTTCAATTAAGTGTAAGGGAAATACCCGTTTGTTTAATTCCTTTATATCCAGGAAATGGGTATAATAAATGAATTAATTGTTGGATTAAGGGAGGGAAGATTATGCTATGGACGACAAAATTTGAGAACAGATTCGAAGCATTTTGGGATTGGTTCAAAGTTAGAGAAGAGACCTATTGGGACTTGCAGCTACCTGACAGAGATAAAGAGTTGGACAATTTGACGATAAGGCTTCAACGGGTCAATCCTCAAATAAGCTGCAAAATCTGCGGTGAACTTACAAACGGAAAGAGACAGTTGGTTCTAAGTGCAGAAGGAAAAGTGGAGGCTTTTGATGATGTACTGAATTTGGAAATGGCTGCCCCCGAACTACAGAAATTTGAAATTAATTCATGCTGTCAGTCTATTTCAGAAGGAGTGGAAGTGATTACTGATTTAAGTTTTCTTCCCCCGACATTGAAGCGTTTGAAATCTTTTGATGAGGTGCTGCATAGGGATGGAAAATCATTGGATGAGTATATGGGCTTGCATTGGATAGATGATACAAAGGCCTACCAGCAGACGCCGCTCGACGTGCTCCCTTTCATGGGGACAGGTGTAGATGGAATTCATATTGGCCTGTTGACGGATTTTGGTAAAGTCACCGATCTGGAACAGGCATTTATCGTCAGTATTTCACCAATGGATTTTGAAAATGAAGTGAAGTTGCTTGCCAGAAATGCAAAAGAATTTATTGATTATCTCTACAGTGATGAGGAATTATTGTTTTTATTTAATGGATCGATGCTTGAGTCGATTGATGATTACCAAATAATGAAGCAAAATGCAGAAAAGGACGCCTCAACGGAAACGGATTTTTACAGAGTACGAAAAGAAGTGGCAGCGAAATTGCAAGAAGTCATGGGCTGTGTGGATATAGCCAACGTCTACGAGTACATTCAGAAGATAGTAACTGCGTCAAGAAGTACGCAGGTCGTTCTGCCGACAATGGATGGCCTTGGTATAGCCGCTACAGAAAATATAGCGGATCATTCTCCCCTTTTTCCTTTAACAAGAAATGAAGACCCGGCTTTAGAAGAAATTATGACATTTTTTGTTTCTGCTCCAAAGGAAAGTAAATTGGCTTTGATCAGAGATGTACAATTCACTGGATTGGTTTTTGAAGATCCTGAACTAAAGGCATTTCTCATCGAAGAATTGAAGGAAATGGGCTGCTGCAAAGAAGCTGAACGATTGGTTAGTTTAAATTGGTGAACCTGAAATATCAGTGTGGGACCCTTGCATAATAGAGAAAAGTTTAAAAAATATACTACTATTCAGCATCTATGTATGAATGGTTGCCGATTAGTTTCTATTTGTCCAAAAGATTTGATTTCTTTCGCTTAATATTCTTCTAACTTGCTACGGACATGGGCAGTCTCTGGTACATTATGTTTCTTATTTGGTGACGGTTGGTATAGTAGTTAAAACAACACGGATCCAGGAGGCGAACAGAATGAAGGTTGATGGGATCAAGCATTCCGAGTGGGCTGATACCAAATTCACATTGCATTTGATTTCACAGATTCTGGGGAAAATAAAACTGGAAACTGCCCAACAGGAGCCGCAGTGGGCGCATGTCGGACTGTGCTTAACAACTGATGGATTTTCGACAGGGATGCTGTTTCAAAAGAATACAGCTTTTCAACTGGATGTAGACATCCGCAACAGCCAAATCCTTATCAATGTGGACGGCAACGTCCGATCCCTGGAATTGAAATCCTCCAAAGCCATAAAGGATTATTTTGAAGAAATAATGGAAGCGTTGAATTCAAATGGCATCCGCGTCACGATCAATCCTAAACCGCAGGAAATGGCCTATCAGAAAAACTTGAACGAAGACAGCACTCCCTTAACTTTTAATCGCCAGCAAGCGATGAGGGGGCTGCAACTATTCCATTTGGCACAGCGTGAACAACTGAAGTTTATAGGCCCACTCAGATGCCGGAAAGTGAAACCTCAACTGTTTTGGGGAACATTTGATGTGTCTTTGTTGATTGTCAAAAACAAAATGGACCCATTTCCGGAAAACAAAATCATCGAAAAAGCGGCTTTTGATGAACAGATGATCGAATATGGATTTTGGTTGGGAGATGATAAAGTCGATGTTCCGACTTTTTTTGTGCTGCCTTATCCATTCATCTATAAAGACTTAAATTTTGACGCCCTGAAACCCAAAGAGGCTTACTATGATCAATCAGTGAGTGAATACTTTCTCAGTTTAGAAAATGCCTTTAGTTCTGATGGTGCAGGTCAGCCAATACAGGATTTTTTTCATTCCAGTTTCGATATTTTGTCTCGGGAACTCCTGTGGGCAGACAGCGCCCATTATTTCATTCCCTTGAAGATGAACAAACAAAATGATGCCGATCGCACGGATAAGGGGTAACAAAGCTGATTAATACTGCTGAATTGGCTGTGCTATAAAAGTATGGCCTGTTTTTAGGATGATTACTATTAGAAAATTCGATATTTTTCATGTACAGAGATGGAATCGATTGATATACTAAATAATGGAATATAAAAGGGGAGTTGGATATGAAAATAATTGGGCAGGCTTTATTGGGAGCGGCAATGTTTCATATTCTTTATTTTTTATCGTCGCTTGCAGTCGGTTATGTAAAGACCGTCACCTATAGACCTAATTTTTCAAGTGCGTGGGAAAATACAGGGAATCTCCAGAGTACAGTGTCTTTTGGGACTGTAACTTCCCCTGTTTTCTATATAGGAACGTTCTTGGCAACGGCTCTTGTTTGCGGACTGATGTTGATCGCTTATAAAAAACTGACTTCCTTGCCTTGCCGGACAGAAACGGAAGGTAGGCAGCAGCCGAAAAGATAAGAGAGGACAGGAGGTTTGCTTGATGAAAAAGATGATGTTAGTGGTCTTAGCAACATTTTTATTGGTCGCTTGCAATTCGGACGATTCGATCCTCAGCTTCAGTGAAGTCGAAACCGTGCCGGACAATTTAAAACAGCTGATCAATCCACATGAACCCCTGCAGCTCATCTATGAAGGTGAACAAACAGCCTACGTAATTTATCAATCTGCAGGAGATCCTCTTACCGATATTGAAGAACAGGACGACACACTTAAAATTTTGATCAGTGAAGCGGACGGCAGCAGCATTCCTGCAAAGCAGCATGTCTACAAGCTGACTTTGGATGATCACCATGAAGTGATTGATGTCTTCATCAATGGAAAGTCAACAGCATTTGATCGCGTGTCGACTCTAGGTGAAGAAAATTAAAAAGAAAAAGCCCATTCCTATGCTGACTTTACAGGTCGTCACAGGAATGGGCTTTTGCATGTCAGAAATAACAATCTGTATTTCCGTTCTCTATTCATAAAGATCTTTGTAGCGCTTCATAAATTTCCGGTCAATCCGTTGCTTCATTTTCCAAGGAAACTTGCCATGCAAAGCCCGTTTTCCGTATGTCAGGAATGCTTGACCTTCGCCGGTCGACAAAATGGAGAGATATCGCGTTTGCGGAACAAAGCGCAACAACGCATCTCCCAAAAGTCTATTCTTTAGGTTTGTCCATAAAATTGGACCTTGGCGAACCGCATAAACGCCATTTTTGGCGAGGACCGGATAACGATCGATGGTTATACAGTCTCCGGCTCCAAATAAATCAGGGTGCCGGATGCTTTGCAGCTTGTCGTTGACCAGCAAAAATCCGCCGGCATCTGTAGCCAAGCCGGAAAGCCTAAAGAGAGCTGCGCTTTTCGGACCCGTCAGCCACAATACACCTGATTGGGGATAGCTTTTGCCGTCACTCGCCGTCACGCTGATGCTGTCGATGGCTTGCACCGACACCCCCGTCATAAATGGCAAAGCTTTTTGTTTAGCGACATTTTCAATTTTTCTTGAAGCCGCTTTACTTTGGCTGTGGAGGAGGGAAGCCGAACTGAATAGTGCTACATTGGCAGGGAGCATATTACGCTTTCTCCAGGCTGAAATGGAGAATGCCAATTCCACTCCCGAAGCACCTCCTCCAACGACTACAGGATGCGCCGTATTTCTAAGCTGAAGCAATTGCTCCGGAAACCGATAATTGGGTTTAATGGAGGAAGCATAATCTTCTGCAGCTTGGGGGACATCGCTTTGCGAACCGATGTCAAACGATGCCAGGTCATAGGGATAAACCGCTCCGTCTGAACCTGTAAGCTCTTTTGCCATAGCATCGACAGCGATGATAGTATCCTCGATAAACTCCGCCCCGACATGCTCGCTTAGTTTTTGAAGATGGATGCGAATGTCATCTTCGCTATAAACACCTTCAGCAAATCCTGAAAACATGCCAGAATAATATTGGTAAGGGGAGGGGGATATCACTACAACACGGCAGTCTTTCGGGAAATCCGTTTTCAGTTGTTCCAGGCAATGCAAATGTGCATGTCCGCCTCCGACCAGCACAAGATTCTTCATCCGTCTCTTCTCCTATCTACTTCAGAATGCGCCGGGCTTCGGCCATCCGCTGGCAGATCGTGATGATTTGCACAGCGAAAAAAAATAAAGTAATTGCAGTTAAGTATGTTGAAAAAATAATCATTAGGGTAAAGAGAATAAAGCCTTCTGTTCTTTCAGCCAAGCCAGCCTGGTAATAGAACGACTTCATCCCTTGTTTATCGGACAAAGCACCTACCGTCAGGAACACGGTCATGGCAATGATGATGGAGACACTCAACAGCAGCAATGCCCACATCGATTCGGGAAAACGGAATGCCAACCCCACGATTACACTGATTTCCACCAAGCGGTCAAAGCTGATATCCAGCAAGGTCCCCCATGAAGATGGTTTGGTTTTGCGTGCCATGGTGCCGTCAACGACATCGAGATAGCCGGAAAACCAAAGAACGAAAACAGCCCAGAAAGGCTGGTCCAGGTAAATGAAAATACCTGAAGACATGCCGACTGCAAAAGCGATTTTTGTAACACCGTCGGCCGTGAAACCCTTTGACAGCAAGAAATCAGCCGTCTTTTCTACGACTGGTTGAACATGTTTTCGAGCGTGTGTATCCAACATTCAGTTCACCTTTTTCATTTTCAAGTTACTTTCAGTATAGTATATGTTCCTGATTCAAACCCGTAATCCCACTCGAAGGCGAAAAAGGGGATTTCATTTTTTCTCGCGATCCGAGTCTGATTAGGAGTAAGTTTTTTCAGTAGTTTGTTAAGATGATACTAATTTAGAATAAGAAAGGAAATGGTAAAGATGGTAAAAAAATATGATATCGCAATAATTGGAGCTGGCGCAGCCGGTTTGACCGCTGCATTTACAGGAGCGGGATTCTCGAAAAAAGTGGTTTTGATCGACAAGAACTTACCGGGCGGAGAATGTACTTGGTCAGGCTGTATTCCAAGTAAATCGCTGATCAATACGGCAAAAGAAGTCCATCATGCCAAAAAATATTCACCCAACCTCCAAATCGACACATCTGCCGTCCTGAAAGATATCCAGGAAGTGATACAGAAAGTCTATGCGGGAGAATCACCGGAAGTGCTGAAACAGTCAGGCATTGATTTCATCAACGGCTATGCCAAATTCGTGGGTCCGCATGCAGTAGAAGTGGCTGGCGAACGCATTGAAGCGAAGAAGTTTATCCTTTCCACAGGCTCATCACCGATGGTACCGCCAATCGACGGACTGGATAAAGTGCCGTATTTGACGAATGAAACCCTCTTTACCCAGAAAACCTTCCCGAAATCCATGACTATACTTGGTGGAGGGGCTATCGGCGTCGAAATGAGCCAGGCACTGAACCGCATCGGCGTGAAAGTAACGCTGGTCGAGAAATTCGAGCGAATCCTGCCGAAAGATGAAGAAGAATTGGTCTTGATGATCCAACAGCGTTTGATCGATGAAGGCGTAACGATCCATACAGGTGCTACTGCCGTTAAAGCTGATCAAAAAGGCGATCAAATCGATTTGACAATCGAAAAAGATGGCAAAGAAATGACGGTAACCGGAGAAGGGCTTTTGGTAGCGCTTGGACGCCAAGCGAATGTCAAAGGCTACAATCTGGAAAAAGCAGGCGTCGAATACAATTCGAAAAGCATCCAAGTGGATGACCATATGGAAACTACCGCTAAAGGCATCTATGCAATCGGCGATGTTGTCGGACCGTACCAATTATCACATATGGCCAATGCGCAAGGCATTACGGCTACGCAGAATGCCATCTTACCCATCAACAAAAAAATGGATTACGAGCATGTCACGTGGTGTACATACACGGATCCAGAACTCGGCAGATCCGGTTTTTCCGAAGAAGAAGCGCGCGAAAAATACGGCGAATCGATCCGGGTTTATGAACACGATTACGCTGACATCGATCGTGCCAATACCAAAAAAGACAGCATCGGCAAAGTGAAGATCATTCTGGATAAAAAAGGCTACATTTTAGGGGCGAGCATTCTCGGCGACCGCGCCGGGGAAATCATCAGCCAGATCCAGACCATCAAATCCCTGCACATCAACATGGGCAAACTGTCAGGTGTCATCCATCCCTATCCGACTTACAGCGAAGTGCTGGTGAAGATCGGCAAGAAAGTCTATGTTGATAACTTGTTGAACCAACCGGTCGTCAAAACATTCAATAAAGCGAAAGCGGGAGAAATTCCGGCAGAAAAAGTCGCCATTTACGGAGCGGCAACTGCAGCGGGGATCGGCATCGCGAACATGGCCATCAAAAACAATGTCAAACCGAAGCTCGGCGTAGAAAACGGCCGTCTGAAAGAAATGCCGTCAACACCAAACGCCGTGTCATCCCAGTCTGGTTCTAAAGACAAATTTGTTCCTGCGTGGCCATACAATGGCACGAAAAGCCAGGCGAAAAAGAACTTGATCGGGATGTTGAAAGGCTATGAAGGTGTGACGATCGTCCAAAACGACGAAAATTACGTATACGCTGTCGCGAAATCCAAAACGATGCGCTTTAAAGACGACATCGAATTTTATTTTAACGATGCCGACCAACGAATCGAATTCCGTTCAGCTTCACGAATCGGCTATTCAGACGCAGGCGTCAACCGAAAACGCTACGATGAAATGAAAAACCGGTATTACAACATCTCGGCGCATACGCGCAATTCATGAAGAAAGGCACCGCTCCAATAATCGGGAAATGGTTGCTGGCAGCAGCAGCCATCGTCCTGATTGTCTGGTTAAGTCGTTCCGTTTTTGATGTTGACGCAAATGGCATCCGCAGCTGGATTTTATCATTCGGCTTTTGGGCACCGGCCATCTATATGCTGATTTATACCATCAGGCCATTGGTCTTTTTCCCGGCATCGGTACTGTCGATTGCTGGCGGCCTGGCGTTTGGCGCCTGGCAAGGTACGCTCTATACCATTATCGGAGCGACACTCGGTGCTATGCTGTCCTTTATTATCGCCAAATCAGTAGGGAAAAGCCTGGTCCGCAAAGAATGGACTGGAAATGCTGGGAAAATCCAATCGCAAATGGAACAAAACGGCTTTCTCTATGTTCTGTTGTTCCGCTTTATTCCGGTCATCAATTTCGACTTGATCAGCTACGCAGCCGCATTCGCGAAAGTTCGCTTTGGATCTTTTGCCTTAGCGACATTGATTGGTATCATTCCAGGTACCTTCGCCTATAATTTCTTAGGGAGCAGTTTTATCAGCGGAAATCCACGGATTATGATCTTGGCGGTCCTGGTTTTTGCCGTTTTGACCGCAGTTCCGATTTTGATTCGCAATAAATGGAATAAAAAGCAATAGCTCGACGGATAAAGTGAATTTTACTAAGCGTTTAGGAAGTGGAAAGAGTGAAAAAGTATACATTGTTAATGCCAGGATTGTTGGCACTCACACTAGCTGCATGTTCTGATGAAAACGGGAGCGGGGCAGCGGAAGAAACAGGCAGCTTATTGACGGACGACTGGAACGAAGTTTCAGAAGCGGCTAAGGGGCAGGAAGTCAATATGTACATGTGGGGCGGGAACGATAACATAAACCGCTACCTCGATGAATGGGTGGCTCCCCGGTTGAAAGAAGAGCACGACGTGGAATTAACCCGTGTGCCTGTGAATGACGCGCAGGACATCATCAATCAATTGGTTGATGAAAAAGCTGCCGGCAAGAATGACGGCAGCATGGACATCATTTGGATCAACGGCGAAAATTTTAAAGCGGCGAAAGACAATGAGTTGCTGTGGGGAGATTTCAGTGGCCAGTTGCCGAATTTCAATGACTATGTCGATGCAGAAGCACCGGAAATTGCAACCGATTTCGGGGAAGCTGTCGACGGGCTTGAAGCGCCGTGGGGCAAAGCCCAATTTGTTTTTGTCCACGATGAACTGAAGTCGGAAAACCCACCGAAATCAATGGATGAGCTGGCGCAATGGGTCAAAGAAAACCCAGGCCAGTTCACTTACCCTGCCTTGCCTGATTTTACAGGAAGTGCATTTATCCGCCACGTGCTCTATGAAACGACAGGCGGTTATGAGCAATACCAGCAGCCGGCTGCAGACATCGAAGATTTGGAAGCACGTCTGGAACCGATGTGGCAGTACTTGAATGAAATCGAGCCTTATTTATGGCGTGAAGGAACAACTTATCCTGAAAGCCTGGCCAAGCAAGATCAATTGTTTGCGAGCGGTGAAATCGGAATGACCATGAGTTATGATCCGGCGCTAGCTGCCAGCGAAGTATTGAAAGGGCGATTCCCCGAATCCACGCGCACATTCGTGCTGGAAGGCGGAACACTGTCCAATACGCATTTCCTGTCGATTCCTTTTAATTCTTCTGATAAAGCGGGAGCAATGGTGGCCATCAACGAAATGATGTCGCCGGAAGCCCAAACCGCTAAACTGTCTCCTGAAAACTGGGGAGATCTGTCGGCGTTGGATTTGGAGAAACTGTCTCCTGAACAACAAGACGCCATGAATAATGTGGACATGGGCGAGGCAACTCTTCCATTAGAAGACCTGGAAGAACACCGCCTTCCTGAATTGTCTGCAGATTATATCGAAATTATCGAAAAAGGTTGGATGGAAAATGTGGCAAAAGAGTAAGCCTTATCTTTTGCTGCTGCCAGCCATCGGCACCATTGTCCTCCTGTTTTTTGGAGGACTTTTTGATGGGCTGCTGAAAAGCCTCGGCTATTTTCCGGCAATCGGGGAAACCGGTTTTGAACTGACCGCCTATACGGAGTTGTTCCGCTCTTCTGCATTTTGGGAATCCTTATCCTTGACCGTACGTGTGGCCGCCTTGTCGTCTCTGATTTCAGCCGTATTGGGTGCAGCAATTGCGGTGTCGCTTTTTATGCTGAATGAATCTGCAAAGTCGCGAAATACACAGCTCTGGCACCGAATGTTCCAATTGCCGTTAACCATTCCACATCTGGTCGGCGGCTATATTATTGTGCTGCTGTTTATGCAAAGCGGTTTTATGTCAAAGATTTTTGCAAACTTTGGATGGATTGAGGAAATCCAGGAGTTTCCCGTGCTGGTCAATGATCCATTCGGCTGGGGCATTATTTTAACCTATGCCTGGAAAGAGGCCCCTTTTGTATCTTTGATGATTTATCCGGTATTGTCTCGGATCCACCGGTCGTGGCGTGATGTATCCCGTGTCTACGGTGCAGGAAACTTGAGTTTTATCCGTGAAATTGTCCTGCCGGCGATCTTGCCGGCATGGACGATTGCGGCATTCATCGTTTTTGTTTTCACGTTTTCTGCTTTTGAGGTTCCATTCTTGTTGGGGGTAACGTACCCAAGCATGTTGCCGGTCTATTCGTATCAACTCTACACAAGCGGTACATTGGCGGACCGGCCGGAAGCGTTAGCTGTGAATATCATCTTGGCGGCTTTAACCATTTTATTGGGGCTGGTCGTTTATTATTTCAGCAAACGCTGGAATGTAATGAAGGGGTGGGATTGATGAATAAACCCCGAGTCTTATTAAAAACTTTTTTATTCATTCTTTTATTCATAGTCATTGGTCTACCGTTTATCCCGTTGGTACTGTCGAGTCTGTCGTTTGGCTGGCAATGGCCGCACATTCTGCCTGAGTCATTCAGTTTCCGTGCCTGGGAATATGTGCTATTTGGAAGCTCCGGTACGTGGCAAGCCGTTTGGATGAGCTTATTAATTGCATTTACCGTCACGGCTGTGAATATTCTGCTTGCAATACCCGCTGCCATTGCTCTTGTTCGCCATCAACTCCGCGCCAAATGGCTTTGGGAAGCGATCCTTTTTGCACCGATTGTGATTCCGCCTTTTGTTGCGGTGATGGGCATCCATTTGACGTTTCTGAGATTGGGACTGACGGAAACCATCTGGGGTGTAGTCCTGGCGCATATCTCACCGACTTTGCCTTATGTGGTGCGAGCGATCATCATCAGCTATTCCACTTTGTCAGTTGATTGGGAAAATCAGGCACGCATGCTTGGGGCTGGCCCGGTTTCACGTTTTTATTATGTGGTGCTGCCCCATCTGTTGCCAGGCATTGCTGCGGGGGCCAGCTTAAGCGTCCTGATTTCTTTAAGCCAGTACTTGATCACCTTCATCATCGGGTCCGGCCAAGTGGTGACGTTGCCGATACTGTTGTTCCCGTTCATCAGTGGTGGGGATCCGGCAGTGGCTTCCGCTTATTCCTTGCTGTTTGCGGGCATCGCCATCGTGACTTTGGCCGTAATGGATACCGCTTTGAAAAAATACTATCAAAACAAGAAAACCGCCATAGAGAAGGGCTAAAGGAGTGGGACGATGAGCGATCTGCGCATCATCAATCTTGAAAAACAATACAGCCAGACGCCAGAAAAGAACAATCCGGCATTTTCTTTGAAGCCGGTCGAGCTGACCATAAACGAAGGCGAGTTTTTTTCTCTGCTTGGCCCTTCTGGGTGCGGCAAAACAACGCTTTTGAAACTGGTGGCGGGCCTGGTGGAGCCGGACGCAGGCGAAATCTGGATAGGAGACGCCAATGTAACGGCAGTTCCACCGGAAGCCAGAAGATTCGCCATGGTGTTTCAGCAATCCCTGCTGTTTCCGCATATGACAGTGGAGGAAAATGTGGCCTTCGGTTTAAAAATGCAGAAAATCGGCAAAAAACAGCGCTTGGCCCAGGCGCGTGACATGCTTGTTCATGTCGGGCTCGACGGGTTCGGCAGCCGCTTTCCGGATCAATTGAGCGGCGGCCAGCAGCAGCGTGTAGCATTGGCAAGAGCCTTGGTATCCAACCCGCGTGTCTTGCTGATGGATGAACCGTTCAGTGCCTTGGATCCCGGCCTTCGGGAAGAAATGAGGGACCTGCTCAGCCGCATCCATAAAGAATTTCGTGTTACGGTGCTGTTCGTTACCCATGACCGTGAAGAAGCTTTCCATTTGTCCGACCGAATCGGAGTCATGAGCGAAGGACGTTTGCTGCAGGTTGGAAAGGCGAAAGACATCTATGAACAGCCCGAAAGCAAGAAAGTTGCCAGATTCCTTGGACTGAAAAATATCATTGAAGGGAACGTTGCAAACGGCCGCTTCGCTTCAATGGATCAGGCCATTGAATTTCCGGTAGGCGAGAGCATTAAGTCAGGTGCTTCCTACATGGTATTGCGCCCGGAAATGTTGAAGGCAGCCCATCGCCATGACTTGCAGTCCCCTGATTCCTTGTACTTAAGGGGAACGATACAGCAGCTGCGCTTTAACCACGGATTCTATACAGCAACCGTACAAGTTGAGGGACATCAATTGGAAAGCCATTTTTCCAACCAAGAAGCCGAGGGCATGGCCGTCGGACAGGAAATTCTGTTGGTGGTTGAGCTGGATGCAATTCATTTAACTTCTGAATAAGTTTATGAATAATAATGAATAAAAGCCGGTACTCTAAATGAGTGCCGGCTTTTATTGATATTCGTATATATTCACTCAGGGTTTTCGAGACTGCGAAAATTCAATGAATAATTTGTTGGATGATATTATTTGTTATTCGTGAATAATTTAATGAATAGAATTATTTGTTCTCGCTCTAATTTAACAGCAGTTATTTCCCGCTCCGGCAATGGTGAATGTTAACGGCCGGTTGCTGCAGACGCCTGTTTCAGGCAAATCCAATTCAACGCGCACTGCTGCTTCGTAATCGCCTGAAAGGTGGGCAACGACAGAACGGGCTTGTTCAAAGCCGGTGGCCATCAAGAAGGTAGGCGCCCGTCCGTAGCTTTTCGCACCGATAATATAGAAGTTTTTTTCCGGCTGGCGCAGTTCCCGTTCGCCATGTGGCCGCACCGTGCCGCAGCTATGGACGTTCGGGTCAATGAGCGGCGCCAGTGCAGGCACACTTTCAGAAGCTGGATCAAATGCATAGCGGATCTCACGCAAGAAATCAAAGCTTGGGCGGGAACCGGTATTGGCGATTACCCGGTCGAATGGGCCAAGCTCCAGTTCTTCGCCATATCGAAATGCTGTCAGTATGGCCAGGCCATTGCCTAACTGCGCGGACTGGATAAAGCAGGATGTCAGCACATCGATTTGCCCAGCATCCAGCAATGCTTTGACTCGTTGCCCAAGTGCTCCACGCTCCGGCAATTGGTCAGCGTCTCCGCCGCCTAAAGCCTCTTCAACCGAAGATTTCCGGACAATCCATGTAATCTGCGTTTCTGGAAATGCCGCTTTCAGGCCGACCAAATCCAACAAGGAATTCAAAGCGGAGTGGCCGCTGCCGACTACCGCAATCCGTTTGTTTTCATAATGCTTTTGGTCCTCTCCAAGAATCGCTGGAATACCGTAATCCACTAATCCTGAAGTTTTGTCCGCCACACCGCCAGACACGATCGGATTGGGGTTTTGCCACGTACCGGTTGCATCGATGACTGCACGTGCCAATACGGTCCGGCGTTCACCGGATCCGATTTCGATAAGCAGTTCGAATGGTTTTTCTTCACGGCCGGCTGTTTTCATTTTATCCAATCCTTGCCGCTGCACATGAACAACTCGGCTGTTCAAGTGGATAAAAGGCTCCAGTTCCGGCAGTTGGCCAAGCGGCTGGAGGTATTGCTGGGCGATTTCCCGTCCATAAGGCAGCCGGTCCGGATCCGGCAAAGCGATTCCATGCTCTTTGAATAAAGCTTTGGAAGCCGCGTCAATATTATAGCGCCATGTGGAAAACAAACGGACATGGCCGTATTCAAGAAAATGTGTCCCAAGTCCGGAACCGGCTTCAAATAAGACGAATGGCTGCTTGTACTGGACCAGCTGAGCGGCCGCTGCTAACCCTGCAGGTCCGCCCCCGATAATTGCTATGGGTAAAGTGGTGGTCATTTTAAAGGACTCCTTTTATTTTAAAAATTGATGATCCTATATCGCTTTCTGTCCATGCAAAACATCATTGGCTGAATCGGACATTCATGTCACGTTGATGAGGGAGCTGTACAGCTGCTTAGGGAGCAGGCGTTCCATTTCAACGGATTCCAGCGCGTAATAGCTCCATGTTCCTTTGGTTTCCTTAGTCAAAAGGCCGGCATTCAACAGAATCTTCAAATGGTAGGATAGCTTTGATTGAGGCATTGCCATCTCTTCAACAAGATCGCAGACACAGACAGAACCTTTCTTTCCGATCAGTTTCAGCAATTCCAGCCGTTTCGGATCGGCCAGAGCTTTGAATTGTATGGCATAGGTTTCGTAATCTGCAGGAGCTCTGAGTTCTTTTTCCAGCTGGTAAGCCATGCTTAACACACCTTTCATTAAATCAATTTTATTTGATGAATCAAGTATAGAACTCTAAACAGCTGTTTTCAAGCTTTAAATCAAATTTTCTTGATTTAAGGATTGAATCTTTATCGCAATTGACTTATATAACGAAATGGTTATATACTGAAATCAAAGGAGTGGATCTTCATGGAGACTTTAGCAAAAACAACTGCAGCTGACGTCACGGCTTGCCTGAAAGCCGTCAGCGATCCCACACGCCTGCTGATGATGAAGCTGGTGGAGACCAATGAACTATGTGTCTGCCAGTTTGTCGAGATGTTCGGCATGAGCCAGCCGGCCATCAGCCAGCACCTGCGTAAGCTGAAACAAGCAGGACTGGTGAAAGAAAACAGAAAAGGGCAATGGCGCTTTTATTCCTTGAACCAGGATTCGGTGCATGCGCCGCTGCTGCAGAATATTTTGAGCCATATTGAAGAGGCAGACCCCCAGCTATTAGCGCTGCGCGCCAAAGAAGCTCCAGTGGATTGCTGCTGATAAGAAGAGAATCGCAGACAAAAATAAGCGGCTGCCAAAAGCTGCTCAATTGAGGAGAACCTAATTATGCCGAAAAAAACGATTTATTTTTTATGTACCGGAAATTCCTGCCGCAGCCAAATGGCTGAAGGCTGGGCGAAACAACATTTAGCTGGAGAGTGGGATGTTTACAGTGCCGGCATCGAAGCTCATGGCTTAAATCCGAACGCGGTAAAAGCCATGAATGAAGTGGGCATCGACATCTCAACCCAAACTTCTGACATCATTGATCCAGAATTGTTGAATAGCGCGGATTTCGTTGTGACGCTTTGCGGCGATGCAGCCGATAAATGTCCGATGACTCCGCCTCACGTCAGACGTGAACATTGGGGCTTTGAAGATCCAGCGAAAGCACAAGGGACAGATGAAGAAAAATGGACAGTGTTCCAAACAGTCCGTGATACAATCGGCACCCGTATCGAAACTTTTGCCAAAACGGGAAACTGAATGTTAAAGGAGAATGTCTGATGACTAAAGTGACGATATACGATCCAGCTATGTGCTGTGATACCGGTGTTTGCGGTCCGGTAGTAGACCCGAAACTGACTGCAGTGGCAGCCGCTGTTTTTTCGTTGGAGAAAAAAGGCTTCGACATCAAGCGTTTTAATTTAGGGACTGACCCTGCTGCTTTTGTGGAAAATAAAACGGTCAATGCGCTATTGTTCGACAAAGGTGTCGAATCGTTGCCGCTCACAATCGTTGATGGGGAAGTGGCTAAAACCGGAGAATACCCGACTGCCCAGGAATTTGCTGCCTGGTTCAAAGTGGAGGAAACGGAATTGCAGCCGGTTAAACAACCCGGGATTCCACTGAACGTCAAAATTGCATCATCCGGTGCAAAATGACCGGCGATATCTTTAAACCGGCTGATATCAGCGGAACACCATTTTTGTTTTTCACAGGCAAAGGCGGAGTCGGCAAGACTTCCACTGCGTCTGCTACTGCTGTCGCTTTAGCGGATTCCGGCAAACGGGTACTGTTGGTAAGTACGGACCCGGCTTCCAACCTGCAGGACGTTTTTAATGTGGAACTGACCAACGAACCACAGGCGATAGAAGGGATCCAGAACTTGTTCGCCTGCAACCTCGATCCGGAAGAAGCGGCGCGCGCCTACCGGAATTCAGTGGTGGGGCCTTACCGCGGCAAATTGCCGGAAGCGGTCATCAAAGGGATGGAAGAGCAGTTGTCCGGTGCCTGCACGGTAGAAATCGCGGCATTCGACGAATTCACCAAGCTCTTGGCCGACAAACGCGTCATGGACGATTACGATCATATTCTTTTTGATACGGCACCGACCGGCCATACCTTGCGGCTCTTGAAGCTGCCGACTGCCTGGAGCGGATTTTTGGATGAGTCCACACATGGGGCGTCTTGCCTCGGGCCGCTCGCTGGACTGGATGCCAAAAAGGAACTGTATGCCAGTACTATGGATGCATTGTCCGATCCGAGCCAGACTGCATTGATCCTGGTGGCGCGTCCGGACACGGCTTCGTTCAAGGAAGCTGCCCGTGCGTCCCAGGAGCTTCAATCCATCGGCATCGAGAATCAGCTGCTGATTTTGAACGGTATCTATTCTCCGAAACAAAACGAAGACCCGGTGTCACAGGCGTTTGCCCTTCAGCATCACCAGGCTTTGCAGCAAATGCCTCAAGCTTTGAAGAACTTGCCGGCACACAGACTGCCGTTCGTGGCATTCCCATTGACCGGCATCACGAACTTGCGGCGTTTGTTCACTCAACCGGATTGGCGTCCCGAACCACTGGAAATTGGGGAGCAACTGCCAGCCGGACTTGAACAGTTGAAGGATTTAGTCGACCATTATTCAGTGAACAATACACGTGTCATTTTGACAATGGGCAAAGGCGGAGTCGGCAAGACAACGGTTGCATCGCTGCTTGCGGTCGGTCTGGCTGAAAAAGGCCATCCTGTGCACTTGACGACAACCGATCCTGCGGCGCATTTGGCGGACCGCTTTGAAGGAACCGGCGGTGATCGGTTGACGGTTTCCCGCATCGATCCGGAGCTTGAAATCGAAGCCTACAAAGCACAAGTTTTGGCAGCGGCAGGTCCGCTTGACGAGGAAGCACGCGCTTATTTGGAAGAAGATCTGCGTTCACCGTGCACCGAAGAAATTGCAGTGTTCCGTGCGTTCGCGGAAGTGGTCGCTAAAGCGGACAACGAAATCGTCATCATCGATACGGCGCCAACAGGGCATACTTTATTGCTGCTGGATGCGGCACAGACCTACCACAAGGAATTGGCACGCTCGACTGGAGAAGTTCCGCAAAGCGTCCAAAACCTGTTGCCGCGCCTGCGCAATCCAGAAGAAACCGATGTTCTGCTCGTTACCTTGCCGGAAGCGACTCCGGTTTTTGAAGCAGCTCGCCTGCAGAAAGACTTAGAGCGTGCAGGAATCGTTGCGAAAAACTGGGTCATCAACCAAAGCCTGGGAGGGACAGGAACAATGGAAGCTCTTCTGCAAGCCAAAGCCCAAAGTGAATGGCCGTGGATTCAAAAAGTCAGCCGTGAGCTTGCTGCGCGCACGGCGCTGATCCCATGGCAGGCACAGGACAGCATCGGCTATGATAAAATGAAGAGACTCATCACAACAGAAAAGGGGATTTTTTAATGAACATCACACAACCGGCAAAAGACATGCTGTTGGAATCCATGAAAGAAAATGCAGCACAAGGCATCCGTTTTTATTTCGCGGGGCAAGGCTGTTGCGGGCCGCAATTCGGCTTGTCGATGGACGCGCCGGAACAAGGCGACGTCATCAAGCAAATCAACGGCATCCAAGTTGCGCTTGACGAACGCGTCAGCCTGATGGTGGAAGAAGTGTCGCTTGATTTCAAAGACGGCGGACTGGTGCTTGAAGGTCTTCCTGAAAACAATTGTTAAAATGGCCATAATGAATTTCCAAACCGGAAGCCCGATAAACGGAGCTTCTGGTTTTTTCTTTGGTCGTCCGAATTGTCGAGCGATTCCGAAAACTGTATTGACACAGTTAAGGGCACTACCTATACTTGATATATAACAGTGAAGCAATTTACAGACGAAAGGGGATTTACTTATGCTGGCAACTTTAACACCACTCGATTGGAAACGCCGTGCAGTCAAATACTACCCGGAGAAAATTGCGGTCATCGATGGAGACAAGAAATTTACATACAAAGAATTCGGAAACCGGGTGGACCGGCTTTCCATCGCCTTACATAATGCCGGCATCAAAGAAAAAGAACATGTGGCGGTCATGCTGCCGAATAACCATGCGATGCTGGAATGCTTTTATGGCATCCCGCCGCTGGGAGCAGTCATCGTCCCGCTCAATTACCGCCTGTCGACAAAAGATTTGGCGTACATTTTAAAGCATAGCGATGCCAAAATGTTGATTGTCGATGCGGAATTCGGCAAATTGATCGAAGAAATCCAAGACGAACTGCCGATCGAAAAGTACATCATCGTTCCGGTAGAAGGCTGTGAATCAGCGATCAAAGGCGTCGATTACGAAGAATTTATCGGTGAAGTGCCGGAAGATGCCAAAGTTCCGACGGTAGAATTGGATGAAAATCAGATGCTGTCCCTTAACTACACAAGCGGCACGACATCCAATCCGAAAGGGGTTATGCAGACCCACCGCACGAATTACATGAATGCGGCAAACTTCCTGCATCACTTGGAAATCAAATACGATGATGTTTATTTGCATACCTTGCCGATGTTCCATACAAACGGCTGGGGCGGCGTCTGGGCAATTACGGCTGCGGGCGGTACTCATGTCTGCTTGCGCAAAGTCGATCCGCCATTGATTCTTGATCTTTTCGAGAATCACGGCATCACTTCACTTTGTGGAGCACCGACAGTCGTCAATATGCTGGTCAATGACCCGAAAGCGAAAGAAATCGAACTCAAGCAAAAAATCCGTATGGGAACAGCGGGAGCGCCTCCTGCGGCGGCATTGATCGCCAAAGCACAAAGCATCCTCAGCTTGAACATGATGCATGTGTATGGATTGACGGAAACGTCGCCGTTCATTCTATACTGTGAATGGAAAAATGAATTCAATGACCTCGATCCTGAACAACAGGCTTCCATCAAAGCACGTCAAGGCATCGAGCTGGCATTCAACGGGGAAACCAAAGTCGTCAACCAGGAAGACGGCGAAGAAGTTGCATGGAACGGCAAGGAACTGGGAGAAATCGTCACTCGCGGCAACGTCGTAATGGCCGGTTATTACAAAGATCCGGAGAAAACGGCAGAAGCGATCCGTGACGGCTGGTTCTATACAGGCGACTTGGCGGTTACTCATCCGGATGGCTTTATCGAAATCCAGGACCGGATTAAGGATATGATCATTTCTGGAGGCGAAAACATTTCTTCTACTGAAATCGAAGGTGTACTGTACAAGCATCCGGCGATTGCCGAAGTTGCTGTCATCGCGGTTCCGGACGAAAAATGGGGAGAAGTCCCGAAAGCCATCATCGTCCTGCATAAAGGAGCGGAAGTGACCGAAAAAGAAATTCTGGACTATACCCGTGAAAATATGTCCCGTTTCAAAGTACCGAAATCCGTAGATTTTGTAGAAGCTTTGCCGAAAACGGCGACGGGCAAACTGCAGAAATTCCAATTGCGTGAAATGTACTGGGGCGGCGGCAAAAAAGTAAATTGATTGAAAGTAGACAGGCGAAGAGAAATCTTCGTCTGTTTTTATTGGTTGTTTAAAGATTCGGAAAGTTCGTTTGACAGGCAGGAGCTGCATTCCTATACTAAAATAGACAAGCTTTACCATAGATGGAACGGAAGGGGATTGGGAGATATGATTGCACCATTAACACCGCTCGATTGGAAGCGCAGAGCCATCAAGTATTATCCGGAGAAAGTGGCCGTTATCGATGAAGAGAAAACGTTTACATACAAGGAATTCGGGGACCGGACTGACCGGCTGGCTTTTGCGTTGCATCAATCAGGCGTCCAGCAAGGCGACCACGTCGCTGTTATGCTGCCGAATACCCATTATATGCTGGAATGCTTTTACGGCATCTGCCAAATGGGAGCGGTCATGGTGCCGCTCAATTACCGGCTGACCGCCAAAGACCTGGAATACATCATCAATCATAGCGATGCGAAGACTTTGATCGTTGATGCTGAATTCGGCAAATTGATTGAGGAGATTCAGGACAAGCTGCCGATTGAGAAATACGTCGTGGTGGAAGTGGATGGCCACGAGTCGAAGATCAATGGCGTAACGTATGAAGACTTTATTGAAGTGGATCGTGATTTCTTGCTTCCGGAAGTGAGGATCGACGAAAACCAGATGCTGACGTTGAATTACACGAGCGGGACGACATCCAATCCGAAGGGGGTCATGCTGACGCATCGCAGCAATTACCTGAACGCTGCGAACTTCCTGTATCACTTGAAGGTGGAGCACGATGACGTCTACCTGCATACCTTGCCGATGTTCCACGCCAATGGCTGGGGCGGCGTCTGGGCGATTACCGCAGCTGGCGGTACCCATGTCTGTCTGCGGAAAGTCGATCCGCCGCTGATTTTGGAACTGTTTGAAACGCATAAGATTTCTGTGTTGTGCGGAGCGCCGACCGTCGTTAACATGCTGGTCAACGAACCGAAAGCGAAAACCATCAATATCACCACCAATCCACGGATGGCAACAGCCGGTGCACCGCCTGCTGCTGCATTGATCGGCAAAGCGCAGGAACTATTGGGCTTGAATATGATGCATGTGTACGGGTTGACGGAAACGTCGCCATTTATCCTTTACAACGAATGGAAAAAGGCATTTGATGACAAAACGTCGGAAGAACAAGCGACCATCAAAGCACGTCAAGGAATCGAACTGGCATTTAACGGCGAAACCAAAGTCGTCAACCAGGAAGACGGCAAAGAAGTCGAATGGAGCGGCAAGGAACTGGGAGAAATCATCACCCGCGGCAACGTTGTCATGAGCGGTTATTACAAAGATCCGGAAAAAACCGCGGAAGCGATCAAAGACGGCTGGTTCTATACAGGAGACTTGGCTGTAACCTATCCCGACGGTTATATTGAAATCCAGGACCGCATCAAGGACATGATCATTTCTGGAGGAGAAAATATCTCTTCGACAGAAATCGAAGGCGTGCTTTATAAGCATCCGGATGTCTTGGAAGTGGCTGTCATCGCAGTTCCAGACGAGAAGTGGGGAGAAGTGCCGAAAGCCATCATTGTCCTGCAGGCAGGGGCAAACGTCACTGAACAGGAAATCATCGCTTATACGCGCGACAATATGGCGCATTTCAAAGCACCGAAATCCATCGAGTTCGTCGAGGCGCTGCCGAAGACTGCAACAGGCAAGCTGCAGAAGTTCCGCTTGCGTGAAATGTACTGGAACGGCCCGAAAAAAGTGAATTGATCGGGTTGAATGAATAAACCAAAACGTCCGCAACTGCTGAAAAGCAATTTGTGGACGTTTTTTCGTTCTCAGAACATCTTTAACATAGCTATGGTTAAATAGAATAAACAAGTAGATTAAGAGTAAGGGAAAAAGGAGGGACAAGATGACTCAGTATTTTTATTTAGCGTCCGATCAAGTTTTATCTCCAGGAAACGGTTCACTGGAAATTACGGAGGCACCACCAGAGATGATTCAAGGTTTTCGTTTTCCTGTGCAAAGAGAAGTTTATAACGGCATAACAAAGCCATGGCAATTAAGAGAAATGCATCAATACATCATGAATCACCTGAATCGCTATGAGAAATGCACAGTTCAGGTGGCCCAATTGCTGAATTCGAATAAAGTGGACATGCGAATTCACAAAGAAACATTATTGACAGTGGCGGAATTTAATCATCCTCAATCTTTATTATTGGCAGAAGGGGAATCTGTGACCATCAGAAAAGGATAACATGAAACTCAAAATCCTAGAATCGCGACAAAAAACAGTGTAAACACCAGGCTGAGGACTGAAGACTTTATCCAGCTGAACTTCCCGTTGATTCCAAGAAGCATACTGACAACAAAGTGGATGAATAGAATAGCTGAGAAAACAACAGCCATGGTTAAAAGTTGATAGAACATTGATTTTCACCGTCCTTTGATAAAAGAAAATTGAGTAAAGTTAAATCTAAAACAGATTCGAATGGGGGCATTAAATGTTTACTTTATTAGGTGAATTGGTTGCAGGGGTCTTCGGCATCGTTGGCTCAAGTGAAACCTTGAATACGAAAAAAATCAATCGGAATATAGAAAAATTGCTTGAATCCGAGTGGTTCAGTGAACTCTACACGAACAAAAGATACCGCCATTTGTTTTTCGCGAATAAACGGATCAGATACCATTTGCAAAGCTCCAGACGTGCACAGAACATCATTCGCAGCGAAAAAGCGCAGAAAAAATTAGTGTTCCTTCTTGAGAAAGAATCAAAACGCTAACTTACTTGGTGTCTACATGATATGTAGAATAATTAAGTAACTCAATTTAGTTATTTGAATTTAAAAAGAAGGAGGGTAACGGAAATTTCCGATATCCTCCTTTTTTCTACTTATTCCTGCGCCAGATTCGATAAATAGTTTCTGCCTTCGAAAGCAATCCAGGCAACTGCAGCCAGCAACAGTCCAGACAACATAAAGACGGCACGGATGCCGAATAAATCAGCAAGTATCCCCATCAACAGTGAGGCAACTCCGAATGTACCGGTACCGATGGCTCCGAGCGTTGTAAATACTGTCGGCAGCCGTTCTGGTTGAACACTTGTCTGGATGACGGTCTGTTGCGGGATGTTCTTGAGCTGGCTGAAAATACCGACCACAAAAGAAAAGAGCAACGCCAGCAACGCGATATCGTTCCATCCAAATAAAAAGGTCGCCAGGCTGCTGAAGATGGCACCGCCAAAGATGAATCGGCTGAGATTCTTCGCAATGCAATCAGAAAAACGCATGCAGAAAAGGCTGCCAGCAATCAAACCAAGGAAGAAAGAGCCGTTGATGAAGCCCCACCATTGTTCTTCTGCGCCAAGTGCCTCGCTGACAAATACATAGAGGATCGCTGCAATCCAGACAGCGCCGGCAATGGTTTCCAGTATATCCATCAAGGCAATGCGTTTCAGCACTGGAGAGGCCGATACCGTCTTCCAGCCATTGCTGATTTGCTGCCACTTTCCATGCTGTACCGCCGGTGTGAATTCAACGGCCTGCAGACTGATTAGCAGCAGGCTGGACAAGAAGAACAATCCGGCTGTTATCCAAACCAATTCAGTTGCCGTCAGCCAAATCAATAGCGAGCTGCCGACAAACCACATGGCCGTCTGGATCAGCTGAGTAAGCGTTTCGGTGAGCCCGTTGGCTTTTAAAAGCTGTTCTCTTTCGACATAGATCGGAATAAGGGAACGTGTGACAGGATTTGCACAGCCGTCCAGTATGGCCACCAGACTGATCAGTAAAAACAGCCACGGGTAATTGCTCAGTGAAAGAAACGGCAAACCCAACGCCAGTGCAATCAACAGGCCTGTTTTACCAATTTGAGACCCGGCAAGCAGCCACTTTAAATTGAAGCGCTGCATCAACATCGGCGTCAAGACATTCGAAATGAACATCGAACCTGTAATGGCAAAAGGCACGACAGCGGCAGCGGTGGCTGAGCCGGTCAATTCGAAAATCAGGTAAATGATACTGACGATGTACAGCACATCACCAATATTGGCTAATGACTGCCCGGCCAATAGGTAGTTGAAATTTCTATTCAGTTTCATGATGGATCTCCCCCAAGAGCTCATTTTGTAAATACTGTCTACAAGAGGAGATTTATCAAATTGGACAATTAGTCATCTTGAATTTTCCTTTCTGGGCAAGCAGCACTTTGGGGGAGGGGAGGAGAGTACTCTTAACTGTTTGATTATTCCCATTATACGTTATTAAGTTGGAAATTAAATGGCTTGTTAAGAAAAAAATGGATATAGTGGTAGGAAGAAGATTATACTCTTTGAGTAACTTGTCCAATAAGGAGATCTGTTACATGAAATCGATCATTCGCATATTAATTACGGTTTCACTTTCCACTATCGGTTTTTATCTGGTTTTGGCGCTCTTGATTTTTACGGTCAGTGATAGCGATGAAGTTATTCTATATGCATTCGCGATTGTCATTATCACGCTTCTAATCTTGATTCTTAATCAATTGGTCCGGATCACCGAACGGCTCAATCAGATAAAAAATAAGTAATATTAGGAAAGCGATGGTTATGTCACATAAAAAGCTAACATCGAAGCTCTGATAACAGCTTGTTAGATAGTTAATCAAATCATAAAGAAGCGGCTCATGACTAGAGACATATCCTAAATGACTGAGGAATCAGTTCCTATTAATGGGCGCTCTTGATTTAATATGTGCTCATGGAGTAAGGTCGCCCTTAAAGGCTATTTGTCCATTACTAAAATGAATAATAATGAATAAAAATATTATGTACAAAGAGAGGTTTTCGAATTGAATAAAGAAATCATTAATTATTGGGATGAATTTCGAAAAAGTCAAGATCCAACATTGCCAGTGGAAGTGGAAGCTTTTCAATTTGGAGCGGATGCAGATTGGTTAGCGGAATTGGTTATGGATGGCAAGAAAACGGCTACTTGTTCAGCTCATGTGTTGTATGAATTGGAAGGCGAGGCAATACCTCACGTTGGCCAGTACAATATCGTTCTCAATTCAAAAGAAATGCCTGTTGCTGTTATCCGTATCACGGACGTCTCTTTGGTTCCGATGAACGAAGTGCCGGAAGAATTTGCGCTGGCAGAAGGCGAAGGAGATTACGATTATTGGTGGACCGCTCATAAGCAGTTTTTCAGCCAAGAGTTGGAAGTACACGGTTTAAGTTATGCAGAAAATCTTTTGCTTGTTTGCGAACGATTTGAAGTTGTTTATAAATAGAAAGTCATCATTATTTATATCAAAAAGGAGGGATAGAAATGGACAAAAAATTAGCAATATATATAGGTTTTGGCGCTATTGTGGGTTTCTTTTTTGGTGGAATCTGGCAAGCTATTGCTGCAATGGCGTTGATCTATATTGCATTGCGTATGGATGAACTGATAAAAGCTTTGACCGATGGATCATAAGCAGCCGATGATTTGGGAGATATCAATTAAATAAGCAGGCAGTACAGAAAAATGCACCTGAGAGTTTGAAGCATTCCGCTATTTTGGAGCTCCATTTATTCAGGTGTTTTTCTATTTTATGCATATCCAAAAACGAGCCAGTTTAGAAAAAATAACAATAAGGTGTTTTTTTATTATAAATGTAATTAACTACTTAAGGATTTACTTTAAAATTCAAAACCGCCACCAAGAACTAAAACGAAAACAATAACAAGAAAACGCGAAAATGATTGCTTCTCCTTGAAAAATAAAGAAGGAGTAGAACATCTAACGGCGAATAGAGGACTTAAGTTATTGCCGACAAGAAAAAGAGGAGGAAGGAACATGGGAAAAGTATATTTCGGTATGATTGTTTCGCTTGATGGGTTTATTAACGACCGCCATGGCAAGATAGACAAGCTTTACGAAACCTACCAGCCGCATTACGAATTTCCAGGTGCTGTCGTTATGGGACGCAACAGTTTCGACATGGCCAGCAATCCGGATGGCTACGCTGACCATTATGAGTTTCAAGTTCCATTGTATGTATTGACCCACCAGCCACCGGAAAAGCATCCGAAAGAAAACAACCAACTGACTTTCACTTTTGTGACTGATGGCATCGAATCGGCCATCAGCCAAGCGAAGAAAGCTGCAGATGGCAAAGATGTGCTGGTGTTTGGAGCGAATGTCTGCCAGCAACTCCTTTCGGCCAATTTGGCTGATGAGCTGCAGATTTGCTTCGCCCCTGTACTGCTGGGGGAAGGGACACGGTTTTTTGAACATTTGGAAGACCTCGACATTCAGTTGAAAAAGATTCGCACATACGTTGATGACGAGCAAGTGGAAATTTGGTACAAAATCAGTCAGCAAACAAACTAACATCAATCGCTATTCATTCATGCGGACATCCGCATACAATAGAACGGAAGTGAGGATCATTCGAAAAATTGAAGCGGGGTCGGCATTGGTTTATTTACGCGAAGATGTTCCCCTTAAACAAGAGATTGATGACTGGCGTGGTGTGTATGCGCAAAAAGCTTCACGAATTAGCGGAGTGCTTGAATACCGGCAGCACCATTTTGATCCAAATCAAACCGGTCTTTGGCCAAAGCTGGCTGGAGTCGATACAGCAATCAGCTCTCTACACCGAATTGACGGGATAGAAGAGTATGTATTAAAAGCCACAGCGGCTAAACAGCACCGGAAACTGACCGAACTGTATGAAGAAAAGGTATTTGCTGAAACGATTTATTTTCAAGCCACTTTGAAAAACAGCCGAACGCTGCGGCATCCCACTCGCCAGTCACCGACAGGGTATCGGCAAATTGTGCTGATCCGCCGAAAACCTTCCGTCCGGCTGAAGGATTTCCGGTCATATCTTACCAAGAGTCTGGCACCTTCACTCAATGCAGTATCCGGATTTTCAGAAGTCCGTTATCAACTTTTTGAACCTGCCCAAAAGGAACGCCAGGAGTATGAAGCAGTGCTGGTTCTTGGTGCGGCTGATGCCACCGCATTTCAAAAAGCGCTCTGTTCAACCGCTTTTTTGGCGACACACGAAGAACAAGTAATATACTGTGCAGCGATGCATGCTTACCCGGTTGCCGGATCCTATGTATTTGCCAAAGCCGGCAGGGCGACGCTTCCGCAAATCAAACCCGAACCAAAACCAGCTCTTGAGCCTGTGCGCCGGAAACTGCCTCCGGCTCCACCGCGTGCTGCACAAAAATCCAGTCGGACACCTTTTCCGCATGCCTGGCGCATTCCGCTCAGCGGCTTTGGTCCGGAAGATGTCGTCATTGACGAACAAGGCCGTATCCTTTGCGGTGTAAAAGATGGGCGCATTTTGCGTATCGATCCGGAACGGCATCTTGAAGAAACCATTGGCGATACCGGCGGCCGTCCCTTAGGTCTGGAACTGTTGGCGGATGGGGGTTTGCTCATATGCGACGCACACAAGGGATTGCTTCGATTAAATATAGAGACGGGCGAGATTGAAACACTGGTCCACTATGTCAACGGGTTTCCTCTCCGTTTTTGTTCCAATGCCACAGCCGAAAAGAATGGCACGATTTGGTTCACGGAATCCAGCAGCCGCTATGACTTCGAGCAGTATAGGGGCGCCTTGATGGAACACCGTCCGTCCGGGCGGCTATTCAGGCGGGATCCTGATGGATGCGTGGAAATCGTTCTCGAAGGCTTGCATTTCGCCAATGGCATCACGCTGACTACTGACGAACAAGCAGTGATCTTTGCGGAAACGGACGGCTACCGGCTCAACCGGCTATGGATACGTGGAGCGCTTACCGGAAAACGGGAAATCCTGGCCGCTAATTTGCCGGGCTTTCCGGATAATGTCTCCCGTATCGGGAACGGCATGTTCTGGGTGGCTATGATGACGAACCGCAATGCTGTTTTGGACCGTTTGGGCACTGCGCCTGCGTTGTTGCGCAAGCTTCTGTGGCGAGTCCCTGAAAGCCTGCAGCCAAAAGCCGCAAAAACAGCTTGGGCCATGCTTTTTGATGAACAGGGAAACTGCCTGCTCGACCTGCAGAGTTCGTCAGTGGATTATCAAGCCGTGACCGGAGTGGCGGAGTCGCGTGGCATGCTGTATTTCGCCAGTATTGAAGAAGATGCACTATTGGCAGTGGAAATGCCTACTTTTAAAAAACAATAGGTCTTTTCAGTTTATGACGAATCTTTATCTTAAAATGGCGGAAAAAAATGAGCAATTAAAGCTATTGTTTTGCAGCACCTGTTACACCTGCGGGCTGAATATTGTATAGTTAATAAGGATTTAACTAGAAGCGAAAGGTGTTATCTGAATATGTTGCAAAACCCCACAGGAAAAAAGCGGCTCGGACTTGCCTTGATCCTCAGTATGCTGGGCATTCTAGCGCCGCTGAATATCGATATGTACCTCCCCGCTTTTCCGGCCATCGCAAATGAACTGGACGCACATGTTTCGCTTGTCCAGCTCAGCTTGACGGCTTGTCTGATCGGACTCGCCGCCGGACAAATCGTTGTCGGACCATTCAGTGATGCGGTCGGCCGGCGCAAACCATTGATCATCTCGGTGATCTTGTTTGCGCTGTCGTCAGTACTCTGCGCAGTGGCCCCGAACATCGAAATGCTGATTGCTGCACGATTTATTCAAGGGTTTACCGCGTCAGGCGGGGTGGTCCTTTCAAGAGCGGTAGTCAGTGATGTCTTTACCGGCCGTGAACTGACGAAATTCTTTGCGCTGCTGATGGTTATTAACGCAGTCGCTCCCATGGCCGCACCAATTGCGGGCGGCGGCATTCTGGCTTTGCCGTTTGCCGGTTGGGAAACCATCTTTTATTTTCTCGGCTTGCTCGGTGTCATTATGGTGGTTGTGGTCATCTTCCGGCTGCCGGAAACATTGCCTCCGGAAGACCGGATGCCAAGCTCCATCGGGCATTCCATCCGGACGATGGGCAGCCTGTTTAAGGAGCGCCCGTTTATCGGCTATGCCCTCGTGGTCGGCTTAGTCCACGGCGGCAGTTTCGCTTACGTTGCTGGAACACCTTTTGTCTATCAGGAGATTTACGGCGTTTCGCCCCAAACTTTCAGCGTACTGTTTGGGATCAACGGAATCGCGATGATCATCGGGAGCTTTATCATCGGCAAGTTCGGCGGCATCGTTTCCGAGCATCGGCTTTTGCAGGGAGCAGTCGTTGTCGCATTTACTGCAACTTTGGTGCTTCTGGTTATGACAATCATTGAAGGACCGCTTGCTTCACTGGTTACGTCGATTTTCATTTACATGATCGCAATCGGCATGATCTTCACCAGTTCGTTCACTTTGGCTATGAAAGGCCAGGGCCATCGGGCAGGGAGCGCCAGTGCGGTCGTGGGCATGCTGCCGTTGGTTATCGGTTCCATCGTATCGCCTCTAGTCGGCATCAACGAAACATCGGCTGTTCCGATGGGTGCGATCCTGTTCGGCACGTCCGTCCTTGGCATGCTTGCCTTTTTCGGACTGACGGGACATAAGCAGAAAATAGCATTGAATAAAAAATAAGCGTTATTCAGGTCAATATGTGATTTGCTGAAAAAACCAGGAGCGGAAAAGATTTCTTCCACTTTTGGTTTTTTATTGTCTATTTATGCCTGAGTAAGCGTACTTTTCAAGCGTTTGCCCGTATTTATGCTGATCTTTGGAAACTTTTAATCATTTATTTCGTTATTATTGGAGTATACCAATTTTCCGTCAATCGATTGATTAATTGGGAAAATCTTATATGAGAAGAATTCGCTTGTTATGAACTCATCAATGGAAACCAATAACGACAGCAGTTACGCTGATGAAGTCTATACATATGAAAAAAATGATTACGCCAGGTTTTAAAAAAGCTGCGAGTGCAGTGAGTAAGTTCACATAGCCATCGATACAATATGAGTTTGATGGAGAAAAGAGATACATCGATCGTGCAGCAGTATGTCGTGTCCACTTTTAGAAGAACACGATGAGCAATGCACTGAGTCGATTACATTATCCTACATACACCAATTCCTTTGAGTGATTCATACAGCTAATTCTTCACTATACTATTTTGAGAAGGAGCGGAATATTTATGAACGATTCAAATCACGTTACACCTGAGCAAGCGATAGTCGGCTTGCTCAGCGGAAAGAGCAGAGAGAATCCATTTGTGGTATTTGAACAGATCAGACAAACTGGATCCGTTGTACAGTTGCCGTTTCCAATGGGAGAAACGAACAACAAAGCTTGGGTTGTTACGCACATGGAAGAAGCACTGAAAGTGCTCAAAGATCAAGAACACTTCTGCGTGGATCCCACGTCCATTGATAAGAACAGTACGATTAAGCAATCGTTAACCGGAAGTTCCGATTCGACCGGTTCTGATATGTTCTTAACGAATTCCTTAAACGCTATTGACCAGCCGGACCATAGACGGTTGCGCACACTCGTCTCCAAAGCGTTCACACCGAGGTACATGGAGGGGCTGCGTCCGCGTATTCAAGAATTGGCAGATGAATTACTGGATCAGGTACAAGATCAGGGAGAAATGGACTTGGTAAAGAATTATGCCAATCTTTTGCCGATTAATGTTATTTCGGATATGATCGGCGTCCCTAAATCAGATCATTCATTAATCCATAAATGGTCGGAGGGAATTGCAAACGGTCTTGGTGTAGGGACGGTTGATCCAAAAACTGCTGAAAACTTAAAAGACTTCGGCGATTACATCAAACAGCTTACGGCAGACAAACGGAAGCAACCTTCCGATGATTTGATCAGCCAATTAATCTCAATTGAAGAGCAGGGAGACCGCCTCGATGAAGAAGAGTTGATCTCGCTGGTTCAACTGATGATTTTTGCGGGCCATGAGACCACTTCGACCTTAATTTCTACCGGCACCTTACTGTTGCTGGACCATCCCGAGCAATTGGAGATGCTGAAGGCAGATCCAAACCTGATACCAGGGGCGGTGGAGGAATTATTGCGTTACCATGGCCCTTCAACAACTGCAGGACCCCGGTATGCTCTTAAAGATCTCGAGCTTAAAGGGCAGCAGATTAAAAAAGGAGACATGATTTTTCCTTTACTGAAAGCAGCAAACCGCGATGAGCAACAGTTTGAACGTGCAGAAGAACTGGATGTTACGCGCACCATTAAGCGCCATCTTGCTTTTGGCCAAGGCGTCCATATGTGTTTAGGTGCACCTCTCGCCCGCGTGGAAGGAACTATTGCATTTGCGACACTGTTTAAGCGCATGCCAAACCTGCAGCTTAGCATTCCGCGGGAGGACGTGAGCTGGAAATTTAAGCTAGCCGCTCAAAGCCTGTCCTCTCTTCCGGTGAAATTTTAAGCAGGAGACTTTTTTAGCCAAACTTTCCGAATTTCAACTTAAGACAAGCAAAGAATTGCTGCGAATAAAAATAGAGTTTTTCAGACAAGAAAATAAGCAGAATTAAAACAGGAGCGGATGAATTTTCTTACGCTCCTGTTTTTTATTTTATTGACGAGTCAGACCGATTGTATTTCATATTGCCATTAACTTTAACTATTTCCATTTATTTTACTTTTAATAGTATGATTGGACTGCTGGAACCGATATAATGGTAGGAGTGATTTTTAACAAAGCTCTTGGAGGGAATACCTGAATGAAGAATCTATTAAATTCACGAAAAGTGAACTTGGCTACACTATTTACCTCTCTTGTTGCTGCTTCAGTTGTTTTAACCTTACTGATTCTTACAATTTCGTCTTATCAGTCTGACAAGAAGTCTTTAACTGATACCTATCTTTCTCTAAACTATTCTAAAGCTGAAAAAATGAGTCAATCCGTGGAATCCTTGTTTGGTTCCATGAGAATCAATTTGGAAACCACCGTCAATTATTTAGAAGCGAATGAAAATATGAGCGATGAAGAAATTCACGAAAGCTTAGAACTTCTGCGGGTGAGCAGCGGTTATTTCAATTCCCTTTCCTGGATAGATGAAACGGGTGTAATTCGAGCGATTAGTCCCGTCAGTATTGGAATAAAAGGAGAATCCATTGCACCTGGGCTGGCAAAAGATGCCTTAGATGCAAGAGAGCCCGGTCTGACTACCCCTTATACAGGGTTATCCGATCGGTTGATCCTGTTGATGAGTCAGCCTATTTACTCGAAAGATGGAACATACAAAGGGATGATTGGCGGTTCAATCTTTCTTCAGGAAGAAAATGTGTTGAATCAATTGCTTGGAAATGATGCCGTGGAGCAAAATGGCTCTTACTACTTTGTAGTGGGACCAAAAGGAACCTTGTTGTTTCACCCTGAGCGCAACTTAATCGGAGAAAGCGTCTATGAAAATCCGGTCGTCCGCAAATTAACACAAGGAAAGAGCGGCATGGAGCACGTGACCAATACAAAAGGAGTTCCTATGCTGGCTGCCTATAGCCATGTTTCCGAACCAGGATGGGGCATCGTGCAGCAAACCCCTTATTCGTTTTTGCAAGATTCGTTAATTGAACAGTTGCTGCAAATGCTAAAAAATATGTTATTGCCGTCTTTATTCCTACTTTTGCTTTCGGTATTCATTGCGCGAAAATTGGCTGCCCCTTTTACTCATTTAGGCAATTTGGTGGACCAATTAGCAGAAGGGAAGACCGTGTCCCAGCCGCTTAAAGAAACGCTGATAAAGCCTCATTGGAACCGGGAGGCCGATCTGCTGACGAAAAGTGTCGCCGTTGCTTTTGAAACCCTGGAAAGGAATAATCAGCGGCTCACGGAGTCTGCCCTGACCGACACGCTGACCGGGTTACCCAATCGAAGAAAATTGGATAATGTGCTGACTGAATGGTCCAGCGAAGAACGACTTTTCTCTTTGCTTGTCTTGGACATTGACCACTTTAAGTCGATCAATGACTCGTATGGCCATCAAAAAGGGGATGAAACCTTAAAAGAGCTGGCAGCCGTGGTTCAAAAAATCATCCGGCCAGATGATTATTGTTTCCGCTATGGAGGGGAAGAGTTTGTCCTCCTTCTACCGGAAACCAATCGTTTAGCAGCCTATCAAACAGCGGAAAAGATTCGGAGAAAGATTGAAAAGACTTCGCTGATTCCCGACAAAACTGTCACGGTTTCAATCGGAATCTCGGAGTTTCCGACACAGTCCCGATCAATGGCTGAACTTTTTCAGATGGCGGATCAAGCTTTGTATAATTCAAAATCCAAAGGAAGAAACCGAATTACGATTTCCGATGTTCCTGGATGAACGATTCGGCTGAACCTGCCATATAAGCATACTGATCAACAGGAATGAGTACCGGCAATCTCGAATTGCCTTGCTTATAATTTCAAGAGGAAAAGCAGCGGACAGCACCGTAGCTTTTCCTCTTTTTTCTTTTTTTGAAAAAGTACTTGAATTATTTATATCAAAGAGATATGATTTAAATCGTAACCATTACTATTTAAAGGTTGAACTTTTAGCATTTCATGATGAAAGGGATGGATAAATGGAGAACAAAATACCGATAACTGTATTGAGTGGTTTTTTAGGCTCAGGAAAAACTACCTTGCTGAATCATATCCTGCACAATCGTGATGGGTTGAAGGTGGCTGTGATCGTGAATGATATGAGCGAAGTAAATATTGATGCTTCATTAGTGAAACAGGGAGGGTTTTCCCGTACAGATGAAAAATTAGTGGAAATGCAGAATGGCTGTATTTGCTGCACGCTTCGGGAAGATCTGATCATGGAAGTCGAGAAACTGGTGAAGCTGGGAGACATTGAGTACATTGTCATCGAATCTTCTGGAATCAGTGAACCGGTGCCGGTTGCCCAAACCTTTACGTATGCGGACGCGACCATTGGCATCGATTTGTCGGAGATCTGCAGGTTGGACACGTTGGTGACAGTGGTTGATGTAAACAGGTTCTGGCAGGATTTCGCTTCAGGTGAAACTCTGCTTGACCGAAAAGAAGCCGCAACGGAAGACGATGAACGGGAAATTGCCGATCTGCTGATTGACCAAATCAAATTCGCCAATGTGCTGATTTTAAATAAGACGGACTTGGTTCCCGAACAGAAAGCGGAAGAACTGAACGCAGTCCTGAAAACCCTCAATCCCGCAGCAAAAATTGTGCAAACCGTACATGCGGAACTCGAATTGGCCGAAGTGCTGAATACCAAGTTATTTGATTTTGAATCGGCCAGCCAAGGGGCAGGGTGGATTAAGGAATTGAATGAAGAACATGTCCCAGAGACGGAGGAATATGGAATTGCATCGTTTGTCTTCAGAAGCCAACAACCTTTCCATCCAGAACGATTGATGAACTGGATCAGGGAATGGCCGATTGAAGTCATTCGCGCCAAAGGATTTTTATGGATTTCTACACGCAGCGAGGCTGCTGTTTTACTTTCACAGTCAGGTCCTTCCTTAAGCATTGAAAGCGCTGGGGCCTGGGATGAAGAGTACGGAGTGAAGATGACGGAATTAGTCTTGATCGGCATCAGGATGGACCAACAGGCAATTACGGACTCCTTGGCGGCTTGTCTGCTTACGGAAGAAGAAATAAGACAGGATTGGATAAGTTTTTTTGATCCGTTGCCCGCTTTTTAACTTGAAGATTATGGATTGGAGGAATGAAAAATGAGAGTCAATATTACATTAGCCTGCACTGAAACCGGTGACCGCAATTACATAACGACTAAAAACAAGCGCACCAACCCCGAACGCCTTGAAATGAAGAAATACAGCCCGCGCCTCAAGAAAGTGACGTTGCACCGGGAAACCAAATAAGTTCGCTAGCCGGCTACACATCATCTGTATTTTTGGTAATATGAAGGAGGAAACCAAATGGCTAAAAAATCTAAGGTAGCGAAAAATAATAAACAACGCAAACTCGTCATGCACTATGCAGAACTGCGGAAACAATTGAAGGAACAAGGGGATTACGAAGGTTTAAACAAATTGCCGAAAGACTCTGCAGCAACCCGTCTGAACAACCGCTGTGCTTTAACGGGGAGACCCAGGGGCTACATGCGGAAGTTTGGCTTGTCCCGCATAGCTTTTCGGGAACTTGCGCATAAAGGGCAGATTCCAGGGGTAAAAAAATCCAGCTGGTAATCCTGGATAATTGTGGAGTTGTGATTGAATCTATAGGGAAGCGGATCAAGGAGGTGTGGGAAGTGAACGAACGGTTAATGGAATTTTTGTTGAGAAGTGAAGTAGCGAAACTCTCAGAAAAAAAGAGGCGCCTCTATCAATTCGTGATTGATTCAGAAGACATTTTGGCTCAAAAGGCCAATACAGCCGATGAATTCCGACAGCTTTTGGTGCAGCATTCCCCTTACGATTTGGCAGCAAAACGCTTCAATTTGTCTTATGACCAACTGCTTCAATCAATGAATGACATAGAAACAGAACTGAATGAAAAAATAAGCATTCGATGCAAAAAAGTGAAATGGATCGATTATTCCAATGCTTTTAGTCAATCCTCTAATAAGGATGACAATAAACGAGTGTTTTTGTTTCTTAACTAAACTGGGTTCAATTTAGCACGAGGATTATTGCACATGATCGATGCTGTTTAACAACAAAAAGAGAGAAGAAGCTATTGGAGCTCATCTTCTCTCTTTTTGCATGAATCGTGTAATGCGGCCGCTCAGTAATGAAAAGATGGAAACTTGTAGAAAAATGAGTTTCCATCTATATTAAAAGCAGCCGATTAATCAAGTTGTGGCTTCCTGTTGCAGAAATGCTTCAGTCGAGAGAACTTCTGCATACATCCCTTGAAGTGCACCGACAAACGCATAATGAACCTCTTCAGCTGAAACGACTTTGCCTTGATATGCTAACTCTTTTGTTGCGCAAGCATCTTCAACCAACGTTGTTTCATAGCCCAAATCGACAGCCGCCCGGACCGTTGCGTCGATGCACATATGCGTCATCATTCCGGCTACGACGATTTTGGTTATGCCTTTTTCTTTTAATTGGCTTTCCAATTCTTTTTGCAGAAAGCTGTTCGCGAAATGTTTAACAATAACCCTTTCGTGTTCCAACGGCTGAACCGCTTCATGGATGTCTATGCCTTCTGTCTCTGGAAGAAAGAAGCCCATCGCAGGGGAACTTGCTATATGCTGAACATGAATAATGTTTTCTTTTTGGTTTTGTCTGAACCATTCCAGAATTTTTGCCGCATTGGCAGCGGCGCTTTCAGGATTGCTCAACTCCATCTTTCCATTTGGAAAATAGTCTTTTTGAATATCGACAAGTATTAATGCTGTGCTCATTTTTCCACCCCGTTCATCGTTTTTCCTACATGTTCATCATATACAGAATCTATATTATTATCGATAGGCTGATGAATTACTTTTGCCTTATATCATTTCACCATGAAAGGAATCGACTATGGAACTCAACAATATTGATTTTCAAATCCTTCGCTTACTATCAGAGAACTCACGAATTCAATGGAAAGACTTGGGCGAGAAAATCCATATGACAGGACAGGCAGTAGGCAACCGCATCAAAAAACTGGAAGACAACGGAGTCATCAAAGCTTATTCGCTGATAATTGATGAAATGAAGCTGGGATTTTCTTATACGGCATTCATAATCATTTACATGAAAACAACCAACCATGAGAAGTTCAACGACTTCATCAACGAACGACAAGAAGTGGTTGAAGCGCACCGGGTATCGGGGGAAGGCTGCTACCACTTAAAAATAAAAGTGGCTTCTCAAGAACAATTAAATCTTCTCTTGAATGCCATTCTCGATTATGGGAATTACACTTTGTACCTGTCCATTAAAGAGATCAAACAACGGATTTCAATAGTTGATTCCAAATAGTTCCGTTTTTACTGTCCGCATATTAGCATAAAAATGACTAACTTTACATAATCTATATATAAAAGACTGAAATCCTTGTTTAATCAAGAATCTCAGTCTTTGCTAATTCTTGGAACTTTTCTTTCGGTTTTTTTCGAAGCTTGTACAGTTTACTTGGCGGTCATGTTCGAGATTCTAACGGGTAAATGTTTATTTATTATGCATTATTTCTTTAATCAAATACAGTTGGCTTTGTCGGGTTTCGTTCAAATTCGAAGAGCAGTTGAAGCTGTGATTCCACATTTCGGTTCACTGACAATTCGGGCAAACCGTCTTCAGGAAAGAATTCCACGCCCTTTGTTTCTACCCCATTCGTCGCTTCGCCACCCACGATTTCACATTGAATAAAGAGCTTGTAATAGTGAAAGGGCTGAGGGGGGTGGGGATGCTTGTTCATATCCAATAGGGCCAGCATTTTTGTCGGAACCACAACGAAGCCCGATTCCTCTTGGATTTCTTTGGCAATATTTTCAGCAGGCGACAAGCCGACGTCACAAAAACCCCGGGCAAAGACCACTTATTGTCGATGTTTTCCCTCACCATGAGAATTTTCCCTTGGTGGAAGACTGCTCCCCGCACGTCCATTTTGGGCGTCTGGTAGCCTTTTTCAGCAGCAAACAGATCTTTGATTTTTTGCATTTCTACGCCTGTATGTTCCTCCATGATCTCCACGCTGATTTGCCTCAATTCTTCAAATCGCTCTAAATCGAAGACATCTTTCGAAAAAGTCAGCCCCGATTGGGAAAGCGACTGGATGCGCTTGGCCCATTCCAACCATTTAAGACTCATAAAGAGCATCTCCCTCTTTATAATAACCACCATCCTTGGCTTTCAAAAATTCACTTTATAAAATAAATTAGCACTTATTAGTTTGAATTGTTTGCTTATTCATTATCCTATAGAAGTTCTCGTGGTTTTTCCATTCAATTTAATTCCATTTGAAATTATTTTGTGCCTGACACCCAAACAATTTTTCCGGGTTTTTTACGTTTTATTAATTTTATGTAATTTTTCGTAAATAACGTTGACGAGGAGGAAAGCGTTCGGTAAAGTTTAAGAAGAGAATAGAAAAAAATGTAAATTAAATTAACGAAATACTAATAATTTACAAAACTCATTGGAGAAAGTCAGATAAACAAAACTAACGGGCAAACAGAAACAATTATACAGAAAAGAGGAGGACGACAATACGATGGACAAAAGAATATGGAACAAATCAGCAAAGGCACTATTATCGGTAGGTTTAGTTGCGAGCCTGTGGTTGCCTGGTTCACAAATGATGGTTCAAGCAGCTACACCAGCAAGTGATCTTTTTATTTCGGAATACATTGAGGGCAGCAGCTTGAACAAAGCAATCGAAATTTACAACGGGACAGGCGCTTCAATAGAGTTGAGCCCTTATTCAGTAGCGTTGTATGCAAATGGCAGCACATCAGTGAAAAGTGAAATGGCGCTATCCGGTACTGTTCCAAGCGGTGAAACGCTAGTCCTTTATCATAGCGATGCAGACTTGGTAATCCAGGGCAAAGGAAATCTACCAAATACCAGTGTTATCAATTTTAACGGAGATGATGCATTGGTACTGGAAAAAGACGGGGCGCCTATCGATTCGATTGGCCAAGTGGGCGCGCGCATTGAATATGCGGAAGATGTCACGCTGGTCCGCAATCCGGATATTCAGGCTGGCGACAGTGTAATGGATGATGCATTCGATCCTTCGACTGAATGGATTGCCTATCCCATTAATACATTTGAGCACCTAGGGAACCATACGATGAATAAGTATGGTGAAACACCGGTTCCGCCAAACGAAAATAAGGCTCCCGCAACAACGAAGGTTTTTGCTGGCGAACAATTGATTACAGGTGATAGCTTACAGTATGACCTGACTGAATATTTCTCCGATCCTGAAGGACAAAGTCTTTCATTCTCATCGACTAAAGGGACGATAACCGAATCGACGTTGACACTTAGCTTGCCGGAAGGATCTCATATCGTCGGCGTGACAGCAAGCGATGGCAATCAAAGCGTCACCCAGTCATTTTCAGTGTCCGTGTCCGCAGAAGCTACTGCCACAGATGATTATTATGAAGCAGCGAATGGTTTGCAGGGGACGGCGTTAAAAGCGGAACTTAATGAAATCATCGATAACCACCGTCAACTCAGCTATTCACAAGTGTGGGACGCATTGAAAATGACGGATGAAGACCCGAACAACCCGAACAACGTCCTCTTGTTGTATAGCGGGGAGTCGCGTTCAAAATCTTTGAACGGCGGCAATGTCGGCGACTGGAACCGTGAGCACACATGGGCAAAATCTCATGGCAGTTTTGGAACGGCGATGGGGGCAGGTACCGATATCCATCATTTACGCCCGACTGATGTACAAGTGAACGGATTGCGCGGCAACCTGGACTTTGATTACGGGGGCACAGCAGTAAGCGGCTGCGATGGTTGCTTGCGCACAGCTACTTCTTGGGAGCCACCGGATGACGTAAAAGGCGACGTGGCCCGTATGCTGTTTTACATGGCAGTCCGCTATGAGCCAGGCGATGCGGTGGACTTGGAATTGAACGACTCTGTGAATAATGGTTCAACGCCTTACCACGGAAAAATTTCCGTATTGCAGGAATGGCACGCGCAGGATCCTGTCAGCACTTGGGAACAGCAGCGCAACGAAAAAGTCGAAAACATCCAAGGTAACCGCAATCCGTTTATTGATCATCCAGAATGGGCCGAATCGATTTGGTAATAGTTTTGCCATTCTAAATAAAATGAAAACGGAGCGAGGAGTACGGTTGTTAATAGGAACAGATTACGTATTTTAAACAAATGATGCCCTTTCAGCCGGAATGAGCTGAAAGGGCATTTTTTTGGCCGTTCTATTTACTTGCTTACTTTTTCGCATATTCTTCTTCCCATACCTGATTTAAAACTTGGCTGAATGCTTCAACCGGTTGCGCACCGGAAACCGCGTATTTATTGTCGATTACGAAGAAAGGGACACCTTGCACACCGACTGCACGCGCCTCAGAAATATCCTGCTCCACTTTTTCAGCGTTCGTTTGATTTTCCACGATTTTATAAACTTCAGCGCCGTCAAGACCGACTTCTTCTGCCAGGCGGACGATGGTTTCGGTATCGCTCAAAATTTCGCCTTCTGTGAAATGCGCAACATAGGAACGCTGGAAGAATTCATTTCCTTTTCCCTGTTCTTTTGCATATTGGAAAACCCGATGTGCGTCAAAAGTGTTAGCCAATTTCGCTATGTCGTAATTTATATCGACTCCTGAGCGGGTTGCCGAATTTGCCACTTGTTTAAGCATAGCTTCAGCCTGTGCTAAAGGCATGCCTTTCATATTCGCTAAAGTCTCGACATAATCCTTTCCGGACACATACTCTCCATCCGGCATCAGCTGAAAGCTTTTGTATTCAATGCTGACGTCATCCGCATGTTCAAATTTCTCCAATGCTCCGTTCAGATGGGCTTCGCCAATAAAGCAGAACGGGCATACAAAGTCTGACCAGATCGTTATCTTCATTTTTCATCCTCCTTATTTTGGTCAATCGGTCCGCAGATTCCTGTTTGGACATCACAGGCAAATCCAGTGGACTCCCCAAAATCAATTAGCTGAAATCCATCAATGTCCTGTCGTGTATGTTTTGATACAGCCTGTTTTACTGCTGACGTTTCGTTTTTCATTTCTTTACCCATTCCATAACCCTCCTCTTAAAGTATGTTTATCATTGATGGTAAAGGAAAAGGCAGACATATTCTAATAATTGGATCGGTGTTGCTGAAATGTGCAGTTTGCGCAGGATTTACCTTCTTTCTGTATTCACTTTTTTTCAAATTTCTTTCGCAAGCAACCGTTTTTCTGTTTAATAAGCTCCACAATGGTGGTATAAACTTATTAAAGAGCTGAATGCCAACAAACAGTGACGGGTACCAAAAGATGCAACAGATTTGTACAAGCACCACCTATATGCTTGCCCCGCAGCCAAGGGGGAGTAGCTGGAGGAAAACCTCTTTCACAATCGTCAGGACATGATGATGCGTCATCATCGGTTGTGATGGCAGATACGAATGCTCAGCGAGACCTTTGCCTAATTATTTAGGCATGGGTCTTTTTTGTTTGAAAAGAAGGAGGAAACTGCAATGGAAGTGATGGTCCTGCAATATGCGTGGATTCTGTTGGTGCTGGTGGGTCTGGAAGGATTGCTTGCGGCAGACAATGCAGTGGTCATGGCAGTCATGGTCAAACATTTGCCGAAAGCACAACAGAAAAAAGCCTTGTTTTATGGGTTGTCGGTGGCGTTCCTGTTTCGGTTCCTGGCGCTTTTTGCGATTACGCTGCTCGTCAATGTCTGGCAGATCCAGGCACTCGGCGCGCTGTACCTGTTGTTCATCGCGGCCAAGCACATTTACGATCAGCGGCAACAGCCGGGGCTTGGGCCGGTGGTTGAAAAACCCCGCAGCCGATCAGGGTTCTGGACCACAGTCTTGAAGATTGAGGTTGCAGACATCGCGTTCGCGGTGGATTCGATGCTGGCGGCTGTGGCGTTGGCTCTGACGCTCCCTCCTTGGGGGGATTTCACCATCGGCGGCATCAATGGCGGTCAATTTACCGTCATGATCGCGGGAGGCTTGATCGGGGTCATCATCATGCGCTTTGCGGCCCATAAGTTTGTCCAACTATTGGAACGCTATCCGCAGCTTGAAACCGCAGCCTTCGTTGTCGTCGGCTGGGTCGGCGTGAAATTGGGTGTATTGACCTTGTCCCATGAAAAGATCGGGATACTGCCGCACGATTTCCCGCATTCCTTGCCGTGGACAATAATCTTCTGGTCGGTCATGCTCGGCATTGTGGCAGTGGGTGCTTGGATGGGAAAAAACAGAACGACCGGGATGCGGCGAAGTAGCTGAAACCGTTTGCCGCTGGACTGGTTCTGCGTGGTAAACTGGAAGTAAGAAAATTCAGTGTTCTAAGAGGTGAAGCGGCATGAAAAGCATGGGATTACTCAAAGCACTCCGTCTGACGCACAGCGCACGGGCGTTCACTCAAGAACAGCTCCATCACCTGCAGCAAGAGCGCCTGATGCATCTGGTGCAGCACGCCAGACAGCACAGTCCGTATTTTGCAAAACGGCTCGTGTCAATCAGCGGACCGATTCAGTTGTCTGACTTGCCTGTTACCCACAAGAAAGATCTGATGGCGAATTTCGACGATTGGCTCACCGACCGCACCGTCTCCAAGCAGGATGTGGAGCGCTTTATGGAAAACCCGGACAACATCGGCCGGAAACTGAACGGCCGCTACTTGGTCAATACGACGTCTGGTTCTACGGGGCATCCGGCGATTGTCTTGTATGACAAGACCACGATGAATGTCGTCTCGGCGCTTGCGGTGCTGCGCGCGGTCGCCAAGCGGGAAGATTTGAAGGCGTTCCTGAAGAACGGCAAGCGCACAGCCGGATTGTTTGTTGATGGCGGCTTTTACCTCGGCAACGGCACCGTGCGCATGAACCAGCGGCGCATGCCTTGGAAAAAAGACCAAATCATCATTGATGTGCGGCAAGACACCGACAGCATCGTCCGCCAGCTGAATGATTTCCAGCCCGTTCTCCTCGGCGGCTACCCGACGGCACTTGAGTTGCTGCTGCCGGAACAAAGGAGCGGCAAGCTGGCCATCTCTCCGGTACTCATTATGGCGGGCGGTGAACACTTGAGCGACGAATTGCGCAGAGAGCTCAGCGAAGCGTTCGGCTGCACCGTCCAATCGACTTACGCCTCTACAGAAGCCGGCACCATCGCCTGTGAATGCCGGGAAGGGCGCTACCACCTCAACGAAGACTGGCTGATCGTCGAAGCGGTGGACGCGGAATTCCGTCCGGTCGCTGGCGGCCAGCAAGCGGAACAGCTGCTGGTCACCAATTTATTCAATTTGACGCAGCCATTCATTCGCTACGTGCTGACGGACCGTGCCATTATTCATAGCGACCCATGCCCGTGCGGCAAAAAAACGCGGTGGATTAAACTAGAAGGGCGCACCGATGACATTTTGCCATTTTCCGGTGGCCAGCGTATCGCACCGCTCGCCTTGCAGTCCGTGCTATCGAAGGTTAAGGCCATCGAGCGCTTCCAATTGATCCAGCGGAATGAAGACACCCTTGAACTCCGCCTGCAGGCACAGGACCCGGAACAGGCATTTCACGAAGCTGACGAGAAACTGCAGGCGTTTTTTCAACAACAGGGAATTCACGTCCGTGTGACTCTCGCCAAGGAAATGCCTCAGGCTCATCCGAAAAGCGGGAAATTCAAACACATCTACCGTTATCCGGCCTATCCGCCCGAACCGGTGGAATGAACGGAAAAGAGAGGGAGGCTGCACATGAAGAAGTTTTTTGGTTCCTTGTTTGGCGGTTTGGTCCTCGGTTTGCCTTTGGCTTATTGGTGGATCGGTTATGACAGCATCACTTACAGCCAATTCAATCTTGCCGGAGTCGACGAAGTCATCGTCCGGGAAATGGATTTCGACTTCGTCTTTTACGCTTCATTACTGGTCGTGGCGATTGCGGCAGCCCTTTTCATATTCTGGAGCTGGGTGGAGAAAAAAAGCGAAGAACGTTTTTACCGCAATGATTCCGGCAACTCGAAATAAGTCCAAGCGCTCCATTGCTGGCAAGTGGCAAAGGGTGCGCTTTTTTCATGCCTGACGTTTAACTCTCCCCGGCTAGAGGTATGTGCAAGAGAAAAGGGGTTGCGCCCCAATTGTTGAAAGCGAGGGATGTCCATGTTTGACAGGACAGCAGGAAGCTACGTCGTTGAGTTGCTGAAGGACTGGGATGTCGACCACATCTACGGGATGCCGGGAGACTCCATCAATGAATTTATGGAAGAGCTGCGAAAAGAAGAAGCCATCCGCTTTATCCAGATCCGGCACGAAGAAACCGGAGCGCTTGCGGCGTCCGCGTATTCGAAATTAACCGGCAAAATCGGTGTTTGCCTGTCTATTGCAGGTCCCGGAGCGGTGCATCTGCAAAACGGCCTGTACGACGCCCAAAAAGACAAAACACCGGTGCTGGCGATTGTCGGGCAAGTCAGCAGCGACCTCGTCGGCACCGACAGTTTCCAGGAACTGAAAATGGAGTCGCTGTTTGAAGAAGTCGCCGTCTACAACCGCCGCGTCCAAAACGCGGAACAGCTGCCGGACATGCTGAATCAAGCGATCCGGACCGCTTACGCTGAAAAAGGGCCGGCGGTGCTGATCGTCTCTGATGACTTGTTCGGCACCAAAATCAAACGCGACAAAGTGCTGACGTCTTCCGCATATGCCACGCCGACCATACGAGCCCATGAAGAAGACCTGCAGGATGCGCTGCGCTTATTGAGGGCATCCAAGAAACCGGTTATCCTGGCAGGAAAAGGCGCAGCCCATGCCAGAGCCGAAGTGCTGGCATTCGCTGAAAAGCTGAAAGCGCCGCTCATCGCTTCGTTTCCGGCAAAAGGCATCATTCCGGACGACCATCCGCATAACCTCGGCCAATTGGGGCAGCTCGGCACAGAACCGGCGGAACAGGCCATGAAAGAAGCGGACCTGTTGATACTGGCAGGCACCGCGTTTCCGTACCGGGAGTATTTGCCGGATGACGTGCCGGCCATCCAAATCGATATTGACCCAAAAGTGATCGGCAAGTATTATCCGGTGTTGGTCGGGCTGGTCGGTGAATTGGCTCCGGCTGCCGCCTGGCTGACCGCCAATCTGAAAGACAAAGATGACGGGTTCCTCTTGAAGTACCAGAAGAAACGGGCCGAGTGGCACAAGACCCTGCAAGACGACATGGCGTCAGTCACCGAACAGCTGCAGCCGCAGCATGTCATCGCAGAAGTCCAGGAGATCCTGGAGCGGGACGCGGTGGTGTCTTTGGACGTCGGCAGTGTCACGTTGTGGAGCGCGCGTTACCTGCAGCTGACGGACCAGCAGCTTGTCGTGTCGGCGTGGCTTGCGACCATGGGCTGCGGACTGCCGGGCGCCATTGCCGGCAAACTCGCCTATCCGGACAAGCAAGTCGTATCTTTACTTGGGGATGGCGGTTTTTCGATGGGGATGCAGGATTTTGTCACGGCGGTCAAATACCGGCTGCCGATGATTCTCGTCATCTTCAACAACCAGAAAATCCAGCTGATCGAACACGAACAGGAAGAAATGGGCAATGAAGCGACACAAGTTGAGTTGGCGAACATCGACTTTGCGGCATTCGCACGCGCCTGCGGAGGGGAAGGCTACATGGCAAAGACACGGCTTGAACTGAAAGACGCATTGGCCAAAGCCAAAAACAGCCGCATCCCGGTAGTCATCGACGCGTATGTTGAAGACAGTGACCCGCCTTCCTGAACAAGAATGAATCCATAAAAAAAGGCAGCCCGCTGAAAAATAGCAGGCTGCCTTTTGAATTGTGCGACATCTTTTCATGTTCTTCTATCACTGGCAATGTAGAGGTTCGATCGATTCGTCAATGTCACTCAAATACGGGATGGGTTGAACAGACGAGGCAAATCATGCAGCTCTGCCGGAAGCGGGCGGCTAAAGTAATACCCTTGGCCCTCATTGCACCGTTCGCTTTGCAGGAATGCCAACTGGGCTTCGTCTTCAATGCCTTCAGCCACCACTGCCATGCCCAATCGATGCGCCAGTGAAATGATAGTGGACGTGATCGCTTTGCCTTTTAGTTCATTGCTGATGTCTTCGATAAAGCTGCGGTCGATTTTGATGCGGTCAAATGAAAACTGGCGCAAATAACTGAGGGACGTGTACCCCGTCCCAAAATCATCTATGGACAAGGAAATGCCCAGTTCTTTCAAAGCGCAGAGGCTTTGTTTCAAGGAGTCCGTCTCTTCCAGTAAAATGCTTTCCGTCACTTCCAGTTCCAGCCACTTGGCATCCAGTCCGGTTTCTTCCAAAACGGATTTGACCGTTTGGACAAAATTCGGCTGATGCAGTTGGATGGTGGAAATGTTGACGCAAATTTTGATGGGAGGGTGTCCCTGATCTTGCCAGGCTTTGTTCTGCAGGCAGGCGGTATAGAGGACCCAACGGCCGATGGCGACAATCTGGCCGCTTTCCTCGGATACGGGAATAAAGTGATCAGGAGGCACCATGCCGAGATCCGGGTGGTTCCAGCGGATCAACGCTTCCATTGCGCTCAGTTTGGTGTTGGGCAACGCGACGATCGGCTGATAATAGAGAACCAATTGCTGTTTGGCGATGGCCGTTTTCAGTTCCCGCTCGATGCTCAATTTGTAAGCGGACCGTTGATCCAGTTCTTCGGAATAAACCGCGTAGTTATGGGTTTTGTGTTTTTTGGTATAGTACATGGCCGTGTCCGCTTTCTTGATCAGGCCCTCCACACTTTCTTTCGAGCCACAACTGAAAGCGATGCCCACGCTTGCGGAGATGGACACGGAATGGCCCAACACTTCAAAAGGTTCCGCCAACGACTCGTTCAAGCGTTCCGCCAGATGGAAAACCCGCTCTTTTGCGTGATTCGGCAACAGCACCGCGAATTCATCTCCGACAAATCGTCCCACCGTATTCGGGCTGTCTACAGTTGCCAACAGACGCTGGGCAATTTCTTTCAAAAACGCATCGCCGAAGCGGTGGCCGAACGAATCGTTGATGAATTTGAAGCGATCCAGGTTCAAGAACAGCACCGTCGGTTGAGGTTCATGGGGAAGTGACGCTTCAATTGCCTGTTTCAGCCGGTCTTCAAATAATTTGCGGTTGGGCAAGCGCGTCAATGGATCGAAAAACACCAATTCTTCCAACAGGTTCTTATGGTTGGCCGCATCGGTGACGTCTTTCGCAATGCCATAGGCGCCGACAATCTGTCCACCCGACTTCATGGGGAAGTTGGTCACCAAGAGGTTCCGTTTTTCGCCATCTTTACGGGTGATGGTGAGTTCATAAGTTTCGGCAACTCCGCGCAAGGCGTTGCCAAAATGAAGAAGGGCCACTGGCAAATCTTCTGAAACAATCAATGGAATAAAAGACAATTGAAGCAGTTCCGGGATTGAATAGCCGGACAGGGTTTCACATCCTGGATTGGCTGTAATAAAATTCCCTTCCAAATCGAAAGTGAAGACCGCATCCGGATTATAAGCGAACAGGGAATTTAGCCTTTCTTCATTTTCCGTTAAACGCAGGGCAGCTGTGATTTCTGCGGTGACGTCTATGACGGTTCCAAACAGGACGTCTTGTCCATGGAGCCTTTTCTTGGTTGAATGGACTTCCACATGCATCATTTCTCCGCTGCGTTTGTATACGCGGAGCCGGTAACGCGCATAGGCATCCAGCGAACCGGTATCCGCCACTACCCGTGTCCGGATAATGGGCAGGTCTTCCGAATGTACAAGGTCCGGTAACGTGACGTCCCCGTTCAACAACTCTTTTTCACTGTAGCCGATGAGTTCACAAAAGTGCTGATTGACATAGCTGTAAGACCGGCCAGTTAATATATACATGCCGACGGGCGCTTGCTGAATCATGCCATCAAACAAGTCTTTATAGAGTAAGCCATTTAAAGAAGAAAGGTCTGGGACCGCTTCGTTGTCGCTGTTTTTGCCATCATTTTTCATTGATTTGTTCCTCCAAAATTTAAACTGATGACCAATAATATCTGCAAATTCGCTGGTGTACAATTCCAAAATATAATTTCTTGTTATTTATGATAAAGCAGTTTTCAAAGAAATTCCATTTTTTATTTAATTTCCTCGATTCGGTCAGCGGTTTTACAGGCGATGCGATATTGTCGAGGAGTCTTACCGACTGCTTTTTTAAACGCTGCTTGGAATTGAGTGGCGCTTTTGTAGCCGGTCGCCTGGGCCACTTCAGCAACCGGCATATCGGTGGCGACGAGAAGTTGCCTCGCTGCGTCCATACGGCAAGAGATGAGGTATTGAAGGGGGCTGATGCCCGTTACTTGCTGGAAAGTGCGAGCCAGCTGATATTTGTTCAAGTTGAAACGGCCGGCGATGTCCTTGAGCGTCAAGGAGCGGCTATGGTTTTCTTCCATATAGAGTTTGATTTCCTGGATGGTATGTTCCCGGTTATGGAGTGCAGTCGCCTTGCGGTTTTCCATGGATCGGCTGATCAGTGCCAGTATCAGGCCGATCAAGTGACGCACCGCTTGTTCTGCATGCGGCTGCGTTTTTTCTTTTTGCAGACGGACAAACAGGGCTTTAAGCGTGTGCAGGTCGCTGATTGGAATAACAGGGGGCCAGTCAGAAAAGGAAGGGGCAAGGAGAGTGTACCCACTAAAAGCCAGTCGGTATCCGCTTTGCTGTTTAGAGGCTGGATACCTCAGCTCATGCCAGGTTCCAGGCGGAATGACTAGTACGCCGCCAGCAGGAGCTTTGCAGCTTTTTCCTTCTAGACGACAGTGCACAGTGCCTTCAAGCACCAACAGCAATTCCACGGTTTCGGAATGCCGGTGGAGCGGCTGGTTCAGAGATTGTCCATGAGTACTTTCAAAAGGTTCAACTGTATAAAAGAAGAGAGGATCTGTATTTATTTCCGTGGCTTTCGACAAAAGAATCGCTCATTTCCATTTTCTTTTAGTATAACAAGAATTAATAAGTATTTCTGTATAATACCGGTAAAATTTAAAAGAAATTAAAAAACGCCACAAGAATTGATAGGAAATTCTTGTGGCGAAGAATACTAAAAGAAAATATTTGCTGGCGAAGAGTGCTAGAACTGTTTGCGGTTGTCATAATCTGCCCGAAGCATGCCCATCAGGATTTCATCGGAATAGCGGTGATTCCAGAAAAGGGATTGCCGCAATGTGCCTTCCTTTTTAAAACCTGCTTTTTCGTATGCTTTTATTCCCCGTACATTATGGGAATACACTTCTAATTCCAGGCGGTTAAGCTGGAGTTCTTCAAACGTAAAAGCCAGTGCCAGCTGGGTGGCTTCCGTGCCATAGCCTTTGTTCCACGTATCCTTGCTGTGCAAGGCGATCCGGAATCCAGCTTTTTTGTTGTGCAAGTCTATGTCCAGTATGGCCAGATCTCCGATCGTTTCACCTGACTCCAGGGAGCAGATCGCAAAGTCGCGGCGGCTCGGATCTTGGCTGAACCGTTTATAGCTTTCACGGATTTGATCAAATGTGAAAGAAGTGCGGGTGCCTGTCATGTATAAGAGTTCTTCATCTTGGCATGAGCGGTACATGCTTTCCATGTCTTCGTCTTTGATGGCCCTTAAGTAGACCAGAGTGCCTTTTTTCATAATGATTGCTCCTTTAATGGGTAAGTGGATATTCAACTTTGCAGCCTAGTTGAGTGCACGTCACCTATTTTAACCTTTGATCCATGCTTTTACGAACGTTTCTGGACTCTAAATACGTAACAGAGGGGGAAGGGCAGTAAAAGCCGGAGAACCTTATAAGGCTGAACTGAATCGCACATGTTGTTACATGCCGCAGCAAATCATCGCAGTTTTATAGATAGTTTTACTTACGATTCTTAAAAGAGGTGTTTACGGTATGAATATTCAGATAAATAGAATAAAATCAAGGTAATAAATGCGGCTACCAACTTAATATGAGATTCATTAATTGAAGAAAGCAGGTGAGAAATCGTGAAGGAATTGTGGATCAATCTGCCAGTCAAAGATTTGGAGAGATCCCGGGAGTTTTTCAGTGCGGTTGGGTTTAATGTCATGGAGCCAGGACAAGCCGGCAATGAAATGGTTGGGATGGTCGTCGGGGTTCATCAAGTACATGTCATGCTGGTTTTGGAGGAGCGGTTTAAAAACTATTCGCTCAATGCATTAACGGATACCGACCAGTCGACAGAAGCATTATTTTCGATTTCAGTTGATTCGAAAGAAGAACTTGATGAGACGATCGGCAAAGTGAAACAAGCAGGCGGATTCGTATTTAGTGAACCGGCGGAACAGAATGGATTTTACGGAGCAGCATTTGCAGATATGGACGGACACCGATGGAATTTGCTAGTGATGTGACGATTGACGTGTAATCAAAGTTTCATAAAGTTCGTGAGATGATAATTTTCATTTCAATCGTTGTAACTGGATCTGTAGAAACAAAATTTGCTGAAGAATTTTCTATGGAAATAAAAAAATTCTTCAGCATACAAATTCAACACGTAAAATTAAAAAGATGTTCAAACATGCGCAGAAAACACACAAAAGCTGAAATCCTTGAAAAAAGCCAAAAACGGCTCGTTTCTATGAAAAAATCCATTTCGTCTCACTGTCATGAGTATACTTAATTAGTGAAACGTTACTTCCGATAATTTATATTATGTCTACTTAAATTGAAATTCAAGAAAAGAGGCTTTTTCGCTACCGGCTCTTCTTCTGTCTTTGCCATCCTTGTACATATTACATAGTCTTTCAAACTTAACGGATCCCACGCATCCATTACTCCAAATATCCCCTATGCAATCATCCGTTGTAAATCAGTTAGCGGTACTCAATGTTGGTATCGCTTGTTTAAACCCGGCAACTTTCAGCACATGCTGCTCAATTGCTCCCAAACATCTACAGGCATACTAACCGCTCATCTAGTCCAGTTGTATCTGTTCCGTTTCAATCTATTTGTTATTGGCACTTGGCGCACGCTGCATCAAATGCTTTTGGCCGTCTGGTTCTTCAGCAATAACAAACGCGTTTTCGCCCTTCACAGAATAAACAGTCGTTCCTGCTTCAAAAACATTGGATTGATTATTTGCTGGGAAAACGTCAGCAGGAACTTTCTTTGTGATTGTCCCTATTATTTTATCCATCTCATAGCCATCGAGCGTTTCTTCCGTGCCTCCATACTCACTGTCATTCATTACGACAATCATCGCGTAGCTTCCGGTTTCTTCGCTGCAAGCAGCTAGCATCAAACTCAGCATGACGATAGAAAAAATTCTCTTCATATACGGCGCCTCCAGACCTTATGGCTCAATATTTTACGAATGTCGTAATGCTGTGCTCTGAAAGATAAAGTCGATGGCTTAATTCGGTCACCCAGTTATCATGAGTCAATTGATACAAGCCGAATGAGTCCCGGTATGTATGGCTCCCTACATTTATATGGATCGGTTCCGGCCGCTCCAATAGTTTTTGCTTGTATTTGCTGAATCCATGCTGATTAGGGACGCTGTATATTTCCAACACGTCACCTGTTTCCATGTATTTTTCAAGATACAGCAAAAAATCCTCATGTTCCAACCCGTAAGCTTCATACAAATAATGAAGCGTAAACAATCCTCCGGTTTCTTCAAGCCAATAATCATCTAGGGGTTGAATAGAAAAAGACAGAAACTCCTCTTCTTTTTTAAAGTCAGTTTGGTCTTGCTTGTCCTGCATTTCTTGCGGAATGGCAAATGGCCGTAATGAAGCCAGAAATGCGATGGATGACATATTGGCCACTCTCCTAATTATAAAGGGTTATTTAAAGGCGATTAAAAAAGCACTTTATAAGTATACGAGCGATTGAGTCATCCGTTTCAACGAATCTCTTAGAAACAGCATAAAAAAACACCCAGCCAACTGCTGGATGTTCATTTGAATTATTATTTTATCCCCTGATACGCAGGAGCATTGACGTTTACTTCTTTTTGATCCAACCGGTAACTGATGAACGACAAACCGGATGCAATCAGTGCACACAGTCCGCCCACCCAGGATAGATGAATCAAACTGCCATGGGCCACGACATATCCGCCGAGTGTCGCTCCCAGTGCAATGCCGATATTGACGGCTACAGGCGTCAACGATGAAGCAAAGTCTTTGGCAGCCGGAAAATAAACCGCCGCTAAATTCATCAAATACAGCTGAATCGTCGCGTTCATGACGTAGATCATGACGGCCATCAATAAGATGCTGACGAGTCCGGCAACCGTCGATTGCATGGTAAAGAACAGCGACCCTAAGATGATCGCTTGAACGATAAAGACAAAGCGCAGTTTGCTGATGCCGTTATGGCTGGCAATTTTCCCTGCCAATACATTGCTGAGGATGGAAAACGCGCCGTACGCCAAAAGTATTATGCTGATATACGCTGTCGGAATTCCCAATCCGTCTTCCAGAATCGGTGTGATATAGGTATAGACAGTATAAGTACCCGCAATAGCGAACGTCGGGATAAAGAACGCCAACACCATCCGCGGATTCGTCAGTAATTTCAACTGTTCTTTAGCGGATGCTTTTTCAACCGGCAAGTGTTTCGGGATAATGAAAATGCTGATCCCCAGGCTGATGACGCCCAAGAGCGCTGTAAACCAGAAAGTCAGCTGCCAATTGCCAAGCTGTCCGATAAACGTCCCTAAAGGAACCCCCAGAACGTTGGCAATCGTGAATCCGGCAAAAATGAGGGCAATGATTGACCCTTTCTTGGCTTCGGGCATGGTGTCACTTGCGATGCTCATCGACAAGGCGATCAATACACCGCTGACAACGGCTGTTAAGATACGCGACAACACTAAGAGTTCATAAGAACCTGATAAAGCACTGATGATGTTGCCGATGATGAAAATCGTTATAAATAAAAGCATCAATGGATATTTGGGAAACCGGCTGACGTAAGCCGTAAGCAGCGGTGTGCCGATGGCATAAGCAATCGCAAATCCTGAAATCAACGTGCCTGCCGTAGCCAATGTGATATTCAAATCGGTCGAGACTTCTGTCAAAAGCCCGACAATGACAAACTCGCTGGTCCCCATCACAAAAGTCAATAACGTTAAAGTAAATGCCAATACCTTCTGTTTTGTATTCAATAGATCTTCTCGCGCCTGTATGGCCATAAAATAATTCACTCCAATACTTTTCGTATGGTGCCTTCCCTACTCTTATTTTAAAAAGTCTGGAGTTTAAAATATAGATATATCTAGAATAATCGATATATAAATCAGACAGAGATCCGCTTCCAAAAGAATCAAATCTCCTGTTTCACGAACTCTGCAATTTTAGCCAAGGTCTCTTCATTGCGTCTGTAATACGTCCATTGCCCATAGCGGACTGCTTCCAAAAGCCCGGCTTTTTGCATAAGTGACAAGTAATGCGAAACCGTAGATTGGGACAAGTTCACTTTATCTTGAATATCCCCCACACAAACCCCACCTTCAATGCTGACCTCCTTCGGCAAATGGGCCTGTTGTTTCGGGAAATTCTTTTCGGGTTCTTTCAGCCACTTAAGTATATCCAGACGGGTCTTGTTCGACAACGCTTTAAATACATCTAATTCATTTAAATTATCCATAGACGCATTGTATATCGATTTTATTCGATATGTCAAACATGGGCACCTGGTAAATGCGCGTACTTCCTGTTAAATCTATCCTATATAGGAATAGTTCTAGAAATTCTTTAATAGATATAAAAAAACAGCCACAATTTATTGAGTGGCTGTTTTTAACGTTTGATTAATTTTCACATGCATAATCATCGTTATCACGATCCATCTTGCTTTGGTAGGCTGCATGTCCTTTTGGAACTCCCGCTGGGTGAACCGAACGAAGCTCTGTGCAGTTCGCAAATTGGGTTTCTGTAGATGAGCTTGCTGCTGAATCAGTATTCGTTTCCTCCGACTGGGATGAACTTGCTGAAGCAGCTTCCGCTTGTTCAGCTTCAGCCTTCTCTGCAGCAACGCGTGCTTTTTCCTCTTGTTCGGCTTTTTTCTTCGCAGCTAGTTCTTCCGCTTCTTTAGCCGCGGCTTCTTCTTTTTCCTTTTTAACTTGAGCTGCTTTTTCTTCTTCTAGCTTCTTAAGATCATCTTCTTTTTTCTTTAATGCAACTTCGGCTTCTTTATAGAGGGTATTTTCTTTTTCCAGCTTCTCAATAGCTGCCAACTGTTCACTTTCTGTATTCTTATAGGCTTTAATTTCTTTCTGTAAAGAAGAAATCTCTGTATCTTTCACTTCTACTTGCGCTTGAGACGGACCAAATGACGAGCCGACCAACAGCATGATGATAGCTACAATGATAATACCGATGTATTTGCGGATAAAAGCTAAAACTTTACTCATTTATATTTCCTCCCGGTTGTTTCTCGATTAGATGCAATTGTATGATTAGAAGTATCATACATCTATATAGAAGATATTAGTTAAAAATAATAAATTTTACCTAATTAAATCCAAAAATAGCCTAAAAAGAAAAGTTTATTGTTGAAGCGGTACAAACAGGAATTTAACCACCTAAAAAGAAAAACGCCGCCTAAAAGGCAGCGTTGAGTCATTCTATATCTATTCATTATTGGTGAGTGCTTGATGGAGTCCATCTTCATAGCCGTCCAAATACTCAATCTTCCCGATTTTTCCTTCTTCAGGGACAGTGGCACTCCCTTCGAAATGGTAGTCACTCGATTCACCGTTTCCATCTGTGTACGCTACTTGGAAACTAATATCGTATAGCGTTTCTTCGGCTTCGTTTTGAACTATCTCAATATTAGAAGGAGTCAACTCATAGTCTTGTTCAAAGCCTGAATACATAAAAGCCGGCGTGGAATTGATAAAGTGATCATAGCCGTTCTCTGTAAAATAAGAAGCGTACGTTTCTTCCATATAGCTCATTAACGCTTGGTATTCAGGTGATTCCAAGTAGGCTTCGTAATCATCCATATACTCTTCTGAAACCTGTGCTTCCATCGCTGCATTCAGCAATTCTTTATATTCCTCGTCTGGACCATTGAATTCCTCTTCAATAACGGCTCGGATGGCCTGTTCGTTTTTATCTACAGCTTCTTTGGCTTCCGCCCCGTTACCTTCTTCAGTATCGCCGGTGGAACATCCCATAAGCAGAAAAGTGACAATCAGTAAAACCGAAAAACCAACATGATTCTTCCGAGATGCTTCTTCGTTCTTTTTAATAAAATACATAAAATCCCTCCCCATTGGTTAATTTCTGTATTTCAAAAGTCCGTTCTTGGTAATAATACGAATGAGAAGACGAATCGTTTCAATTTTCTTTCAATTTATTTCCAGAGCTTCTAACTTAAATTTAATCCAAAGTGATGAGTCATGATTTTATCCTGAAAAACCCACCAATTCGGCTGCGAATTGGTGGGTTAGGTCGGATTAGTGTTTTTAATAGGCTTTTACTTAGTGTAATGATGGTTTGGTCTTCAGTTCCATTGACTTTTTGTATCCTAGACACTCTCTAAACAACTTCCGGCCCACATATTGCTGAAAATCAGGAGAGTTTAACCGGTGATATTCGTTCCAATAGCTGATCATTCTGCTGTAGCTTCTGCAGAACGACTCTTTGTTTTCTAAACAAAAGCGCTGAATCTCGGTGGTATCCTGATTCTTCAATAAGCCATAAACCATCTCCAGTATCTCTACAACGTATTCATCACAGATTTTCACAATATAAGGGATAGCCCACTCTTCATAATCCATTTGCAGCAAGCAGCGCAGATGCTTTTGGCGTATCAAGCCATCGTGGCTTCTTGAATAGATGCAATGCAGAATCATTTTTTGCTGAGGGCTTAACTTGGCGGCCGCTTTATCTGGAATGTCCGCGTAATAGATGCGATAAGGAAATTGAATAGCCTTGTCTTTATGTACATAATGAATAAATTGCTCAGGCATCTCCATAGCAGCATTCGCCGATTTATTGGCAATCAATCTGGTTACGGCAAGAACGTCCTCTTTCAACTGTTCAGGAAAGCCCTGATCAAACATCCAAGCACCTCCTTGTCTTTTTTTTGCAACTCTCAAAGGAGCGGCATCACCATCAAGAAATAAAACAAGATGATGACGTCTCCATACAGGTCTACACAGTCGTGTGTTAAATATTCATCGGCTCTAATATGGTTGTTCATCCATGCGAATAATCCCAGAAAAACCAATTGAATGATAACTGAATAAAAAATAAAGGGCACTCGAAATCAGCCTGGTTTGCTGAGTTTTCAGAAGACAAAACAATAGATGGTGGCGACGGCTATTCCGGTGTACAGGTTCGTCGGATATAGAATACAAATTCGCCTCTTTTGTATAAATGGCTGCCGTTTTTTATGGTGCCATCCCTCCAGCTGATATAAAAAACCACACTCTGTTTAAGAGTGCGATTTTTCAGGAAGTGCTTCGCTTCATATCACGGATGGCCTGGATGGACAATCGCACCAATAGGATGACGCACAGGAACAATCCGGTATAAGCAGCGGTGTTCAAGTAGATGGCGTATTGGGTATTGATGAACTGTGCAATTGCGAGCAAGGCGGCGGATATCAAACCGAACGTGATGCCTGACAACAGCAGCACGAAACGGGAAAACAATTGAAGGATGAAATTGGCGTTGTGTTTGTCGGAAAACACGTCATGGTGCAGGATGATTTTACCGCCTTCTATGCGCTGGATCAATTGATCGGCGCGTTTCGGCAATTTCATCATTTCCGGAATCAGCAAGGCCAATTCTTCTTCGATTTTTTGTTTGGTTTCGCGTGGTTCTGTAAACGGCTTCTTCAGCACAGCGGTTTTGTATTTCTTCGCGAAGACCTTGGCTTCGGTGAACATATCGAACTTCGGATCGATGGTATGGAGCGTGCTGTCGAGGCTGATCAGTGAACGCAGCGCCATGCCGACAGAAGGATAGAAGGCTAAACCAAACTCACGGACGATATCAAACATGGCATGGATCAGTTCTTCCGTCTGGATCTTGTCGACGTACGATATCTTCAGCAGCAATTGCCCGACCGCTTGTTCAAGCTTTTGGCGGTCAATCTGGCTATTGTCTTCTACAAGTGCATTGATGGCGTCGCAAATGACTTCTGCGTCATTTTGCTGGACACCGATGATGAACAGATTCAAACCGTCCTGCTGCGGAGCGGCCAAACGTCCAACAGCACCAAAATCCAGAAGAACCGGCTGTCCATCTTGTTCATCGATGAAGATATTGCCCGGATGCGGATCGGCATGAAAGATCCCGGAAAACAGCATCTGTTCAAAAAAGGAGAACAGCACCGTCCGCCCAAACTCTTTCTGGTCGACATCAAACTGGTCAAAGACGTCTTGTCCTCTGGAAATGCTCTTCCCTTTAAAATACTGCATGACGATTAAGTTGTCATTGCTGTATTCCCGGTAAACATGGGGAATTTTCACCAGGTAATCGCTTTTTTTGAGTGCATTGGCCACTTGAATGGTATTGCGTGTCTCAATCCCGAAATTGATTTCTTCGCGCAGCCCGTTCGCAAAACCAATGGCGAGTTCACGGAAACCGATATTTTCTGCCCATTTCGACTTGCTGGTGACCCAATCGGCGAATTCGACGAGAATGTCTAAATCATTGCGCATGATGCCTTTCACTTCAGGACGCAGCAATTTCACCACTACATCTTCCTGCGTTTTCCGCAGCACAGCCCGGTGCACTTGGCCGATGGAACCTGCAGCGAGCGGCTCCATATGAAATTCCGAGAAGACATCTTCAATGCTTGCCGATAAGGAATTCTTCAGAATGCTCGTGACTTGGTCGCTGGTCAGGGGTTTGACATCCTGCTGCAGGGTTTCCAGTTCTTCGATGAAAACGGGTGAAAACAATTCGGTGCGAGTGGACAGAACCTGGCCGAATTTGATGAAGATGCCCCCGCTTTGTTCCAGCGTATCGCGGAAAGCAATGGCGAAATCACGGTTGCTTTCCCGGTGGCGGGCATAACGGATTGTGCGGGAAAATCCGTTCCGGACAGCAATTTCAAGTACTTGGCTCAGGCGTTTCTGGCGGCGCCACCGATGCCTTAGCCGTTGAACGATAAATTTCCGCCCAGTGATGCGCTCTCCCCGTTCACCGAGTTCAATTGGATCGAACAGTTCGAAAAACAAGTAGAACAACATCGAAATCAGCAGCATACTGCCGATCCAAATAATGGCGCTGGCGTCTGTAACCGCAAAGGCGATGCTTTCAGTTGAAAAGTCCGTATAGCGCAGATACGAATACCAATAGACGAATGTCGTCAAACTGACCCCTAGCAGTACAGAAAGGATCCTTTTCGTAAAATTGACTTTTGAACCCATCAATCGGCCACTGACGTAATAGATGAACAGTGCAATTGCCAATAATTCCACTAACATAATCAAATAAGTCATGAAGGGCTTGCTCCTCTCATCCTCAGACTGCAACAGACTGAATTTCTGCCTTCAGTATACCAAAACTTCTATCAGAGTTCTGCTAGCCCACTAATGCAGTTCTAGCGATATATGCAATCAGGTTTTGGTTTGGGCTGGTTCCGGCAATTGTTGGAGCAAGGCGAGCAGCCCGTCCGGATAAAGCGTGGTTTCTTCCAGTGCCAATTCACCCAAACTGACCCATTTCGCCAGCGTTTTTTTGCTTCCTTCTGTCACCTCAAAGGATTCTCTTTGTAACTGTTCAGAATCCACAAATTCCACTTCGTAGACAAGGGAGATTTCATGGAAAACCCGTTTGTTTAAGGCATAGATGTTTTCGAGGACGTCCATATACCGCCCAACGCGGATTTCTGCATCAATTTCTTCTTTAAACTCTCTTTTCAACGCAGCTACTGAAGTCTCTCCCAGCTCAATCGTGCCGCCCAGCGGCCGGTAAAAAGGGCCGTCTCCTTTTGAATGGCGGACGAATTGCTGTTCCAGGAGAAAGGCATTTCCTTTTCTGAGGATTCCTAATGTATTTGCACGAGGCTGTATACACTGGTTCTTCCTGCTTTCAAAATCAAAGACGACAGAAGTGACAATATGGATGGTGTCCCATTCCCTGTTCGAAAACTTGATGATCGGATAGGTTTTTTGAAAAAGCTGTTGATTGATTTCGCTTGGGGTCTGTCCTTTTTTATGAAGATCAATGATTGTTTGCTGCAGGCTTTCCAAGTGGTTCAGCTTCTGCTCAAGCAAGGCGCGTCCGTTTTTCAAAAAACCCGCATGGCTGCAGAAGACCGATGTGAATGGCAGCGCCAGTAATTTACGCAGCGATGCCATGATGAGCGGGACCGACTCTGTTTTCATCATGACGCGCGTTTTAGGGGACACAAAAAGATCTCCCGTAAACAGTCGGCCCGATTCTTCATGAAACAAGGCAACATGGTCGTCGGCGTGTCCAGGTGTATGGATCACTTGCCATTCTAGTGTCCGGGAGCGGACGCGCTCCCCAAGCGGCAAAGCGTTAAAGGCGCGCCGATTGCCCCAGGTGATTTTTCGGTATTCCGGGTACTCTCCATCATCTTAAATTATTGGCATGCCCAGTGGATGAAGAAAAAATGGAACTTCAACATGTTGCTGGAGCCATGCGGTGTTTCCGGTATGATCTTCATGGTGATGCGTCAAGACGACTTGGTCAAACGAATGATCAGTGAAAAACACCTCTAATTCTTTTTGAAGTTTCTCGGCGCCCGTATCAATCAGCATGCCGTCAACCAGATACACAAATACTTTGCTGCGGGTCTGTTCCAAAATTCCTTCTACACACAAAACCTGTTCTTTTTCATAGACCTTGATCATGTTCCAATCCCCCTATGGATGACATGTAGCCATGTTCATTTTCTATATCATACAAATACAACCATCGGCTGTCACGAAAAGCTTTGTTTTTCTGCTATTACTTTGCACGGTTCTTTTAATACATATTACATCTTGTTTCAGTTTGAGCTATTTATTGATTTTTAGTTTTTCTTGTAGACGTTTTTGAATTTATATGTTAAATCCTTAAGTAGTATGTTACATATTTATTAAAAAAGAGCCTTTTCTCTGTTTTTGACATATTGACAGATGAAAGCTCTTTTTTTCTATTTTGTTTATAGTTGTTTGTTCATCTATTTTCATGGTTTTCTGCTAAATAAGGAACCGCTCTTATATGACTGCTGTCATTCACCTTTAAGATTCTGCTTCAATAAGGACCCGGTCCATCAATTCTTTCGCCTGCTCTCTGCTGCTGTCGTTCGGGTCAAGCTTCAGCAAAGCCCTCCCCGCCAAATTGGCCCCCGTATTGGAACCGCTGTAGACGAATAAGGTCTCTTCATCGCTGATTTTACTTAAGTTAAAGCTTAAGCAAATCTTGAAAAGCCCTCCTGCTACAAAGCTGAGGTCTTTGCGCTTGCCATTCGGCAAATCTTCATAAGCAGTGATTTCCATGACATAACTGATCACGCGGTTGCCCATCTGGTTTTGCTGCGCATACTTGGAACCCACTTGGTTAGGCGGGCCTTCGATCAATTGGTGTTTTTTCAGCTGCGGCATAATGGTTTGCAGCCGGTCATCCGAAAACAGTGCCCATACCTTATCAATAGGAGCATGAATCACCCGTTGCTCATTCCAGTGCACCATCTTTTCGTCCTCCTAAAGTTTCAAAGCTTCCTCCCGTACGCGTTCCATGAACGTCTGGACGGTCTGCTGGCGTCTTTTCTTGCTGCCCGTCAGCAGCATCGCCTTGCCCATTAACCCTTTGCCTTTGTTCGTCCCTTCGTAAATGAACTTTGTCCGGTTTTCACCGTCTTTCAATAGCGTAAACGAATAAAACACATCAAAACTCTGGCCCATCTCAAACTGGGTTTGCTTGAGTTTTTTATCGGGCGTATCTTCATAGCCGACCGTCTCGACAATATAGGTTTGGAGCTGGTTCCCTTCATGGTAGCTTTGGGCATGTTTGGCACCCAACTGGTCATTGTCGTTTTCCAACAGAATATGCTCTTCCACTTTGGGCATCAATTTTTTCACGTTGTCATCCCGGAACAAACTCCATACTTTTTCAATATCGGCCTCAATAACCATTTCTTCTTTCCATTTCACCATACCGGTTCCTCCTCAACTGACGTTCTCTCTTTGCCATTATGCCATTCCTTCTGGCAACTTTCACTTTTCGGGTTTAATGTGCCTGCTTGAAATAATCACCAGCAGCTTTATAATAAGGAAAGGAACGGAGTGAAGAAATGAAGACACCAACCATTTTGATTTTATTCATCATCGCCATGCAATTGATCACTTCAGCAAATGCTTTGATTTTTGACGGCATGCTGGGCGATATCGTCTTCTGGTTCAATTCAGCATTATTCATGGGAGCGATGGCTGTTTACGTCTACCGCATGGACAAAGAAAAAAATACAGCGAAAAAATAAAAAGCAGCAGGACGAAAAATCGTCTTGCTGCTTTTTTAAAAGCTGCCGGCTTAACTGCTGCTCAGCGAGTGTTGAAGATGGCTTACCTGATTGTAATTTTGGATGATCCAATTGTGTTTGTCGAAATGGATATGGCTAAGGCAAGCATTCAACAACCGGGTTTTACCCGAGCCGATTTCACCGTTCGACAATTCACCGAGTATGGCATTGATGACGCCTCCATGGGACACCAGCAGCACACGCTGTTCAGGAAAGCGATCGTTGATGATCTTCAATCCTGCAGCGAGCCGTTCTGCGAAAAGCTCATTGTCTTCCTGGTTGGGATAAAACCGGTTTGGAAATGTCAGCGCACGTTCTTCATAGGTCATTCCTTCAGCGTCCCCAAAATGTTTTTCCGCAAACTGTTCCATTTCAATCAGCGGCAACCCCAAGGTTTCGTTGATGATTTCAGCAGTACGCCGGGCGCGCTGCAGCGGACTCGTGACGATCAAATCCCAATCAGCACCAGTTAAATACGCCCCGCATTGCGCCGCTTGGCGTGCACCTGCTTTATTCAATGGAATATCGGCCGTCCCTTGAATCTTCCCTTGTGCATTCCAGTCCGTTTCCCCGTGCCGAACCAAACATACGGTGGTCATATTTAGTCACCCCTCTAGTCACAGTTGATATTTCTCCATTTTACCATAAACTCAGCCCATGTTCATCAGAAAAGACGAGCCGGCAAACTGTATCGCCCCTTTTCCCCCTTCTTCAGATGGTACCCAAGTATTGCCCCATAGTTGTTTCGAGAGATACTGCTGGAAATGCCAAAGGTTCAGTCGTCCTATCTTTATTCATTTACATTTATTGCAGTAATGAACTTTCTAATTCGCTTTCTTTTTCATTGTTTACATATTTTGAACTTTTTTTGTTTAGCCTTATGTAAGTAATTACATTTATAGCTATGAACGCCATTTCGCTGTTGTCTTTTCCCCAAAGAAACCCCCTCTGTCTCACACCAGAGAGGGTTTTCCGTTTCTTTATTCCTTCAATTCGATGACGAAAGTGGTCATATCCTTTATTTTTCCATCTTCTTCGTCACCCAATACGTAAAAGTCACAAAAAGCGTAGATTTTCGGTTTATCTCCGTCGCCTTTCTTGATCATTTTCCCTTTTAGCGCCGCTTCCCTGCCGTTGGTCAAAGAAAGTTCCGTCGTACAGTCCATATTGGTATAACCCTCTTCTACGCCGAAAGCCACATCAAGAAACGCCTGCTTGCCTCTGATCGGTTCGGACCCGACGATGGTCCATACTACGTCTTCCGTAATACTTGATTCAATGAATTCCCGGTCACCTTGAAAGAATGCCTCATTGAATTGGCGAAAAAAATCCGTATCTCTTGCGGTTTTCATTCTTAGCCGCTCCTTCCACTTAACGTTCCTTTCGTATAGTTTCTTGTGTCTTGTCGGCAAGCAGCATGCCTGCCGATGAAATCTTTCCTGGATGATCATGCGCCAAAACAGTCATTCCCCCTGAAAATGATCCACTGCATATGGTGACTCCTGTCAGTGTCCTGTCAGTGTCCTTTCACCTCTTTCTAATCCATTTTGCCAACCGGCTCCGCCCTGTAGGTGTTATTGTATTATTCAATACCCATTTTGCAGGAGAATCATACGCAAAATCACAGCGTTAAAGCATTTATTTTGCGGAACGGCAACCAAATAAAAAAACCGCTTCAGGACAGAAATCCTGAAGCGGTTAATCATTATGCGGCAACTGCCACACGTTTTTTCAATGCCCCGGCAACAATCGCGGTGACAACAGCACCTATAAGAATTGCAAGGACATACATCAAGATGCTGGCCACGCCGCCGTCGACAAGGCCGATGACGAAAACCCCGCCATGCGGAGCGCGTAGGCCGATGTCAAACAGCATGACCAAAGCGCCCGTGACAGCCGCTCCGGCCACTGAAGCCGGGATGACACGTGCCGGATCGGCCGCGGCAAATGGAATGACGCCTTCTGTGATAAAGCAGGCACCTAGCACGTAAGCCGTTTTGCCGGCTTCACGTTCGGGTTTGGTGAATTTATTCTTGAACAAAGTTGTAGCAATGGCCATGCCCAGCGGCGGAACCATTCCAGCCGCCATGACCGTCGCCATGAAATTGAAGTTTTGTGCATCCAGCATCGCGATGCCGAATGTATAAGCTGCTTTGTTGATGGGACCGCCCATATCAATGGCCATCATACCGCCTAACAGCAATCCGACCAATACCAGGTTCGTACCGCCGAGGCTTTCCAGAAACGAAGAAATCGCCGTGTAGACTTTGGTCAGCTGCGGATTGACCAGCATCATGATGATGCCGGTGATGGCAATCGCAAAGACCGGGTAAAACAGGACCGGTTTCAAGCCTTCTAAAGAGTTCGGCAGACCGGCAAATACTTTTTTGACCAACAGTGTTACGTAACCGGCGAGGAACCCGGCGATCAAGCCGCCAAGGAATCCGGAACCGCCGCTCGCTTCTTCAACGCCCGTAACTGTGATGGCAATCAAGCCGCCGATCATACCCGGTGCAAATCCTGGTCGGTCTGCGATGCTCATCGCGATAAAGCCGGCAAGTACCGGAACCATCAGGAAGAAAGCATTGCCGCCGCCTATGGTGTTCAACATGGCCGCGAATTCATTGTATTCAGGACTATCGGGATTCGAGGCGTTGATGCCCCAGAAAAACGAGATGGCAATCAAGATCCCGCCGCCGACAACGAACGGCAGCATATTCGATACCCCGTTCATCAAATGCTTATAGAAGCCGCCTTTGGTTTCGCCTGCATCCGCTTCGTCTTTAGATTTGTCGTGTTTATAAGTAGGTGCATCACCTGTCACCGCGCGGTTCAACAACGTGTCTGTTTCATAGATGGCTTTGCCGACCCCCGTCTGAATCACCGGCTTGCCGTTGAAACGGCTCATTTCCACCTTGGTGTCAGCTGCAACGATGATGGCGTCCGCTCCTGCAATATCTTCATCAGTCAACCGGTTTTTGACGCCGCTTGATCCGTTGGTTTCCACTTTCAAAGCGATGCCCAGCTCTTTGGCGCGTTCATTGAGTTTTTCTGCAGCCATATAGGTGTGGGCAATCCCTGTCGGACAGGCCGTAACGGCCAGAATTTTTTTCTGGGTGCTGTCAGCGGGAATGTTTTCTGCTGCTTCTTCCGGTTCTTCCAAGGAAGCTTCTTTGTCGGAAATCACTTGCAGCACTTCCTGTTTGGACTGCGCTGCCAGGATATTGGTGCGGAACTTGTCATCCATCAGGAAAGTCGCAAGACGGGACAGCGCTTCCAAATGGTCGTCATTGGCGCCTTCACTGGCCGCAATCATGAAGAACAGGTTTGCTGGCTGTCCGTCGAGCGATTCAAAGTCCAGCCCTTCAGGTGAACGGCCAAACGCGATGGCCGGCGATTTGACCGCAGCTGATTTGGCATGCGGAATGGCGATGCCGTCGCCGATCCCCGTCGTGCTTTGGCTCTCACGCTCAAGGATGGCAGAAATGAATGCGGATCTGTCCGATAGTTTGCCGGCACTTTCCAGTTGGGAGGCCAGTTCTTCAAGCACTTGTTGTTTAGTTGTAGCGGATAGGTTTAGGATAATGGTTTCTTCAGTTAACAGCTGCGTGATTTTCATGGAGTCACACCCTTTTCTTCGAATGGATAAATCTCAACTTGGTCCAACAGTTTTTCAACATCTTCAAATCGGCAAAGATCCGACCGGAAAGCGGTGGCGGAGCCGCTTGCCACTCCGTAACGGAAAGCCTCCAATGGGTCGCTTTGTATGGTGTATGAAGCAATAAATCCAGACACCAGCGAATCACCCGAGCCGACCGTGTTGATGACGTGTCCTTGAGGGGCTTTAGCCAGCCAAGCGCCCTCTTTAGTCACCAAAAGCGCACCCTCGCCTCCCATAGACACGACGACATGTTCCGTATTCCGCTCCACCAGTTTTCTGGCATACTGGAAAGCCTCAGCTACTGTATTGATTTTGACATCGAACAATTCGCCCAGTTCCTGTTGATTGGGTTTGACCAGAAAGACCGGAGCGGCCAGAAGGCTTTTCAATGCCGGTCCTGAAGTGTCGAGTACAAAATGCACTTGATTGGCTGCACAGATTTTCGCGAGCTCCAGGAAATAAGCCGAATCAATGGAACCGGGCAGGCTGCCGGCTAAAATGAACCAGTCGCCTTCTGCCATCAAACGAACTTTTTCAGTTAACGCATCCAGCTGATCGCCGTTCAATTCAGGGCCAGGGCCGTTCAGTTCGGTTTCCTCGTCCGATTTGATTTTGACGTTGATGCGGGTGATTTCCGAAGTATGGATAAAATCAGCATCGACGCCTTCGTTTTTCAGAAACTCCTCTATATAATGCCCTGTAAAGCCGCCGGCATAGCCGAGTGCCCGATTGGAGATGCCGAGGCGCTTTAACACGCGTGAAACATTGATGCCTTTTCCTCCGGGGTAATAATAGACTTCTTCGGAGCGGTTCAGTTTTCCGCTCCCGAATTCGGGTACATATACTGTGTAATCAATGGATGGTGTGATGGTACAGGTATAGATCATCGGTTCACAACCTTTACTGTTGTCTTTTTTTCGAGTCCAGCATTGGCTTCTTTGGAAATTTCATCTACAATTAAAGTGGCGCGGTCCAAATCCATAATCTTAGCGAAACTGATTTTATTGGTTTTGGAATGATCAGCGAGCGCATAGGTTGTTTTTGCCAAAGAACTGGCCAATTGCTTGACGGCTGCCTCCTCGGGGTCCGGTGTTGTATAACCGTAATCCGCATGGAATCCATTAATTCCGAGAAAACAGATGTCGAAGCGATAGTTCTGCAAAGCTTGGATGGTATGGGAACCGACAAAGGCACCGGTCCTCGGCTTCATCAATCCTCCGGTCAAATAAGTGGTGATGCCATGGTCGTTCAAGGCTTCGACGAGCGTCAGCCCGTTGGTGACAACCACCAGATCCTTGTCTTTCAGAAACGGAATCAGTTGAAAGGTTGTGGTACCCGCATCCAGGAAAACGCTGTCTCCCCGCTGGACAAAAGAGGAAGCGAGTTCCGCAATCCTGATTTTTTCATCCAGGAACTGCGTTGATTTGTCTTTGATGCTGGGTTCCAGCAAATTTTGGCCCGGCAGAATCGCTCCGCCGAAAACACGTTCCAGTTTTCGTGACTGTTCAAGCTCCGTCAAATCCCTGCGGATCGTCGATTCTGACGCACCTGTCGATTCCACCAGTTCCTGGATTTTGATGGCCTGTTTTTCGGCTAACAGCCGCAAAATGTAAGTATGCCGTTCGTTGGTCAGCAAGTTATCACCTTCTTTTTAATAGAGTAAAAGTTCTGTTAAATAGATACTACTTGAAATCGCTTCCACAATCAATCATAATCGTTCATAAGCAATCAAAAAAATGTACTTTTCTTATGTACACTCGTTCAAAAACCGTCGAAAACGGTCAACGGAGTGCTAAAATGATTGCACTTACAAAAGGAGGAAATCAATCATGGTCGAAAAACAATTTACAATTACAGATGAAGCAGGTATGCACGCACGTCCGGCATCCGCGTTGGTTGGAGCCGTATCAAAATTCAAATCAGACATCACAATTGAACACAAAGGAAAAAAAGTAAACCTTAAATCCATCCTGGGTGTTATGTCGCTGGGCGTTCCGAGTGGATCAGTAGTCACCATCGCAGCTGATGGCGAAGACGAAAACGAAGCCATTGAGAAAGCAGCAGACGTCATGCAGTCAGAAGGGATCTCAACCCAATGACAAAAACAATGTCCGGAATTGCAGCATCGAATGGGATAGCCATCGCTAAAGCTTTTCGCTTGGAAAATCCGGTATTGAATGTTGATAAGCGGACAGTTTCGGATATCGACAGCGAATTGGAACGAATGACTTCTGCATTGGAAAAATCCATTGCGGAACTGGAAGTGATCCAGAAGAAAACGGCTGAAACGATCAGCGACAAAGAAGCAGCGATTTTCGGTGCTCACCTGCTGGTCCTAAGCGACCCTGAATTGGTCGGGCCGATCACTGAACGGATTACGACAGACCAGGTCAATGCAGAGTTTGCATTGCAGGAAACAACGGATATGTTCATTTCCATGTTTGAAGCAATGGATAATGACTACATGAAAGAACGCGCTGCGGACATCCGCGACGTCAGAAAACGGGTGCTGGCTCACCTCTTAGGCGTCACCATCCAAAGCCCAAGCATGATTTCCGATGAAGTCATCATCATTGCAGAAGATTTAACGCCTTCCGATACGGTGCAATTGAATGCCCAGTTCGTGAAGGGCTTTATCACGGACATCGGCGGGCGCACTTCCCACTCGGCCATTTTGGCACGGACATTGGAAATTCCAGCAGTGGTCGGTGCGAAAACCGCCATGGCGGACATCCAGAACGGCATGACCGTCATTGTGGATGGGTTAGGCGGAACGATTTTAATCGATCCGGAAGACAGCGTCATCGAAGAATACCAAAACAAGCAGGCGGCTTATGACGAACAAAAAACCGAATGGGCCAAAATGAAGAACGAAGCGACAGTTTCCGCTGATGGCCAAGCCGTTGAAATCGGCGCCAATATCGGAACACCAAAAGACATTGCCGGCGTCCTCGATAATGGCGGCGAAGCTATTGGCTTGTACCGCACGGAATTCCTGTATATGGGCCGCGACCAGTTTCCGACGGAAGACGAGCAAGTCGAAGCTTATGCCAGCGTTTTAAAAGGCATGGAAGGTAAACCGACCGTTGTCCGCACCTTGGATATCGGCGGCGACAAAGAGCTGTCTTACTTGGAGCTGCCAAAAGAACTCAACCCGTTCCTGGGCTTGCGCGCCATTCGACTATGTCTGGAAATGCCGGACATGTTCCGTACGCAGCTGCGTGCGTTGCTGCGTGCCAGCGTCCATGGCAACTTGAAAATCATGTTTCCGATGATCGCAACATTGGATGAATTCCGCGAAGCGAAGGCTTTGTTGCTGGAAGAAAAAGCGAAGTTGCAGGCTGAAGGCATTGAAGTCAGCGAATCAATTGAAGTCGGCATTATGGTCGAGATCCCATCGACCGCTGTCATGGCGGATACTTTCGCTAAAGAAGTCGATTTCTTCTCGATCGGCACCAATGACTTGATCCAGTACACGATGGCTGCAGACCGTATGAATGAAAGCGTGTCGTATTTGTACCAGCCATTCAACCCGGCTATCCTGCGCCTGGTGAAAATGGTCATCGACGCTTCTCACCGCGAAGGCAAATGGACCGGCATGTGCGGAGAAATGGCGGGAGACGAGATCGCTATCCCGATTCTTCTCGGCTTAGGCTTGGATGAATTCTCAATGAGCGCTTCATCGATTCTAAAAGCACGTTCCCAGATCAGCAAGCTTTCCAAAGCTGAAATGGCACAGCACACAGACCGCATCCTGGCGCTCAGCACTTCCCAGGAAGTTGAAGATTACGTCACCAAACTTTCCAATAACTAAAAACGAGCCGAGGGAAAATTCCCTCAGCTCGTTTTTTTGATTTAAAATGGATTGGTTGCCCATTGGCTCGATGTCGGAATAAAGATCCGAGGATGCAGCTTCAATTGCGCAACCATATATTCCGCCAAATCCTCTGGATGCATGAATTTCTCTTTTTCCTCATCGGTCTCTCCTTCTTTATACGTCAAATCCGTCACTACACGGCTCGGCGTCAAAGCAAAGACACGGATATTATGCTTGCGGACTTCCTGAGACAATGACTCTGTCATGCCGAGAACACCGAATTTTGAAGCACTGTAGGCGCTCGAACCCGCTGTCCCCCGCAAACCTGAACTGGAAGAAATGTTGATGATGTCTCCCCCGTTCTTCTCTATCAATTGCGGCAGCACGGTCCGGGTGACATAATACATGCCCATCAAATTCACATCGATCACTTGCTTCCATTCTTCCGGTTCCAATTCCAAAAATGAGCCGTATTTGCCGATGCCTGCATTATTGATCAATATATCGGCTGTCCCAAGTTCATCTGTCAGCTTTTCAATGGCTGCCTCCACCTGTTTCAAATCAGAGACATCGGCCACTGCATAGGCCACACGGCCGCGTAATGACTTGATTTCTGTTGTCAATCTCTTTAAATCTGCTTCTGTGCGGGCGATCAAACCGACGTTGACGCCTTCATTGGCCAAAGCCAGTGCCGTCGCGCGTCCAATCCCTTTTCCCGCTCCTGTTATAAAAGCCGTTTTCTCCGTCAATAATTGCATAACCCAAACTCCACCTCTCAAAATATGTTCCAGTTGATTTTTATAACATTCTTTACGGCGAACAAAACAGCTAATCCGTTAACCGTTCGTATTTCCCCTTTACCCTTAATAGGCAAATGAATAAACAGAACCAAAAGAAAAAATATTCCACTTCAAGGGGTTTTTCAATTTGAATAACCCATTCAACCCAACCCCCTCTTTTATAAATAATTAAACATTCAACTTTCGTACCAATTGAATAAATTATTCAAAAATAGATTTCGAATACGCAGAAAGGCGCAGAGGCCTTTCCCCTGCGCCTTTCTGTGATATGAATAATTATTCAAAAAAAGATAACAGAGTTATTCATTGGAAGCCGAATCTTTTTTCCCGGTTTCGGCTGTGTCTTGGTACTGTTCTTTCTGGCGGTCCTGTTTGTCTTCAGCTTCAAGATCTGGAAACTGCTGTTCAGGGGTGCCGGTGAATTGTTCTTTTTCTTGTTCTTTTTCATCTTTCTTTTTTCTATCGTCTTGTGCCATTTGTCTCCACTCCTTTTAGCCATTGTTATTCTTAAGATACCCGCTCTCGGTTTCTTTAATCCCTGGACCGATTTCTAACCGGCTGTTTTTGTGAAGGCGAGACATTCCAGGCATAAAAAAACCTGTGCATAAGCACAGGTTCATCGTTGCTGTTTTGCTAATGTATCCAAAATCCCCATGGAACTGACTTGCATATCCAAGCGGATATACGGATAAACTTCGTGGTCGTCCGCTACGTTTTGAGTCCTTAAATAATCTTGAACCCGGTTAAACAACCGTTCAGCGAGTTCTTCAGGCGCCAGTCCTGCAGTGTAGGCGGCTTGACCTTCTTCAACAAATACCTTCAGCCATCTTTCGGATTGGCGAAGTGCAGCTTCGGGTTGATCGGTTTGGCTAAAATGGCCATAGTAGATGGCGTCCAGTTTGGCATTTGACATGCGTTCAATGGCATCTTGCATAGCTTCGGGATTAAATTGATTGGGCGAAGTGGACGGCAGATAAAGATCGATGCCTTCCCTTACCAATTGATCGTAGCGGATGCCCACTGTATCGCCTGCGAAAATTCCGTTGCTGACGGGATCGTATACACTGAAATGGTGATTGGCGTGTCCTGGGGTATCCCAGAATTCAAGCGTACACGCTGCACCGATTTCAAGGCCCTCTCCTTCTGTCTTGATGAGCAGACGATCTTCTGGAATAGCGACAATCGGAGCAAACAATTGGTCGAACTGCTCTCCGTACACCATCCGCGCGCCAGCAGTCAGGCGGCTTGGGTCTGACAGGTGCCGTGCACCTTTTGGATGCACCACCACTTGTGCGTTCGGGCAATCCTGAAGCAAAAGCCCAGCTCCTCCAGAATGATCCAGGTGGACATGGGTGACAATTATGTATTTGACATCTTCCAATGTGAAGCCTAAATCAGCCAGCCCTTTTTTGACGTGTTTAACTGAAGGGCTTGGCCCGGTATCCACAAGCGTCAAGTGCTCTTCATCAATAACGTAGGTCCCGGTGCGTTCCGGCAACCCTAAATCAAATCCATCGATCAAGTACATGCGTTCATTTAAACGAGTCGGTTGTTTGTCGGCCACTTTATCCATCCCCTTTGAATTCATTGTCTCTGCTTTTATGAATTACAAGAATATTCTACCATTCATTTTAAAGCTTGGAAGCTTTTTTGGTAAAATCCACCTCTGGGTAGTAAGCGTTTTTCACTAACAGGTTTGGTCCGAGACATTTGACTGCTGGACAATGGCAGGCGATCGAACGGGCTAAAGGACGATCAAGCCAGCTATCGAGCATCGCCGGGAGTGAATCGGTCTGAATGTTGCCCATCGGCGGAGTGTCCCCGAAATCTGTGACGATTACCTCCCCTGTAAAGATGTTGACATTCAGGCGGGAGCGGCCGTCCGGATCGTTGCGCACTGAGACGTTTTTGCTGCTTTGGATGCGTTCTAATAAAGCCAATTGCTCCGTATTGTCGCTGCACGGATAAAAGGGCAATGTACCGAACAGCATCCAGGTGTTATCATCCCGGGTATCCAGCAATTCATGAATGGCCGTCCTGGTTTCCTCTAGTGACAGCACCTCCAAATTTGAAGCGAAATCACTGGGGTACATTGGATGAATCTCATGTCTTGCGCATTTCATTTCTTCAACGATTTGTTTGTGGATAGATGCCAAATGAGGCAAAGTCCGTTTGTTGAGCATGGTTTCTGCCGATACCATCACTCCAGCTTCAGCCAATGCCCGGCTGTTGTCGATCATCCGTTGAAACTGCTCGGCGCGGCGCTCACGAGTCGGCTTGCGTTCCATATGAGCAAATCCGCCATCGACAAAATCATCTACTGTCCCCCAATTATGTGAGATATGCAGCACATCCAAATAAGGGGCGATCAGCATATAACGGTCAAGCGGCATCGTCAGATTTGAGTTCATCTGCGTCCGAACGCCGCGTTCGTTGGCGTACTTAAGTAAAGGCAGCACGTAGCGTTCCACGGATTTTTTTGAAAACATCGGTTCCCCGCCAGTCAAACTGATGGTCCGCAAATGCGGAATTTCATCCAGCCGCTTCAACAGCAATTCAATTGGCAAAGCCTCGGGATCTTTATGTTCCAACATATAGCCAACCGCGCAATGTTCACAGCGCATATTGCATAGATAGGTAGTGGTGAATTCAATGCTTGATAGTGTGGGCTTACCGTGCTGTGCAATATCGAGGTAAGCCTCCCATGGGTCATTCAATGGATTCATCGGCTGTCGAGCCTGTAAGTTCTGTGTCATATCCTCAATCTCCTATTCGCTTATTGCGCTATTAAGTATGCGCCTAGCTAGAGAATTTCGCAATACGCCGCTCCGCAACAATAATTTAGCACAACAATTTAAATGGAATTCCTGTAAAGTTTCACAGCTCAATTTTGCATTTCAAAAATATGTTGCGTAAAGTAATCAACAAGAGCCTCATCTATTAAAACTGGAGGTGCACAACTATGTCCCCACAGAAAGAAACTCCATCGCAATGGACAAAAGAACAAGTAAAAGCAACACTTCCCGAAAGAGACCCCAACAGCCACAAAGGCAGCTTCGGCACCGCGTTATTGATTGCCGGCACAAAAGAAATGCCGGGCGCTGCACTTCTTGCAGGACTTGGTGCAATGCGGAGCGGCGTGGGCAAGCTGGTCATTGCGACAGAAGCGGAAGCAATGGCAATGATCGTCCCTCGGCTGCCTGAAGCGACCTATGTGCAGAATGGCATGCAGCGAATTGCCGAACAGCTGGCTTCAGTTGATGCTTACCGGGCAGCGGCAATCGGTCCCGGCACGGAACCGGATCGCATGACTGAAGACGCATTGAGTGTGTTGCTCGAGAGCTCGATGCCACTGATTGTCGATGCCGGCGCGTTGAGCAGACGCACTTACGCTGAGCGCCAGGCACCGGTCATCCTAACGCCGCATCCAGCTGAATTTTCCCGCATCACAGGAGTGGCAGTCGCAGAACTTCAAAAACACCGGGCCGATTATGCTGCAGAATGGGCAGAAAGATTAGGGGTCGCCATCGTCTTGAAAGGCCAACACACGGTGACGGCTTTTCCGGATGGCGAGGTTTGGATAAATCCCACCGGCAACAGTTCATTAGCCAAAGGGGGTACCGGCGACACATTGGCAGGCATAATGCTTGGCATGTTATGCTGCCACAATGACTGGAAACATGCCGTATTGAACGCCGTCCACATGCACGGAGCCTGTGCGGATGAATGGACCAAAACCCGCTCTCCGCACACGCTGCTCGCTCACGAATTGGCAGAGTTGCTGCCGGAAGTCTGGGCCGCATTCGAATCTTAAATTCCATACAAAAGCGGCGAGGAATCAATCTCCTGCCGCTTTTTACTGTTTTATGAAATCGAATGATCTTGTTTGATTTTCTCCAATAGCGCATCACAGCCGTCACTGACGAGCCCAAATGTCTCTTCAAAATCTCCCGTAAAATAAGGGTCTGGTACATCTTTTAAGTGATCGGTCAAATCCAGGAAGCGCAGAATTTTCGGATGGTCGGGCTGGCCCAGCATTGAGCGGATGTCTTCAATATTCGTTTGGTCCATCCCGACGATATAGTCAAAACCGTCAAAATCGTCCGTTTGCAATTGGCGCCCTTTCAAACCTGTAGCGGAAATGCCGTTAGCTTCCAGGATTTTCAGTGTTCCCGGATGTGGTCTTCTGCCGATATGCCAATCGCCCGTTCCCGCTGAATCCACTTGCACTTTCCCACTCAGCCCCGACCGCTCCAGCCGATTTTTAAAAACGGCTTCAGCCATAGGCGAACGGCAAATATTGCCCAAGCACACAAACAATACACGAATCATCTAATCCCCTCCTAATTGCGTATAGCTCTCGTGAAAGCCATTCATGTTCTGCTATTGTATCATCCATCCCACTCCTCCAGCAGCATTCGACGGCTGACCAGAAAGGAAGAAAACTTTGTTAATCACCAAAAAGGGTTTATGGTTGCCCCAATGCGGAATACTAGTATAAACACCGAAAGCGAGGAATCCATAATGGCTGCAAAAATCGAAGCATTGCCTTCCACTCAATCAAAAGTCGCTAAAGCGACACCTGACCACATCAATGAAAAGATTGAGCGGGAAACTGAAGCCCGCATCAACACATTCAAGCGCAAGGATCCTGAAGCAATCAAACAGCGGATTTCTGAACTGGAACAGGAATGGGACACAGAACGCGTACTGGAAGCCACGATGGCGTCTTTTGCACTTTCTTCTTCCCTACTCGCTCTCACTGTCAATAAGAAATGGGCTTATTTCACTGGAGCCGTCAGCGTCTTCATGCTGCAGCATGCGCTTCAGGGCTGGTGTCCGCCACTGTCCATGATCCGCCGGCAAGGCGTCCGGACGATAAGTGAAATCAATTTGGAAAAAGAAGCATTGAAAGACTTGTTGGAAGATGAGCACTATCCTATCTAAATAACGGAGCAGAAAAACAGCCAGCCCCTACTCTGCATAGGGACTGGCTGTTTGTTAACCCGTTTTAACGGGCAATAAGACTTCGATTGGATGCAGTGACAATCAGTGGGCTGAAGAAAATCCCCACTGATTGAGGCATCTCTTTATACCGGCTGTCAGATTTTATAATGACGTCTGCCGGTTGGTTTGTTTCGTTCAATTTTTCCTTTGTAAATGACCCACGACAAATAAAGTATGCCCATAATATTCAATGAGAACAAAATGACCTGATAAAGAGCCAAACTCCGATACGCCATTATTTCTACGTAACGGATGCAGTTCATCAAAAAAATCAATACCGGCAACCATAACCAATTATTCGAAATTGACTGTTCCTCCCTTTTAAGACCGACCGGCTTTATCTTTGAAAGCTTCTAATCGCCTCAAGTTCTTATTTTATCAAAAAAACGAGAGAAAGGAAGAGTTTTTATTACAAATATTTCAGAGGCTTGTATTATTGGTTATATTTCTAAAGAAAAAAGCAGGCTGCCATAGCCTGCTTTTAATTATTCAACTGTTACAACGGTCTGAACTTCTTCTTTGCGGTTCTTTCTGGCCTTGCTGTAGAACATCACGATAATAATCGCTGTAAAGACCAGTCCAACTACAAACGACAGGTTCAAGTCCAGATTAAAGCCAATTTTCTGATTGAGTATATAGACAAAGACCATGTAAGTGATAAAGATGGCCGGTGCCATGGATACCAGGTAATTTTTAGCTTGAATATAAAGATACATGGTAGCAATCCACAATGCGATTGCAGCAGTCGCCTGGTTAGCCCAGGAGAAATAACGCCATAGCAGATTAAAGTCGATTTGCGTCAAGACTGCAGAAATGATGAACAACGGAATCGCAATGATCAGCCGTTTCATCAGCTTGGTCTGGTCGACTTTAATGTAATCCGCGATAATGGATCGTGCTGCACGGAAAGCCGTATCGCCTGAAGTGATCGGCAAAACGATCGCGCCAAGGACGGCAATCGTGCCACCCACTGCTCCGAGCAGAGTCATCGATACTTCATTGACGACCGCTGAAGGCGTACCTGAATTGATCAGCCCGCTGAGTGTCTGGCCATCGAAAATGCTCATCGCTGCAGCTGCCCAGATCATTGCAATGATCGCTTCTGCAATCATCATACCGTAGAAGATATAACGGCCCTGTGATTCTTTTTCCACAGTCCGGGAAATGATCGGCGACTGCGTAGCATGGAATCCGGATAACGCTCCACACGTAATTGTGAAGAACAAGATTGGGAAAATCGGCAAATCGCCTGGGTGCATGTTGGTAAAGCTGAGTTCCGGGATTTTGTAATCAGAGAACAACAGCGCAATTCCGACACCCAGAGTTCCTATCAGAAGCACCGCACCAAAGTATGGATAGAAGCGTCCGATTATCTTGTCGATCGGCAGGATCGTCGATAGGAAATAATAGATAAAAATGAGGACGATGATGATGCCGACCGCTATTTTGCCGTCCAATAGAATCGAAAGCAGAGATGCCGGTGTCGTGACAAATACTGTTCCCACCAACAGCAACAGCAATAAGGCGAAGACGTTGACGATATGGCGTGAAGCAGCGCCGAGAAACTTGCCGGCAAGTTCTGGGATATGCGCGCCTTTGTTGCGGATGGAAATCATGCCCGTCAAATAATCGTGGACAGCTCCCGCGAATATCGAACCGATGACGATCCACAGGAACGCTACCGGGCCATAAAGCGCTCCCATGATCGGACCGAAAATTGGGCCGGTCCCGGCAATGTTCAATAATTGGATAAGAGCGTTTTTATGCTTGTTCATCGGCACAAAATCCACACCATCCGCATTAGCGTGGGCAGGCGTCTTTCTTGCTTCAATCGGATCGAACAGTTTTTCGATAAATTTACCGTATGTAAAATACGCCACAACCAGAATGACGATGGAAATCAAAAATGTAAACATTGGGCACCCCTATTCTTTTTTGAAAACGCTTTCTTGGTATAATAAAAAAAGACAATACCTGTATAAAAATTTTATGTCTTTCTCCGTCGCCCCTCCCTTTCTGATGCTATTGATGGTTTCTTATTAAAAAATAAATCAAGGTTATTTTTTATAATTAGAACATAATATATATTAGTATTTTAATTCCAAATAGTCAATCTTTATTGGAGATTTTTGAAAGATCTTTACGCTTCTATAAGAGTAAAGAAAAAAACGCCTTCCAAATCACGGAAGGCGTTTCAAACTCACTTCATAAATTCAATTATTCCCGCCATCAAGCCATCCGCCAAGGGCAAATCAGGATTTCCATAGCTTGCCATGTTTTCCTCGGGGTCGGCAGAGGCATTTTTCAGTACGTGGTTCATGCCGTCGACAATGAGCAGGTCACCGTCTTTACTGGCCGCATAAAGCAGCTCTGCGTCTCTGACCGGCACCTGCAAATCGGTAGTTCCCCCGACAACGAACACCGGTGTTTCAAGCTTTGCCACTTCTGCCTGCGGGTCATATGCCATCCAGGAGATCAGGTACGGCTGGACAGATGGACGGAAAACACTCGCCAGTTCCGGACTGACTTGTGCCACGGTCTGTCCGTCTTTCAATTTACTGACGATTGCTTTCGCCTCATCCAGGAGGTTTTCCGGCAACTGGGCTGTTAACTGTTCCATCAGGATTTCATCGGCAGGACGGCCAACACCCGCTAGAGAAATGAACGAAGCAGCCTGGTGCCGTTCGGCGGCGATCATCCCGATCAACGAACCTTCGCTGTGGCCGATGACTCCAACAGAAGAGAACACGTCTTGAGATTGCGCGTAGCCAATCCATGCAGAAGCATCTTCGATATAATCATCGAACCGCAGATCTTCTTCTTCGACAAGCAGTCCGATATTGTCGCCGACTCCGCGTTTGTCATAACGGATTGTGGCAATTCCCTGCTGCGCCAATTCTTCCGCCATCATCTTCAAGCCATTGTTTTTCCCTGGAACAACCATGGAATTGCCATTCTTATCAGTCGGTCCGGAACCCGACAGCATCAGCATGACCGGAAACGGCCCGTTGCCCTCAGGTGTCAGAACCCTCGCAGTCATGCTGCCGCCTTCGACTGCTATCTCAACCGGTGTGCCAAGCTCTTGTTCAGCAACATCAGCAGCTTTTGACAGTTCAAAAGGGAAAGTTTGCCCTTGCTGAGTAAATAAGCCGGAAATGGTGTCCCCATTGAATGCTCCTTCAAAGACTAACTGCTGGTTTTGTATATTCATCTCGAAGTGGAGATCTGGATCCGTAAAATCAATCGCCGTCAACGGGAAATCACTTACTCCTTGTACAGGAATTGAAATGGCACCGTTTTGTGAATCAAATGTCACCGAAATCGGCAATGGCTGATTGGGGACTTGAATCGTCCCTTCCCAGTATCCTTCAATTTTTTTCAACTGCCCTTCCTCCTCAACTTTCTTATTTTCTTCACTGCATCCGAATAGCAGAAGCATGAAGACTGCCAGTAATGCATAAAATCTGTTGTTATTCATTCTTCCCCTCCCTTTCTCTAAATTGATGGCTGCCTTTATTATCTTCAAGACAACAGAATCCATCAATGCTTTCAGGCAAAATAAAAAACACAGGAAAACCCTGTGTTTTATTTTTTTGAAGGATGAATTGAAAATCCGGTCGTGGACAAAGTTTGCAGCAGCAATTCATGCATAAGTTTATAGCCATCTTCGTTCGGGTGAATCGAATCCAGCCAAATGGCAGGATTTTTGCCCATTGCATTTGTTTTGGAGACGATGACGCCTTTTTCACCGATGGCCGTGTTCCAGATCCGGAACAGCAAATTGGTGAAGCCGAAATACTGCACTTCCTTTTTCATCGAGTTGTACAGATTGTTTTGGACAATGATGACTCCATCATTGGCTTTGCGAAGCATCGCATAGATTTCAAGCAAATTTTGGCGGTACGTGCGTTTCAATATGGCGAATTGGCGAACCAACCCTTTAGCCCCACCGTCCCGGAATCCGCGAAGCAAATCGTTGCCTCCAATATTCAGCAACACGAGATCTGCTTGTTGGAGCGGTTTTTGCCAGGAACCCGTTTGCATTTTCTGGACCAACCCGCTGCTTGTCAGCCCGTTGATGCCCAAATTAGTGATGCGGCTTGCGGGAAAGGTTTCCTTCAAATGATTTGTGATGCCGCCTTTTGTGCCGTAGCCATAGGCTACAGAATCACCTAAGATGACGATATTTTCTATATCAAGAGCTGTATTTTGTTTTTTTGAAGCGAAAAAAGGTGCTCTAGACAAGGCACCTGATCGAAATTTACTCAATCTGCTGCACGTCCTTTCTTGCTGTTTATCTCTCTTATTTTAACATATTTTTGCTTGTGAGGCCGTATACAAGCCTTCAGTGAAAGTGGATTTTTTTACATTTTTAACCGCAAGCTTTATCATAAAAACAAACTTGTATTCTCCCTATTCATGACTGATTTTTCGAAGGAGGGCTTTTTTGGATATCCTATATTTAGTTATCGGAATTCTGCTGATTATCGTATGCATTGTTGATTTTATTTGGACCACTTTATGGATTGATGGCGGTGCAGGACCGGTTACCGATTGGTTTTCTTCACTCATTTGGAAATCCTTCAGGAAATTAGCCGCTGGGCATTCAAAATCCTTGAGTTTGGCAGGCCCTTTCATTTTAAGTGCCACTTTGGCAATGTGGATCGGCATGCTGTGGGTCGGCTGGACATTGGTTTTCGCCGGATTGGACGGATCTATTTCCCCTTCACACGGCAATGACCCGATTTCCTGGTTTGATCGCATTTATTATGCCGGTTATTTGATTTTCACATTGGGCAATGGTGATTTCAGTCCGAATGAAGGCATGTGGCAAATCGTCTCTGTACTGGCCACCGGTACGGGTATGCTGTTTATTACATTCGGCGTCACATATTTGATTTCCATTTTGAGTGCAGTCACTGTGAAACGGTCTTTTGCTGCCAGCATCCACGGCATCGGCGAGACGCCCGAAGAGCTTGTTGCAAACGCATGGAATGGCAGTGATTTCCACAATATCGATTCGTTGTTGGACACCTATTCAGAACAATTGAGTTCGTTGACTTCACAGCATATTGCTTATCCCGTGCTGCATTATTATCATGCTGCCAGCAACGAATCCTCAATGCCTACAGCGGTCGCCGTTTTCGATGAAGCACTCAGCGTCATGAAATTCGCTGTACCTGATCAACATCATCCTAACAGTCTCTTGATGAAAGAATCGCGTTCCAGTATCCAGCATTACCTGGAAACGCTCAATAAGTCTTTTTACAGGCCTTCAAAACAGGTACCGCCTTTGCCGGACTTGCCGTTTCTTCAAGAAGCAGGAATCCCTATCTTGCCGGAAAAGGACTATAAAAAAGCATATGAAAAACTTGAAGAGCGCCGAAGAAAATTACTGGGGGTCATCGAGGCAGATGCACGACCCTGGCCAAAACAGTGAAAGAGGTTTTATCAAAGGAGTGAGTCAAATGATTTCAGACTGGATACAAACATCAACCCATACCGTGGTCTTTACCGGAGCCGGCATGTCGACAGAAAGCGGACTGCCTGACTTCCGTTCAGCGAATCAGGGTTTATGGCAACAAAAAGACCCAAGCCGAGTGGCCAGCGTCCAGGCATTGAATGATAATGTCGAGGAATTCATCGATTTTTACCGAAAACGCGTGCTTGGCGTAAAAGAATATGAGCCGCATGCGGGCCACCAGATTTTAGCCGAATGGGAAAAACGGAGCCGCATCCATTCAATCATCACTCAAAATGTCGATGGGTTTCACCAACAAGCAGGCAGCCACAAGGTTGCAGAACTTCATGGCACACTCCAGAAAGTCCATTGCCAAGCATGCGGTATGTCATACAGCAGCGAAGATTTTCTGGACGGGTCATATCATTGCAGTTGTGGCGGCATTTTGCGCCCGTCCGTTGTGCTGTTCGGGGAAATGCTGCCGGAAGCGCCATTTGAAATGGCATTTGCTGAAGCAAGCCGGGCAGAGTTATTCATCGTTCTCGGTTCTTCGCTGTCCGTCACCCCGGCCAACCAGTTCCCGCTCATCGCCAAAGAGCATGGTGCAAAATTGGTCATTGTCAATCAGGAAGCCACACCGCTTGATGGCTATGCAGACCTGGTCATCAACAACCGGCAAATCGGGGACGTCTTGGATGAATGGAATCGATTTTAAGGTATTACATCATCTGCGGCTAAAGCTTAAAAGCTTTAGCCGTTTTTTTGTTTGGAAGCCTTGTCGACTCTATATCAGCAAATTCGATAGCCGGTTTAGATGCACGGAAGCAAACATTGGTATAATGACTGAGTAGACAGAAAATTCGTTCTATCGAAAGGGGCTAACCGATGATCCATCAAATACCGCTCGATTCCAATCACTTTCATTCTTCATTTAATAAAAGCTATAAACCTATCCTCACAGTCCAGTCAGGAGATTCTATCCAGTTGAAGACCCTTGATATCGAATGGGGTTATTCGTCAGCTGAAACTGAAGAACGGACGATTTTCACTTCACGCGAAAACGAAAAAAAACTGGCCCATCCGATCATCGGCCCCATCGCAGTTGCCGGTGCCAAACCGGGAATGGTGCTTGAAGTCCGCATCAATCAGTTGATGCCTGGCTGGTACGGGCGCAATTGGGCAGGCGGCATACCGGCTTGGCAGAACGATAAACTGGCCATCACCAACAGCGAACGGCTGCAGGTGGATTGGAAACTGGATGCAGCCAGGATGACTGGAAGCTGCAGACTTGGCGGCCAGGAATTCAATGTCGGCTTGTCTCCTTTCCTTGGGCTTATGGGCTTAGCCCCGAAAGAAGCAGGAACTTTCCCGACAAAACCCCCTGCCTATTTCGGCGGCAATATCGATTGCAAAGAGTTGGTGCGCGGCAGCAGCCTGTTTCTTCCGGTCTCCGTGGAAGGTGCTCTCCTTTCACTCGGGGACGGCCATGCGCTTCAAGGTGACGGCGAAAGTTCCGGAACGGCAATCGAATGCCCGATGGACATGGTTGATATTACCTTAATCCTGCATGAAGATATGCAGTTGTCTATGCCACGTGCCCATACGCCTGCCGGATGGATCACATTCGGATTCCATGAAGACCTCAACGAAGCAGCGGCCGTTGCCTTGGCTGAAATGGTGTCGTATATGGAACAGTTTTATGGCATTTCACGCACCGAAGCCACAGCCTTATCAAGTGTAGCCGTTGATTTGCATGTCACACAAGTCGTCAACGACGTCAAAGGCGTTCACGCTATTTTGCCTCATGGCGTGCTCCGCTGAATGATCTTTCTGAAACTTTTGGTTGGGCGCCCCGTAAATATAGAAAGAGGTGATGGAAATGTTCAGAACAAAACCGATGATGATAGTCATCATGTTACTGGTTTTCGCTTTGTTTCCAGTCCAGGCGTTGGCTGTCGACTACTCGATTTCTGATGTGGACATCAATGCGCAAGTAAACGCAGACGGAACGGTAGATGTGACGGAAAGCCATACTTATGAATTCGAGGGCGATTTTAACGGCATTACGCGGGAAATTGTGCCAAAAGATGGGACATCGATCCAGAAATTCAGCGGCTTTGAAAACGGCAAGGAATTGAACGTCGAGCGCGACGGACATCTGTATAAGGTCTTCCGTGAAGGCGACGACGAAACCGTTACCATCGAATTGCGCTACGAAATCCAGGACGCTGTGGAAAAGTTCGAAGACGGCGCTGAGTTCTACTGGCCGTTTTTCGATGAACGCAATGAAAGCGATTATGAACAGATGACGATTACGCTCTTCCCTCCTGCCCCTTCGGAAAATACGGATTTTACAGGATACGACGAAGCTTACGGGGCAGGCAGCCTGCAAACGGATGGTGCGGTCCGCTTTGATATGGGGCAAGTTCCGGAAGGCTCAAATGGGGATATCCGTGTCGTCTTTGATGCAGCACTGTTCCCCGCCTTGCCTCAACAAGATGGATCCATACGAGAAAAGCTGGCTGAGGAAAAAGAGCTTCTGGAAGAAGAAGCTGCCGTTTTTGCGGCAAGGCAGGACACCGGCGCTTCCATCGGCAATGGATTAATTCCGGCGGCAGGCGCATTATTGCTGGCGCTGACTGCCTGGGGATGGAATCGTGCACGGAAAGCCAAACAGCAGGCAAAACCGGATGCCAAGACTTTCTTTGTGCCTAAACAGAAAATGAGCATTCCGGCCACATTGTATTTTACCAAGTCCTCTATTCTGACGCCCGCTGTCACGGCAGCCGCCTTGATGGAATTAGTGCGCAAACAGAATGTGGAACAGCTTTCAGAAGAACAATTCCGACTGATTGACCGGAATACAGAATTCGCCCATGAATCTACATTGATTGACTTGCTGTTCGACAAAGTGGGTGATAGCGAATACTTCAGCATCAAGAACTTGGAAGAATACACGAAGAATGAATTGAACCACTCTTCCTATAACGAATCCGTCACCGTCTGGCAGCAGGAAGTTGCCGAGGAAGTTAAACAGCATGATTTGTACAGCAAACACAAAGGGCTGCGCTGGACAGTCGGTATAATTGGCCTGGCCCTCTTTGCGGTCGCAGTCGTTTTCGGAATACTGGACCTGTTGCCGCTGATGTTCTTTTCCCTCCTCATCGGCATCGGTTTTGTCGCTTTCTGTTTCTATTCGCCGATCACGTATGATGGCCATGTCATCCGTGCTGAATGGAAACAACTTCGAACAGCAATGGAACAGCTGGACCAATCGCAATGGGAACAGTTGACTCAGGATGAAAAAATGCGTGCTTATGCTTATATTCTAGGTGCGGATGAAAAATCGGCAAACCAGAAAACGCAAAGCTTCACCAATGCCTATAGCGAAACGGCATTTGCAGATTTCGGGGTGTTCTATAACCCGGTGTTGTTGACGGGTGTTTTCTTTGCTGCCACATCTAATACCGGAGCTTCAGCAAGCAGCACCGTCTCCGCAACTGGCGGCGGAGGTGTTGGTGGAGGCGGAGGCGGATCGGGCGCTTTCTGAATAAACAATTCGAACGGCTGAGAGTTTCTCAGCCGTTTTTGTTTTGCCCCCCACTTCTTAGGGAAGTAGAAAAGAGACGTTATTTTATGCATATGGAGGAACAATGGATGATAAGCACAAGCTCAGCTTTATTGACGAAAGAAGATTTTACAGCACGAACGGACTTGCCTGAATGGCTATTGGCCGAATACAAGACGTTTCATGAAACCGTAACGGACAAAACCTTTCCTTGTTATTTTGGAATGAGCGGAGAATTGAAAGGCGAATTGCGCTACGCTTATATCACACAAGGCGATTGGAGCAATTTGCCTGCTGCGGTTGAATCATTCCTGACTTTATTCAACGATCCAAAACACAAGCGCCATGGTTTATTCGTTTTTGTTGAACCTTTCAAGGAAGAAGGTTCACTGGAAACCTACCGCCAGCAATTCTGGGATATTCTTCAGTATTTGCACGATGAAGATGAAATGGAATGGCCCAAAGATGCTCCGCGGGATCCGTCCCATTATTTATGGGATTTCACATTCCAAGGAGAGCCGATCTTCATCTTTGGAAACACCCCTGCATATAAGCAGCGAAAAACACGCGACCTTGGAAACGCCATGGTTCTTGGATTCCAGCCACGCCGCATCTTCGAAGGACTGAAAGGAACCGAAAAAGGCGGCGTCATGTCACGCGACAAAGTACGTCAGCGCGTTGAAGCCTGGGACCACTTGCCGACGCATCCCGACATCAGCCATTTCGGTGATCCCGAGCACAACGAATGGAAACAGTTTTTCATCGGAGACGACAGTGAACCGATTCAAGGAAAATGTCCATTTACACATAAAGAAATGAAATAAATGATGAACAATTGAAAAAGAGCTGCGCCGGCGTATTATACCGGTGCAGCTCTTCTCATTGCGGTTTAACCAATCTCCCTGTTAGGGTAAGACTATATTGTAGCCTTACGGAAACACCTTGCTGCATTTTGGAGGTATAAAAATCGTTACTGCTGTGCAACTGTTCTCCGTTCATATAACTGGACTTCCCTGTTAACATCAAAAGCGTCGTCCTGATTAAGCGTCAGAATATCAAACAACCGTTTGACGGTTTCCTGTCCAAGATTCTCAATGCTGTCCGCAGCTCCTACAGAAGTCAGCCCAATTGCTGAATGACGGCCGATTTCCGAATTGCCGATGCCGACAATACTGATATCTGTGGGAATTTGATAGCCCGCTTCCTGGTAAAAATCCAAAAGCTGTATGGCAATTTCATCTGTTGCTGCAACGATCGCGGTCGGTTTTTTCTTTAAAGCTTGAAGATCTTCATACACTTTTTGCAAGGAAGCTTTGTCCGTTGCGGAAATCACCAACCGTTTTTTGCGGATTTTGCTTTTCGCTTCCTGAAGAGCCTGGATGAACCCCAAAAAACGTTCTTTATAAGCAGGATTCTTCAAAGGTCCGCCTACCCAGGCAATTTCTTGATGATTGGCATTTAAAAGATGGCTTGCAGCCAGATAACCGGCATCCACATTATTCACTCCAATCGAGTGTTTGGCATTTGAATAGCTGGAATTCAATAATACAAACGGCACATTCGAATTGGTCATTTCTTCATAAATCGCATTATCTAACAAGACCGATACCAAAATCATCCCTGCCACATTACTGGAGAGGACCGTCTTATAGACATCTCCTTCATTTTCATCGGTTATGAAATGAATATCAACTTGGTAACCTTGTCTTTTTGCATAACTGATGATCGCTGGAGCGCTGCCGATAAATATCGGATCATCCACAGCTCCTGCTATCACACTAATTGTATTGGTTTTAGCCGCAGCGGGAAATGCTTCTTTGATTCCATCAACTGAATAGTTTAATTCATTAACGGCAGCCATCACTTTATCATACGTTTCTTTTTTTACTTGATCCGGTTTATTTAATACACGTGAGACAGTCGTCTGGGAAACACCTGCATGTTTTGCAACATCAGTAGTTGATACCAAATCTATCACCCTGCTTTCTTTTTTTGTGAATAGGTAACTCCCATACCATAAATTCACTTGCATTCATTTAAATTTTAACTTCTTATTCACTATACCACGGCACAGCAATTCTTACACCAAATGAATTGATTTGGTTGAATATTCTTCACGCAGTTGTAATCAATAGGAATAACCCACTGGAAAGGAATGAATAGCTATAATGAATAAAAATGAATACCTCAAACGTTTTAAAGCATCAACCGAACAGGAGCACTACCTGCAAAATTTAGCAGAACTTCAGTCTTTGCATATGCAGAATATACCATTCGAAAATTTGGATGTCATCCGTAGAACGCCCATTTACTTGAATCTTGAAAGCATTTATGAAAAAGTAGTTATTCAGCATCGCGGCGGTTATTGCTATGAATTGAATGGCTTGTTTCACTGGCTGTTGAACGAGTTGGGATTCGATGCGAAATTGATTTCCGCCACTGTTCAAAAACCTGATGGCACGTGGTCTAAAGCCGACACCCACGCGGCCATCTTAGTGGAGCTTGATACGCTTTACTTGGTGGATGCAGGTTTTGGAGATTCGACCATCAGCCCCATCCCTCTTGGCGGTGAACGGCATACCGACCACAGCGGCACTTACCGGGTAGAACAAGTGGATGATGTATATTATGACTTGATCCGGGAAAATGATGAAACAGAAAAAGTGCTGTACCGGTTTTCTACAGAAGAAAAACGATTGGCCGATTTTCATGAGGGCTGTGTCTTTAACCAGGTTTCAGAAGATTCCCCTTTCACCCATGACGATCTTGTTACACGTGCGACGCCGGATGGCCGGATCACATTGTCCGGCAGCCAACTGACACGCTCTGAAAACGGCAAGAAAGATAAAACGGAACTGTCGGCCGATGAAAAAAAGAAAGTGTTGAAAGAAGAATTCGGCATCAATCAAGAGGCACTCGAAAAGCAGTTGTATTAGTTTAAGCGATAGAACAAAAAGGTCCCCGCTCAGCAAAATAGGAGCGGGGATCTTTTTGTTCTATTTAAATGCTTCCGGATAAACGGTTTTGGCTACCAGTTCAACCGCATCGCCGATTCTTGGTCCCGGACGTGAAGTGATATCGGAATCCAGGAAAAAGACCTGATCGTTCTGAACGGCTTCAATGCTGTTCCACCCTTCACGTGCTTTAATTTCTTCAACGGGATTTTCCGTGTAAGAAACTGTTGTCGCAATGATTTCCGGGTTCCGTTGAATGACTTCTTCTTCAGAAATCTGTGGCCATCCTTCCAGATCGCCGAACAGGTTTTCAACATTGGCATGATCTAATATTTCCTGCTGGAACGTTTTTTGGCCGGTGGTGTAGATTTCAGGAGATGGGCTGATTTCAACATACAGTTGCCTTTTCTCTTCTACGTCGGACACTTTCTCCTGAACTTCCTCAATTTGCTGTTGGATGGAGCCAATTACTGCTTCCCCTTTATCTTCAAGGCCCATGACCGTAGAAATCTGTTCGATGTCGCCGTAGACATCTTCAAAGGATTCAGCCGATTCGATAACAAAAACTTGGATGCCTGCAGCTTCTAATTCTTCGTAGCCCGTAGGCCCACCTGTTGAATAGCCGATGACAACATCTGGATCCAATTCAATGATGCGCTCTGCATTAAAAACCACAGAATCGGACACACGTTCAACTTCAGCTGCTTCAGCTGGATAATTATCATAATCCGTAGCGCCAATAATTTTTTCTCCTGCTCCGATTTCATAGAGGATTTCGGTGTTGCTCGGTATTAATGACACGACAGTGGCAGGCACTTCCTCAAATTTCAATTCGTTATCCAAATCATCTGTTACCGTATAACTTGTTTGCTTTTCAGATTCGCTTGCTGTTTCTGTGTCGGATGTTTCCGATTGGCATGCGGTGAGTGTGAATGCTAATGCTCCAATGGATAGGTATTTAAAATAAGTAATTTTCATTAATTGTTGGCCACTTCTTTCTTTTTGGGTCTAGTTGGATAGGATTTGCTGATAAACGGAATTTCTTCTACTCCCTGCTGCTGATTGACATAGACAGCCATCGTAAACAGCAGGTTCGCCAATAGATTTGCATAATCAAAGAGGATTTCCGGTACATCCCGTTCCAGGCTGACCTTATGCAAAGCACGGACAGATTTTTTCGCTTCGCTCCGGCATACATGCAACACACAAGCTGCTTGAGTCCCTTGCGGCAAGACAAAATTACCGATTTTCTCACCAATAAAGTTTACATAATAATCATACATAGCACTTAACTCATTCAAATCTTCTTCATTAACTGCTAGCTTCCCTCGGACTGAACCATTCAGATGATAAACCTTTGGCTGGAGAATCTGCAGATCCCGTTGAACAGCCTCCACTTCTTTTACCAGCGACAACGCTTCGCCAATACGTGTCGTCAGTGAATCCGTTCTGATTTCAAAGTCGACGGTCGCAGCTGATTCGCGCATAAACGGATAACACAAGTAACGCATGTCTTTCTTCATCTTTTCACCTCTTTTTTTATGTGGGTGAAAATCACTGCATTGAACGCTCCCGAAAACAACAAAAAGCCGCCCTCAAAAAGAGGGCGGCGCCATAGCTATTCAGAGACATACTCCAGCAGTCAAAAATAGAAAGGTTGCCGTATGATTCCCTTATCTTCCGAAGAGTAAAAATACGTTCAAAAAAAGGTAGGTCTCCTGGCTTGTGCATCGTTTTACTCTAAGAACCTTCCCGTTCAATTGACATAGGTCGTTTGAACAGTGGCATTTTCTTATTTCATACGCACTTACAGTTGCGGAAACAGCCCCGGAATCTAACCGGGTTCCCTGTTATGCTGACGAATCAGCACCTTTTTTCTGCATGATTATTCACTTGTTTTCAGTGTAGCACAGTTCAGACAACCAAAGACATAACAAAATTCAATTATTCCTGGTTTGTCATCAATTTCACTTTTCTTGGCTCTGCAAAAACAATTCGTTTATGCCATCTTAAATAAGGCGCATGCTCGGCTGACACGGGAACCTTCAAGTTTTTCCGCAATCTGTAGACTGGATAGTCTTCCTCCGGAATACGGCTTGAAATGTGGAGGCGGCCGCCTCCGGTGAATGCGATATAGCCTGCAGAATAAAGCGATGCATGGTTGGCGCAAAGCAAAATGCCGTTGAACGGATCCAAACGCTCTGAATCTGAACTGTCTTTCCACGGTTTCGCATGGGTCGCTGTCAGCACCTCTTCAATGGCGATGCCGCAAATCGGACATTCCCCGTTCCAAAGCGGCAACAGGCTTTCCCGGAACTGCTCTTTGCCTCTGCGCATTTTCGTTTTGATTTCCAGTTCAGCTTCTGCGATCAGGCTAAGCAATGGATTATGCGCGGTCTTTTTAATCACTTCCATCGATAATTCCAACTGCTCCATTTCCAACGTAAAAACATTCAAAGAACTGATCAATTCCAGAAATTTCATCGCCAGCTCTTCGTTGCAGGGATAGAGATAGCCTGAATTGCCGTTGGCATCTTCCTGAAAAGCCGAGTATTTAGTTGGCAGCAACGGCTCGATTTCCTGAAAAGACCCCTTGATCGATAACGGAACATCCAATTCGCGATAAGCTGTGCGTGCGATAAATGCAGGTTCGCTGCCTCCCTGCTCATCTGCCTGCTTCGGTTTTGTGCCTTTATGGAAATCTTCCCGTACCCGGCTGATCGCCACTAAAAATCCTTTGACGTAATGAAAGACGAGATCGCCTTTTTTCAATTCCTGCATGCGGTTCCAAGAATGGGGCACCATGCCTGATTTGTCGACTTGCGGCGTCCAAAGAATACCCGCCGCACATTCTTCCTGATACGTATCTCCTTGCATAACAATATAACTATTCATGAATTGCCTCCTAATAATGGTGATGCTCAAATTCATTCGATTTTATGTAATGGTGCAGATTATTCGAATCCAAACGCTTACCTCTAGTTTAACCCAAAACAAGAGCTTTTGCCGGGGAAAAAAGAAAAGCGAAGGCAGCCGTTTAGCTCTGACAGGCATAAGACGCACTGGCGAAGCGGCGCTCTTTGCCGCACAGCCAGAGTGGCTTATGACCCGAGGAGCTGGCCGCTGGAGCTAGACACCAGGAAAAGCCGAAGTGGCCGTGAAGCCCTAATTAGCATGGGAAACGTTACCGCTATCCTTCTTCCACCGACTCACTTTTCCGAGGTGCCGTCGCTTTATACCATTGGTAGCAAAGAATGATGATGAGGACCAACTCGACGAAATCGCCCCCATAGTACATCACCTGCCCTCCTGCCTCCCCTTGATCTCCCGGTACACCAGCCGGCGGATCTGCATAGATTCTTTTAGCCAAAATTTTGTGTGCGGCCAATGAGACGATGAGAATAATTGAACGGAAAAGAAAACTGAGTCGGTGAGCTGTAATATCGATGTAAATGATGGATGCCGTAAACAGGTAGCCCGCCAAAAATACGTGTAGATGGACGATCAGGTAAACAATTGAGGATTGGTGCATCCATTCAAACAAACTGGTCAGGTATAATACATACAACCCACCAATATTTAGAATCAGCGCAGTAATGGGATTGCTCAACAGCTGAAATGGCTTGCTTTTCAGTAGCCAGGATACTTTTCTCGCTAATGGAACAGGCAACGACCTCAAGAGCAGCTTCATCGGCATCGCAAGAACCAACAAGAGCGGTGCCAGCATGCCAAGCAATAGATGGGTCCACATATGGCCAACGAAATTTCCCTGTGCAAATTCCGCCAGCGGACCTGTAATGACCAGAGCAATAGAAAAAATACCGAAGCCCCATAAAAAACAGCGGTACAGCGGCCATGGCCTGAATTTCAGGCTCGTTAAAGCAGCGGCTAATGGGTAAAATAAAAATGCCAAAAACAGCACTACAATGACCATGGCTTCCAGACTGTCCATTCCTTGTTGCATATCGTGTTCCACCAATACACCCCCATCCCGCATTCCATACTGATTGATTTGCCTTTCTCTCCTCTACCCGGTTTGGCAACCTGCTATGTTTCGTTTCAACAGTTCATTTCATAAAAAAAAGCCGTTGCTGAAATGCAATGCGGCCATCTTGCTGAAGCTGTCTTTAATTAAATACCTCTTCAACTTCTTTTTCTTTTTTTTCTGCGAAAGCAGTAACTCGGTTTCTGCCATCACGTTTGGACTGATATAAAGCTTGATCAGCTTCATCAATCAGCTGGTCCAAAGTTTTATGATAGGAATTCAAAGATACGCCCATGGATACCGTCAATTTGCCTTCAGGCTGGAGCTCTTCACCTTCAAAGTGATATTGTTCAATTTGGTCACGGACTTTTTCAGCGATCCTCATCACTTCATTGTCATCGTAAGGATCCGTGATGCAGAAAATGAATTCTTCCCCACCATACCGTGCCACATAATCTTTTTTTCGTGTATGGTCCCTCAACAGCTGGCCAATCGACCGAAGCACAGCATCGCCTTTTTGATGGCCATGCGTATCATTATAAGTTTTGAAATAATCGACATCGAGCATAACTATAGCGATGGGTACATACTGGGACACCAAGGTTTGCGTTTTATTCTTAAAAAAGCGCATATTCGGCAGTTGTGTCATGGGATCCTGATTAGAATAAAATTCCAGTTCTTTGCGGACAAGTATATGGTGATTTTCACCGTTCGCAATTAAGCCCATTGCCAAAACAGCGACCATGGCAAAAAACAGCATTGAAAGGGTGATCGGCACAGTTGAAGGTGTAGTCAATAGCATCGAAACTGATTTGAGGACTTCGAAAACCAACAAACCGAGAAGCATTTTTTTGATATCCAAAATGGCAAAAAATTTATTGACTGTTTTTTTATTGCGGAACAGGCTGCCGATGATGACCGGCAAAATCACCGTCTGTAAAATTCCAGCTATCGCTGTAGGTCCGCCCAGTGAATAGCGGTATATAGATGGAAAGATTGCAGATAGTATCCCTACTTTCCAACCGCCAATATAGGAAATGAAATAAAGGGGCACTTCCCTTAAATCAAGCCGCATGCCTTCATGAATGTAAGGATTATACATCACTGAAAAAGTCAAAAATCCCATGAATAAAATACTGAGTGCCAATAAAAGCGTTGATTCGGTCAAGTTGGGGAATAATAATTCCTTCGCTTTTAAAGCGAGATACATCAATGCGATGATCAACGCCATGTTTTCAAGAAAGAAAAAAAGTAATGACTGCATTTATACAACTCCTTACAAAACCATATCCTCAGTTTACAATTATTACATCTGAAAATATAGGAAAACCACGAAAAAATATACAAAAACCTATTTAAAAGTGTTTGCTTTTCGTTATTGGAAAGATTGCGCCTAAAACAAAATAAAACTTTCTGCCTGGTCTAAAAAAACGGCCGATTAGAGAGTTTCCTTTGTCTGCTACAGCAGTTTTGCCATATAGTATTCATTGGCATAGCGTTCCTCCAGCCATACGGAATCACGCTTCAGCCCCTCAATTTCAAAGCCTAGTTTTTTATATAACCCAATAGCTGGTTTGTTATGCTCAAGCACGGTCAATTCAATGCGACGAATTCCTTTCGCGTCAGCCCATTGATCCAAAGCTTGAAACAACTCTGTGCCTCTCCCTTTCCCACGTTCGCTTTGCCGAATACCAACTGCGATGTAGACTGAATGCCGCTTGCGTTTAACGCTGTCGCCGATTGCAAACAAATAGCCGGTTAATTCAGCTTGTTCTTCTGTAATCAACACCACTGAATCTTCTCCCATAGCGTCAAGGCGTTTCTCCAACTGCTCAGCTGTAGTCTTGCGTTCTCCTGGCTCAAACAGCATAAGATCAGAATCCTCTACATGCTTCATGAGTTCCGCCAATTGAAAGGCATCCTCAGGAACTGCTTTTCTGACGATCATAGCTATTCTCCTCCTACTGTTTTGTGTTTAAACAATTTTTGGTTCGGGCACTTGTTCTTTTTTAGGCTTTCTGATAAACAATCCGGTGTAAACAAGAAGTGTGCCGATCATCAGCAAGACGCCGATATAGACGGACATCATGGTCGGAATAAGAAAAGCTCCGATGATGATGGTCGAGCGCGCCAACAAATCTGCTCCGCTGAACGAAATGTTGGAAAAAGCGGAATACGAACCCCGTTTGTCTTCCGGTATCATATTGGCCATTTCTGCATTGCGGACCGGCGAATAAACCAGTTCGCCTATAGTGCCGATGAAATTGAACAGCAGCAACAAGTACCAGCTATTCGCTGATGTAATCGTCACATACCCGACGCTGTATAGCAATAGGCCCGTCAATAGGACATGCTGTTTGGAAAAACGATCAGTGAATTTATTGACGATGAATGTCAGGCAGACGACCAGCAGCATATTTTGTATATTCAATAAGCTCAACATCCGAACCCCTGCCACTTCAAAATCCCCAATAGTGAAAGCATCAAAGCTTTCCGCCAGACGGACGCCAATATAACTGTTCAATGAAAATTCTGCTGAGAAAATGAACATGGAACCAATCACCACCTTAACAAAAGGCCTGTCCCGAAATGCGACTTTGTAATTCTGCAGCAAATCGATTACGACATTCGAATGCTGCTTTTTCAAGGTCTGGACACGTTCATCTTTCAACCAGATTTGGTAAGCGATAGGCAGACTCGCCGCCGTGAGTGTCAATAATATAAACAGTTCAATTTGATGATTGAGATACAACAAGCCACCTAGTGCTGCCCCAATCGCCATCGACAGGTTGATCATCCAATAATCGATGGCATAGATTGCTTTCCGGTTTTCCGGGGTTGTCGAGTCGATGATGATGGCGTGCATCGCCGGTCTGCCCAAACTGTTGGTTATGATGAAACTAACGTATGCAATTGCGAATAAACCAATCCATTTGCCGTTTGGCAATAAGCTGATGGACATCAGCAGAAACATGGCAGCGCTCAGTGAAGACGTTATCACCAGTACCCGTTTGCGTGGAAATCGGTCGGAAATATAGCCGCCGACCATATTGACGAAAAATCCGATAAAGACGGTAACGATCAAAAAAGTTCCCGCCCACACCTTATTCATTTCCTGCGCAAAAAACAAAGCCATGAAAGGCATAACTGCAGATGAAACTGCCCGGTTGAAAAATGAAGTGATTAAACGTACTTTGATATTTTGTGTATAGTCTTTCCATTTCATCTTGTCAGCCTCCTTTGTCTTATGTATATTAAACTAGACGAAAGATACTAAAAATAGACAATTTTAAAAATAATGTCCACTTTTAACAGGAGGAAACATGGAAAAGACTCTTTTATCATTATGGCAGGCTGTCCCAACAGGTGACGTTAAGCAAGCGCAGATTGCCGCTGTGCTCAAGTTGAGCAGCAAGCAGACGACACGGCTATTGCGCAAATGGTCGACCGAAGGCTGGTTTACCTATACATCGGGCCGCGGGCGCGGCAATACTTCGCACCTGCAATGGCACCGGAATGTAGAAGCGGTGTACGAACAGCAAATCATTCAGCTGATTGCAGACCAATCGGTCGAATCCGCCGGGAACTACCTTCTATTGGAATGGTCCCCGGCAGTAAGGCAGCGGTTGATGCATCAGTTCCGATCTCAGTTCGGTTACAGCCAAAACACTGCAAGCGAAGTGGACAAGCTGATCATCCCTAGGAAATATGCTTTGTTGACGCTTCATCCGATGAAGGCCGCGGATATCCAAAGCGCGAATATGGCCGCAAATGTCCATAATCGTTTGGTTTCGGTCGACTCTGCTGGAAACGTTTCTCCAGAACTTGCCCATAGCTGGGACCTTGCAAACAATCGGCTTCGGCTTTACTTAAGAAAAGAAGTCCAGTTTCATGATGGATCGTTCTTAACTTCAGAAAACGTGGTTAAATGCCTGAACCGCATACGCTTGGATGCTCCCTACGCAGATTTGTGGAAACCCATCACTGAAATTAAAGCGCTGGCGCCTTATGTGCTTGAACTCTCTTTTCCAGCTGGCTGCAGCTATTGCCTGCAGATGCTGGGCATGATCAATGCCAGCATTTATAAAGAAACGAATGGCCAAATCATTGGTACCGGCGGCTTTTATGTTGCGCACAACGATGAATTGAAAACCACGTTAAAGGCATTCAGCGAGTATTTTAAGGAACGGCCTTTGCTTGATATCGTGGAATTCATTCAGGTGCCAGAGGATTTCGATTTTACCTACCGTTCCTCAGCAAATGAAACATCCGAAGAGACATTTCAAGTGGAAAGCGATTCAGGTTTTGGTGTCGTCATCATGAATGCCTTCAGAGACTCCCCGATCAGCCGAAAAGAAGTGCGCGATTATGTCCATTACGTCATTGCCAAGCACCGCCACACAATCGGCCGGTTTCATCCGCGGGCTTTGCCGAATCATCACGGCTGCCTCGCCGGCCAAAAACAATCCTATACAGTGCCGCAGATGGCTCGCCCTTTTCTTGATCAGCGACTGGTCATCAAAGCGGCAAACTACACAAACGGCGCTACCCGCTGGCTTAAAGAAGCGCTGGAAAGCGAAGGCATTGCTGTTGAAATCCAGTGGCTGTCTTTTCAGGATAAGCTGTTGGACATTACGAAAGATCAAACGGCAGACTTGTTTATTCACGGGGAAGTCTTCGAAATGAACCAGGAATTCTCATTTTTTTATTTTCTTTCAAATGGTTATTCCCCGATGACTGCCATTATGAAATCGCAGCCTCAGTTTGACCGTTATCTGCCCTTGTATGCGGAGACACCGTTCGAGGAATGGACAGCATTAAATCTTGAAGTCGAACGGAACTTATTGGAAGCCTCCATCATGGTTCCGCTGTATTACGAAAAACGGCAAATTCCGTTTTCCATTGATTTGATGAACATATCCATCAGCCATTTCGGTTATGTGGATTTTTCCAAGTTATGGGTGCGGCCAGTTTGTGAAGAATAACAAAGATGGTGTGCTGTACACAGAATTGTGTACAGCACACCATCTTTTTAATGGGGGGTATCCGTTGAAGGGATGTATGTCAGGCAATAAAGACAAGGGGCAGCTATTTATAGTGAATGCAGACTGGTTGAAAAAATAAGATACAAGCTAAGTGACAGCACATTGAACAGCACAAGATTGAAACGCAAATCTCCTTTTGCACCAATCAATGCGGCGACGACTCCCAAAGCACTCAAAGCACAAGGCAGATGCAGATGAAGGCTCAATAAAAATTCAAGCGGCCCATGGAACCAGTGAATCGCAGCCAATGTCAGCGGAATCATGGTCAGAAGAAAAAGGGCTGCTGAGATGCACGATAAACAATTCCCATTCATAAGAACACCACCTTTACTGGTTGTCGGCATTGGCAAATGAAATCAAGTTAAAGAGAATTTACAATTCGATGGCTTTTAATGCGGCTGCCAGACGTTCAGCAAATTGTTTGGGAAGTTCCCGGGATTCCATATAAAGACTGTAGACATCCAGTTCCATGACCAGGCGTTGTGTATAATTACTGGGCAATGAAGACCCTTGGTTAATCAAAGCTGAAGAAAACACAGGCAGTTCTTCAGGCAACAGCAGAATTTCAGCTTTATTCAGCATCTTTCCTTGCTGGTGGAGGTCTTGAAATGTTATTTCGTTGTTAATTTTAAATAACATTGTGCATTCCCCTGATGTGATGGCCAGATCCCGTTGTTTAGTCACGATGTAAAGATTTCCTAAGTCTTCCACTGGAGCTTCCAAGGTTTTTTTAAGAATTTCAGCCACCGTTTCTATCGGTTGTGCACTAATCATTTACTCCGTCCTTTCGTCGTCCGCCCGTATCGGCGAACAAAATACTATTAAAAATTAATTCATTAATTTCGCTAAATTTATCGTAAAAACAGCCTTTTAACCTAATTAATTTACTTTTAAATTGAAATTTAACGCTTTTCGTAATACCCATAGACTACAATGGATTGTACAAATTGTAAACAATTTAACGTTAATTTAGTAAATTTATATCAGCCATTTTTATCCAAAAATCCATATTTTAATGCTTATGACATCTATTCTTCTATATTTATATATCTTTGTTTCAATGCCTAATGCTCTCTAACCTATATCTCTTAGGTATATCGACAGCTTATTTAATTTCCAGTGTTATACGGCTAAACTATTAAAAAAGGAAGTGAATTTCATCTTTTTTTCTAGTCTTCTCTTACCTAAAGTAAAAAAGAACCTGTCAAAGGTTCTTTAAGGTTAAAGCATATTTCTCCAGCAAGTCTTTTAAAGCCGGCCGTTCATTGCCATTTCGGCCAACCACAGCCTCCGCGGTGATCAATGAATTCAATACTGCTTCTTCAACGGCTTCACCTACGGCTCTGAACGCTTCATCTATATCTTCTTCATGAATCGTTTCAATAGCCAGGAATTGCTTAGGCTTCTGGTGCGGAATTTTAGTGGCGGTTGAGAAGCCGAGGACGATTTCGCCACTGCCATTGGTGATAATCGAGCCCGTCCGTGATAGTCCCGTCACTGCCCGTTTCAGGATGCGGTTCAGTTGCCGTTCGGACAATGGAAGGTCAGTAGCGATAACCACCATCACCGAGCCCTTGTCTTCTTCTTTATGGGTTTGAAGAATGTTTTTCTTCAATTCTTTGCCGATTGCCTTGCCGTTTATCGTCAAATCACTCAGCATTCCGAAATTCGACAGCACCAATGCGCCAAGCGTAAACGTGCCCTGTTCCAGCTCCACAATGCGCGAAGCCGAACCGATGCCGCCTTTCAATGAATAACAAAGCATCCCTCTTCCCGCTCCAACTGCTCCTTCTTCAAACTCAATTGCGGTATTGTCCAGCGCTTGTCTCACATCTTGTTCTTTGACAAAACGTCCGCGCACATCGTTCAGAAACATATCGTTGCATTCACCGATGACCGGATTCACTGTCCCCGTCGTGTTGCCGATATCCGGATTTTTCTCCAACATATAATCGATGACGGCATTGGCTGCAGTTCCGACATTCAATGTGTTCGTCAGGACAATTGGTGTTTCCAAGGTACCGAGTTCCGCCAATTGGATGGTTCCCATCGTTTTGCCAAAGCCGTTGATGACATGGCTTGAAGCAATCAGCTTGTCGTGAAAGAGATCTCCCTGATGCGGCAGAATGGCCGTCACTCCGGTCTGCATATCTCCATCCATCAAAGTGACCTGGCCAATAGTGACACCCTCTACATCTGTTATAGCGTTTAACATCCCTGTCTTCATCGTGCCGATTTCCACGCCGTAATCCCGAATTCGTTTTTGGTTATGCAATTTCCCACCCCTTTTGTTTTCTCCAACTGTTCGTGTTTTTTAAATTAAATCCTGTCCGCGCATTTTCATCAATTCTTTTCCCTGCTTTTTCTTGTAGGCTTCTTGTCCATTAATCCAAACCCCACATAAGATGGTAATTCCCAAAATCAGCGGTATAACATCTCTTGAAAAGAAAGCCAAGTCTTTATCGATCATCAGCCAAATGAAGAATACTGCAAATGCTGCCGGTAAAATACCTCCTGACCACACCCGCGCTTGTTTAGATAAGAAATATTGAACGACTAAAATGATAATTGGCAATGCCAGATCGATTACGGTCCCCATGTCTATTCCTCCAGACTCTCTTTGTATTTGTCGACGATGCTTTTTGCCACTTCCAAATCGATTTTGTCATCGATAACCAACTTCATGACGAAAGTCGAAAATGGCTGCGAACCTTCTTTTTCCTGCAATTCGATGTTCTGGATGATCTTATCCAGCCTCAACCGGACCGTCGGATAAGAAACTCCATATGATTTCGCGATCTCTTTTAACGAACCGGATCCCAGAATGAACTTCTTGATAAATTCCATGTCTTCAGCAGACAATGTGGAAAACCATTCAGGCACCTTGTTATTCAACGTCTTCACTCCCTTCAGCTGTTATTGCCTACTATAAAGCAAAAATAAATATTATTCAACATTATTTAAACATTATTTAAATTTATATTGAATTTATTTTCACTATTGTTATCATAAGACTTGTAAGTCCTTTAAATATCTGAATCAAAACGGAGGTAGTTGGATGGACAAACCAGAAGTAACGCTGCAGCTGATCAACTTGAAAAAGAAAATCGGCAACAAGGAAATCATTAAAGGACTTGATTTTGAAATCCGTTCAGGTGAAGTATTTGGATTTCTTGGACCGAATGGAGCTGGAAAAACGACGACCATCCGAATGCTGGTGTGCTTGATCAGTATGACGGAAGGAGATGTGCTGATTAAAGGAAAAAGCATCAAAACCGACTTTAACAATGCCATCCAGCACGTTGGGGCGATTGTTGAAAATCCTGAAATTTATCCTTTTCTGAGCGGCTGGAAAAACCTCAAGCAATATGCGCGCATGGTTCCCGGCATAACGGACCAACGCATTCATGAAATCATTTCCCTTGTCGGCTTGGAAAAAGCGATTCACGAAAAAGCCGGCCGCTACTCACTTGGTATGCGGCAACGGCTATGCATTGCCCAAGCGCTTCTCCACAAGCCCTCCATTCTGATACTGGATGAGCCGACAAACGGTTTGGATCCTTCCGGAATCCGCGAAATCCGCAAGTACATCCGTGCACTTGCTGAGCAGGAAAACGTGAGCGTCATCGTATCCAGCCATCTGCTTTCTGAAATGGAGCTGCTGTGCGACCGGATTGGCGTCATCAAAAATGGACAGTTGGTTGCATTAGAAGAAGTGAAAACCACCGAAAACTCGACGGCATTGCAGGATGTTTTTATCGAAGCAGAACCGCTGGCACAAGCAAAAGAATACCTGGAAACGCAGCTTTCTACAGGTGTCCGCTTGAAAGGAAAAGAACTGATCCTATCGCTTCAAAAAGAAGAGATCCCTTCCATCTTGAAGAAAATGATTGGCCAGGGGTTTGATGTATACGGGGTCAATGTTCTCCAGTCGACTTTAGAAGACAAATTCTTTAATTTGATAGGAGAGAACAGCATTGACTAATTTAATCCACTTGGTCTGGAATGAACAAATCAAATTGTATGCCAGAAAATCCACATGGGTGATGTTTCTCGTACTGGCCATCCTGGTACTGGCTTCAGGGATCATCAGCAGGTTATGGGACAGCGAGTTCCAGACTACAGAATACGGCACGAGCTGGCAGGCCGAACTACAGGAAGAAAATATCCGCTTGACTTCAGAGATGGACAACGATGAACTCAGCAACCTTTCCAATCCATTTCAATTGGAAAAGAATATGTACCACATTGATAACGACATCAAGCCCTTGCCTTATGACGGCTGGCAGTTTTTATATGACAACTCATTTTTCACGACTTTCATCAGCCTGTTCACCATCATCATTGCTGCTGGAATCGTCTCGAATGAATTTAAATGGGGAACCATCAAACTTCTGCTGATCCGTCCAATATCGCGCTCGAAAATTTTGTTGTCCAAATACCTAACGGTTCTCTTGTTCGCATTCACACTCATCTTCTTCCTCATTGCCAGCAGCCTGCTGACTGGTGCTTTGTTCTTCGGCTTGAATAATCCAGCTCAAACCGTTGTTCTTGAGCAAGGGATGGGGTATGTACATAATGGCCTGTTTAACGAAATTATGAAAGATTACGGATTAAGTTTAGTTACGTTAGTGATGATGGCTTCATTCGCCTTTATGATTTCCACGATTTTCAGAAGCAGCAGTATGGCAATCGGCTTAGCGGTCACATTGATGCTCGCCGGATATTCCCTCGTTCTATTTGCATCCCAATATTCCTGGGCCAAATACATCCTGTTCGCCAATACCAATCTCGGCCAGTACTTCAATGGCGCAGAACCTATGATGGAAGGAATGAGCTTAAGCTTTTCCGTCACCATCTTGTGTTTATACCTAACTTTATTCTTAATGGCTTCTTGGGTTGCTTTCACTAAACGGGATATCGCAGGCTGTTAAAACAATACAAGGCAAGTCCGACAAATAATCGGACTTGCCTTATTTTCCACCTTACGTTTCGTTAATGAAGTTCTGTGTCATCCGATTCTGATACTTCTTCCAAAATCAGACTGGCGTTGTCATCTGTCTGGTCTCTTACTGCGATGTCTCCTAAAGAAACGATTCCTACTAACTGGTCATTTTCTACAATCGGAAGCCGTCGGATTTGGTGTTCTGCCATTAAATCAGCTGCGTCTTCAATGGACATATCTTTAGTTCCAGTAACCATCTCTGAAGTCAAAATCTGTGAAACCGGGCTATCCAATGAAATCTGGGAAGCGATTCCGCGAATTACAATGTCCCGGTCTGTGACGATTCCCAATAATCGCTTGCCGTCACTGATGGGAATGGATCCAACATCCAGCTCCAGCATTTTAGAAGCAATTTCCTGAATCGACATTTCCGGAGCGCATGTCTCAACGTCTGTCGTCATGATATCGGTAATTTTCATGAATAGATCCTCCTCTATAGATTGTACTGCTTATGCCCAGCTATCTGTTTCCATTTGGCAACTAGTCTGATCCGTCCATCCACACTTCGCCAATCCTCCCCTTTCCGTTCTTCTACTAATCCATATCCACTTTTATAAAAGTAAAACGTAATTTCTGATAAAAAAACAGGGTTTATACTGCTTTTAACCATTCCAAAATCAATGGCAATAAGTCGAAAACAGACAAAATCCTGTTTCCGTTCCGGTCAGTTTGTTGCTATGATGGTGGAAAGAAAGACTATGGATACTTTGTTGAAGATTTCGACTGGGGAATCCTGAAAAACTTCTTCTATAGAATGGGAGGTGCCGTAATCGATTCTTTTCTCTTGGCACTAGAATTTCTTGTCTTGTTACTTGCCAATCTCGTGGTCGGTGCGGTCGGTTTTATTCCCAGTATCTTGATAACCGCTGTCAATATAGATTCGTTCGGCCTTTATATCGGTGCAGCTTTAACGTTTTCAGGTGAAATATTCGGTGCATGGATCGGTTTTTACCTGTACCGTTATGGATTTGCAAAAGCAGATCCCGAATGGCTGCGACACCCTTTTTGGAAGCGATTCACATGCCAGTCAACAAACCGTGTTTTCATTTTGGTGATCCTGCTGCGCTTGCTGCCATTTATGCCGTCGGGCTTCGTTACAGCGGGTGCGGCACTTACCGCCATCAGAGGAAAGCATTTTTGGATCGCCAGTACAATCGGCAAAATTCCGGCTGTGATACTGGAACTCGCTGTTGTTTATGGAGTTATCCAAACCGTACCTAAGAACATCCAAGCCATGCTCTTTGGAGCCATACTTGCTGTTTCAGCAATCGCCTGGCTAAAATCAGCCAAACAGAAAAAAAGCCTTCAATCGAGTGATTGAAGGCTTTTTATGTTGTTTAGTATACTTTGTCTCCATTAAAAATGGAGTTTTTAACGATCACATAATCCACGTTGCGGATGGCCAAGAGCTTGTCTCCTCCGGCATAAGAAATCGAGGATTGAAGATCTTGTTCCATTTCCACTAACGTATCTTTTAGTGAACCTTTATATTCGACAAACATCTTCTTGCCCTCAACGTTTTTCTTTTCACCTTTTTGGAATTCAGAAGCTGATCCAAAATACTCTTTCAGCAGCTTGCCGTCCTGGTTGATGGTTTCACCAGGTGATTCCTCATGTCCAGCAAAAAGAGAACCGATCATAACCATTGAAGCCCCGAAACGGACCGATTTTGCAATATCGCCGTGTGTCCGGATGCCGCCGTCCGCAATAATCGGCTTGCTTGCCGCTTTTGCACACCAGCGAAGTGCCGCCAGCTGCCAGCCGCCCGTGCCGAACCCCGTTTTAATCTTAGTGATGCAAACTTTTCCGGGTCCGATGCCCACTTTCGTTGCATCCGCTCCAGCATGTTCCAATTCACGGACCGCTTCCGGCGTCCCCACGTTTCCGGCAATCAAAAAGCTGTCCGGCACCAATTTCTTGATGTGCTGAATCATGTCAATGACTGCGTTTGAATGGCCGTGAGCGACATCGATCGTAATGTATTCCGGCGTGACTTTTTCGTCCGCCAGCTGCTGGACGAAATCATATTCTTCCGGTTTTACACCCACGCTGATGGATGCAAACAGACCGCGTTGCTGCATGTCTTTTGTGAATGCCAAGCGTTTTTCCGGTTCAAATCTATGCATAATATAGAAATAATTATTTTCCGCTAAAAATCCCGCGATTTTTTCATCTACGATTGTCTGCATGTTTGCAGGGACAACAGGCAGCTTAAAAGTACGCCCGCCAAATTCAATTGACGTATCACATTCTGAACGGCTGTTAACCACCGCTTTTGCAGGAACTAGTTGAATATCTTCGTAATCAAATACATTTTCCATTAATAACACCCCTATACACGAATGATATATCTATATATCTAAATAATTGTTCGTCCATAAGATAATGTACTTTATTTCCGGCAAGATGTCAAAGAGCAAAATAAATTTAATGCCGAACGTGGTTGACGACTTTTTATTCCTTGCGTATCAATAGGTTCAATTTTGGCACATAAAGAATCAGGAAAACAGATCTGCCAAGACTAAACAAGATGAAGGCCAACCATACTCCATGGTTTTCTAAATACGGTACGCCTGCCGCCATTGCAATCAAAAAGACAGTTAAAGAAAGCAGCATGGAATTTCGGATTGGAACGGTTTCGGTTGCCCCCGTAAATGCACCATATAGGACAATACCAAAACTCGAAACCAAAGGAAACAACAACAGCCAATCGCCATAGATATATCCTAACCGGATCACTTTCGGAATCGAGGTGAAAAACGAGAAAACCGATTCTTTGAAGATCCAATAAAGCATTAACAGCATTACCGAAGAATAGAAAGCCCATTGAAACGACAGTTCCAAATTCCTTTGAAAAAGCTTTCTGTCTTTCGAACCGATTGCTTTACCGGAGAAAATGCTGGAAGCGTTGGAAAGCCCATCAAAAAAATAAGCCATCAAGTAATGGATCTGCAGCAGAACTGCATTCGCAGCCAACGTTTCCGTTCCGAAATCTGCACTTTTGTATGTAAATAAATTAAAAACTGCCAGCAGACAAATCGTCCGGATAAAGAGATCCTGATTGACCGCCATCATCTTTTTGACAGAGGATCCGTCTGCCAACATTTTGATGGATGGAACCTGGAAGTGGTAAGAGGTGCCGCGCCAAATGATCCATAAGCCGAGTATGCAGGCTATCGCTTCAGCCAATAGGGTCGCAGCGGCTACACCGGAAACCCCCCATCCAAATCCAAAGACAAAAACCACATCCAAGACGATATTCAGCAGATTCATAAAAATTTGGATAAGGACCGATATTTTTATGCTGGACATGCCGATCAGCCAGCCCATAATGACATAGTTGACCAACGTAAATGGAACGCCCCATATGCGGATGCCGAAATATCCGGATGCCAACTCGGCCACATCTTCAGCAGGGTGAAGCAAACTTAAGGCTATGTATTCAATCGGTTTTTGAAACACTATAAAGCTAATTCCCACAACAAGCGCAATAATCAATGGCCTGATGAATGCAAGTGTTCCCTGAAGCTTATCATCTGCCCCGTTTGCCTGTGCAGCAAAGCCCGATGTTCCGATGCGCAGGAAACCGAACAGCCAATAAAGCGTATTGAAAATTACTGTACCGATGGCGACACCGCCGATATAGGCTGGATCCGGCAGTTGTCCGACGACTGCTGTATCAACGGCTCCCAGTAAAGGAGTAGTGACTGTCGACAAGGTCAGCGGAATCGCTAGGGCTAAATAATTGCGGTGATTCATGACGAAGCTCCTAACACGTTAAATTAAGATAGATGGGAATACCAATTGAGAATTTTTTTAAAACGGACTCCATCTTTCAATACATGGATACCAATTCTTTCGTATAGGAATGGCGTTTAAGCGAAAAAAGTTCTTCAGTTGGAAAAGCGTCAATTATGCGCCCTTCCTTCATGACCAGCAAGTGTTGGCTTAACGAAGCAACAGCCGCCAAATCATGTGAAATGAATACATAGGACAGCGAAAATTGCCGACGAAGCTTCTCCAGCAGCTTCAGTAGTGAGGCTTGTGATAGAACGTCCAGGCTTGAAGTCGGTTCATCCAGGATGACCACGTCGGGTTCAATGCTGATAGCACGGCAGATTGCCGCACGCTGTTGCTGGCCTCCACTTAATTCATGTGGATACCGGTCAGCCAAGCTAGCTGGAAGTTCGACGGCGTGCAGAAGCTGCTTAACATACTGCTCATTGCTCTCATAATTGAAATGCCGTAAATCCTTTTGGTTGACGAATTGCAGATATGGATCCATCAACGAATCACGTATCTTTAATTTTGGATTTAGTGAAGCAGAAGGATTTTGGAAGACGGCTTGGATCTGCTTTCTGAAGGGCTTCAGTTTCTTTGCAGATAAATTTTGCAGCATCTGTCCATTCAATGAAATTTCGCCTGAATCAATTTTCTCCAACTGCAATATACAACGGGCTAACGTGCTTTTGCCACAGCCGCTCTCCCCGATGATTCCGAGACAATGGCCTTTTTCCAAAGAAAATGAAACGTCATCCACTACCTGCCTGCCAGATGAAAATGTTTTCGTGACGCGGCTGATGTTCATTACCTCCATGTGTTCCCCTCCGTCCGTTTATTCTTCAGCCTGACCTAGGCTTGGTATTGCTTCGAGCAATTTTTTTGTATAGGCATGCCGAGGGAACTCCATAATCTGAGAGCTGTTTCCCTGCTCAAGTATGTCTCCATCTTTCATGACTAAAACATGATCTGCATAGTTGGCAGCATGACGCAGATCATGGGTAATATGAAGAATCGCACATCCCGTTTCTTTCTGTAAACGCGCCAACAGTTGCAGGATCTGGTAAGAGGAGATGCTATCCAAAGCGGTCGTCGGCTCGTCGGCGATCACCAAAGCGGGTTTCAGCAACAGTGCAAGAGCAATGGCTGTACGCTGCAATTGGCCCCCGCTCAGCTGAAAGGGAAAGCGGTCAGCGTATTCGTCTCCAAGTCCGACAGAAGCGAGTGCCTGCTGTCTATTTTGGAGTCGTTGAGTCTTTGACAATTGGAGATGGTTCCGCTGATACTCGTCAAAATGCTTGCCGATGGTCATAAATGGCGTAAATGAGTTTTGGTAGTCCTGAAATATATAAGCGATTTGCTTGCCGCGTATGGCGTTCAATTTCTTACTAGACATTTCAAGGAGATTGCTGCCATTGAACAGGATTTCTCCACCTGTTTTCAGATTCGGCGCCAGCAATTGGCCGATGGCTGACGTTGTCATGCTTTTCCCACTGCCGCTTTGGCCGACGACGGCCAGCCAGTTTCCCGGTTCTACAGAAAACGAAATTCGTTTTACAATTTGTTGGGTTGCCGTCTGTATCTTCAGCTCGTTAACTTCCAATAAATTCACAGTTGCACTTCCTTTTTTACATCAAATTTGTCCCGCAAATAATCGCCCGCGATATTGGAAATGAGCACCACGGCCACAATCGCCAGTCCAGGATAAATCATTAATGAAGGCATGGATTGAAAATAAGGGCGGGCATCATTCAGCATAGCACCCCATTCTGGAGCTGGAGGCTGAGCTCCTAGTCCGATATAGGATAATGATGAAATCAGCAGGATGATTTTCCCTACATCCAAACTTGCGAGCACTAAGACATTGCCGATGATATGCGGAAAAATATGTTTGCGGATAATCTGTCCATCGCTTAAACCATTGATTTTCGCCATGGCAATATATTCTTTTTCCCGTTCATTGACCACTGTGCTCCTGGTGAGGCGGGCATAATTGACCCATTTGACAAAGACGATGGCCAGTAAAAGGTTTTCTATACCCGGTCCCATTAGTCCGCTTAAGACAATCGCCACAATCGTATCCGGAAAAGCGAGAAATGCATCTGCAATGCGCATCAGGATCCGTTCTATTATCCCGCCTTTATAACCGGCCACCAATCCGATCGGCAAACCCATCATCACTGCTGCCGCTAATGCCATGAAGGCATATCCTACAGTCTGCTGTGCGCCCAAAAAAATCCGTGTCATTACGTCACGGCCAAGATGGTCAGTCCCAAACGGATGCAGCAGGCTCATCGGCGATAGCCGCGAATTCAGATCTACCATATCCGCATCATGTTTAAGGAAAAGAAAAGTATAGGCTGCAAGGAAGCCCACCAGGATAAAAAGGGTAACCAACATTCCGGCTTTCCAATTCCGCTTTCTGATTTTCATTTTCAAAACGGCCATTAGCTTTCCTTCCTTTCCTGCATTCTGATTCTAGGATTTAAGTAGCGGTATGAGATGTCAACCAGGCTGTTGACAATAAATACAATGACGGCCATCAGGAACAGGTACCCTTGAATGACCGGGTAGTCCCGTGCTCTGATGGCTTCCACCACCATTTTGCCGATTCCTGGGTAGGCAAAAATCACTTCGATGACGACTACACCGCCGATTAAACTGCCTAGACTGACGCCAAAAACGGTGATCACCGGCGGCAAGGCAGCCCGCAAGGCATGGAAGAAAAAAATCTGCACTTCGGAAATCCCTCTCGAACGAGCCGCTTTTATGTAATCATTGCTTAAAGCATCAATCAAACTGGAACGCAGCAATCTGACATATACACTCGTAATGGCAAGGCCCAGTGTAACCGACGGCAACAATATGGAAACAAATCCATCACGCCCCATAGTCGGAAGCATATTGAGGCGCACTCCAAAGAGATCGATCAATAACAGACCGAGCCAAAAACTTGGAACCGCTGCTCCAAACAACGAAATCCAGCGGCTTACTTGATCGATCCAACTGTTCCGGTATATAGCCGCCAAAGAACCTAAAGGAACTGCAATGAATAGCATGACCATTAGTGCACCCACAGTCAGTTCCAATGTTGCCGGAAGCCCGCTCAGGAGCATTTCCAAAACGGGTTGGTTGGTCAGATAGGACTTCCCAAAGTCCAGTTTTACAAAATCCATGAACCAATTACCATATTGCACGAGAAGCGGTTCATTAAATCCCATTTCCTCTCGCAATGTCTCTACTTGCGCCGTTGTCACAGATACATCATCAACACGAAGAATCGACATTACCGGATCTCCAGGAGCCAATCTCGCAAAAAAGAAGCTGACAAAAGTGACCACTAACAGAAAAACCATCACTTCGATGGCTCTTCCCATTAAAATCCGCGCCATTTATTTCACATCCAACGTATGGGTCAACATATAATACTCGCTCCTTGAAGTTACCCAATTCTCTACTTTATCTGCGTTGTAAGCGACCAATGTATTGGGATGAAGAATAAATGAATTGTAAACTTGTTCATTTACATATAGTGCAATTTCTTCAGCGATGGCCGAACGCGCTTCTTGGCCTACTGTCTTATTCAACTCGTCAATCAGCGCTGTCAATGCATCATCATCCGCACCGCTGAAATTCAATGCGCCCTGCGGATGATAAGTGGCATTCAAATAATAGCCCGCATCTCCACGAGGCGCTGTTAAATTGCTGTAAGTCGCCAAATCCCAATCGCGGTTGGCGGCCATGTATTCTTCGGGAACCTCAATTTGCTGGATATCCACTGCAATTCCCAATTGCTTGGCATCCGATTGAAAGACCTGGGCAATCAGCGGCAAATCCGCACGTGCACTGTAGGTCAATAAGGTAAGAACCAATGGTTTTCCTTGCTTTTGCATCACACCTTCTTTTATCTCATAGCCGCCTTTAGCTAAAAGATCTTTCGCATATTCCAATCCCGTTAATTTTTCAGGATAATCCGGAGCGAATGAAAACGTAGAGGGAAACGGGCCTTCTGCCACTTCGGCATGTCCCTTCAAGATCGTTTCAGCAATCGATTGTCGATTGACCAGCACATCAACCGCTTTTCGGACATGAACATCTTTCATCGTTTCCCGCTCTAAGTTCATCGTCATTTGATGGACACGGAAAGTGGAAGTGGATTCCACTTTGATGCCAGGCAAAGCTTCCAGAATCTCCAGGCTTTGGACTTCCGGACGGAAAACAATATCTGCATTTCCTGATTCAAGTGCCAATGACCTGGCATTTGCGTCTTCGTTAAACGAAAATCTTGCAGTCTCTAACTTGGCAGCCCCATCCCAATAGCCGTCGTACCGGACCAAATCAACTGCTGTACCGGGCATGAATGACGAAACGGCAAAAGGGCCTGTCCCTACCGGTTTATTAAGGAAATCTGTTTCGGTAACATCGATGATTGAAGTGTTTGGATGGACCAGCTCAGATGGAAATTCTGGAAACGGTGAAATGGTCTTAACTATCAGCTGTAAGCCATCCGCTTCGATCGATTCGATGCGGAGTGCATTTTTGATGGCCACGTTATCCTTTATGGAGCGCTCTAATGATGCTTTTACCGTTTCGCCATCCATCGGGTTGCCGTTTTGAAATGTAACGCCTTCTCTTAATTGAATGGTCCATATTCGTCCATCTGCACTTTCCCAGCTTTCAGCAAGCCACGGCTCCAACTTCAGCGTATCGTCATTGAGATGTACCAACGTCTCCGTGATTCCCGCCCGAAGCGGTACATAACTGCTGTCCACATTGGGATCAAGTGACCGCGCCGCAAAATTGAACAACAGTTCAAGTTCTTTCGGATTTTCACTCTGCTGTCCTTCTGTAGCGGACGTACAACCTGCCAATACGAATAAAATAATAAGTAATAGTAAACCAACTGCTTTTTTCACCTTCTCCACTCCTTTTACATAAAAGTAATCATTACGATTTACAGAATAAAAAAATAATAGCCTTGTGTTTGCTGCGCCTATCATCAGCTGCATACTTACATTCGTTGATTCTTCGAGCTATAAAACCCCCATGCTCTGCTTATACCTTCTGTTTACTATGTATTTCTTAAATCGTAAACATTACGTTTTAAATAATATCGTTTTATTTCTTTTATTGCAATCTAATTTTTAATCTTTTTTAGAATTACACAGCTATGAACTACATTTCGAATTAAAATCAGGCATTCATCTGCTTTTGTTCAGCAATCCTCACTTCCGGTTTTTTATAAACAGCCTTTTTGATGTGCCATAAAAAATATTTCAATAGCTGACATAAACTAAAAAAAGGCTGTTCCAATAGCCCGCTTGTGCAGCTTTGGAACAGCCTTTCATAGTTTTCAAGTCGTTTTTATTGTTTGCGGAAACGCAATGCCAGGGTTGTAGTCAATCCAGCAAGCATCAGGCCAGCCAAAATCCACAAGTATGGAATCGTGCCGGAATCAGCTGTGCCGCCCATACCCGTTGCAGGCATTTCTGAAGGCATTTCTGTGGAACTGAACTCTTCCGGGAACTGGTCAACAATCGCCGCTGACAGTCCCGCTGCCGGCATAGTCATATGCGCGTATGCTTCACGAATCGAGCTGTAAGCTGTCTCGTAATCCCCCGCTACATACGAATCAAAAGCCACAAGCAATTGATCGACGTGTGCTGTCAAACCGGCTTCAAAATCCGCTGCCGGAATGCGGCCTTCGGTCGCTGCATCCAATAAGGCAGCCTGTTCTACGATATAGGCGTCAAGATCCGCTTTCGCTTGTTCCTGCGCTTCTGCATCACCTTCACCGGTCGCTACCACATAATCCACAAAGTAGCCGATGTGTGAATTCCAGATTTCAGAGAATTGGGCTCCAGCTTCTTCGCCGTAAACAGATCCTACTGCTGCAGAAAGATCATCTGCATTGGCAAGAAGTGCTGCTGAAGCCTGGTCGAAACTTTCAGCGCCATCCGCGCCGTCCTGCATCGCCATCGCTGCAAGCCCTGCATGTTCTGTAAATGTCATATTCAGCTGTGCACGAAGATCAACTGCAGGTGTATCAGGATTTGTTCCTTCAAATACATCCGGGAATTGATCTGCAATCGCAACGGACAAACTTTCAGCAAACATGCTCATGTGGTGGATAGATTCGCGTTCGCCCGTGTAAGCCGCTTCAAAGTCACCCGCTACATAATCATCAAAAGCCATAACCAACTGATCCACGTGCATGTTCAAACCTTCCAGTACAGCATCAGCCGGCAATCTTCCTTCCGTTGCCGTATCGAAGAAAGCTGCTTGCTCCTGTTTGTATTCTTCCAGTGAAGCCAATGCCTGGTCTTTCGCTTCTTGGTTGTCCTCACCTGTTGCTACTACATAGTCCACGAAATAGCCGATGTGGGAGTTCCAGATTTCAAGGAAAGCTGCTCCGCCTTCTTCTCCATAAACAGAAGAGACTGCTGCTGCGATATCATCCGAGTTGGCTAAAAGCGCTGCTGAAGCCTGGTCGAAATCTTCTGCTCCATCCGCTCCTTTGCGCATCGTTTCAATTGCTAAAAAAGCATGTTCCGTCAATGCTGTATCAAGAGTGATGCGCAATTCTGCTGCAGGTGTTGCAGTGCTTGATTCCATCGCCGATTCACTTGATGCCGAATGGCCACCGTGGCTATCCGCCAATGCTGCTGTTGGTACCAATAAAGCCAAAGATAGTGGAAGTGCTAAAAGACATTTATTTAATTTCATATTCATCTCTCCTCTTTTTTTATAGTTTCATAGACATAACGGAGAGTGTTTTCATTTAGATCACATTTTTTAAAAAAAGAATTTAAATAAAAAAACTGGCCGCTAATGCGGCCAGTTTAAATCTCTGAACTCAGTACAACTTCACCTTTCGGCAATTCATTCCCTGCCTCGGGCTCGAGCGTAATGGCGATGGTATCCCATTCTGCTGAGGATTCTTCTAGTTGATAATAGCTGGCCCCTTCACCGTTCGGATTAGGAGAGAATGCGCCGGCTGGTATCGGTTTGTCGTCTTTGATCAGCCATACCTGGTAAACCTGGCTGGCATCCAATTCGGCCAATTGGTCGGCTTTCACCACAAGGTTCAATGCTCCTTGTTCTTCTATCATTGCCGCCGTTGCGGTTCCGGAAAATGCAGCACTCGGCTCTAATTCAATTGACTGTATCGCCGTTTCCGGTTCTTGATTCTGATCTGATAATTGCATGAATGCATAAGCATTACCCAATAATGAAGCAAGCAGGACCGCTGCAATCAGTGGCTTCCCGATGTGAAACTTTTGTTTAGGCTTTTGAATCGGTATGGCAGCCATTTCTGGTTTTAATGCTACAGGGGAATCGTTTTTTTCTGGTGTCCCTTCGAATACATTGGACAGGATACGTGATTTCATGCCTGCCGGCGGTTCCACCGGATCTGCAAGATAAGGGAGCTGGCCTGTCGCTTCAACGATTTCCTGGCATTCTGTACAGGATGTTAAATGTTGTTCAAATTGGTCCGTATCATTTTTTGATAAGGTTCCATTCAGATAGTCAATTAGTTGATCACAATCCATATTAGTCATCATATGCCCCCCTTCCCTGCATTCCGTGCAGTGATGTTTTTAATTTCTTTAATGCCAGCCGTATTCGGCTCTTAACGGTCCCTAGCGGAATGTCACACATGTCCGCGATTGTTTCGTGTGTATGGCCTTTGAAATAAAACAAATCAATCATTTTTTGCTGTTCACTCGATAGACGCTGGACGGCTGTTTCAATTTGGCCTTTCTTTTCCTTCCATTCCACCTGCTCGTCAACAGGCAGATCGTGGCTGGCCATTTGCATCGCCTCTTCAATCGGAACAGAAGGCTTTTTGCGTTTCCTGATTAAATCGATGGCCGTATTCTGCGCCATTCTGAAGAGCCATGATGTAAACTTGCCTTTGCTTTCATCGTAAATCCCTTTGCCCCGCCAAATCTTGATAAACACTTCCTGCAAGGCTTCTTCTGCCAGTTCGCGATCTTCCAGCATCTTGTAGAGAAAAGAAAACAAGATTTTTTCATAGCGGTCGTATAATTGCTCCAATGCCGCTTTATCCTGTTCGCTGATTCGCATATATAAATATGTATCGGTACTTTTTTCCATTCCCGGTCTCCCTTTTTACATATTTCGTAAGTCTACTTTACTATAGTTGGCGCTCCAGGAATATCATTTCTTCTTACGAAATTTAAATACGCTCCAATACGGCCAGTTGATACTGAATTGTATATCGCCATATCGCTTATTTTGTCCTTAAGCTGCTATTACTTATAAAACGCATTAAAGGCAAATTTAGTTCACTTTTTTGAAAATCCGGGAATACATTAGGTAACAAAAGATTAGTGACTGGAGGAATTTGCATGAGGTATAACATCACTGCTGCAACTGGAAACCTGGGCTCCAAAATAGTCGAAGAAGCACTGAAGCATATTGCTCCTGAAAAGCTGATACTGACGGTTCGGAATCCCCACAAAGCGGCACAGTTCCAACAGCAAGGTATCCAGATCAGACAAGCCAATTACCGTTCCGAGCAAGAACTTGCTTCAGCTTTCAAAGATACAGATGTCCTTATCTATATTCCGAGTCTGACTTTTCCAAGTGTTTCCCGAATTATGGAATTTGAAAATGCCATGATAGCAGCTGAAAAGATGAACGTGAAGCAATTTCTGTTTATCGGATTTATGGCGGATCAAGGCAATAACCCATTCAAGATGAGTCCATTTTTTGGCTATGTCCAACGCCGTCTCGCTTCCGGAACTGTGCCTTACACATATATACGCAATGGCATGTATTCCGATCCCTTGCCGCCTTACCTGCCTGAATTGGCAAGACGGGGAAAGATCCTTTATCCAGTGGCGGATGAGCGGATATCGTTCATTTCAAGAAAAGACCTTTCAACTGCCATTGTCCAGATTGCCTTGAGAGAAGACTTGCATAACCAAGAACATACCTTAACTGGAACCAAAGCCTGGTCTATGGAGGAGCTGGCGCAATTGTTCACGCAAATCAGTGGTTCGCCGATTGTTTACGCTCCATTGTCCAACGATGAATTTGCCTCAACTTACGATGAACCAAAAGGCTTTGGCTCTGTACTTGCTTCTTTGTATCAGGCCGCTGCTAAAGGACTGATGAGTGAAGTAACGGATGATTTTGAACGCATCACAGGGAAACCTGCGGAAAACCTTGATTCTTATGTAGGACGGGAATATCGAAAATTGATGGGCTCCCATTTTAAAAGACCAAACAGCCGGATATAGCTGTTTGGCCTTTTGTCATTCTATGTTATTACTCGATCAGAATCTGATGCCCTTCTTCTGTTTTTTTGTCTTCTTTGGATTTTGGCACCTGCAACATCAAAACGCCGTCTTTGAAGGATCCGGAAATATCATCTTGTTCCACTTCACCAACGTAGAAACTGCGTTTAAAAGAACCATAGGAACGTTCTTTCCGGATATAATGGCCTTCATTTTCGGTTACTTCTTTGTTTTCTTCTTTCTTGCCTTGAAGCTGAAGGTACCCGTCTTTGTATTCAACCGAGATGTCTTCTTTTTTGAAGCCTGGAAGGTCCACTTCCACTTCATAATGGTCTTCTGCGTCTTTTATATCTACTTGCGGATAATTGGCTTCTTTGAAGAAACGGTCGAATACATCCACTTCAAAATTACTGTCAAAAAGGCTCGGGAAAAAATCTTCCCGTTTTCTTGGCAAAAGTCTCATCTTTAAACTCTCCCTTCGGAAAAATTTAAACGAATTTACTTCGACACTCTCTAAAACCCGTTATATCCTTTCCTATACAAGCAGAGCCTTTCTGTTACACCACCTATCCCTCCTTTAGTTTCAGTTTACCGATGGATGAGTGAATTATTACTCTTTCTAATAATAATTATAGAAAATGGTGTTTTATTGTCAATTAAAAGCTTTCAAGATTACGGGTAGATTCAGACTTTTTACTGCGTGTGTCTGTCATAGATATATTCCCGTATAGGAATCCTCGCACGCTTTGATGTCTTCAGGAGTACCTTGGGCAATAACGCTGCCGCCCGCAGCTCCGCCTTCCGGTCCGAGATCGATGACCCAATCGGCTTGTCGGATGATTTGCGTATTGTGCTCTACAATGATTACGGTATGCCCTTCATCCACCAGCTTATTGAGCAGAACCAGCAGTTTTTTGACATCGTTCGGGTGAAGTCCTGTTGAAGGTTCATCTAAAATATAAAGCGTTTCCCCTTTTGCATGTCTGTTCAGTTCTTTCGCGAGCTTCAGGCGCTGGCCTTCTCCACCAGATAAAGTCGTCAAAGTCTGCCCCCACTTCAAATAACCCAGACCCACTTCGCTAAGGAGTTCTATAGTAGAAACAATTTTGTTTTGGCCTATAAAAAAATCGACGCTTTCCTCAATGCTGGCATTGAGAATGTCTGAAATGGATTGCCCTTTGTATGTCACAGCCAATACTTTCTCCTTGAAACGCTTGCCCGAACAAACCGGACAGACTACTTCCAAATCCGGCAGGAAATACATCGGCGTGAATACAAAACCCATTCCCTGACAATGTTCGCAGCGTCCTCCTTCTGTGTTGAAGGAAAAATGTTTGGCGGTCAAGCCGCTTTCCTTAGCTTGAGGCAGTTTTGCGAACAGGTTTCGGAACAGTGTATAGACCTCTGTATAGGTCGCCACATTGGAACGTTGCATACGCGTCAAACTGGATTGATCAACTGTCACCATCCGTTTAATCCCTTCTTTGCCCGTGATCTTGTCATATCCATCTTTCACATGGCCTTCTTCTCCACTGGCTGCCAATATGTCAAAAAGCAAAGATGATTTCCCGGAACCCGACACTCCTGTCACCGCATTAAAACAGCCCATCGGAATAGACACCGTTATATTCTTCAAATTATTCTTGTGAGCGTTGTGAATGGTAATACTCTGGCCATTTCCTTTTCTGCGCATAGTTATCTGCGCCTTTTCTTCCTTCAGATAAGCACCCGTCACCGATTTTTCTTGTTTCATCAAAACTGGCAGCGTACCTTCTCCAACAATCTCACCGCCGTTTATTCCCGCGCCAGGACCCAAATCGATGATCCAATCCGCCTGTTTCATGACATCGATGTCGTGTTCTATGACCAGTACCGAGTTCCCCAATTCTCGCAATTTTTTTAAGACGTCGACCAGCCCTTGTGTATCCTTAGGATGCAACCCCGCAGTCGGCTCGTCCAATATATACAAAACGCCTGTTAAACTGGAACCCAAAATAGTAGCCAGTCTCAGCCGTTGTGCTTCTCCGCCGGATAAGGTGGCTGACTGCCTTTCCATCGACAGATAACCAATCCCTACGTGAATAATGCGCTTAATTTTTTCTGACAATTCAAAGACAAGTGAAACTGCAACAGATTCGTCATTCCGCTTAAAATCTCCAGAAATTTCCTCGACCCATTCGAGTATCAATTCCAATGAAGTGTGAGAAACGTCAGAAATCGTTTTTCCACCTACCGTGACTTCACGGCTCTGCTTTTTCAGTTTGGTGCCTTGGCATTCCGGACAAAGCTGCTGAAAGAAAAAGTCCGCCTCTCCCGAGTTACCGCCTTTCTCCCGATACCTTCGCCACATCCCAGTCAAGACGCCTTCAAACTTTCCTTTGGCGACCGTTTTAGGAGGCTGCACTTTCGGATAATTCTTGGTGAACCTTTCATCCTCTACTCCGTAATACAGCAGATCCTTCTGAACGGTCGTCCATTCCTTTATCGGCAAGTCTTTGTCGAGCGTGAATCCATAATGCTTAGCTGCTGCCATTGCTGAATTCCCGTAATAATCAGTGATTGCAGAATTCCAAATGACTACGGCACCTTCGTTCAGGCTTTTCTCGTCATCAATCACCTGTTCCGTTCGAATCCCTAACTTTTTCCCAAGTCCCGAACAGGCTTCACAAGCCCCTTCAATTGTATTAAAAGAAAAATGGGCTTTTTTCAGGTTTGCCATTTCGTAGCCGCACGCTGAGCAGAACATCGTCTCGCTTTCCTCGTCCAAGTCTTTGGGTTTTCTAATTTTTTCATGGCAATTCGGGCATTCACGAACGCCCAATTTTTCATAGATGATCCGCAGGTACGTATACATATCTGTCACCGTGCCGACCGTTGACCGCGGATTTCGGTTGGTGGATTGCTGCTGTCCGATGCCGATGGATGGAGACAGGCCGCTGATTGATTCCATTTTGGGTTTATTGATGAAATTGGTGGTCATGCCATTCAGTTCCATGTATTGCCGTTGGCTTTCCCGTTGTATGATGTCCAATACCAATGTCGATTTCCCTGAACCCGAAGGCCCGGTAATCACCACAAACTGCTGTTTAGGAATCGCTAAGGAGACATTCTTCAAATTATTCTCAGAAGCCCCTTTAATATGAATATAATCCGTCACGTCCATCGCCTTCTTTCTGTTAGTAGCGATAACTTGCTGCAGAAAGCATCATTATTGAATACAGCGGCTTTCAATCGTTAAAAACAGCCCTTTATAGTAAGAAGTCACTTTGTCGACTTTCAAACCCGAATTGGCCACCAACCAAAGCGTATCACGGTCCAAATGGCAGCCGTCACAGAGCTTTTTCCATAATGGAGTCAAGGCTACCTGAGTTTTCCCAAAGATTTTCTGATCCATTATAACGTGCTCAAACATTAGAATTTTCGCCCCTGGCTTGCTGACCCTCTGAATTTCTCGCAGCGCCTGTTCAGGATTGGGAATGGTGCAAAACACCAAAGTGGCCATTACCGTATCGAAACTATTATCCGCGAAGGGAAGATTTTCAGCGGTTGTCTGGTATGTAGCAATCGGGATTTGGGCTTTTTTGATCCGCTTGATGGCCTGTCTGCTCATAGCAGGATTCGGCTCGATGGCATCAACCCGTTCAACGTTCCGATAATAACGGAAGTTCGCTCCTGTCCCAAATCCGATTTCCAATACCCGGCCTTCCGCTTTCCGTACTAAACCGCTACGGATCTTTTCAAAGCGCATCTTCTCCAGCGGCTGCATCGCTGTATCGTACAAATGTGGAAACAATCCGGCCACCGTTCATCAACTCCTCTTTCCAAATTCACTATTGTATATAGGATTCGACTCTTTCTTTGTTATTCCCTTGTATTGGCTTATTGATTGTTTATCCATAACTGCTGTTTGACTTAATAAAAAAATACAGCCACAATCAGGTGGCTGCATGTATAAACATCTATTATTTTTTTGTATTGTCGACAAAAGGACCATATTGGCGGCGCTTGTGTTGAACTGATAGCCATTTGAGCGTCGAGAATTCTTCCAAGACCCACTCGCCGTTAAAGCGGCCGAGCCCTGAATCTTTTTCTCCTCCGAACGGCATATGCGCTTCATCATTGACCGGCTGATCATTGACATGAATCATGCCCGTGTGAATCTGATGTGCAATATTTGTTCCGTGCTCGATATTCGCTGAATGCACAGCACCACTCAATCCAAATGGATAAGCATTTGCCATGTCAATCACTTCTTCATCACTGCTGAACGGAATTAAAATTGCAACAGGACCGAAGATTTCGTTTTCAGCCAGTGGCATGTCGTTAGTTACGCCAGTCAACACAGTCGGTTCGAGTACATTGTCTTTAGCGTTTCCGCCGAGACGCACTTCTGCTCCTTGTTCGACACTTGCGTCAATGTCTTTGAGAATGCGGTCGACTTGGTCGCGGTTGATCAATGGACCAACTTGTGTATCCTGCTCTGCTGGGTTGCCGAATTTTAATTTGCCGGCACGGGCAATAAACTCTTCAGCAAATTGTTCGTAAATGTCCTGATGAACGAAAATACGGTTAATGGCCATGCAAATCTGTCCCTGATGATAGAATTTGCCGAATAAAGCAGAATCGACCGCTTGGTCTACATCGGCATCTTCCAATACAATAAAGTTATTATTTCCGCCAAGCTCAAGTGCTGTTTTTTTCAAAGCGCCGCCAGCAAGTTCCCCGATACGTTTGCCGACAGGCGTCGATCCGGTAAAGGAAATCAAGCGAGGGGTCGGATGCTTAACGATATCATCACCGATTTCAGATCCCCGGCCGACTACCACGTTCAACAAACCTTTAGGCAATCCAGCCGCTTCAAAAATGCTGGCAAACAACAGCCCACCGGTTACAGGTGTATCAGTAGCCGGTTTGATGACCACCGCGTTGCCGATTGCGATGGCAGGTGCGATTGAACGAATCGCCAAGTGCAATGGGAAATTCCAAGGGCTGATGATGCCGATGACGCCCAGGGGATTTCGGTAGACCCTGTTTTCCTTGCCAGCATGCTGTGAAGGGAGAATCTTGCCTTCCATACGGAAAGGAAATGTTGCAGCTTCCTTTAAAATGTTAATGGATGCCCCGAACTCGACAGTCGCTTTGATGACTGTGCTGCCGGCTTCCTTGACCAGCCAATCGATGATCAGTTCTTTGTTTTCCAGCATGACTTCCAATGCCTTTTCAATGACTTCGCGTTTGGTTTGCGGCAATTCTTTAGCCCATGCTACCTGTGCTTCAGCAGCCGCCTTGTATGCAGCATCCAAATCGTTTTTGTCTGCTGCCTGAGTAGTTACCAGCTCTTCCCCTGTAAAAGGGTTCGTGTTTTTCATTTGGCTGTCGCTTGAACCTTTTATCCATTCACCATTTATATAGATCTTCGAGAAATCGGTTTTCATTTGAATCGTCTCCATCCTTGTTTCGATTTACCCCGCTTTAACGGTCATTATGGAACAACTAACATCCAGTGGAGATAAAGAACCCCTTTGATTGAAGGTTCTCTTTAAGGTTGTTGTCTCGGGCGAATCAGAATCTCGTTCACATCAACATGCGCCGGCTGCTCTACAGCGTAAGCAATAGCGTTGGCGATGTCCTGCGCATTGAGCAATTCCATTTGGCCGCCTTCTTTAAAGGCATTCAACACATCATCGTCGGTGATCGTGTTCGTCAATTCTGTGGCTACTGCACCCGGAGATACAATAGTCACACGGATTTCATGTGACGGGTCAATTTCCATACGCAACCCTTCCGATATGGCGCGCACTGCAAATTTGGTTCCACTATAAACTGCACTGCCTTTGGAAATTGTATGGCCGGCTACTGAAGAAACATTTAAAATATGGCCGAACTTCTGTTTTTCCATAATTGGCAGGACTGCAGCGATTCCGTAAAGGACGCCTTTGATGTTGACATCGACCATCCGATCCCATTCATCGACTTTCAACTTGTTCATGAACGACAAGGGCATCAAACCGGCATTATTGACCAATATATCAATTTTTCCATATTTCTCAATTGCCCGATCAGCCAAGGCTTTCATTTCATCTGCAGAAGTTACATCCGTTACCTGATAATCTGCTTTTCCGCCAGCGGCTTCGATTTCTTCTTTCAGTTCTTTCAACCGCTCTTCACGTCTTGCAGCGAGCAAGACGGAATAGCCGCGAGCCGCTAACTCTTTGGCTGTTGCTTCCCCAATTCCACTGCTTGCTCCTGTAATAATTGCTGTTTTTTCTGTTGTCATATCCGTTCATCTCCGTTCTTTTACTTTAGACTTTTTTCCAAAAAACAGTCTACAATAAATGGGTCTTATCCTCTTTACCCACACCATGGATATTGTTAAACAAGCAGACGAAAAATTAACCATCTGCCTTAAGCTTGAATATGCTATAATTTCCCTAAAGATGGGGGTGTTTTTATGCGTAAAATTTCACCGGAGGAAAGGCGGGTCATGCGCCGATCCTATGCTGAAAAAATAATGGAAACTGTTCGGACAAAAGGATTCATTACATTGACGATTCAAGATCTGGCTCGTTTAATGGGAATCAGCAGAGCTTCCCTGTATAATTTTTTCGCATCAAAAGAAGACATCATCCTGGAAGTTACCGAAATCTATATTGAGTATTTGAAAAGAAGCAACGATTTCATCAGCAATCCCCGCTACCCCTATAGCCAGCGGTTGCCAAGTGTATTTGAACAAGCGGCTTTTTCTGCTGTTTATGCTTCAGAAATTTACTTGAATGAATTAAAGATAACCTGCCCTTCTTTATATGAAAGAAAATTGGAATTATCAAATGAACGGATTTCCGCCCTCCATGCTTTTTATGAAAATGGGATGATCGATGGGGATTTCAATTTACTCAATCCGGCATTGATTGTGGCACAGGACGATGCCGCGTTAGGTAAAATACTGAACTCTTCGTTTTTGTCAGACGAAAACATGCCATTGGAAGACAGTATGTACGGCTATTACAAAATCATGAAACATCGTACTTTTGCGTCCGCATCCTTAAAAGCCACTAAAGATCCCTACATCGATAAAGTGGTGGCCACTATCGTCGGACAGCTCACAAAAGACCATTCTGCAGAACTTCAAAAAAATAGTTAAATTGGACTTGCTCCTCTTTATTATGCCGCTTAAAAGCTTTGTCACAGATTTGTGACAAAGCTTTTTTCTTTCATTAACGGCCAAGCAATAAAGTTTGGATTTTTAATCTGCTGGGAATAGAATTGAAACAGTAAACACATTATTGTCATTGTCGAGTAATAAATGTTTTAAAATTCTGACAAATAGATTATAATTACGTTCAACTACTTAAAAAAGGAGATGGTGAAAATGAACTTGGACTCGATAAAAGGCTCAAGCATGATCGTTAAGATGGCGCGTGCATTAGTGGAGGACGGTTGGTCATTTACTCCCAATGAATTTGATGTCATCGTAAAAGCAGAACATAAAGACACAGGAGAAGCCATCTCTTTTAATTCAATAGGCAACCTAAAAAGATGGATGTATGAAAAAGCGCTCAGCTATTGACTACCAATTATATGAAATCCCAAAAACCCCTCGCAGACCACAAAGGTCTGCGAGGGTTTTTTGGAGTCGCTTCATAGACAATCTGCTTTTTTACACACTTCTGCATTGATGCCCTGCATTTTTAGAAATTCAACGATTTCACGCGCTGTTTTCGGTTTGGGATTAGCATAAAATAAGGTTCCGCTCATTTTCATCAACCTCCAAGACTTATTCATAGTCTCAGTATACAGAACAAATATGAACAAACTATTACCAAATTGAAATTTGTTCAAAATTTCCTTCTTAAATAAACGCCAAAATGCTGCCTGAGCAATAAATTTCTTATAGTTAAGCAACAAATAGGCACTGATTCCCGCTAGTGCCTACCTATTCCGACTTCATAAAATCGTTTTTTTCATCTGAGCGGATCGCCGTTTCCAAACCTGAAACTGCCTAATTCAGCTTACTTCACTGAACAGATCCATAATCTCGTCTTCTGAAGTGGCGTTCAAAATCTTGTCGATGTTTTCTTCTTCTGAACAGACAATTGCAATGTTCGATAAAATTTCCAAATGCTCGTTGTTTTTTCCGGCGATGCCGATCAGGATTTTCGCGATGTTGCCACTTCCAAAATCGATCCCTTCCGGAACCGTGACTACGGATATGCCCGTTTCCAGCACGTTCGCTTTCGCGTCTTCCGTACCATGCGGTATCGCCAGGCTATTGCCCATAAAAGTAGAAGCCATTCCTTCACGCTCCAGCATTTTGTCTACATAACCAGCATCCACATAGCCATTGTCCACCAGAATTCCTCCTGTGTAACGAATGCCTTCTTCCATAGTAGACAGTGGGACATTTAGTTTGATGTTTTCCCGTTTTAATACGGCTTTTGCCATTTCCATCACTCCCGTCAGAATTTTAACTTAGATGACTGGTTATTTTTTCAACCGCTGTGCCAGTTTGTCGTATTCTGGACTATTCATGAAATTTTCGACAGAAATATGCTCAGCCTGCGGCAATTTTTCTTTGGCGCGCGGTGTCAGATCTTTATGAGTGACGACAATATCCGCATCTTCCGGCAATTGGCTGATGGCGGTATTGGTGACTGGAATATCAATATTTTCTTTTTTGAATTTGTTCTTCAATAAAGATGCACCCATCGCGCTCGACCCCATGCCAGCGTCACAGGCAAAAACGACTCGCCGTACCTGATCGGCTCTTTTCATGCCCGGATCCGACGTTACCACAGCACCTTCCTGCAGGACATCACTGTTGGCATCCGCTGTCGGACCTTGCGCAGCCTGAGGGGCCAAATAGCCGGCTGCTGCACTTTTCTTGCCTTTCATCTCTTCCATTTTGCCTGTAGCAGCCGATAGATCTTCTTCCACGTCTTTAGTCGTTTTCAATATGACTGAAGCAATGGTGAACGACACAGCAGCTGCCACTATTACCCCGAGAACCACTGCCACGTAATTGCCTTGCGGCGTCAGCGCTAGCAGCGCGAAGATGCTGCCGGGTGACGGAGTAGCGACCAAGCCTGCATCCAGTAGAACGAATGTGAACACACCGCTCATCCCCCCACCGATGACCGCCAGCAGCAAAAGAGGCTTCATCAACACATAAGGGAAGTAGATTTCATGAATCCCACCGAGAAATTGGATGATGGCTGCTCCTGGTGCTGAACTCTTGGAAATTCCTTTTCCGAAAATCATGAAGGCAAGCAGGACGCCTAGACCTGGTCCAGGATTCGTCTCCAAAAGAAACAGAATGGATTTGCCGTTCGTTGCTGCCTGCTCTACACCCAATGGACTCAATAAACCGTGATTGATGGCATTGTTCAGGAATAGTATTTTCGCTGGTTCAATGATGATGCTCGCCAGTGGCAACAAGCCGTTGTTGACAATGACTTCCACCCCGGCAGCGAGGCTGTTTGTCAATGAATTAACAATTGGCCCGACTCCTTTCAATGATATCCCCGCTAGAATTGCGGCTAAAATACCGGCCGAGAAATTATTGTACAGCATCTCAAATCCTGCACGTATTTTATCCAAGAACAACCGGTCAACCAATTTCATGAGATATCCGGCTAACGGCCCCATGATCATGGCACCTAGAAACATCGGAATATCAGATCCGACGATGACACCCATGGTGGCTGTCGCTCCGACTACGCCCCCGCGGAAGTCATACACCAACCGTCCACCAGTAAAACCGATCAGCAAAGGCAGCAAGTATTTAATCATGGGATCAACCAAGGTCGCTAAATCTTCGTTAGGCAACCAACCATCAGGAATAAATAATGCCGTTATGAGCCCCCAAGCGATGAACGCGCCAATGTTCGGCATGATCATTCCACTTAAATGACTCCCGAAGCGTTGGATCCGTGCACGATTCTTACCTTCAGCCATATAAATCCCTCTCTTCTGAAATTAATCATTCCAAAAAAACGAAGCCATACATAGAGAAGTTAAAAGAAATTTCGTTTTTTCCAAACTGCTTATTTCGACTATCGTTACATCGGTTCTCACCTCTTTCTGGGAAAGGAAGAAAAGAATGCTGAAAACAATAGAACTTTACTTAGATGGTAGCATATTACCATGATTAGATGTTAGTTTTTTCTGAATAATCAATTTAATTAATTATCAAAGACTTTCCTATCACTAATAACGGAACGGCAGCCATGACAAGCGGATTGTCATGGCTGCCGTTCTGTTTTATAAATTTATGTCTTCTTTGCAGATGGAATTCAAATGATAGATAACCATTTCCTGCTGGCGTTCCCGGCTGGTTTGGTCCGGCCTGACCATCGCATCCAATACCATGCCATCCAGTAAATAGATCAATCTGTCAGTTTCGTACGGAACATTCAGGTCCTTCTTCAGCATGTTCAATAAGATCAAGTTGGACATAATGTTTTTAATGGCCTGCAATGCTCCGTCCTGCTGTTCATTATAAGCTGCTTGTTTATGGTGGGCATGAACTTTAAAAATCAACCTTACTTTCGCTTCTGTTTCCAGTTCACTATCCGTTGGCAAGAACGTCAATAGCACATTGATGATCTTTTCCAAAGGCGGCAGTTCTTCCTGAAATATTGAGGCAGCAGCATCTGTCAAGCGTTCATACACCAGCGCTTCCGCATAAAGCATAAGTTCCTCCTGCGTAGAAAAGTAGTACCGCATTGCACCTAACGACAAACCGGCCTCCTTTGCAATTTTTCTTACAGATGCACTTTCCCTTCCTTGCTCCAGCATGATTTTCCACGTGGCCTGTGCAATCAACTGCTTACGCTCGATCGGATCAATTAGTTTTGGCATATTTCAATACTATCAGAATAATAATAATTTTCAATCTTTTTAACACAACTGTATTACACTATTTTTTGGACCGCTATATAAACAGTACAACTGTATCATCAAAATAGTAACAACTTTCAGAATTTGTGGATAACCCTTTTTGGCTGTGCGCAACTGTGCACAGCTGACTGTGGATGAAGATAATCTACTTCCGCAGCATACGAATCATAAAGAACAGGATGCTCCCAAAAATGACTGCCAGAAAAACGGGCATGAAGAATGAACCCAGACCATCCGCTTCTCCCAGAGCCACACGAATATTTTGAAAGTTGATCCAGCTGAACAAGATGACAATTTCATTCTTCAGTACATTGATCATCAATCGCCCATTTTTATATTGGGCTTCGGCATTCTCTTCTGTCAGGTTCAAATAATTATAGGTATGCGGATATTTTTCAAGTACTGACATGCCGATCCATAATGCCGCTCCGATTAATGGAAGGAGAAATAATTCTTCTTTTCCTCCCCAACGGTCGACTTGTCCCGCCCCATCATAATGGCCGGGCACTTGGTCAGGCAATGCACCATACTGAACAAATAAATACACCAACATCGTTAAAAATACCAGCACTGAAACAGCATTTAAAAAGCTCCCGAAACCTGTACCCGGAATATCGATTTTCGGTTGTTCCTTCAAAAAAAGTCCCCTCCCCTCTCCATCTGTTTTTTTAAAAAAACTCCCAAAGTCAGATATAGCAAGCTGTTCAGCACTGCACCTCAAAAATCCGTTTGTTTCTCCTTCCAAAAAACCAATTGAAAAAACTGAGCGATGTACAGCTAGTCACCTGTATTTTTTGCATCCAGACTAGCAGTGACTGCCTAAAAAGTAGTTTTACAAACTAAAGTCTGGCACCCTTCTTCTTCGCTTCCTTCACTTAACAGATCAGCAAAATAATCTCGCGGGTTTTCTTTAAACACTCTGATTGCAGAAAAAGTCCTTCAGCTTTTCAGACTTTTGCCTAATCCAGTAAAACTCTTTTGTCCAGTTTGTTCTATGTATAATTTCAGGAGATATTGGAACCTTGTCGATTCAATGCCTGTCAGTATCATTAAAGAATTCCCACCGTTTTTTATCAGCATCCCCCATTTTCCAGACATCCCCTTGTAAGTAAATTAATTTACATTTTTTGAACTTACACCCTCTAATTCCATCTAATATATATTATACTATAAGGAAAGCATTGATTTTTCAATCAGCTTGAGGAGGTGCCATTATGTTCAAGAAATTTTTCAGCAATTTTTCAAAAACCAGACCCGTCGCTGTTACTGAAGCTTCAAGGCCAACAATAGATACAGAGAAAATCTACCTCTTTGACTCTAACCAGCAGGAACTTGACCGGATTATTCAGCTACCGGCATTGCCTGGTAAAGCGCCTGGCTATGTCTATTTTGTTCAGGAATATATGACCGGCTCCTTCAAAATCGGCAAAACCAAACACATCGACAGACGGATGAATGTCTTCAACGTCAAATTGCCTTTTGAAAACAAATTGATTTTCCTTATTAAGACGGCTGATCACCATCAGACCGAAAGTGCCTTTCACCAACACTTTTCCGCTAAACGCCTGGAAGGTGAGTGGTTCAATTTAACTAGAGAAGACCTGGGATGGATCAAACGAGGCATTTACACTGAAAAAATCCAAAAAACCATTAATTCTCCTGCAGAAGTGATCAAACAACTTTCCGCCAATAAAGCCAAAACAGATGAAAAGCCGTTGACTCAAAAACAAGTGGAATACGCAAAAAACCTGGTACTCAAATTAGAGCCGGACTTTGAGCTCAATGCAGAATATGTAAACTGGACGCAAAAAGACTTGAACCGCTTAAGCGGTTATTTCCGTTTTAAAAACATCGGTGCTTTAAATAATCTTGTGGAAAGCGGTGTGCTCAAATCGAAATGATTTTCCGGGGTGATTTGGGGCTTCGGCGTTATGCCCAAGTTCTATGAGGTGCTATTGACCATTCCTGGTGAATTCTTCTCCGTTAAAGTCTGACACTGAAGTGGAACATACCAGCCAATTGACCAACCGGTCGATCACAACACTTTAACAATAGTTAAAAGCTTAGCCTTGGAACAAGCTGCCTTCCCATCACCGGAAAGACAGCTTGTTTCTTTCTGCCATCATCCAGAAATCAGCTGTGACTTTATCCGCTGAACAGCACCATATATACCAGCAGTTCTTGTGTTTCTAAAAATGACTCAATCTCCGAAACAGCTGTTTCCAGCGCCTGTTCTTTCGGGTAACCATAGATTCCTGAAGAAATAAGCGGAAATGCGATCGACTTGCAATCTAAAGATGTTGCCAGCGCCAATGAATTCCGGTAGCAAGAACGCAATAATTTCTCTTCTTCATGCGCACCGCCCTGCCACACTGGTCCCACAGTATGAATAATGTATTTTGCTTGCAAGCGGAAGCCTTCTGTGAAAACTGCTTTCCCTGTCGGACAATACCCAATTTCATCACAGGCCTGTTGTAACTGTTCCGCACCTGCTGCCCGGAAAATCGCTCCACAGACACCACCTCCCATTTGAAGCGCTGAATTGGCCGCATTAACAATAGCATCCGTTTCCATTTTGGTAATGTCGTTTTGGACTATTTCTAATGGCATGTTCATGATCCCCTTTCTTTCCTGTCTATTTTGGATTGAAACACTTCTGCCTTGGTAATCCGACTAAGAACGCCCATTATAAGTACTTCTTCACCTGATGCCTTTCATTCCCCTTTAACGAACCGATCACTTTTCTTTACCATAAACCTTGCCCCAAAAGATGTAAAGCCTCTCTTTCCGATATTATCCCTGTTGATTCTAGCTGACGGCTGTAGAGGAAGGCGCCTCTTTTCGTTATACTGATAATAGAGATTAATGACTACGGCTTTGAAGATTAAAGACCGTCAAAGGAGCGCCTCCATGAACGAAATGACACCAAAGAACCCATTCAAGAAATCTTTTTTCGATTTGAAGGAGCTGGTCGACAGCATCCACGAAAACCTGCTGTGTCCAGTCACTATTGAAGATACGAATCATCGCCTCCATGCTTACAGTTCCCATGAAGACGACACCGATGCTGCTCGGATCGGCACCATCATTTCGCAGCGCGTACCTGAAAAGGTGATTAATCGGTTATGGAAAGAAGGAATTATTCCAAAATTGATGCAGTCGGACGCTGCGCTGCGCATCCCCCATATCGAAGACATTGGGCTGCGTGACCGGGTAGCGATTGCCATTCGGAAAAACAATGAAATTTTAGGCTATATTTGGGTCGTCGAAGGACCTCGAAAACTCATGAATGAGCAATTGGACCTCTTGAAAGACGCAGCAAGTGCTGCGACTCCTTTGATGGCGAAGCTGTACCAGAACCGAAAACGAAAAGAAGAAAATTACCAAGACTTTTTTTGGCAGCTTCTTACTGGCCAATACAAATCCTTAAAAGAAATTCATGATAAATTCTATGACCTGAATCTGCGGATGCCGGACAGTTTTACAGTTTTAACTTTCCGATTCCAGCAGGACATCACCCGAAAAATGGAAGAACAACTTTCCTATTTGATCACCACCAGCCAGAAAATCATCAATCACTTTTTAGTGGTCATGGATGAGGAATTGATTTTGATCGCTTCCCCGCATCCATCACAGCCAGCAGACGAAGCCTTTGATGATTTTATATCCTTCTTCATTTCTGAAATGGCCAACCGTTTTTCCATTTTGGATGTTGAAGGCGCTTACGGAACAAGCTATGGCGATATTGATAAAGCAGAAACGAGTTACCAGGAAGCATCGAAAGTTTTGGAAATGAAGAAACGCTTTCCTGAGGAGCTCGAAAACGTCTTCCATTTCCGGCGCCTTGGCGTTTTCAGGTATATGGATGTGCTTCATAAAGACCAACGCGCTAAGCGATATGAGCATCCTGCCATCGCTAAACTTGAGACTTATGACAGACTTCATAATTCCAACCTGTTGAAGACATTGGAAGTTTTTATCCAACAAGACAGCAATATGAACGATGCAGCCAAAAAACTGTTTGTCCATACTAATACGCTTCACTACCGCATCAAACGCATCTCGGAAATAGGCAGTATCCGTCTAAGCGATGTCAATGAAAAACTGGGCATTTACCTTGATCTGAAAGCACGGAAATTTGATGAAAAATAGTCTTTTGTGAGATTTCACAAAAGAGTCGGACTTATTTCTTTATTTCATACAATGAACAACAACAGCGTTACCGCTATACTTATGGATATCTACACCATTCGTTTTATAGGGGGAAGAATAATGATTATTGGAATTCCGAAAGAAATCAAAAACAACGAGAACCGAGTGGCCATCACTCCTGCTGGAGTCGACGCTTTTGTAAGAGCTGGACATCAAGTCATCATCGAAACGGGTGCTGGATTGGGAAGCAGCTTTACAGATGAAGATTACATCGCGACAGGAGCGAAAATGGTTGGCTCAGCCCAGGAAGCCTGGTCTGCTGAAATGGTCATGAAAGTAAAAGAACCCGTTGCTTCTGAATACAAATACTTCCGTGAAGACCTGTTATTGTTCACTTACCTTCACCTTGCTGCTGAACCTGAATTGACAAAGGCATTGGTAGACAATAAAGTAACTGCGGTCGCTTATGAAACGGTTTCGGTTAACCGTACTCTTCCATTATTGACGCCTATGAGTGAAGTGGCTGGCCGGATGGCTGCCCAAGTCGGCGCTCAATTCCTTGAAAAAGTATACGGCGGCAAAGGAATCTTATTGTCCGGTGTACCAGGTGTGCAACGCGGCAAAGTGACAATCATCGGCGGTGGAGTTGCAGGGACGAATGCTGCGAAAATGGCAATCGGCCTTGGCGCACAAGTAACGGTCATTGACTTGAGCCCGGAACGCCTTCGCCAATTGGATGATATTTTTGGAACTGATGTGACGACATTGATTTCCAATCCATTCAATATCGCAGAAGCGGTGAAAGAATCTGATCTGGTTATCGGAGCAGTCCTCATTCCGGGATCGAAAGCACCGAAATTGGTGACAGAAGAAATGGTTCAATCCATGAACCCTGGCTCTGTTGTCGTAGATATCGCCATCGATCAAGGCGGAATCTTCGAAACAACAGACCGCATCAGCACACATGATGATCCGACGTATGTAAAACACGATGTAGTCCATTACGCGGTAGCTAATATGCCTGGCGCAGTTCCACGCACGTCGACAATCGCTTTGACGAATGTCACAGTTGGTTATGCACTGCAAATGGCCAATAAAGGCGTACAGAAAGCGATCGCAGAAAACCCGGCATTGAAGCTTGGCGTCAACACAGCAAACGGCAGCGTCACTTATGAAGCAGTAGCTAAAGACCTTGGCTTTGATTTTGTTTCAGTTGATGAAGCCTTAGCGAAACCTGCTTCATTGGTATAAGACATACACCACAAACAGCCCTCCCCTGTAATTTTTCAGGGAGGGCTTTTTTGTGCAATAAACTAAAGAGCTGCATCTGTCTTCCTCTGCATTTACTTTCTGTTACTCTATATGTAAGAAAGGTGATGAAAATGAAACTGAAATTCTATGCAAATGAAGAAAGCTTTATAGCCGGCATGACACAAAAAGACGCTGCCGAGCCTGAAAACAATAACATGGCGCTGCATGCCTGTGAAAATCCACAAATGGTTTTGGCCAATCGTGAAAAACTGGCACACCACCTGAACACTCCGCTCGCCCATTTCATATGCGCCAATCAAACGCATAGCGCCAATTTTCGGCGCGTCTCTAAAGCAGACAGCGGTCGCGGAGCAATTTATGCAAAAGACGCCTTTGCGGACACCGATGCGCTATATACCTATGATTCCGGCCTTGTATTATGCAGTTTTGCAGCTGATTGTGTACCTGTCATTATCCGCGACCGGAAAACCGGCTTGGTCGGCGTCATCCATTCCGGCTGGCAAGGTACCATCAAAGAGATCACATTGAAGTTGCTTCAGCAACTGATCGAGGTCGAGAAATCCGACCCGGATGACCTTGAAATTCAAATTGGGTCCGCCATCAGCCAACAAAAATTTGAAGTGGATCAAGACGTCTATTTCAAATTCGATGCCCTCGGCTATGCTTCTGAATTCATGTTTTATAATAATGCATCAAGCAAATACCATATCGACAATCAAGCCGTTGTAAAAAGACAATGCGAGCTTGCCGGTATACCTTCCGAACAGATTGATATCGATAGAACATGTACCTTTTCAAGCCCTGATGGCTTCTCATACCGTGAAAATAGGAATAGCGGCAGACATTTGATATTTGCAATGAAAAAATGACATTAGGCTACGCACAAGAAATTTCTGGACAAACAATCAAATAAGAACCTGAACCCTTTATATATATATATATGTCATTTTATGTTGCCAGGGTGCAAATCCTCTTCATATCGGTGATTTACAAACTATGATATAGACAAAAAATCCGTTTTCAGAAGACCTTAAAGGTTTTCGAAAACGGATCTTTTGCTTATTGGTGCTTTATAAGCGAAACTGCAGCATTTTTAAATCATGACTTTTATATCATTTTTCTTCTATCGAAATAACAACAATAGAACTAATTCTTTTAGTTATTTCCCTCTTGAAGATTAAGTCCTTTTGAAGCAGATTTTTGTGTTTTCTCCGCTTTCGGATGTCCTTCAATTCGTTTGATATCCCAACGGATCAATAACGAAATCAAGAAAGCAATGGAAACCAAAACGATGAAAATGTAGAAAACCGGTTCATAGCTGCCTGTACGTTCTCTGACTTGCGAAACGATAGCAGGTCCGATAATGCCGCCCATCGACCAAGTTGTCAATAAATAACCGTGGATTGCACCCAATTGTTTGGTTCCAAAAAGATCTCCGACAAATGCTGGCAAGTTGGAGAATCCTCCGCCGTAACAGCTGACAACTACCAAAATCAACGCTTGGAATACCAATACATGTGTGATGTTTGGAAGCATCGTGAATGCCACTATTTGAAGAGCGAAGAAAATGGTGAAGACTGTTGGCCGTCCGATGTAATCGGAAATTGCCGCCCACCCGAGTCGGCCGCCGCCATTAAAGATTCCCATGATACCGACTAACGTAGCAGCGCCTGCTGCAGAAAGTCCGATTAATTCCTGTGACATCGGTGATGCCACCGAGATGATCATGATGCCCGCACTGACATTGATCAGCATCATCGACCAGACCATCCAGAAGCGGCGAGTCTTGACTGCTTCTTTAGCAGTCAATTGCGCCAAATCCTTTTTCATTACTTTTTTGCCCGAATCAATTGCTTGCTGCATACCAGCTGGCATCCAGTTTACAGGCGGCGGTGCGATGTATGAAGCACCCAAGATGATCAAGATAAAATAGCTGATGCCTAACATGTAGAAGGTAGTGCTGACGCCAAATGACTCCATCAGGTTGGCTGCAACAGGTGCTGTAATCAAAGCTCCTGCGCCGAAGCCCATAACAGCCATTCCTGTAGCCAATCCTCTGCGGTCCGGAAACCATTTAACAAGAGTGGAAATAGGTGCAATATAGCCTACCCCTAATCCAAGTCCACTTAACAAACCGTATGTAAGAAGGAATAAAACCAGTGAATCAATTTGAACAGCAAAGCCTGCTCCAGCTTGTCCGATACCGAATAGGAAAGCTGCTAAAATTGCTGATCTCCGTGGACCGTTCTTCTCAACAAATCCTCCGAAGAATGCAGCGGAGATTCCTCCAAGTGCCATCATAATGGTGAAAGCATACGTAATTTCTTTAGGTGCCCAGCCCATTTCAGCGCTGATCGGTGTTGTGTAGACGCTATAGGCATAAGCCGCTCCAATGGATAATTGAATCGCTATGGCTGCTAAAGCAATCAGCCATCTGTTTTTTGTTTTGCCCATTAAAAATCCTCCTTTAAACCATTTTTATCTGCTTCAACGTTTTAGAAGCGATTCTAAAGAGAATATATGCTATTGCAAAATAATACAAGGGTATTTTTGAAAATATTTATTTCCATTTGCAGCTGAAATGTCGTGAATCCTTGCGGCTGTAAGAAGAAATGTCTAATAATATTTTTTAAAAAATTTGAAATAATCTAGAAAACTATATTTTTGTTGTTTTTATACACGTGATATGTTGGTCAATATTACTTTTTTAGAATATTCTCTTCTTTAACTATTGAATATTCTGCTTTAAGCATGATTTCTGCAATCACAGACATTTTAAACAGTTTTTTTATTCAAATAAGTTAAAGTAAATAAATAACACAGAATAGTCACAGATACCCCGAGTTACGGTCTTGACCTGCTAAAGACTTACAAAAATTCTGAAAATGTAAACGCTTTACTGACTATTACAATAAATCGGTTTTGCGGCAGGACTGGGAACTTGAATCAGATTAAAGGAGCGATTTTAATGACAGCAACAAAAGGTTTAGAG